>NZ_CP028487.1:4362750-4986001 GCF_003048255.1 Yersinia massiliensis
GTTTTGGGATTATCGTTATCTTGGGTTGGAATCAGTAAAATTAAGAAAAACAGCGCAACTACTGCACCAACAATAGTTCCGCTGGTTTTGCTCAACCATACCTTATGACCTTTTCGGATAAAATGCCGTGACAAGAGTTTACCCACGATGACCCAGATGGCTACCGCTGCAATTAAAGCTAAAAATTCGTTCATTATGACTCCATTCATTGTTATTCGTTATATATAAAATCTCTAACTATTTAGAACTAATATTCTAATTCTCGCTTCAATTTTTTTGCTATTTCAAACGATATCTAGGTGCTTTGCCCTGACTTTCTGAACTATCAATCAGAAGTTTTAGACATGATGTATTGAGTACCTTGGCGTAATCCCCATCTGGGGATATGTTGATATAGCATTTATTTTGGTCAAGATTGTACTTGGCTCGAACTGGTGCGTCATCAGCGATGGGTAAGACAATTGTGCGCCAACCAGATTTCTGCCTGTAACTTGAAACTGAGAGGAAATCTGCTTTGTACTTGTTTAGTCCAGGAAATATACTGCGCAAAGCGGGAATTGAAGCATTTATTATATTGTCATTTGTCTCGACAATAAAAATATTTTCTTCGCTCGTTCTGGTCTCTTTTGCTGAAGCCCATCTGTCAGAATAACTCACGAACCCAACCAGAGCTGCGGCAACGATGATAACTCCGCCCCCTAAGATAACGAGCGGTTTTCTTTTTGTTAGAACCGTCGTTTTTGCTGGCTGCGGCACAGTATCCTTTGGCAACGGCAACACTTCACAGTCGTCACAAACATCCAGTAACTCATCAAAATAACCAAATATTTCCTGAAGCTGTTCTTTACTCATTCCCTTGAGATGAGTTGTACCGAAATGCTTCAGGCAATATCTGTCTCTATCTTTACGGTAAGCGGGATCAGTAATGCTTATTACTTTGGCAACCAGAATATTACAGTCTTTGAGGTACTTTATACGCTGAGCATACCCCTGAAGGATCTCAACTGCGCCATGATAATCAGCGGCCGTCATCTCGTTGACGGTAGTGGTGTTAAGTCTGGTATGGAGCAGCAACCACATTTCTCGCTTGCTTTCACCAGCGTCCACTAACTCATCCATCAACCTGTGCAAATCGCGCTTCTGTAGCAGCGAAATTGGCTGCTGGGTAGCAGTTGAAACTTCACCAGAGTAGTTATTAATGGTTACGTCACCGCTGACAACGTTACCTACATCTCCGTTAACTGTTTGTTTTGGTTCGCTCATTTTCTCTTCGTGTTTTTATTCATTACTGTCCCAGCTCCCATCGTCACATTACCTTTAATAACGTTCCCGAGAACATCTCCGTGGATTACCTGTTCTGCTCGTTCTTTGGAAGAACCCGTCGTTAATGCTGATAACACCGACCCTTTGACCTGAAGAGGTGCCTCCCGGTAACGCTGCAGTAACTCCATTTCATCTCTGGAAAGGGTTGTTCCTGATGACTCCCCCGTCAGAATGTATTGAATGTTAGCCCCTGCAGTAGCTAATGCAGCGAGAACCTCCATTCCTGGTGACATAAGACCAGACTCATATCGACTCCACGTCTCGCGCTTAACTCCCGCGAGCAATGCTGCTGTGGCCTGAGTCAGCTTTAGTTTTTTTCGCTCTTCTTTGAGACGCTCAAATATTGACTTATTAGTCACAAAACCACCTTGACTATGTGATGTATTGATCACATAATCTATCACATATAAACCAAACATCATTGCATCAACCAAGGAGACAACGATGACTGCAGAACAAGTTAAAACTCTCTTCCGTCAGCGTGGGGTCACATTTACCCGCTGGGCTGAAGAAAATGGCTATACCCGTAATGAGGTCTACCGGGTTCTTAATGGTCAAGCCAAAGCTCACTACGGCAAATCCCATGAAATTGCTGTAAAGCTGGGACTTAAACCTTCAGCTCAAGCTGCCTGAAATTTTAACCTGCGTAACAGGTTATCACATATTGCAAAAAGGGGAATGTGGCATGACTAAGACAAATATCTCCAGTTCTGGCTCTCGCATCCTACGGGTACTTAAAGCGCTGCGTGGTCATGCTTTGAACGGCGTTTCAAATGGCGAACTGGCATCAGCACTCGGTGAGTCACCAGCAAATATCAATCGGGCGCTGAACACTCTTATCGAAGAAGGGCTAGCCCTGAAACTTGATAACGGGCGCTTTGCGCCAGGCGTGCAGCTTTTACAAATCGCCATGGCGCACAGCAGCGAGATGGCTAGGGCACAAGATCGCATCAATGAAATTAACCAGCGCGTTATGGCTGGCAGTCGCTAAGGAGTTGAAATGGGACGTACCAAAACACAACCAATTGAATTGATTGAAGATACCCCACTGACTGATGACCTCGACATCAATATTAATGCCATGACTGAGCATCGCCTTGAAATCATGCAGCAGTTTGGTGATGGCCTGCCGTATGAACGAGATCGTATCGTACATGAGACACGTTTTTACATGGCGCAGAGTGCGGAAGCCATGCTGGAAGCGGGCAAAAGGCTTGTTATTCTTAAAGAGAATGAACCACATGGTGACTTCATTGAAATAGTTGAATCTCAGTTATTTCTACCAAAGCGGACTGCACAGGTAATGATGCAGGCATCACTCAAATATCTTTCCCCAAAACTTGAATCAAAAGCGCAAGCGCTTGCGCTTTTGGGAAAAACAAAACTCTTCGAGTTGATGACCGAAGATGATGACGATCTGGTCGAATTGGCTGATGGTGGCACTGTTGCCGGTATGACACTTGACGATATCGATCGCATGACCAGCCGTGAACTGAAAGCTGCATTGCGCGAAGCCCGCGAAACCAACTCAGCACAGCAGCGTGTTCTCGCAGACAAGAATGAAAAGATTGACGTGCTCTCCACCAAACTGGAGAAAAAGTCCCGTATTCAGCCGCCCAAACCTGATGAAGAGGTGAAGAAACTGCGGGCTGAAGTGACAGCACTCTCCACCGAAGCTGAATCAGCCATCACTGTTCGCCTGTTCAGCGCCTTTGAAACGCTGTGCGCATATTGCGCAGAAAATCAGATTGATACGCCGAAAGACTTTATGACAGGGCTTATTTGTGAGCTGGAACATGCTGCCCGCAGCCTTCGCTCGACCTTTGACCTTCCAGATACCCCGACAGGCAATGCTGCTCCAGCCTGGCTGACTGAGCCAGAACCTGAGATTAACCGGCAGGAGGCGTAACCGATGAGCGCCGCCCTGACTGAACGACTGGTTTCTGTTGCCCGCGCGGCGCGTGACGCGGGGCATGGTAAACGCGGTGCAGTATATGACGCAGCCTGTATTGAACTGGGCTTGTCCCGCGCAACGCTACTGCGCAAGCTAAAGGAGGTTTCAGTGACTGACAAACGTAAAAAACGCGCTGATGCCGGGCGCAGCGCCCTGAGCCGCGACGAAGCCGCGCTGATATCTGCGACTCTGCGTGAAGCAACCCGTAAAAACGGCAAACGTCTTTATTCCATCTCTGATGCGGTGGAGACCCTACGTACTAATGGCTTTATCACCGCAGGCAGAACGGATGAAGAAACCGGCGAATTCTTTCCGCTGTCTGAGGACACCATCAGCCGCGCCCTGCGTAACTACGGCCTGCACCCAGAACAACTGGACGCCCCAGCCCCGTCTTCAGAAATGGCCAGCCTGCACCCTAACCACGTCTGGGAGATTGATGCTTCACTCTGCACCCTTTATTACCTGAGCAACGGCCACAAGGGATTGCAGGTGATGGACAGTGCAAAATTCTATAAGAACAAGCCTGCCAATATTGCCCGCATCGCCAGTGACCGTGTGTGGAGTTATGAGCTTACCGACCACACCAGCGGCTGGATTTACGTTGAGTACGTGATGGGCGCGGAATCAGGTGAGAACCTCTGTTCCGTTCTCATCAACGCGATGCAGGAACGCGGTGGTGCGGATGTGTTGCACGGTGTGCCGAAAATTCTCTACCTCGACCCCGGTTCGGCAAACACCGCTGGCATGACTAAAAACATGTGCCGGTCACTGGGTATCAATCTGATCGCACATAAACCACATAACGCCCGTGCGACTGGTCAGGTAGAAAAAGCCCGAGACATTATCGAACGCAAGCTAGAGCCGGGGCTCAAGTTCCAGCCGGTCAGCAGCCTAGAAGAGCTGAACGCACTGGCCGCCAAATGGCGCAGCCACTTTAACGCAACGGCAATTCACAGCCGCCATCGTAAAACCCGAACGGATATCTGGTTGAAAATCACCGCCGACCAACTGTTGAAAGCGCCAACTGCTGAAGTGTGCCGCGAACTCGCGGTAGCCGCGCCGGAGAGCCGCAAAGTGACATCAAAGCTACGGGTGCCGTTCCGAGGAATCGAGTACGACGTCTCTGCGGTACCGGGCGTGATGGTTGGCGAAAAGCTGATGATTACCCGCAATCCATGGCGTACCGATGCCGCACAGGTTGTGCTGACGGGGGAAGGCGGCCACGAAATGTTCTTCCTTGTTGACGAGGTTAAAAAGAACGAATTTGGCTTTGCTGAAAGTGCGGCTGTGTTTGGCGCAAGCCATAAAGCCGTGGCAGACACCCCAGCCCAGACAGCAGCAAAAGAGATTGAACAGCTTGTCACCGAAACAGATAACGCCACTGATGCCGCTGCGGCACGTAAAGCGAAGGCACTGCCGTTCGGCGGCAGGCTTGACCCTTACAAACATATCGACGACGCCACGCTTCCTGCCTACATGCCTAAACGCGGTCAGGTGTCAGAAGTACGCGGCCCACGTGTTGAGCAGCGTCCGTTGACCCATGTGGAAGCGGCGAAAGCCCTACGCGAGAAGTTCAGCGCTAACGGTCATACCTGGACACCGGAACATTATCGCCAGCTAACAGCACAGTACCCAAATGGCGTACCGGAAGTTGTGTTGGATGAGGTGATGACCGCTATGACCACTCCGGCCCGCAGCAGCGTTATCAGCATCGTTAACGGCAACTGAGGAGGAAAACATGCTGGTACTGAAGCACCAACTGAAAGAGGCCCGTATCCCGCAGGCGGTGGTGGCAAGAGCCGTTGCCGTTTCCGAGGCCACGCTGGCCCAGATTGTGAACCATAACGAGTGGCCCCGCACCCGCCCGGAGGAGGTACGCCAGCGTTTGGCGTCTTATCTGGAAAGTCAGGGGATTGATACAACGAAGAGTTTTGGTGCTGCACAGGGCGCTGTCACGCCCCGTACAGCGGGCACTACCGATAAAACCAACCTCAGTGAGGAAGAGAACATGTTACTCAAAAAGCAGGTGTTATTTCCAGCAACAAAAAAAGCGTTTGGTCTTTTCCGAGACCCGTTTGCCGATGATGCCATGCAGGGCGCGGAGGATGTGTTCACCACACCCGATATTCGTTACGTGCGTGAGGCTCTGTACCAGACCGCCCGCCACGGTGGCTTTATGGCGGTTATCGGTGAGTCCGGTGCGGGTAAATCCACGTTGCGCCGCGACCTGATTGAACGCATCAACCGTGAGAATGCGCCAGTGGTAGTCATTGAACCTTACATCATCGCTATGGAAGACAACGATGTGAAAGGGAAAACCCTGAAGGCGGCGGCTATCGCCGAGGCCATTGTCAGCACCATTGCGCCGTTAGAGAACATTAAACGCAGCCAGGATGCCCGTTTTCGCCAGTTGCACCGTGTGCTGAAAGACAGCAGCCAGGCGGGTTTCAGCCACGTTCTGGTGATTGAGGAGGCCCACAGTCTGCCCATCCCGACCCTGAAACATCTCAAGCGCTTCTTTGAGTTGGAGTCCGGTTTTAAACGGTTGTTGTCCATCGTGCTGATTGGCCAGCCTGAACTGGCGGAAAAACTGTCCGAACGCAACATGGAAGTGCGCGAAGTGGTACAGCGTTGTGAAGTCATTGAGCTGCTACCGCTGGATAACAGTCTGGAAGATTTTCTGGCCTTCAAACTGCAGCGGGCTGGGAAGCAGCTGGCCGACGTCATGGACGCCAGCGCGGTGGACGCCATTCGCACCCGCTTGAGCAATCTGGGTAGCAACCGTAAAAGCATGATCAGCCTGCTGTATCCACTGGCTGTCAGTAACTTGGTGATAGCCGCCATGAACCTCGCTGCTGAAATTGGGGTTCCGCAGGTCAATGCCGATGTCGTTAAGGGGGTGTAACCATGAAATCCATCACCGATATCAACCAGCAGATGCACCATTTGCAGTCTGCCATAGCCGCGCTGAACGCCATGAACAGCACCGTTCAGAGCATCATGATTTTAGGCAGTAAGCCGGTTATCCGTATAGCCAGAAATGGTCACTGCCTCCGCCTGCTAGAGCAGGGAAAAGCAAGCTATATCCATTTCGGTCACGACGGCTCTGGCCGTTTCCGTCAGGGGGTATTTGAACTGCATGGCTGCCGGATTACCTGGTCAGAATCATTACATTAACCACAAGGTGAACAAAAATGAGCGAAGTAGATAAAGAAGAATATATGAAAGACCGCAAAGGCCGTTTGGTGCCGATTGCACACGTATCTGATTACGATCTGGCGATGGACTCTTTCGTCAAAGAGCAAGTGGCGGCAGCAAAGGTCAAAAGCGCGGAATTACGCGATTTTAAGCGCCGTGCTTTTGATGAATGTTATGCCTGGCTTGATCTCGTTGCTGAGAAGTACGGACGTACTCGTGGTGGAGCTAAAGGTAATGTGTCCTTCAGCAGCTTTGACGGCAGTTTACAAATTACCATAAAAGTGCAGGATTCTTTGGCCTTTGGGCCGGAATTGCAGATAGCTAAAGACCTTATTGATGAGTGTGTCACCGAGTGGTCGGAAGGTGCGAATGATAACCTTCGGGCTATCATCAGCGATGCCTTCCAGGTGGATAAAGAGGGGCAGCTTAATACTGGACGCATCCTTTCTTTGCGCCGAGTCAAAATTACGGATGACCGCTGGAATAAAGCGATGGATGCCATATCTGAATCATTACAGATTGCCGTATCTAAAACATATATTAATTTTCGGGAAAAAAAAGATGAAAGCGGAGAGCTAATTAATATCCCGTTAAATATCTCTGCCATTTAATTTAATTAGCACTTTCTTTTATTTCGGCGTCAGCGCCGTGGGTTTCTGCACGCCGAAAACAGCTTTAAGGAATTAAATATGTCCATCAAATGTATCAACTGCCAGAAAGGCATTACCACCATTAAGTTCAGCGAGGCCAGCGTGATTACCTCCGGTAAATACCGTGTCCCTGCGGTTCTCGTCACGTTGGTATGCCCTCACTGCAGCCAGCATTACTACGTAGAAATCCCTTCCATGGAGTTCATCCCTTGCGAGGCAAAGAAATGATTACCGCTAAAGAGGCCGAAAAACGCACCCGTGAGATTGTCGCGGAATATATCAGCGACTGTGGTTGTGAAACACCCACTCATATCAGACAGGTATTAATCAAATTAATCAGCATGGCTTCGCACGCCATCGTAGCAACCAATGGCCTGGATCAGGCCATTTACGTTCTTCACGCAACCAGTGACCACCTGAGAAAAATGCCGCCGCTGTACGAGCTGGAAATAACTGAGAATGGCCACGTGAAAGTTATCGGCGTATCACGCCATTAATTTGGGGAAGAGAAGATGAAAGGCATGAAATTGTATAACCGTTCGATGATCTACAATCTGGCCCTGAAAACCTTCGGGCCAGAAGCTCAGGCTTTGAAGCTGATAGAAGAAGCTGCCGAACTGGCCGCTGCCGCTGCTCGTAATATGAATGGGCTGGGTAACGAAGTTGACCTAGCTGGCGAACTGGCTGACGTTGAAATCATGATTGAACAGTTCCGCCTCAACGGGATGGGGCTGATTATTGACTTTCATAAGCAGAAAAAGCTGGAACGCCTTGCCGAACGTCTGGGGGTGACTTATGCAGCAAAATAATGAAAAAGTGCTGGAGAAGTTAAAAAAACTGCTGGCGCTGGCTAAATCCGATAACCCCCACGAAGCGGCGCTGGCCCTACAACGCGCCCAAAAACTGATGCAGGCATACAATATTACCCAAAATGACCTTGCACTTAGTGACATTGATGAAAGCATCAGTCGCTACTGGGCTGCAGGTAGCGTTAATCCCCCACGTTATATGCTGGGCCTGCTGGATATCATCCAAACGGCATTTGGCGTTAAATCTATTATTCATTCCGGCTTTAACCCCCGCGTTGGTTTTTACGGTAATAAAGGTCGTGTGGAACTGGCCTCGTACACATGGGAGGTGCTGGCCAGACAATTAATAGCGGCACGTAAAAGCTATATCGGGCAGCAGAATAAAAGGATCAAGAACAAAACCAAAACCAGTCGAGGTGATAAATTTGCCGAAGGCTGGGTACTGGCCGTGCGCAGCGAGGTTCATTTATTTGCTATGTCCCGCGAGGAACGGGAGCTGGCTAAACTCTGGCTTGAGCAGAAATACCCAGATTCAGGCACAACCACGGGCCGTGAGGCTGGGAAATCACGTGATGCGGACATGTCCCGCCACCTTGGTTACAGGGAAGGCGAGAACATCAGGCTGCACCAGCCAATAAACGGACAGGAACAGCGGAAACTGGGGGCACGATGATGGCAGAGTTCATTGTATCTGGTGTGTTCTGGTATGGCTTTGTGGGCTGGTGTACCGCTAATTTGCACCTTTATATGGGTTTTTACTCGCGTTACCAGGGGGCGAAACGCTGGGTAAGCTGGTCAGTTATCTTCCTGCTCTGGCCAATAACTTTGCCGCTTTTTGTCGATTATATTGGCCAACTGGTTGCTGGAGACGACAGCCATGACTAAACAACAATTAATCCAGCTTATTCATATTGCCCGTAATGATCTGAAGATGGACGAAGATACCTACCGTCAGATGTTGCAGGGGCTAACCGGTAGGGCTTCAGCCAAAGGGATGGATCTTCCGCAGCTAACCAAAGTTTTGGACTCCATGAAAAAGAAAGGATTCAGGGTCAAGCCTGGCGGGAATGCTAAAACTGGTATTGCGTTGGATGACCATCCACAGTCCCGAAAAATACGCGCTCTCTGGCTGGATATGGCTGCAGCAGGCGTTATCCGTGACAGTTCTGAACTCTCGCTGGCACGTTGGGTTAAACGGGAAACAGGTGTTGACGGATTGCGCTGGCTGAATTCGGAACAGGCCAGCAGTGTTATTGAGAAGCTCAAAAAGTGGCATTACCGGACAACGGGGAAACGATCATGAGCGACCATAGCCAGTTTCGCAGTAAAGGGCCTGAATTGCTAGTTGAACTCGCCCAGCATACAGCTACCACGGTGCGTGAAATCATTGAGATTGACGTCGCCGTGGCTGACCAAATCGGCGAGGCAGTGGCCAACCGTATGATGCAGGTCTGGGGCGGGCAGAACGTGTATTTCCCGATGGGCATGGTTTGGAGAGTTAGCCAGCGCGACAGGGAGATCTTCCTGGAGTTTGACGGACGCAATCATCACGAACTGGCCCGTAAGTTCGGCGTTTCGCTTCAGTGGATTTACAGCGTTGTGAAACGGGTAAAAAGAGAAGAACTGGATCGGATGCAGGGGAAATTATTTGAGGATGGGGCTTCGGGTGAAGATGGATAGTTAAAGGGCTTTACCATCCCTGTTTTCCGATTTAGCTCATTATATTCATGGGTTATTCATCCACGAGGAAATAAACATGTCAGAAACCAGCTACAGCAGTATCGCTTTAGATAATTCGGAAATTTCAAAGTTAGCCATAAACATCATCAAACAGCACCTTAGCGGGTTGCCAGTTGGGCAAGCCCGTCAGGTGCTAAACGAGGTCGTGTTGCTGATTGACGCGACGATGCTTATCGATTGTGAAACTAGCGAGTTTCACAGAGCTTGCGAAGGATTTCAGGACGCTGATTCTTAATCATTCTTACGGCTTCACCAACGCAGGTATCAGTAGTTGTTGTTCCCCTTGCTGCTTTGGCCTGTTTAATTTGATGGGCTAAAGTAGCAACCTGGGCCACCAACAGTGTTTCTAAGGTATCATTGTCCATGAGTCTCTCCATGTAGGGTGTGGATTTCCGGCTGATACTACCAGTTGAAGTTGGTAGCAGAATTTTAAAGGAGATTACTGTAAGCCTAACTCCTTTTCACATACAGTAATCGTTTTACAAAAAGTATCCCACGAAATCCACAGTCTTCCCCTAAAGTCCCATAATTATCTCACGGTTACCCCTGTATTTATCTCATGTCTAATCAGGAGGCGATGAAAAACGCATTAATTGTGCCGCACAACACAGATCAAAGAGTTGTTGAGTCAGTGCTCGTCCCTGTTCTTCCTTGGGGGCTTTCAACCGCTGCTGCAATTGCCGCCATGCGCGATCAAACAAACGGTTCTGCCCACGTACTGGATAAAACTCTTGTTGTAGCATGTCGATGGCTGCTGGCAGCTTGCGGAATGTACGCAATACATCAAGGCACATGATATTGCCAGACCCCTCCCAGATGCTGTTGACCGGCATTTCACGATAAAGTCGTGGCAGTTCACTTTGTTCGCAATAGCCGATCCCGCCAAGTACTTCCATCGCTTCAGCAACAAAGGCACTGCCCAGACCACAGACTCGATATTTTGCCGCCGGTGTCAGTAAGCGACTGAATATCTGTTCGTGAGCCTCTTTGGGCTTCTCCCATGATCGAGCTAAACGCATCAGTAACGCGGTATGCCCCTCAAGGCGCAATGCCATGCGGCTGAGTTCTTGCCGCATTAAAGGTTGCTCAACCAATGCTTTGCCAAATGCTTGCCGCTGCCAAGCATGGTAGAGCGCAACAGAAAAGGCTCGTCGCATCAGACCATGGCTACCCAATGCGCAATCGAAACGGGTATATCCGCCCATCTTCAAGATTTGGCGGATTCCGTCCCCTTCATCACCCAATAGCCATGCGCTAGCATTTTCAAATTCCACTTCACTGCTGGCATTAGAACGGTTACCCAGCTTATCTTTCAGCCGTTCTAATCGAATGGCGTTATGGGTGCCATCAGGCAATATTTTAGGCAGGAAGAAACAAGATAAGCCGCCTTCGGCCTGCGCCAGTACCAGATGAGCATCACTCTGCGGCACAGAGAAAAACCACTTGTGCCCCACCAGACGATAAGCTTCACCGTGACCACGTGAGCCCAACGGTTCTGCCCGCGTAGTATTACTGAGTACATCAGAGCCTCCCTGTTTCTCCGTCATGCCCATCCCAATCAGCAAGCCCCGCTTCTGGTTACCAACGACCTGATGAGAGTCATAGCGATCAGAAAGCAATGGCGGCAGCCAATTTTGAAAAAGCGGTGGAAGTGATTGTTGCAACAAAGGAATAGCACCAAATGTCATCGTGATGGGGCATAACGTTCCGGCCTCAACTTGAGCATGCAGGATAAAACGTGCCGCTCGAGCCACAAAAGAGCCGATGCGAGCATCTTCCTGCC
Source organism: Yersinia massiliensis (assembly GCF_003048255.1). Lineage (NCBI taxonomy): Bacteria > Pseudomonadati > Pseudomonadota > Gammaproteobacteria > Enterobacterales > Yersiniaceae > Yersinia > Yersinia massiliensis. The sequence goes on from NZ_CP028487.1 coordinate 4,374,208, forward strand.
AAGGTAGGTTATGCACCCGATGCTTAACCAATTCCTGCATCAACACATACCACGCGGGGTGAAATCGCACCTGATCTAGCCGCTGACCGGCGGCATCGTAGCGTAATAATTCGGGCGGGTTATTGTTTGCCAACCGCCCTAATTCCAGTGACTCCTGCGAACCAAGTTGTAACCCAATCAGAGAGAGTTCCTCCCCATCCCAACCCGCATGCTCCCGCATCACGGCTTCTCGCAATGCCATATCAGATAAAAATAAATTACTGTTCGATAATGGCTCTGGTTGATTGAAAACCAAGTGGGTCTGCCACTCCATACCTTCCTCCATTTCGGTACTTACCCTTCTGATTAGCAGTGACAGGGGGTTTAATCGACCTGTTATGCCAATGACTCAGGGTATGAATGTACAACCGGCATTCATAAATCAGGATTAAGTATGGTGTAGGTGGGAGTTTTTGCTGACAGACTCATCACAAACAGGGATCAAACCCCTATCTAACGCAGATAATTGCGATGGCGCCGTCACATCGCAAATAAAAAAGCCAACATCGATAAATGTTGGCTTTTGACGAAGCATAAAGAGAAAAAAATTAACCTTTCAGCGCTCTCTGGCGCACAGCTTCAAATAAGCAGACACCGGTGGCCACTGACACATTCAACGAAGAAACCGTTCCTGCCATCGGAATACTGATCAATTCATCACAGTGTTCGCGGGTTAAACGACGCATACCTTCACCTTCTGCGCCCATTACCAGCGCCATCGGGCCAGTCATCTTGCTCTGATACAGAGTGTGATCGGCTTCGCCAGCCGTCCCCACAATCCAGACATTGTGATCTTGCAGCACACGCAAGGTACGCGCCAGATTCGTCACCTTAATCAAAGGCACGTTTTCTGCTGCACCGCTGGCCACTTTCTTAGCAATCGCATTGAGCTGTGCGGAGCGATCCCGTGGCACGATAACCGCATGGACGCCTGCGGCATCCGCGCTACGCAAACATGCCCCCAGATTATGAGGATCAGTGACACCATCGAGCACCAACAGGAAAGGCGTCTCTAGGCTTTCTAGTAAAGCTGGCAGATCATTTTCTTGATACTGACGCCCTTCACGCACCCGCGCCACGATACCCTGATGGACGCCGCCTTCAACCTGCCCATCCAACCACTGACGGCTGGCAACCTGAATCACTAAACCCGCCGCTTCCAAATCAGCGACAAGTGGCTGTAGGCGACGATCATCACGACCTTTCAGTATAAAAACTTCAAGGAAACGCTGTGGATCGTTTTCTAACAGGGCTTTGACGGCGTGAATGCCGTAAATAATTTCGCTCATGATGCTCTTTTACATGTGTTAGCAGACAACATAATTTGCCAGCCAATGATTAAATTAATGCGGGTGACCGAAGCCACCCGACTACAACGCCATTACTCGTCGCTACTGGTTTTTTTCTTCGCACGCTTGGCCTTGGTGGCAGCGGCAATTTTTTTCGTTTTTGCAGAGGCTCTTTTCGCTTTTGCTTTAGCTTTTTTCTCAGCTTTCACTTTGTCGTCTAGCTTAGCGGCTGCATCTGCTGGGCGAAAAGCGCTATCTGGCTCGAAATTAACCGGTTTCTTCGCGCGACGAGGCCGTTTTTGACCTGCCCCTGCTGGTGCCTGATCACGACGCGGCGCACCGGAAGAACTACCACGACCACCACGGCTCGAGGACGTATCGCGCATAGTACGTTGACCATCCGCTTTCTTCGCTTTATCACGAGCAGTCTTGCCTTCGCCACGTGGCTTGCGAGTACTGGATACCAGTGCAAAATCAATTTTGCGCTCATCCATATGGACCGCTTCCACCCGAATCTCGACGGTATCGCCCAACCGGTAAACTTGACCAGAAGACTCGCCGATCAAGCGCTGGCCGATGCTATCATAGCGGTAGTAGTCGTTATCCAAACTAGAAACATGCACCAAACCATCGATAAACAGATCGTCCAGACGCACGAAGAAGCCAAATCCAGTCACACTGGCAATAATACCGGTGAACTCTTTACCAACTTGATCCTGCATGAAGTCGCACTTCAGCCAATCCGCCACATTACGGGTGGCTTCATCCGCGCGGCGCTCAGTCATTGAGCAGTGTTCACCCAATTGCAGCATCTCTTCGAACTCACTGTGCCAGCCGCCAGTAGGCGTCCAACGTTCTTTCACATTGCCTTGCTCTTTCGCAAGCTGGTACTTGATAGCACGATGCATCGCCAAATCAGGATAGCGACGGATGGGTGAGGTAAAGTGACCATAAGAAGCCAATGCCAAACCAAAGTGACCCCGATTTTCCGGATCGTAAATCGCCTGCTTCATGGAACGCAGCAACATCGTTTGCAGCATTTCATGGTCTGGACGATCAGCGACTTCATCCATCAGCACCGCATAGTCTTTTGGCTCAGGTTTCAAGCCACCACCGAGTGTCAGACCCAACTCACTCAGCACGCTGCGTAGCGCGGAGATATGGTCATCACTTGGGCGGTCATGGACGCGGAACAGGGCAGGTTCGTTATGTTTCTCGACAAACCGCGCCGCGGCGATATTCGCCAAAATCATGCACTCTTCAATCAGCTTATGTGCATCATTGCGCACCGTCGATTCGATACGCTCGATACGGCGTTCAGCGTTGAAAATGAATTTAGCCTCTTCGGTCTCAAACGCAATACCGCCTCGTTCAGCACGGGCCTTATCCAGCGCCTTGTACATGGTATGCAGCTCTAATAAGTGCGGCACCAGCGGCTTATATTGTTCACGCAGCGACTCTTCACCATCAATGATGCGCCACACTTTGGTATAGGTCAGACGCGCATGGGAGCTCATTACCGCTTCATAGAACTTATAAGATGAAAGCTTGCCCTGTGAGGAGATGGTCATCTCACACACCATGCACAAGCGGTCGACTTGCGGGTTCAATGAACAGAGGCCGTTCGACAGCACTTCCGGCAGCATCGGGACGACTTGCGATGGGAAGTAGACTGAAGTACCACGGCTACGCGCTTCATCGTCTAGCGCCGTACGTGGGCGCACGTAATAGCTGACATCCGCGATGGCAACCCACAAACGCCAGCCGCCACCCCGTTTTTTCTCGCAATACACAGCATCATCGAAGTCACGAGCATCTTCGCCATCAATGGTAACCAATGGTAGGTTGCGTAAGTCTACGCGCCCTTTTTTCGCCGCTTCTGGCACTTCTTCTTTTAGATCTGCAACCTGTTTTTCTACCTGAGGTGGCCAGGTATGCGGGATTTCATGGGTACGCAAAGCAATGTCTACCGCCATGCTCGTGCCCATATTTTCGCCAAGAATTTCAACGATTTTACCCACAGCTTTGGTCCGGCGAGTCGGACGCTGGGTTAACTCAACCACCACCATATACCCCATCCGCGCACCGTTGATTGCCTCCGGTGGGATCAGGATATCAAAACTCAGGCGACCATCATCCGGCACCACAAAGCCAATACCTGCATCGGTAAAGTAGCGGCCAACGATTTGGCTAGTTTTCGGTACCAATACCCGCACAATACGCGCTTCACGGCGACCTTTGCGATCTGCGCCCATCGCTTGAGCCAAGACCACATCACCATGAATCGCTGTTTTCATCTGTTCTGCGGAGAGATACAAATCATCTTTGCTACCTTCAACACGCAAAAAGCCGAAGCCATCACGGTGGCCAATAACCGTACCGCGTAATAAGTCTAGGCGCTCCGGCAAGGCGTAGCACTGGCGACGAGTGAAGACCAATTGCCCATCACGCTCCATCGCGCGTAGGCGGCGGCGCAGTGCTTCTAAAGCCTCTTCACCGGTTAAATTCAGTTCATTAGCCAGCTCTTCACGGCTGGCAGGGGTTTCGCGCTTGGCGAGATGAGTCAAAATGAATTCCCGGCTTGGGATCGGCGACTCATATTTTTCTGCTTCTCGTTCCAAGAATGGATCTTGTGACATTGCGGTTCCTCCGTTGTCAGCAGCAGGCTGTATTCCCAAATTGTAGGCGTATTAACGGCACTCGCTCTCCCGAATCACTGACTTGCAGCAGCCCTCACTCATTGGGCATCTCAGGATTATCTTGCTTACCGCCGTCCTACACCTCTCATTTTATGGGGTATACACATGTTTTATTATAAAAACTACTCAACAAGTAATAGCTTATAGAGTGGAGTGTTATCTTGGACCATGTCAGCCAAAGTATAGTTATCCAGCTCGTTTAGGAAACTCTGCACCGCCTGATTTAGCACTTGTTTCAAGCGGCAAGCGGGGGTGATATGGCAAAAATCACTGCTACAGTTCACCAGTGAGAGTGGTTCAAGTTGGCGTACAACATCACCAATTCGAATCTGCTCGGCAGGTTTACCCAACCGTATTCCACCGTTCTTACCCCGCACCGCAGTGACCAACCCGACACGGCTCAACTGATTGATTATTTTAACCATATGATTACGAGACACGCCATAGACCTCAGTTACCTGAGAAATGCTGGTCATTTCGCCTTCCGGCAGCGAGGCCATGTAAGTCAGCGCCCGCAAACCATAATCAGTAAAACTTGTTAACTGCACATATACCCCTGAGTATCAGTTTACTCGGCTTAAACCCATCTAAGATGACACATATTTGATCAGTCAGAAGTGCGATTCTAAGTGTTATTTAGAAAACTTATATCCTAAATCATTCGAGTTACAGAAAGGCAGCAACTGAGTGAATTCCCAAGAGCTTACCATCAGTAAGTGATTAGGGGGAACGAAGACAGTGAACACCCATGCAACTTGTAGTATGACTGATATATAGTTTGAATGATAAACCAGCCATAAAGCTTGCGACTAATCATTTAGGTGACAGGTGAGTTTTTGATGTAAAACGGCATGTCGGGGCAGTTTCAGCATATCTTCCTTCCCCAGTTTTATTGACGTTGTATACAAGTTTGACGTTGCAGGTAAATCGCTAATGCAGGGAAAGCATAAACAATAAAGCCGGACGTAAGCCCGGCTATTACTTAAAGCACACATCTAATGCTGATTTTTGGCGGTGAGCCAATGAATCATCAATTACGCATCAAATGGGTCGCGCAGGATCATGGTTTCTTCACGATCAGGGCCGGTAGAGATGATATCAACCGGAACACCCGTCAACTCTTCTACACGTGCAATGTAGTTCAGAGCAGCCTGTGGCAACTTGCTGTGTTCTTTCACGCCAAAGGTGGTTTCTGACCAGCCTGGCATGGTTTCGTAGATTGGCTCAATACCTTCCCAACCTTCAGCAGCCAGTGGTGTAGTCTCCACTTCGCGGCCATCTGGCATACGGTAACCGACACACAGTTTCACTTCTTTCAAGCCATCCAACACGTCCAATTTGGTCATGCAGAAGCCAGATAAGGAGTTGATCTGTACAGCACGGCGTACCGCAACGATATCCAACCAGCCAGTACGACGACTACGGCCAGTGGTCGCGCCATATTCGTTACCTTGCTTACGCAGGAATTCGCCTGTCTCGTCGTTCAGCTCAGTCGGGAATGGACCTGCGCCAACACGAGTAGAATACGCTTTAACGATACCCAGTACATAATCAACATAACGTGGGCCAAGGCCTGAACCTGTCGCAACGCCACCAGCGGTGGTGTTAGAGGAGGTCACGTATGGATAAGTACCGTGGTCGATGTCCAGTAAGGTGCCTTGTGCGCCTTCGAACATGATCAATGCACCTTGCTTACGGGCACTGTCCAGCAATTCAGAAACGTCAACAACCATAGCAGTCAAAATATCGGCAATAGCCAACACTTCATCTAGCACAGTTTGGTAGTCAACCGCGTCTTCTTTGTAGTAATGCACTAACTGGAAGTTGTGGTAATCCACAATTTCTTTCAGTTTGATTGCGAAGGTTTCTTTGTTGAACAAGTCACCGACGCGCAGACCACGACGAGCAACTTTATCTTCATAGGCAGGACCGATACCACGACCAGTAGTACCGATAGCTTTTGCACCACGTGCTTTTTCACGCGCATTATCCAGAGCCACATGATAAGGCAGGATTAATGGGCATGCTTCGGAGAGTAACAGTCGCTCACGAACAGGCACACCGCGCGCTTCAAGTTCTGTCATCTCTTTCATTAAAGCGTCAGGCGCCAGTACAACACCGTTGCCGATGATGCTGATTACGTTTTCACGCAGAATACCTGAGGGAATTAAATGAAGAACGGTTTTCTCACCGTTGATAACCAAAGTATGGCCAGCGTTGTGACCACCTTGATAGCGCACAACATATTTAGCCCGTTCAGTCAGCAGGTCAACGACCTTGCCCTTACCTTCGTCACCCCATTGGGTGCCCAGTACGACGACGTTCTTACCCATCTCAAAAATCACCAGGTTGCTTAAAAAAGGATTCTAACATCTCATACGGTGGCTTTCAGTACTTTTTAACACATAATTGAACAATATTTGTGCTTACATTTAGCCACCCATGCGGCTACGCAACATGTAGTAGATAACGACTCCGGCAACCACTAATCCTCCACCAAAACGGCGCAAAGTCGTATCGGGTAATTGGGTCATCGACTGAATCATTTTGCGCCAAGTTTTGGGGTAAAGCATCGGACCCAGTCCTTCAAGCACCAAAACCAGTGCCAATGCTAACAAAATGGTTGAATTCATGGTCTGTCTCAAAAGGTCAAAATGGTTTCAAAAAGAAAAGGCCCGTATGAACGGGCCTTGCTATTACGGTCAAAACACGCTGTTACAACAGCCGTTATGGACGCTTGCTCGAGTTATCAGGTGAACGCATGTAGCGGAAGAAATCGCTGTCTGGGCTCAACACCATCACATCTTTGCCGCTGTTGAAGCTGTTCTCATACGCACGCAAGCTACGGATGAAGGCATAGAAGTCTGGATCTTTGCTGAAGGCATCGGCAAACAGACGAGCCGCTTCTGCATCACCGCCGCCGCGAGTAATACGCGCCTGACGCTCTGCTTCTGCCAGTGTACGTGTGACTTCATAGTCAGCCGTTGCACGCAACTTCTCTGCTTCTTCCTGACCTTGTGAACGGTGACGACGGGCTACCGCTTCACGTTCAGCACGCATACGCTGGAAGATAGCATCAGAGACTTCAGCTGGTAAGTTGATTTGCTTGATTCGCACGTCAACCACCTCAATCCCCAGTGCCGCCATACTGTTCGGGTTAACCGCAGGTTGTTTACCTTTGGTTTCCTGCTCAACACGGGCAGCAGCAGAGGCAATGGCATCATCAGCTTCTGTCGTGACAGTTTCATCATCTGTTGTACCGGTATTCAATGCGTTACGAACTTCAGTCGTCAATCGACCACGGGAGTCAGTCACGATATCGCGCACATCCAAACGGCCAATTTCAGAACGTAAACGGTCACTGAATTTACGTTTCAGCAGGACTTCTGCCTGAGAAATATCACCACCACCTGTTGCCAGATAGTAACGGCTGAAATCGCTGATACGCCACTTCAAGTATGAGTCGACAATCAGGTCTTTCTTCTCTTTGGTAACGAAACGGTCAGCTTGGTTATCCATAGTCTGGATACGAGCATCTAACGTCTTCACTGTTTCGATAAAGGGTATTTTGAAATGCAGGCCCGGTGAGTACACCAGTGGCTTGTTATCACTATCACGCAATACCTTACCAAAGCGCAGCACAATCCCGCGCTGGCCTTCTTGTACCACAAACATCGAAGCGTAGAGTGCAACTAACACCACAACGACGATAAGTAAAATAGACTTACGCATTGGTTATTCTCTCCCTACGCGAGTGGAAGTATCACGCTGAACATTCGCTCGGCGCTGATCCATGATAGAGCCACTGGTTGAGCTTGAACTACTTGCACCAGACTCTTGGCTGCTATTAGCAGAGGAAGGTGGATTCAAACGAAGCAGGCTGGTGTCTTTGTTACCGTCCGCTTTATCTGCGCTTTGACCGCGCATCATTTGATCCAATGGCAACACCATCAAACTATTGCCTTTATCATTAGCCAACACTTTGTGGGTTTTACCCAGAACTTTCTCCATGGTTTCGATGTACAAACGTTCACGGGTAATTTCTGGTGCAGCCTTATACTCAGGCAGCAACTTGGCAAAACCGGCAACCTCACCTTGCGCTTCCAATACTTTACGCGCGGCATATGCACGAGCATCTTCTAACAGACGCTGCGCCTGGCCATTAGCACGAGGTTGGACTTCGTTGGTATAGGCTTCCGCTTCACGAATATACTGCTGTTCGTTTTCACGGGCTGCAATTGCATCATCAAATGCGGCTTTAACTTCTTCCGGCGGACGTGCAGCCTGGAAGTTAACGTCCAGCAACGTTATCCCCATGTTGTACGGACGAATCGTTTCTTCCAGTACACGCTGAGTATCGCTACGAACGATGGTACGGCCTTCGGTGAGAATTTTGTCCATGGTGTATTTACCAATAACACCACGCACTGCGCTGTCTGTTGCCTGACGCAGACTGTCATCAGGATTAGTCACGCTAAACAGGTATGCAGCTGGGTCGGTCACACGATACTGCACGTTCATCTCGATGCGAACCACGTTCTCATCGGAGGTCAGCATGACACCAGAAGCGGCCAATTCACGTACAGATTCAACGTTAACTGGGGTCACTTCATCGATAAAGGTCGGTTTCCAGTTCAAACCAGGCTGTACGATGTGGCTTAATTTACCCAAGCGAGTCACAACACCGCGCTCGGCTTCTTTAATTGTATAGAAACCACTTGCCGCCCAGATAACCACAATCGCAACGACGGCGATGCCCACAATACGACCACTGATAGCAGGGCCTTGTGTCGCGCCATTGTTGCCATTACCGCTTCCGCCACCTTTGCCACCGAGGCTACTCAGTTTTTTGCTCAGTTTACGGAAGATATCATCCAGATCAGGCGGCCCTTGGTCACGGCCACCTTTATTATTGTTATTTCCGCCAGAGTTGCCGCCATTATTATTGCTGCTCCCCCACGGATCGCGGTCCTGTCCGTTATTACCGGGCTGATTCCACGCCATGTTTTAGCTCCATTCTTCTATGATTGGTTTTCTTCAGGCCAAGAGCACATGCCAAAGACGCTGGCTCTCAATCTCGCAAGAAAGATTAGTTAATCAATGTGTTTGAATATAACTGTTCAATTCTTGCTCTTGTTTACAGAGACGACGCCAATCCACGATAGGCATTCTTACCACCATACCGACGTTCCCGTCCTCATCTATCCACTCTTTTTCAATTGCCTGAAGCTGGTAAAAACGGCTACGTAGACGACCTGCCTGAGGCGGCAAACGTAATTCATAGTGTGCGATCTCACCTGAAAGACGCTCCGTCAACGCTTGAAATAGCAACGGGATCCCTGCGCCGGTTTGAGCTGAAAGCCAAACTCTGACTGGCAGATTGTCTTCGTTGCGGTCAATTCGCGGGACAAAATCATCCAACAAATCGATTTTATTCATCACTAATAATGTAGGTATTTCATCGGCCTCGATTTCTGCCAAGACAGAATCGACCGCGGCCATATTCTCAGTTACCCGAGGATCAGCTGCATCGATAATGTGTAACAGTAATGAGGCCTGCCGCGTTTCTTGTAATGTTGCTTTAAAAGCAGCAACCAAATCGTGCGGCAGATGCCGAATGAAACCTACCGTATCCGCCAATACCGTATCCCCGACATCAGCCACATTGATGCGGCGTAACGTTGGATCCAGTGTGGCAAATAATTGGTCAGCTGCATAAACATCAGCTGCCGTAATTTTGTTAAACAGGCTGGATTTACCGGCGTTGGTATATCCCACCAAAGAGACTGTCGGAATATCAGCGCGTGTACGCGCACGACGACCTTGCTCACGCTGCTTAGCTACGCGTTCTAGCCGGCTCAAAATCAAGGAAATTCGGTCACGTAACAGACGGCGGTCAGTCTCCAACTGGGTTTCACCAGGCCCTCTTAGGCCAATCCCCCCTTTTTGACGCTCAAGGTGCGTCCAGCCTCGTACCAAACGAGTCGCGATATGGCGCAATTGCGCTAATTCGACTTGTAATTTACCTTCATGGGTACGAGCTCGTTGGGCAAAAATATCTAAAATCAGCCCTGTACGGTCAATAACTCTGCACTCGCACAAACGCTCAAGATTTCGCTCTTGAGCAGGGGATAGGGCATGATCAAACAAGACGACAGTCGCGCCACTGGCTTTTACTGCGTCAGCAATTTCTACGGCCTTTCCTTCGCCAACAAAGAACTTAGGGTGTGGTGCTTTGCGACTCCCCGTCACAATTTGCAAAGCCTCAACGCCCGCAGAAGAGACTAGCGCTTCGAACTCACGCAGATCTTCTGAGTTTTTGTCTTGCGAGAAATAGATATGGACCAGTACGGCCTGCTCACCGGCTTCATAGCGGTCAAACAAACGTGCAACCTCTCAAACGGATCAATACCGCTAGTGCGGAGAACATAAGCCCGAATCCGTTGCTTATGCTCTCCGTCATGGTCGAACTGCGATACGCTTTATTCAGCGTCATCGCTATCCTGCTGCGGCTGTTGAGGCGCAGACGGATTACTACCATGATAATTATTGGTGCTACCACCTGGGTTATTGCTGTGATGCGAAACCGGGCGGGAAGGCACGACAGTAGAGATGGCGTGCTTATAAACCATCTGGCTGACTGTATTCTTTAACAGAATGACAAACTGATCAAAAGACTCAACTTGGCCCTGCAGTTTAATGCCATTCACTAAATAAATAGAAACCGGAACACGTTCACGACGCAATGCGTTCAGGAACGGATCTTGCAAAGATTGCCCCTTAGCCATTCTATGTTTTCCTTATTTGCTTGTTGTTTTTAACTAAGAACCTATCGGCTCAAAAATAAACTGCGTAAAAAAAAATCCGCGCGTTGAGTACTAATCAATTGTACACAATCATTCAACCTATGCACTAACAACCTGTATTACAGAGTCTAAAGCCTCTCCCGGCTTGTCACTGTCGAGCCACTGAACTGAACTCCAGCCTCGTAACCAAGTCATTTGGCGCTTTGCCAGTTGACGTGTCGCACAAACTCCGCGGTAAACCATTTCGTTGTAATCAATCTCACCGGACAGATAAGACCACATCTGCCGGTATCCCACACAACGAATGGCAGGCAAATCCGTATGCAAATCACCGCGGTCAAAAAGCGCCCTAGCCTCTGTTTCAAACCCTGCTTCCAGCATTTGGTGAAAACGTAATTCAATCCGCTGGTGCAGAAGCTCCCGGCTAACAGGCGCAATCGCAAATTGGTGAACCTGATAAGGTAAGGTTTCACCCGAAATTTTAGTCAGTTCCGTTAAAGTTTTACCTGAAATAAAAAAAACTTCCAGTGCTCTAGAGAGCCGTTGGGGATCATTAGGATGAATTCTTGCCGCCGCAACAGGGTCTATCTCGGCCAATTGCTGGTGCAATGCCTCCCACCCCAGTTCTGTTGCTTGCTGTTCAATGCGCTGTCGCACGAGCGGATCGGCAGAGGGCAATGGCGATAACCCGTCCAATAGTGCCTTAAAATACAGCATCGTTCCCCCCACCAGCAGCGGAATTCGCCCTGCTGCGGTGATGTCGGCCATCTCTTTTAAAGCATCTTGACGAAAATCAGCGGCTGAGTAGGCTTCAGCCGGATCGCGAATATCAATGAGGCGATGCGGCGCTAATGCCAGTTCTTCTGCACTGGGCTTCGCCGTGCCGATATCCATACCACGATAGATCAGCGCGGAATCAACACTGACCAGCTCTACGGGTAGGCGTTGTCTCAGCGCAATTGAAAGTGCTGTTTTGCCTGAAGCGGTTGGCCCCATTATAAAAATTGCCGGTGGCCGAGCGGTATTTTCAATATCATTCATGAGTCAAAGTTGCCAATGCAGCCTTTATATCAATAGGTTGTAATAGCCCGACAGGAGGTGAATGCACCAACTGTGGACAAAGACGTTCAACGTCCGTCAATAATTGTATCGCTTGAGACACATTCCATACCTCATGTTCGCTGCCGAGGTGGCGGGCTAACCATGTGGCCAAAGTATCTGGCGATATCTCTTCATGCTGCGACAGATAGCCTAACAGTTCCGGTATCAGTTTTTGTAAATTTTGTTGGCGTAATGGTAAAGAAACGGCACGTAAAGTCGCTCGACCCTGCTCAACGGTCATTTCTATCCCCATCGTAGCCAATAATGTCTGATGGCGCTGACAGGCTGCCGCTTCATTTTTCTCTAACGGCAGCTTCAAGGGGATTAAAAGTGGCTGAGCGCGCAGCCCCTCTGATGGTGGGTTCAACTGCGCTTGCTTCAACCAACGCTCTGCAACATTCAGCGCGAGTAATGCTATACCGTGCTTATATTCAATCAGAGCATAACAAGGTGGAAATACCGTTAATACGCGGCCAAAACTGTAGCTATCACCTTGTAACGGTTCGTCAGCGGATAGTTTCCGTGACACAGGCATGGTCATCGCCACATCTACTGGCTTATTAGCGATCACTGACTTATTAACTATGACTGACTCACTGCCTATAGCGGATGGCGTGGCTGCAGCGACCGTCGTCGGTTGTACCAGTTGGCGATACAACTCACCTTGTTGCTTTTGATAAGGCGGGTCTGCGCGATAAGTCGGTGCGATATGCTCACGGGCCGAAGCTCCCTTTTCCGAACCTGTACTTCGCGCCACTGAAGGGTTTTTCGTCGGTTCAGGTTGCGCATACTTATTCACCCCAGCAGCCACACGATTTTCTGGCTGCCAGCGCGGCGCTTCTAGCACTTCACCATCTTCATTGATGGCCAAAGCAGGGGTGGCGGTTTGCTGTAAAACCGTCGTCACTGCCTGATAAATAAAATCATGGACCAGACGCGCCTGATGGAAACGCACCTCATGCTTAGCCGGATGCACATTGACATCCACCTGATGAGGGTCGATATCCAGATAAAGGACATAGGCGGGTTGTTGGTCGTCTTTGAGTAAATCCTGATAAGCCTGGCGGATCGCATGATTGATCAGCCGATCACGCATCATGCGGTTGTTAACGTAGCAATATTGCATTTCACTGAGTGCACGGCTCGCCGCCGGATCAGCCACCCAGCCACGAATCGTCAAATCACCGTGCTGCCAAGAGATTGCCAGCGCATGCTGCAAAAAAGCTGGCCCACAAATACTGGCCAGTCGCCGCTCATGGTGCGAAGGATCGGTTGCCGCTCGATACTGACGCATTAACTTGCCGTTATGACTCAAGTTGATAGCCACATCGAAGCGCGCCAACGCAATACGCCGCACAACCTCATCAATATGACCAAACTCGGTTTTTTCTGTACGCATAAACTTGCGGCGGGCCGGCGTATTGTAAAACAGATCCAGTACTTCTAGCGTGCTACCGACAGGATGCGCGGCAGGTTTGATGGTAACGGCCATGTCGCGGCCTTCAGCATAAGCTTGCCAGGCTTCATTTTGTTCAGCCGTTCGTGATGTCAAAATCAAACGAGAGACGGAACTGATACTGGCGAGAGCCTCTCCGCGAAACCCCATGCTCAGGATGGCTTCCAAATCCTCCAGCGAACTTATTTTGCTGGTGGCATGGCGCGCCAGAGCCAACGCTAAATCGTCTTTGTTAATCCCGCATCCGTTATCACGGATCCGAATAAGTTTCGCGCCACCACGCTCAATATCGATATCAATCCGCGTGGCACCCGCATCCAGACTATTTTCTACCAACTCTTTGACTACCGATGCAGGACGTTCTACCACTTCACCGGCGGCAATTTGGTTAGCGAGCTGTGGTGGTAGAATCTGAATCGGCATAGCGGTTCCTTTTGCTTACGATTGTGGGATAGTGAGGGTCTGCCCGAGCTGGACGTTACCTGACTTAATCTTATTCGTCCGCTCAATCTCACTCATCGACACCCCGTATCTGGCGGCAATGGCAGACAGCGTGTCGCCACGTTTTACCTGATGCTTAATCGGCTGACTTTTGCTCGTCTTAGCTTTAGCGACCGTCTTGGGGGCTGCACCTGAAGCCGCGCTGCCTGACGCAGGAACTTTCAAACGTTGCCCAACCCAGACCACATCATTTTTCAGCGTATTATTTTGTCGTAATACGGCCATGCTGACACCGTATTGATTGGCAATACCGGATAAGGTTTCACCACGCTGCACTTTGTGGATCTGGGTTTTCCCCGTCACAACCGGTTTAGCGGCAGATACCCTGCCGCTTTGCGCATTACTGACGATCGGTTCTGGCTGATTAGCACTTGAACGTCTTGAAGATGAATCAACCGCCGCCGTTTCAATTAGCGGGCGGTTTTCGACCTTTGGGTCGGCTTGTAGCGGATGCGCGAGGAAATAACTGCGCAAGCCTTTATAAATAGCCTGAGCAATCTTCTCCTGATACGCGCTACTGCCTAGCAGCCGCTCCTCCGTACTATTACTGATAAAGCCGGTTTCCACGAGTAACGATGGAATATCCGGTGAACGTAACACCCCTAAACTGGCGTGTTCGGGGCGGCGTTTATGAATATCGCCAACCGTTTCCAGTTCTCGCAGCACTTTGGTCGCCACGTCATAGCCGACCCGCTGTGAATGACCAAATTGCAGGTCCAGCACCGCCTGACTTAAATAGGGGTCTGAAGCGGTATTAGCCAATACATCACCTGCACCGCCAAGCAGCTCAGATTGTTTCTCATGCTGCTCCAGCCAGTTACCCATTTCACTGTTCGCGCGGCGGTTCGACAACACCCAAACAGAAGCCCCCGTGGCGCTACGGTTAGGTGCCGCATCGGCGTGAATAGATACCAGCACGTTAGCACTCTGTTTACGCGCCACGTCTGAACGACCCATCACTGAAATAAAGTAATCGCCATTACGCGTTAAAACCGGTTTAAACATCGGATCGTTATTGAGTAGCGCTTCAAGCCGACGGGAGATGGCAATAGTGACATTCTTCTCTTTCAGGCCATTTTGCCCGATAGCACCAGGATCTTGACCACCATGACCCGCATCAATAGCAACGACCACGCGACTGCTGTTCGCAACACTGGCCGTCTTAATCGGGCGAGCCGTATTGGTCGTCGTGGTGGCGCTACTCACGACTACTGTTGGCTTATTATTAAACGGGTTTTTAGCCGCAGTAGGGGGATTTGAATTAGTCACGCGAGCTGCGGTATTGGTATTGGCCGCCTGCGATGTCAATCGCCCTGCATTGGGGCTAGGCGTATTGGTATTGGCTGCCTGAGACGTCAATCGCCCTGCATTAGGGCTAGGCGTATTCGTTTGATTTAAAACCTGAGCTTGGCGAACAGGCGCACTTTCAGCGGCGGTCATCGTAATGACCACCGTGTAATTGTTCCCCGACTGTTGAGTGACGGCGCGCGTTTTGACTTTTTGCGTCAGTTCCAGCACTAAGCGCGTGCTTTGTTCATCTTTCGGTGTACTCGAGCGAATTCTTTTCAGCAAATTCTGCCCACTGAACTCAAGCGGTAGACCAGAAAGATTGCCGCTTTGACGAACATCCAATACCACACGCTCTGGTCCACTTAACGAGAAAAAGGCATAGATTGGCTTACCATCAAAGCTGAGTGTTACTCGGCTTTCTGTCGAGCCATTGTTAACCTTAATATCTGTCAGTTTCATCGCCAACGCTGACGGTAGCGTAAATAGCCACACCAAAACTAGCAGAACAGCGGTCAAGGCATGTTTCCAGCGATTAATTCGCGTCATGCTATGCATCATTATCAAATTTATCCTTGCACAGCAGCTAAACGGCGCAATACCTCTGCACCCGCATCAGAAATAGCTAACAGACGCGCTTCACGGCCTTCGTCTTGATAAGCCAAATGTAATTCTACGTCCGCCTGAGGCAAGAACCCTGCCCCTTGCTGCGGCCACTCCACCAGACAAATTGCCTGTGTATCGAAATAATCGCGAATCCCCATGAATTCCAATTCTTCAGGGTCAGCTAAGCGATAGAGGTCAAAATGGTAAACAGGCCTTGGCGTTAATGCATAGGGCTCAACCAAAGTATAAGTTGGGCTTTTCACATGCCCTACGTGGCCAAGCGCCTGAAGAAAGCCACGGCTAAAAGTCGTTTTCCCGGCACCTAAGTCGCCGAAGAGATAAATGACGCTGGCACCATCGAAGGCATGAGCCAATGTGGCGCCTAATGCAACGGTCGCTGCCTCATCAGGCAGAGGTAAAACGAGTTCTTTCATTCTATGATATCTATCTTGCTAACTCAGGATTAACGTACTTCGGAATAACCGGCAGCAGATCTGTGGCCAGTAAACCCCGGGTGCCTTGAACTTCAGCCAGTTGGTCTGCGGCAACGCCGTGCACAACACAACCTGCGCAGGCAGCATCATACAGCACTAGCTTTTGTGCTATCAAACTCCCAATAATGCCGGACAGAATATCCCCCATGCCGCCGGAGGCCATCCCTGCATTACCCACGTCAGCAATCGCCATTTCACCCTGCTCACTGGCAATAAGCGTACCAGCTCCTTTCAATACCACCACACCACCATATTGTTTAACGATGTTACGGGCAGAAAGTAAGCGGTCACTTTCAATATCAGCGACGCGGCAACTCAACAAACGAGCGGCTTCCCCTGGATGAGGGGTCAGTACCCGATTCTGACGCTTCAATGGATTTAATGCCAGTAAGTTAAGTGCGTCTGCGTCCCATAATGCTGGTTTATCACTTTGTTGCAATAAATTCAGCGCATTCTTGCCCCATTCGGATTGGCCTAGCCCTGGCCCAACGACTAATACATCCGCCCAGCGGATACCTTGTTCGAGGGTTTCGGTCGTTAATTCCTGCACCATCAGTTCCGGACGCGCGGCCAAAATGGGTGCCACATGCTCTATGTGAGTGAGTACTCGCACTAACCCAGCACCGCTACGTAAAGCGGCTTCCCCAGCCATACGAATGGCCCCGCCAAGCCCTTTATCGCCCCCCACCAGCAGTAATCGGCCATGTTCTCCCTTGTGGGCGCAGGGGCGGCGCGGTTTAAGCCATTGCGGCAATTGAGCCGGCGTTAAACGTTCAATTTGCATGGGTTGAGTGGCTAACCATGACGTCAGCCCTAACTCATGACAATGTAAATGGCCAACCCAATCTCGAGCCTGCCCAGTCAGCAAACCCGGCTTGAGCGCAATAAACGTTAAAGTATGGTCTGCACGAATGACAGAACCCAGAGCAGCACCGCTATCGGCACTGAGTCCAGAAGGGATATCCAAAGCAATTTTCGCCGCTCGATGGCGGTTCGCGGTATCAATGAGGGTGGCATAGGCACCTTGTGGCGCGGCGCGCAGGCCGATCCCCAGCAAACCATCGATAATCAAATCAACATGGGCTGGCCATGGCGTATCAGGCTGATTAATCACTCCCCCAGCAGCCAGCCACTGGGATTGCGCCTGATGGGCTTCGACAGGCAGTGGGCGATTGCCAGAACAGGCGATGAGAGTGACATTTAATCCCGCCGCCAATGCCCGACTCGCCACGATATAACCGTCACCACCATTATTGCCATGACCGCATAAAATCAACCAATGACGTGCTGCAGGGTATTGTTTTCTCGCCAATTCAAACGCGGCATCACCCGCCCTGACCATCAAATCGAATAGCGTTAGAGAGAAGTGCGCCGCAGCGATAGCCTCATTCTGACGCACCCAGTCCGCAGAAAAAACAGAGTGTGGTAAACTAAGCCCGATTTGTTTCTTACTATGGTCCGTCATGGCACACCCCCTCGATTTGAATCAATTAGCCCAACATATCAAGCAATGGGGGCAATCGCTAGGTTTCCAGCAAGTTGGTATCTGTGATACGGATTTGTCTGCGGAAGAGCCGCGTTTGCAGGCTTGGCTTGATAAACAATATCATGGCGAAATGGCTTGGATGGCCCGCCACGGTATGTTGCGCGCGCGACCCCATGAATTATTGCCGGGTACGCTACGGGTGATCAGCGTGCGGATGAATTATCTGCCCGCTAAAGCGGCATTTGCCAGCACCTTGAAAGATTCATCGTTAGCTTATGTGAGCCGTTACGCATTAGGCCGCGACTATCATAAATTATTGCGCCAACGGTTGAAAAAGTTGGGCGATCAAATCCAAAATTACTGCTTAGAGCAGCAAGCAATCAATTTCCGTCCGTTCGTCGATTCCGCCCCGATCATGGAGCGCTCATTAGCTGCTAAGGCTGGGATTGGATGGGTTGGTAAGCACTCACTGATTTTAAATCGTGATGCGGGTTCTTGGTTCTTTTTGGGCGAGCTGCTCATTGACCTACCACTGCCAGTAGACAAACCACAAGAAGAGCAATGTGGCCGTTGCGTGGCCTGTATCACCACCTGCCCGACTGGTGCCATTGTCGCCCCTTACACCGTTGATGCGCGCCGCTGCATTTCATATCTCACCATTGAGTTAGAAGGCGCGATACCAGAAGAATTTCGTCCGTTAATGGGTAATCGCATTTATGGTTGTGATGACTGTCAGCTAATTTGCCCTTGGAATCGTTTTTCCCAGCTCACCGACGAAGAAGATTTTAGCCCGCGCAAAGTATTACATACCCCCGATTTGTTGGATCTCTTTGCCTGGAATGAAGAGAAGTTTTTGCGTGTCACGGAAGGTTCTGCTATTCGCCGTATCGGCCATCTGCGTTGGCTGCGCAATATCTCGGTAGCGCTTGGCAATGCGCCCTATCTCGACAGTATTGTCTTAGCGTTGGAAGCACGAAGGGGTATTCACCCGATGCTGGATGAACATATTAATTGGGCAATATCACAACAATTGAAAAGACGGTCTACACTGATTGTGGATGTGCAATCACCACAGAAAAAACGATTGGTGCGGGCCATCGAAAAAGGTCTCCCCCGCGATGCCTGACACGCCATTAATGACCAGAGTCTTAATGAGGTTAGGTATCGTTTTTTTATTGTTTGTGTCACGAATGCACTCAGAGTAATCCTGTGCATAAAAATAAAAACGCCTTGGCAATCAAACGCCAAAAAAAGCACAAGTGATCAGCGTAACGTTTTCACATAAAAATATACTTCATAGAATCAGACAGATAGAAAGCACGAAATAAAATCGCTCAAATTACCACCTGAATATAAAATGAACAGAAACTGTGGATAACTCTGTTGAAGAAGTTAATACATAGTATGTAAGGCACGTTACAGCGCATGACATGGCTGTGGATAATTAAATCAGGATTGGATAAAAATTTTGGAGCGGGAAACGAGACTCGAACTCGCGACCCCGACCTTGGCAAGGTCGTGCTCTACCAACTGAGCTATTCCCGCATTGAGAGGCTATTACACCCTGCTGTTATGACAGCATTTGGCTTTCACTACAAAAACTGCACGCTAAAAGAGATAAAAATTGGAGCGGGAAACGAGACTCGAACTCGCGACCCCGACCTTGGCAAGGTCGTGCTCTACCAACTGAGCTATTCCCGCGTCACATAAAAACTAACGCATTGCTTTTATATATTTATTCTTTTAGTGCTAATTCTTTTGTTACAAACTTCTCCGCTACTGGAAGAAGTTGGAGCGGGAAACGAGACTCGAACTCGCGACCCCGACCTTGGCAAGGTCGTGCTCTACCAACTGAGCTATTCCCGCCCTGAATACTGTTTTCAGCCTAAATGCGGCTGTTTTCTCTGTACTGAATCCGTTCACGCAGACTTGCGAATTCTTCATCGGTACGGGGTGCGCATTATACGAGAAATCCGTTTTGTCGCAAGCCCCTGAAAGCAAAAAAATCATTTTTCGACGCAAGTGCTGATTAAAGCAGCAATATGTTTCATTTGCCAGCACCGAGTGATGAATAATGCATCACCAAGGCTAATCGATGGAACAAAACACATTATATATCCAAAGCTTTTGGAGTGGCAGGAAGGCAGTTCTCCCTGCCGCTGCAAGGGCGAAGGAGAACTATAATTGAATAAAATGCTCGCGATAATAAGCCAATTCAGCCACAGACTCGCGGATATCATCCAGCGCTTGGTGAGTGTTTTGTTTCTTGAATCCAGCCAGAATTTCAGGTTTCCAGCGGCGCGCCAGCTCTTTTAAGGTACTGACATCCAGATAGCGATAGTGGAAATAGGCTTCCAGCTCAGGCATATAACGGAATAGGAAACGGCGATCTTGACCCACGCTGTTGCCACAAATGGGCGACGTTCCTGCTGGCACCCACTGCTTCAGGAACTCAATGGTTTGCCATTGGGCATCATTGTCAGTAAATGGGCTGGCTTTTACTCTCTCAACCAAACCGCTGCCTGTATGAGTACGCACATTCCATTCATCCATCAGCCCAAGCTGCTCATCTGATTGATGGACGGCAAGGACTGGGCCTTCGGCTAAAATATTAAGGTTAGCATCGGTGACCAGTGTCGCGATCTCGATGATCCGATCCCGTTCTGGATCAAGACCCGTCATTTCCAGATCGATCCAGATTAAATTATTTTGGTTCTCTGCCATTTTATTTCCTGCCTGTTGCGGATGAGTCGAGCGAACAAAAGGTTAATTGATAAAATTATGTGTATCATAGCCCTTTTGGTCGCTCCCAGCGATATACCCAAAGAAATTGGCGTTTTAGGCGGGCAGCAAATAGGTCCCTGCGGCGTCAAAGACAAAGGGCATTAATGCAAATTCAAGTGAGGCACAGTGAGTAAGAATAAACTGTCCAAAGGTCAACAACGCCGTGTACAGGCGAATCATCAGCGTCGGCTACGCACTGATAGAAAACCTGAGTTAGATGACTCTCAGCTTGGCGATGCGCAAGAAGGTATCGTTATCAGCCGTTTCGGTCAGCATGCTGATGTCGAAGCCACTGATGGTGTACAACACCGTTGTAATATCCGCCGCACCATTAAGTCATTGGTGACTGGCGACCGTGTGGTCTGGCGTCCTGGCCTTCAAGCGCAGGAAGGCGTGAGGGTGAAAGGTATCGTTGAGGCTGTTCATGAGCGCACCTCTGTTTTAACGCGTCCCGATCTTTATGATGGCGTGAAACCGATCGCCGCAAACATCGACCAGATCGTGATCGTATCGGCGATATTGCCAGAGCTTTCTCTTAATATTATCGATCGCTATTTGGTGGCTTGTGAAACGCTGGATGTTGAGCCGTTGATCGTGCTGAACAAGATCGATTTACTGGATGCCGATGGCCGTAAATTCGTTGATGGCATGATGGATATCTATCGCCGTATTGGCTACAACGTGCTGGAAGTCTCTAGCCAGACCCGTGAGGGAATGGAGGCTTTCGAGCAAGCACTTGCGGGGCGAATCAGTATCTTTGCGGGTCAATCGGGTGTGGGCAAATCCAGCTTACTGAATGCGCTGTTACCACCGACTGATAACGAAATTCTGGTGAATACCGTTTCGGATAACTCAGGTTTAGGCCAGCACACCACTACTGCCGCTCGTTTGTATCATTTCCAGCATGGCGGTGATGTGATTGACTCACCAGGGGTACGTGAATTTGGCCTCTGGCATTTGGCACCGGAACAAATCACGCAAGGATTTGTCGAATTCCGTGACTATCTCGGTCATTGTAAATTCCGCGATTGCAGCCATACCACCGATCCCGGTTGCGCACTGCGTGAAGCCGTAGAGCAAGGCAAAATTGCAGAAGAGCGTTTTGATAATTACCATCGTATTTTAGAAAGTATGGAGCAGGTGAAACCTCGCAAGACAGCAGATAGCGACGAGAAGTGATGCTTTAAGCGCGGTTTTTATCGCCGATATTCCATAACGGGCGCAGGGCAAAATACTGCGTCCCTTTATTTTTATCGTTTACCGAAGAGGTCTACGTGCTAGACAGTATCAAAATCAGATTACAGTATTTGCTCCCAAAGCAGGGTTTGACCCGTTTGGCTGGCTGGGGCGCGGATAAGCAAGGCGGCTGGTTAACTCAACTGGTGATCAAGGCTTTTGCCCGTTTTTATAAAGTCGATATGAAAGAAGCTCAGGATCCTGAGTTCTCAGCTTATCGCACCTTTAACGAATTCTTTGTGCGGCCACTGCGTGATGGTGTGCGCCCTATCACAGCCGAAGAAAACTGTTTGGCCCAACCTGCCGATGGTGCTATCAGCCAGTTAGGCATGATTCATGATGGGCAAATATTGCAAGCTAAAGGCCACCATTACAGTTTAGAAGCGCTATTAGCCGGTAATTACCTGCTTGCTGCTGAATTCCAGAATGGCCAGTTTGTCACCACCTATTTGGCACCAAGTGATTACCATCGCGTACATATGCCGTGTCACGGTGTCTTGCGTGAAATGATTTATGTGCCCGGTGATTTATTCTCGGTTAACCCATTAACCGCAGCGAATGTCCCGAATTTGTTTGCTCGCAATGAGCGCGTTATTTGTATCTTCGATACCGAATTTGGCCCGATGGCGCAAATTTTGGTGGGTGCCACGATTGTTGGTAGCATCGAAACAGTTTGGACAGGGACCATCACCCCACCACGCGAAGGTGTTATTCGCCGCTGGACATACCCGCAAGCCGGCACTGACGGCGCGGTCGTGCTGGAAAAAGGGCAAGAAATGGGCCGCTTTAAATTAGGCTCAACGGTGATTAACCTGTTCGCCGAAGGCAAAGTACACTTAGCACCACAGTTAAACAGCGGTTCTATCACCCGTATGGGTGAAGTATTGGCCGAAATCGTCCCTACCACCCCGCCGTGCTAGCTTGCTGCTGACGACGTAACCGATGTTGAGGAACCCTGATTTGCGCCCAATAATTTCTCGCTTTTTTGGCCCGCTCTTATCATTTAGTCAGTCAATGGTGGCTGGCCTCTTGTTGTCATTTGTCATGTTGTTCTCCTTGCCGCTTCATGCGGCAACTCAACCCAATGAAGAACAACTGCGGCAAGAACTGAAACAAGTTGAAGCTAACAAAGGAATGACCAATCAGGCAGAGATTATTCAGGCGCTGCAAGGGGCCCTTAGCTGGTTAGCGGATGCCAAAGAAGCTGATATTCGTGCTCAGCAATATCAAAAAGCGATTGATGACTTCCCTAAACTGACCCGTGAACTGCGGCAAGAACTGGCGCAGGAAGGGGATAAGCCTCTGCCTGTCCCCAATAATCTGTCCACATCAGAGCTAGAGCAGCAAGTACTGCAAATCAGCAGTCAATTGCTGGAACTAAGCCGTCTGTCGCAGCAAGAGCAAGACCGAGCGCGGGAAATAAGCGAGTCTCTCAACCAACTACCGCAGCAACAATCAGAAGCACGGCGTATTCTGACCGAAATCGGCGCGCGGCTTCAGGCGCAAAGTAACCCCGCAAACCCTGTCGCACAGGCACATTTGACGCTATTGCAAGCTGAAATGGTCGCGCGCAAAGCGAAAGTCAATGAATTGGAGCTTTCTCAGCTCTCGGCCAATAACCGGCAAGAGCTGTCACGACTACGTGCAGAGTTATACAAGAAGCGGCAAGAACGGGTGGATGCCCAGCTGCAAACGTTGCGAAATAATCTGAATAATCAACGCCAACAGGCAGCTGAACAAGCGTTAGAGCGCACTGAACAGTTGGCGGAGCAAGGCGGTGACCTGCCAGAATCCATCACCCAGCAGTTGCAAATAAACCGTGAGCTATCCCAAGCGCTGAATCAACAAGCACAGCGTATTGACCTTATTTCTTCGCAGCAGCGCCAAGCGGTTGCACAGACACAGCAAGTTCGGCAAGCGCTCAGTACCATTCGTGAGCAGGCCCAATGGTTAGGCGTTTCAACCGCACTGGGGGAAACGTTACGCGCACAGGTGGCCAGATTACCTGATGTGCCAAAATCTCAGCAGTTGGATCGTGATATGGCTCAGTTGCGGGTTCAGCGCCTGCAATATGAAGATATGTTGGATAAGCTGCAACAGCAGGATGTAAAATTAAAACAAGATGATGGCACACCATTAACCACCGAGCAGCAACGGATTCTGGATGCTCAATGGCGAACACAGCGTGAATTGCTGAATTCTCTGCTCTCGGGTTATGACACTCAGATTCTTGAGCTGACGAAGCTAAAAGTGGCGAATAGCCAGTTAGTAGATGCACTGAGTGAAGTGCGCGAAGCGACGCATCGCTACCTATTTTGGGTCGCAGATGTCAGTCCCATATCGCTCTCATACCCGATTAGCGTTGCCCAAGACCTGACCCGCCTGCTGTCACTGGACACCCTGTCACAGCTCAGCAGCGCGTTTGTCATGATGATGACCAGCCAAGAAACATTATTGCCAATTATTGGTGCCATACTGTTTGTGGGTTTCAGTATCAGTTCACGCCGTCACTATCACGCCTTCCTTGAACGTGCCAGCAGCCGAGTCGGTAAAGTCACGCAAGACCACTTTTCTCTGACGCTACGGACTGTGTTTTGGTCAATTCTGGTGGCACTACCGCTGCCGGTCTTATGGGCCGCACTCGGTTATGGCCTACAAAGTGCTTGGTCCTACCCGATGGCTATCGCCATTGGGAATGCCGTCACTGCCACTGTACCGGTGCTGTGGGTGTTTATGATAAGTGCCTCGTTTGCCCATCCACATGGCCTGTTTATCACGCATTTCCGTTGGTCACCCACGCAAGTTGGGCGCGCAATGCGTTTTTATCGCATGTCCGTATGGCTCATTATCCCATTGATGATGGCCCTGATTACTTTTGAGAATTATAACGACCGTGAATTTGCCGGTACTCTCGGCCGGTTGTGCTTTATTTTGCTGTGTATCGCCTTAAGTTTGGTCACCAACAGCTTGAAGCGGGCAGGCATCCCCCTCTATTTAGATAAAAAAGGATCAGGGGAAAATATCATTAACACCGCGCTGTGGGGGCTGTTGCTCTCTGCGCCCTTAATCGCAGCGCTGGCATCAGCACTCGGTTACCTCACCACCTCACAGGCGCTATTAGCACGACTGGAGACATCGGTCGCCATCTGGTTCTTCCTGTTAGTGATTTATCACATTGTCCGCCGTTGGATGTTAATCCAGCGGCGCCGTATTGCCTTTGATCGTGCGAAACAGCGTCGGGCCGATATTCTGGCGCAACGCGCGCGAGGTGAAGAAGACACGCCACACAATAACAGCACTGAAGGGTCTATTGATGTAGAAGAGCCAGTCATTGATCTGGATGTGATCAGCGCCCAGTCACTGCGGCTGGTACGATCGATTCTCACCATGATCGCTTTGGTGTCCGTGATCGCCCTGTGGTCTGAAATTCACTCCGCTTTTGGTTTCTTAGAGAATATTCGTCTGTGGGATGTCTCATCGACGGTTAACGGCATTGAGTCTGTGCAAGCGATCACCATGGGATCATTGCTGATCGCCATCTTAGTGATGATTGTCACCACTCAATTAGTCCGTAACTTACCGGCTCTACTGGAACTGGCGCTGCTACAACATTTGGATCTGACACCAGGAACGGGTTATGCCATCTCCACGATCACCAAATATCTGTTGATCCTGTTTGGTGGGCTGATTGGCTTCTCAATGCTGGGGATTGAATGGGCGAAATTCCAGTGGCTAGTTGCTGCATTAGGCTTAGGTTTGGGCTTTGGTTTGCAGGAAATTTTTGCCAACTTCGTCTCTGGTCTGATCATTTTGTTTGAAAAGCCGATTCGTATTGGCGATACCGTGACGATCCGCGATCTCACAGGCAGCGTGACCAAAATTAACACTCGTGCGACCACCATCTCAGATTGGGATCGCAAAGAAATAATTGTGCCAAACAAAGCGTTTATTACTGAGCAATTCATTAACTGGTCGCTGTCTGATTCGATTACCCGTGTGGTGCTAACGGTGCCTGCGCCAGCTGAAACCAGCAGCGAAGAAGTGACTGATGTGTTACTGACTGCCGCACAACGCTGTACGTTGGTATTGGAGAATCCACCACCCGAGGTGTATTTGGTCGATCTTCAGCAAGGGATTCAGATTTTCGAGCTGCGTATCTATGCCGCTGAAATGGGCCATCGTATGCCATTGCGCCATGAGATCCACCAGCTGATTCTGGCCGGTTATCGTGAGCACGGTATTACTCTGCCATTCCCACCTTTCCAAGCTCGTCTGGAAACATTGGGCCGTGGCGCTGGGCGCACCATTACCTCGGGCCGTAGTCGTTCGCCGGGCAGTCTCTAAAGGTGTACATTTATAGATAGAAAAATGGCCTGACGCGATAAAGTGTCAGGCCATTTTTTTGGCTGATCCTAGTCGGCGATGAGCGTATCACCGAGCACAGAAGGGATTAGGCAATATTGACTGGGAATGCAATCACATCACTCAATCTTTCCGCATTCAGCGCTAACATCACTAAACGATCAACCCCGAGCGCCACACCAGAACAATCCGGTAAACCGTGCTTTAGTGCCGCAATCAGATTCATGTCGATGGGATTCTGCGGTAAGCCGCGTTTAGCTCGGCTGCGGTTGTCTTGTTCAAAACGTTGCAGCTGCTCATCGCCATCTGTCAGTTCATGGAAGCCATTCGCCAGCTCAATGCCTTTGAAGTAAACCTCAAAACGCTCAGCGACACGGTGATCTTCAGTGCTAATCACGGCAAGTGACGCCTGTGATGCAGGGAAATGATAAACAAAAGCAGGTTTATCACGGCCAATGTGTGGCTCAACGCCCACGGTAAATAGCAGTTGCAGTAGCGTGTCACGATCTTCTTCGGTATCTGCGATATTGCTTAAATCCAGTTTTGCTGCAGCTTCGCGCAATTGTGCTTTATCTGCCGATAATGGATCGATACCCAAATGACGCTGAAACGCTTGCTGATAAGAGAGTGTTTCAGCGCTATTGCAATCCAAAATTTGCTGCAATAGGTCATCAACCTCATTCATTAAGCGATACATATCATAATGTGGGCGATACCATTCAAGCATGGTGAATTCAGGATTGTGATGACGCCCAGCTTCTTCATTGCGGAAGCTGCGCCCCAACTGATAGATAGAGCCACTGCCTGCTGCCAACAGTCGCTTCATGTGGTATTCCGGACTGGTCATCATGTACAGCGTCAAACCATCGGCAGCGCCCGGGCCAACAAACCGGGTTTCGAATGGGACTAAATGAATGTCCGTCACTGTCGCTTGGCTCATGGTCGGCGTTTCAACTTCTAATACGCCACGATCGGCAAAAAAGCGCCGGATCTCTGCCATTATTGCTGCGCGCTTCAACAAATTGGCGATGGGTGCACTCGGCTGCCAGCTTGCCGTTTCGCTCATGGTGGTTAACTCCGAAATCAAACAGGGGATGCAGTCTACTCGCATCTCCTCATTCAGACAAATCTCCCTCCCCTCAGGGCGCTTTTTGCGGCGAATTCAGCATTTCACTCTGTGAAAAAGAGTTAAGCCTAGTAGATCCTGTTTGGGATCACGTTTTTGTCAGTAATGCCTTTGAGGCGGTTCAAATAAAACAAAACAATCGATCACATCAAATTTCTACTACTTAGCATTGGGTATAATTATGCCCATACAAAAAGTAAGAAATAGCTATCCTTAATAACAGCATTCTCGTTACCGGCTAATAAGTTAGTCAGATAATAATATTAAAAAACCGATTAAGAATAGAGATTCACTTTATATACCCAACGTCATTGGTGTAGCAGCAGGGTAGCAGGCTCACACCGCAGCAATACCAAGAGCGAAGGATATAAGTTTTTCACTTGAACAATGGAGAAGCGCAGTGCAAACCTTTAACGCCGATCTTGCCATTATCGGGGCCGGAGGCGCTGGTTTACGTGCAGCAATAGCCGCAGCGGAAGCCAACCCTCAGCTGAAGATTGCTCTGATCTCGAAAGTATACCCGATGCGTAGCCATACCGTGGCCGCAGAAGGGGGATCAGCCGCCGTCACGCAGGACCACGATACCTTTGACTATCATTTCCATGACACTGTCGCCGGTGGTGACTGGTTATGCGAACAAGATGTTGTTGACCATTTTGTTCACAGTTGCCCAGAAGAGATGGCACAGTTGGAAATCTGGGGCTGCCCGTGGAGCCGCAAACCGGATGGCTCAGTTAACGTGCGTCGCTTCGGTGGGATGAAAATTGAACGTACGTGGTTCGCCGCTGATAAAACCGGCTTCCACATGTTGCACACCCTGTTCCAAACCTCGTTGAAATACCCGCAAATTCAGCGTTTTGATGAGCATTTCGTCCTCGATATTCTGGTTGATGAAGGTCAAGCACGTGGCGTCGTCGCCATGAATATGATGGAAGGCACCCGAGTCCAAATCCGCGCGAATGCCGTGGTCATGGCGACAGGCGGTGCAGGTCGTGTTTATCGCTATAATACCAACGGCGGTATTGTTACCGGTGATGGTATGGGGATGGCATTCCACCACGGCGTTCCGCTGCGGGATATGGAATTTGTGCAATATCACCCCACCGGCCTACCTGGTTCTGGCATCCTGATGACCGAAGGTTGTCGTGGCGAAGGCGGTATTCTGGTCAATAAAGACGGTTACCGTTATTTGCAAGATTACGGCATGGGGCCAGAAACCCCCCTTGGCGAGCCTAAAAACAAATACATGGAATTAGGCCCGCGCGATAAAGTTTCGCAAGCCTTCTGGCATGAATGGCGAGCTGGCCGCACTATCGCAACACCGCGTGGTGATGTGGTGTATCTGGATCTGCGCCATTTGGGCGAGAAAAAACTGCTTGAACGCTTGCCGTTCATCTGTGAATTAGCGAAAGCCTACGTGGGTGTCGATCCAGTCAAAGAGCCGATCCCAGTGCGCCCGACCGCGCATTACACCATGGGCGGTATCGAAACTAACCAACAGTGCGAAACCCGCATCAAAGGGCTATTTGCTGTCGGCGAATGTTCTTCTGTCGGTCTGCACGGCGCAAACCGTTTGGGTTCTAACTCCCTAGCAGAATTAGTGGTCTTTGGTCGTGTGGCGGGTGAACAAGCTGCTCTGCGCGCCATGGAAACTGGCCCTGCAAACGGCAGCGCATTAGATGCCCAAACCCGCGATGTTGAAACCCGTCTGAGTGACTTAATGAAGCAGGAAGGGACTGAGAATTGGTCCAAAATCCGCGATGAAATGGGTCTGTCGATGGAAGAAGGTTGCGGTATTTACCGTACGCCTGAATTGATGCAGAAAACCGTCGATAAGCTGGCTGAGTTGAAAGAGCGCTTCAAACGCGTGAAAATTACCGATAACTCCAGTGTTTTCAACACGGATCTGTTGTACACCATTGAGCTAGGCTATGGCTTAGATGTGGCTGAATGTATGGCTCACTCAGCACTGAATCGCCGAGAGTCTCGTGGTGCGCATCAACGTCTGGATGAAGGCTGTACTGAGCGTGATGACGTAAACTTCCTGAAGCATACTTTGGCCTTCCATACCCCAGGTGGCGCACCACGTCTTGAATACAGCGACGTAAAAATTACCAAGCTGGCACCGGCTAAACGTGTTTATGGTGGTGAAGCCACCGCTCAAGATGCAAAAGATTTGAAGGATAAGGAGCAGGCGAATGACTGATATGAAAGTCCTGAAAATGGAGGTCATGCGCTATAACCCAGAACGTGATAGCGAACCTCACTTCGAAACCTTTGAAGTTCCTTACGATGAGCAAACCTCACTGCTAGATGCGTTGGGCTATATCAAAGATAACCTCGCGCCAGACTTGTCTTATCGCTGGTCTTGCCGGATGGCGATTTGCGGTTCGTGCGGCATGATGGTCAACAAAGTGCCGAAGCTCGCATGTAAAACCTTCCTGCGCGAATATACCGCAGGGATGAAAGTAGAGGCGCTGGGTAACTTCCCGATCGAGCGTGATTTAGTGGTTGATATGACTCACTTTATCGAAAGTCTGGAAGCCATCAAGCCCTACATCATTGGTAATGAACGCAAACCTAAAGATGGCCCTAATAAGCAGACCCCAGCACAGATGGCGAAATACCATCAGTTCTCCGGCTGTATTAACTGTGGTTTGTGCTATGCCGCTTGCCCGCAGTTTGGCTTAAATCCAGAATTTATCGGCCCAGCTGCGATTACGTTAGCGCACCGTTACAATCTGGATACCCGTGACCACGGCAAGAAAGAGCGTATGCCTCAGCTTAACGGTAAAAATGGTGTCTGGAGCTGTACCTTCGTCGGTTACTGCTCTGAAGTGTGTCCGAAACACGTTGATCCGGCCGCTGCTATCCAGCAGGGCAAGGTCGAAAGTGCCAAAGACTTCATGATCGCCATGCTGAAACCACAATAAGGGAGGGGAGACAAAAATGACGACTAAACGTAAAGCTTATGTCCGCACCATGGCCCCTAACTGGTGGCAAAGCCTTGGTTTCTACCGTTTTTACATGTTGCGTGAAGGGACATCAGTTCCCACTGTGTGGTTCAGTATTCTGATGATTTATGGCGTATTCGCGTTGAAAAGTGGCCCAGCCGGGTGGGAAAATTTCGTTGGTTTCCTGCAAAATCCGCTGGTTCTCCTGATCAATATCATCACGTTATTGGCCGCAGTGTTACATACCAAAACATGGTTTGAACTGGCGCCTAAAGCGGCAATTGTCATCGTAGATAGCGAAAAAATGGGTCCAGGGCCAATTATCAAGGCACTGTGGGTGGTAACGGTCGTGGCTACCGCGATTATTTTAGCCGTTGCATTACTCTAACTCGGAGGAAAATAAGATGAATCAAGTTCCTAAGCGCTCCGATGAACCTATCTTCTGGGGTCTGTTTGGTGCGGGCGGCATGTGGAGTGCCATTATCGCCCCTGCAGTTATCTTGTTGGTGGCGATTTTGCTGCCATTGGGCGCTTTCCCAGGCGATGCATTGAGCTATGAACGTATTTTGGCGTTCTGTCAGAGTTTTATTGGCCGCGTATTCCTGCTGCTAATGATTATTCTGCCACTGTGGTGTGGTTTGCACCGTATCCATCACGCCATGCATGATTTGAAAATCCACGTCCCCGCAGGGAAATGGGTCTTCTATGGTTTGGCTGCAATTCTGAGTGTCGTCGCTATTATTGGTGTTTTAACACTGTAGTCGCTTTAACACTGTAATAGTTTTGGCGCTGTAATCGCCTAAACCTAATCAATACTTATCAACGGCCCGCACTTCTGCTGGGCCGTTTTTTTATCCCTCTCGCTTATAACTCAGATTCATCCATTTGCGCCTCTAACAGATGATAGCTATTCTCAGTAACAGTTCACTGGCTGAAATAGGAAAGAATGCTAATGCGTCTGTGGTCAAAACTCTCTGTGTTAGCGGCGACTCTGCTCTCTGTCGCCTGTAGTGTCACACCGCCAAAAGACGTGAAGGTCGTCGATAACTTCCAACTACCCCGCTATCTTGGGACATGGTATGAGATTGCGCGTCTGGATCATTCGTTTGAGCGTGGACTCGATCATGTCACCGCAAATTACACACTCCGCGATGATGGTGGCGTAAAAGTGACTAATCGCGGTTATAACGCCAAGAAACAGCAGTGGCAGGAGAGTATTGGGAAAGCCTATTTTATTGGGTCGCCGCAACAAGCTTCACTGAAGGTGTCATTCTTCGGGCCATTCTATGGCGGCTATAACGTGATTGATTTAGATGATGAGTATCAGCATGCCTTGATTGCCGGTCCTAACCGAGATTACCTGTGGATTTTATCCCGCACGCCAACCATTGATAACCAGACTCGTGATCGTTTGGTCGCGGTAGCGAAGCAGTATGGTTTTCCGGTGGAGCAGTTGATTTGGGTTGAGCAGGGGGAGAGGTAAGGTGGTCATTTTATCATCTTATCTCTGATGATTTAACAGCAGATTGGATCTGGTTTCGGTTGAGAGGCGTTCTGCGGCCACTTTAACCTCGTAGCCTCAACCGAGTCGGGCCGCAGGGCGGCGGCCCAACACCCGCGCCTTTGCGCGAAATATTGTGGCTTCGCCATTCCCTCCGGCAGCTTGCTGGCTTATCGAACCGGCGCTGACTCGCTCCCAGCTCGACAGCCCCTTTCGCCGCGTCCATGCGGCTCATTCGGCCTGCAATCTTTGTCGGCAATATTCCTAATTGCGCTCAACGTCAAGACCCAAGACCCAAGACCCAAGACCCAAGACCCAAGACCCAAGACCTATAAATCATGGTTTTGACCTTGAAGTTCAAAAGCACATTTGAGCTGCCGAATGAAGAGAGAAGGTAGGACGCGAGGCATGGATGCCGAGCGAGGGCCGCTTGAACAGGAGTGAATCGGCCCGGTCCGTCAGCCGAAACGATGAGTGAGGGCACCTGCGAAGCAGGCAAGCGATGCGTGCGCAAGCGCGGGTATCCAAAGGGGCCACGCTCATGGCCCATTTGGCGGTTGAGGCATCAGAGCCAAGGTGATCGCCGATCTCATGTCAACCGAACCGATCACCAAACCAAGCCAAGCCAAGCAACCGGATCCACCTGCGAAGCAGGCAAGCGATACGTGCGAAGCGCGGGATTCCACAAGGGGCCACGCTCATTGCCCATTTGGCAGTTGAGGCATCAGAGCCAAGGTGATCGCCGATCTCATGTCAACCGAACCGATCACCTGAATCCCTCAACTAAAACAAAAACCACTCTTATGACGCCAACTTCAACCCAATAATCCCAGCCAAAATCAACCCCAAACTCAACACCCGTGCCAAGCTCGCCGATTCACCTAGCAACGCGATACCTAAAATCGCCGTCCCTACCGCACCAATACCGGTCCAAACAGCATACGCCGTACCCGCAGGTAATGTTTTCATGGCATAGGCCAGCAAGAAAACACTCGCCGCCATCGCCACGATGGTAATAATGCTGGGATTCAGACGCGTAAAACCGTGAGAGTATTTCAGGCCAATCGCCCAAATGACTTCTAATAAACCCGCAATAACCAGAATAATCCAAGCCATGGTAACTACCTCGCTTAGGCGGGGTCGTCCCCAGAAAATAGATGCGTGTTCAGGTCGTCCAGAACAGCCAAAAGATCAGAGGGATAAGTTATCACGCCTAATAATAAGCAGCAATATCTTCAACGTGAGAAAGGAAATTCGGCGGAAGTTGCCGCCGATAGCAACATCATCGAGGTTTATTCAGCGCTTCGTTCAATCGCGCTGCCGGCACTTTGTACATCTTTGCCCACACCTTTTGTTGTGTTGCAGGCGCTCAATGAAGAGATAACCAACAGTGAGAAAATAATAGCGATGCTTTTCTTCAACATGATCAAAATTCCTTATAGGGCTTTGGCATAGTCGCTTTATAAGGATAGTCATAAAAACTGTATTACGCTTTTTCGCACTTCATTGGCACTGCTATTCGACTGAGATGCATCTGGTCTAGAAAGCAGAAAACCGCCTTTGGGCGGTTTTCTTTTATTCTCAACGCAGCTGATTGACCAAACTCGCTATTGAGCGAGCCTAGTGCTCTCTTAAGCTTACTTAACGCGAGAAACGTATTCGCCAGAGCGGGTATCAACTTTGATGATTTCGCCAACCTGTACGAATAATGGCACTTTAACGACTGCACCGGTGCTCAGCGTTGCAGGTTTACCACCTGTACCCGCTGTATCACCTTTCAGACCTGGGTCTGTATCAGTAATTTCAAGCTCAATAAAGTTTGGCGGAGTGACAGCGATTGGCTGGCCATTCCACAGAGTTACGATACATTCGGCTTGGTCAATCAGCCACTTAGCATTGTCGCCAATCGCTTTAGCATCAGCTTGCAACTGTTCGTAAGTCTCGTTATTCATGAAGTGCCAGAACTCACCGTCGTTGTACAGGTAAGTCAGGTTCAGATCGTTAACGTCTGCGCCTTCGGCTGAGTCAGTAGATTTGAAGGTTTTCTCAACGCGGCCGCCAGTCAACAGGCGACGCATTTTAACGCGAGCAAAAGCTTGTCCTTTGCCTGGTTTTACGAACTCGCTGGCCTCAACTGCATAAGGCTCGCCCTCAAACATGATTTTAAGACCGGGACGAAAATCGTTGCTATAATAAGTGGCCATAATGGTCCTCAAGAAACTGGTAGTAAGCCTAAAAAATGGCAAGTATTGTAACCCGAAACATGCCAATTAGAGAAGATTGGTTGCAACAACTCGCCGATGTAATTACTGATCCGGACGAATTGCTAAGAATTCTGTTCTTAAATGAACACCCTAACCTGCAACAAGGCACTGCGGCGCGGCGTTTATTCCCGCTCAGAGTGCCGCGTGCATTTGTTGCGCGTATGCAACCAGGTGATCCTGCTGACCCTTTACTGCTTCAAGTGCTGACTGCACGTGAAGAGTTTATCGCTGCGCCCGGTTTTACCAACGATCCGCTTGATGAACAACGTAGCGTGGTTCCCGGTCTGTTGCACAAATACCGCAACCGCGCGCTATTACTGGTGAAAGGCGGTTGTGCCGTCAATTGCCGCTATTGTTTCCGCCGTCACTTTCCTTATCAAGATAACCAAGGTAATAAGGCTAATTGGCGTCAGGCTTTAACCTATATCCGCCAACACCCCGAATTGGATGAAATCATCTTTTCGGGAGGTGACCCGTTGATGGCAAAAGATAGCGAACTCAGTTGGCTATTAGATGAACTAGAAAGTATCAGCCACATCAAACGGTTACGAATTCATACACGGCTGCCGGTGGTGATTCCTGATCGTATTACACCAACGCTCTGTCAGCGACTTGGTGATTCACGGTTGCAGGTATTAATGGTCACACACATCAACCATGCCAATGAAATCGACCAGTCCTTGCGAGACAGTATGGCACAGCTGAAACAGGCGGGAGTGACGCTGTTAAACCAGAGTGTGCTGCTACGTGGGATCAATAATGATGCCGATGTACTGGCAGCATTAAGCAATGCTTTGTTTGATGCTGGGATTTTGCCTTACTACATCCACGTATTAGATAAAGTGCAAGGTGCTGCTCACTTTATGGTCGATGATGATGAAGCACGACAATTAATGAAAGGCTTGCTCAGCCGCGTGTCCGGTTATCTGGTTCCACGTTTGGCGAGAGAGATCGGTGGGCAGCCAAGTAAAACGCCGCTGGATTTGCGATTAATGCAAAGCGAGTGATAACGGCCAGTCGAGCCACAGTTTTAAATAATGACAGTTTTAAATAGTGACAGTTTTAAATAATGACATAGTTAAAAATCAGGGGATGCTATGCGTCCCCTGATTGATCAAGATTCACACTACAGCCGCTATCAAGGGCACTTATAGACTTCGCCAACCATTTTGCTGTCTAGTGGTGCAAAGCTCGATAGGAAGGTTTCGCTCGGGCTGGTTGCACCGTAGATCACGTTGCCACCCATTGCCGCAGCTTTATTACGCAAGTCATTCGCCGCACCGCGCATAGAACTGCTTTCACCGCCGCCACCTGAGAACCAGTTGCTCTGAACCCCAGTCACCTGACCGACTAACTGACATTCACTCCCCGGTTTGGTATCAGCAAACTTCACTTGCTCGCCTGCTGAACTCAGTTGGTTAGTGGAGCTACAGCCAGCCAGCAATACCGCAGCTGAAAGACCGAGTAACACTTTAATCCGCATTTTTTTCCCCATTCGAAGTTGAGAATCACGCTAAAGATTACCAGAAAGCACCGCCGCCGCTTAGGCATCCGTTGCCGAAAATGTCCAATGCAATGTCAAGTATGCAGGAAATGTTAGTTTACACATTAAATCAGCTAAGCTGCTAAAAAAAGTCCTGCAATCATCACACTGAATGAAATAAAAAAAGCGAGCAGGTCACCCTACTCGCTTTCTTCGACAATTTACCCTTCGTTGCCTTTATCTAAATGGCAGCCGAAAGATAGAGGGGCATTACATCATGCCGCCCATGCCGCCCATACCACCCATGCCGCCAGCGCCCATATCAGCACCTTTGTCATCACGTGGCAGGTCAGTGATCATGCACTCGGTGGTGATCATCAGGCCAGCAATAGAGGCTGCGTACTGCAGAGCAGAACGAGTCACTTTAGTTGGATCCAAGATACCCATCGCGATCATGTCGCCGTATTCTTCGCTGTAAGCGTTGTAACCGTAGCTACCTGAACCCGCTTTAACGTTGTTCGCGATAACAGAGGCTTCTTCACCGGCGTTAACCACGATCTGACGCAGTGGAGATTCCATTGCACGCAGCGCTACTTTGATACCCACGTTTTGGTCTTCGTTGTCGCCTTTCAGGCCAGAAGCTGTGATAGCAGATGCAGCACGAATCAGTGCAACACCACCACCAGCAACCACGCCTTCTTCTACCGCAGCGCGGGTAGCGTGCAACGCATCTTCAACGCGAGCTTTCTTCTCTTTCATTTCAACTTCAGTTGCGGCGCCCACTTTGATAACGGCAACGCCGCCAGCCAGTTTAGCAACACGCTCTTGCAGTTTTTCTTTGTCGTAGTCAGATGTCGCGTCTTCAATTTGCTGACGGATCTGAGTCACACGGCCTTGAATCGCCGGCTCGTTACCTACGCCATCGATGATGATAGTGGTGTCTTTGTTGATAACAACACGTTTAGCCTGACCCAGATCTTCCAGAGTGGTTTTTTCCAGTTCCAGACCGATCTCTTCAGAGATAACAGTACCACCAGTCAGGGTAGCGATATCTTGCAACATCGCTTTACGACGGTCACCGAAACCAGGTGCTTTAACAGCAGCCACTTTCACAATGCCGCGCATGGTGTTAACCACCAATGTTGCCAAGGCTTCACCTTCAACATCTTCTGCGATGATCAGCAGTGGCTTACCGGCTTTCGCAACGGCTTCCAGCACTGGCAGCATTTCACGGATGTTAGAGATTTTCTTGTCAGCCAGCAGGATGAATGGGCTTTCAAGCTCAATAGAACCTGTTTCTGGTTTATTGATGAAGTAAGGAGACAGGTAACCACGGTCGAACTGCATACCTTCTACGACGTCCAGCTCGTCTTGCAGGCCAGAGCCTTCTTCAACGGTGATAACGCCTTCTTTACCTACTTTTGCCATCGCTTGCGCGATCAGCTCACCCACAGTTGAGTCGGAGTTCGCAGAAATAGTACCGACCTGCGCGATAGCTTTAGAATCAGAGCAAGGTACAGACAGTTTTTTCAGCTCTTCAACCGCAGCAACAACCGCTTTGTCGATACCGCGCTTCAGATCCATTGGGTTCATGCCAGCCGCAACGGCTTTCAGACCTTCAGTGATGATTGATTGAGCCAGAACAGTTGCAGTAGTAGTACCGTCACCTGCCGCGTCATTCGCTTTAGAGGCAACTTCTTTAACCATCTGTGCACCCATGTTCTCAAACTTGTCTTCCAGTTCGATCTCACGTGCAACAGATACACCATCTTTGGTGATTGTTGGAGAGCCGAAAGACTTGTCCAGAACTACGTTACGGCCTTTCGGGCCCAGGGTCACTTTCACTGCATCAGCAAGGATGTTTACGCCGCGTAGCATTTTGATGCGTGCGTCGTTACCGAATTTTACGTCTTTAGCTGCCATTGGTATTTCCCTTAACTCGTTCAGTTCAGAAGATTAGAGAGCGTGATTACGCTTCAACAATTGCCAGGATGTCACTTTCGGACATGATCAACACTTCTTCGTGGTCGATCTTCTCTGACTTCACGCCATAACCATCGTTGAAAATAACGATGTCGCCTACTTTCACATCCAGCGGCTTAATCTCACCGTTATCTAGGATGCGACCATTGCCGACTGCCAGTACTTCACCACGGGTAGATTTACCCGCTGCAGTGCCAGTCAGAACGATGCCGCCAGCAGATTTGGATTCAACTTCTTTGCGCTTGACGATAACGCGGTCATGCAATGGACGAATTTTCATTGATAGCTCTCCTATGAGAAGGTCCGTATCAGATTTAGGATTAATATCGGTCTGCCTTCATAACCGATACCGTGGCTTTCTTAATGGGGACGATGTCGTATCGCTTCAAGGGAGGTGACAAAAAAAATTTCATTTTTTTCTCGCCTGAAAGTGAGGTGATATCCCCCTTTTCTCTGCCCTACCCAAAGAAAAAAACCGGTCATTTACATAATGAGTTTTTGATTAATAAACAAGCTATTAACTTAATGTCGCCGTTTACTTATCATCTTTAAAACGATTATCTGTAGGTTTATCATCCTCATCCGGATGATGCTCTACGATATAGCGATCATCTGCTTTACGCTGAAACTCGCCATCAAAGGTATTTCCACCGCCCATTGGGCCGCTACCACCACCAAAATTACCGCCACGATAAATGTTCAGATGCGGCATCAACTTTAGCGTCAGTGATTTTTGAATCGGTGGTAAAAGCAACAACAAACCCAGGAAGTCAGTAAAGAAGCCAGGGATCAACAGTAAGAAGCCGGCTAATATCAGTGAGACACTCTTCACCATTTCAGCCGCAGGACTTTCCCCTGCCGCCAGTTTTTGTTGCATCTGGATAAAGGTTTTTATCCCTTGGTTACGCACCAGAGAAATCCCCACGCAGGAACTCAGGATAACCAGCAGTAGGGTAACAAAGACACCGAGTACAGCGGCGACCTTGATAAATATCGAGATTTCGATGTATGCCAATAAAAATATCAGCGCTAACGGTAACCAACGCACCGCATTCTCCTTATTCCAATCATTCAGTATCCCTCATCAGGTAAACCTGCCTGACAGATACCATGAAAACCTTGACCCAATCGGTGCTCGCTCTGCTCTTATCCCCAAATGCGCGGATTTGGCCGTCAGCACCACCTTCAACCTGAGTCGACATCCATTAAATGGTGGTTATGGACAGGCTTTTCAAGTTGGCGAGATACTTTTATTACTTATTAGTCTATCTGTGAGTGAAATCACAGATATCAGATCATGTCGATTAATAACGCCCATATAGTGATCCTAGTTCAAGGCTTTTTATTGTTAAGCAGCATATGATCCTGTTAGCAATTGGATGAATGGTTAATCTTTCCGCACGAAAGGTTCATCACGGCATCAAATTGCGTCCACGGCGGCATAATTTAGTTAACAAATACAAAACAAGACAGCACATTAGAGAAGGTTCTCATGTCAAATAACATTCGTATTGAAGAAGACCTGTTAGGTACACGAGAAGTCCCCGCAGAGGCTTACTACGGTGTTCATACCCTGCGTGCGATTGAAAACTTCTATATCAGTAACAGTAAAATCAGTGATGTTCCGGAATTTGTCCGCGGCATGGTGATGGTAAAAAAAGCAGCGGCAATGGCGAACAAAGAGCTGCACACTATCCCTCGCAAAATTGCTGACATCATTATCCAGGCTTGTGATGAAGTTCTGGATAAAGGCAAGTGCATGGATCAGTTCCCAGTCGACGTGTTCCAAGGCGGCGCGGGTACGTCTCTCAACATGAATACCAACGAAGTTCTGGCCAATATCGGTCTGGAACTGATGGGTCACCAAAAAGGGGAGTATCAATACCTTAACCCTAACGACCATCTGAACAAATGTCAGTCCACCAACGATGCCTACCCAACCGGTTTCCGCATTGCGGTCTACGCCTCTATTATGAAGTTGATCGATGCTATCAATGAATTAGGCGAAGGTTTCGGTAGAAAATCGAAAGAATTCGAGAAAATTCTGAAAATGGGGCGTACCCAATTACAGGATGCAGTACCAATGACACTGGGTCAGGAATTCCGTGCTTTCCAAGTGTTATTGAACGAAGAAACAAAAAACCTGCAACGTACCGCAGAGTTGCTGCTGGAAGTTAACTTGGGTGCAACGGCTATCGGTACAGCCTTGAACACCCCAGAAGGTTACCAACAACTGGCGGTACAAAAACTGGCTGAAATCAGCGGCTTGGCATGTGTTCCGGCTGAAGATTTGATTGAAGCGACCTCTGACTGCGGTGCTTACGTGATGGTACACAGTGCCCTGAAACGTCTGGCCGTTAAGATGTCAAAAATCTGTAATGACTTGCGTCTGCTGTCATCGGGTCCACGTACTGGTCTGAATGAAATTAACCTGCCAGAGTTGCAAGCAGGGTCTTCTATCATGCCAGCGAAAGTGAATCCGGTGATCCCTGAAGTTGTTAACCAGGTTTGTTTTAAGGTGATTGGTAACGACACTTGCATTACTATGGCGGCCGAAGCAGGTCAGCTCCAGTTGAACGTGATGGAGCCGGTGATTGGCCAGGCGATGTTTGAGTCTATCCACATCCTGACAAATGCTTGTTACAACCTGTTGGAAAAATGCATTAACGGCATTACTGCCAACAAAGAGGTATGCGAGCGTTACGTCTTTAACTCTATCGGTATCGTCACTTATCTGAACCCATTCATTGGCCACCATAACGGTGACATCGTGGGTAAAATCTGTGCGGAAACTGGTAAAAATGTGCGGGAAGTGGTTCTGGAACGCGGCCTATTAACGGAAGCTGAACTCGACGACATTTTCTCTGTTGAGAACCTGATGCACCCCGCTTATAAAGCGAAACGCTATACCGATGAAAATGAACAATAAAATAATCATCCGGTAGCCCTGTAAGGCACGCATGCTCCTCTGGACAGCGTGCCTTTTTACTTTCTGACGAATACATTCTTTTAACTTTTATTTTTCATTTGGATCAAGGAGTAAACACTATGATAGCCGTAGAATTAGTCATCGTTCTGCTGGCCATTTTTTTAGGGGCCAGGTTAGGCGGTATCGGTATCGGCTTTGCGGGTGGGATTGGTGTTTTGGTATTGGCGATCATTGGCGTCAAACCTGGCAGCATTCCCTTTGACGTTATTTCAATCATCATGGCCGTTATTGCTGCTATCTCTGCGATGCAGGTTGCTGGCGGTATGGACTATCTGGTGCAACAAACTGAAAAGTTACTGCGCAAGAATCCAAAACACATCACTATCCTTGCACCACTGGTCACCTACTTTCTGACCATTTTTGCTGGGACAGGTAACATTTCACTTTCCGCACTGCCGGTCATTGCAGAAGTGGCAAAAGAACAAGGCATCAAACCTTGCCGTCCGCTTTCTACCGCGGTGGTTTCTGCGCAAATCGCCATCACCGCATCCCCTATTTCTGCGGCTGTGGTCTACATGTCTTCAGTCATGGAAGGTCACGGCGTCAGCTACTTACATCTGCTGATGATCGTTATCCCTTCTACGCTGCTTGCCGTGTTTGTGATGTCGTTAATCGTTTCTTGGTGCTTTAACTCCAAACTGTCAGATGACCCTATCTATCTGAAGCGTTTGGAAGAAGGTTTAGTCACCTTGCGTGGCGATACCGTTAAAGTCATCAAACCACGAGCTAAAACCTCCGTGTTGCTGTTCTTGGCGGGCGTACTGTGTGTTGTGGCTTATGCCATTATCAACAGCCCAAGCGTCGGTCTGGTGGCAACACCACTGATGAACACCACCAATGCTATCCTGATCATCATGCTGAGTGTGGCGACTATCACCACCATCGTGTGCTCTGTTGATACGGATTCAATCCTGAACTCCAGTACCTTCAAAGCCGGTATGAGTGCTTGTATCTGTATTCTGGGTGTAGCTTGGTTGGGCGATACTTTCGTACAGCATAACTTGGATTGGATTAAAGAAACGGCAGGTAGCCTGATTCAGACTCACTCATGGTTGCTGGCCGTTATCTTCTTCTTCTGTTCAGCACTGCTTTACTCTCAAGCAGCCACTGCCAAGGCATTGATGCCAATGGCGATGGCCCTGAACGTTTCTCCACTGGCGGCCATTGCTTCTTTCGCCGCTGTTTCTGGCCTGTTCATTCTGCCGACCTACCCAACACTGGTTGCGGCAGTACAAATGGATGACACCGGCACCACTCGTATTGGTCGCTTCGTGTTTAACCATCCGTTCTTCATCCCAGGCACCATCGGGGTGGCACTGGCCGTTTGTTTCGGCTTCGTGATGGGCGGTTTGGTCCTGTAATCTGCTTGATGGGGCGCATTTCGCGCCCCGCTTTCCCTCTCATATCCCACTGTTACATAAATCATCTTCTGCCCTTCCATAGCTTCGCGTTATAGTTCAAGCACGTTGTGCAACTTACGAGGCAAACATGTCTGCTAGTGAAACGATGAATGGCAATACGACAATGTGTGATGCAATTGTGGTATTGTGCACCGCCCCTGATGAAGCCAGTGCGCAGGATTTAGCCGCGCAGGTATTGGGTGAAAAACTGGCCGCCTGCGCCACCTTATTGCCAGGTGCGACCTCGATTTATTACTGGGAAGGGAAACTCCAGCAAGAGTATGAAGTCCAACTCTTGTTCAAGAGCAATACTGACCATCAGCACGCCCTGCTGAGTTACATCAAACAGCATCACCCCTACGAAACGCCAGAATTGCTGGTGTTACCGGTACGGGACGGAGATAAAGATTACCTGTCATGGCTCAACGCTTCCTTACTCTGATTCTGCTGCTGTGCAGCGTTTTACTCACGCCGTACAGCGCACAAGCTTCGCTATTTGGTGAAAATGGATCTTTTGGCCAAAAAAGCAGCCAGAATCGGTTTATACCGGTCGATCAAGCGTTTGCCTTTGATTTTCGCCAACAAGGCGACCAACTCACGCTGAGTTGGCAGATTAATCCCGACTACTACTTGTATCGTGAGCAAATCAAAATTGTGCCGCAAAATGCCACGCTCGGCGCATTTACGCTGCCGGAAGGTAAAGCACATCATGATGAATTCTACGGTGAAGTGGCGATTTTCAAGCAGCAACTCACGCTGAAAATCCCCATTACACAGGCGGGTGATGGTGCAAGTGTCAGTGTGACCTACCAAGGCTGCGCCGAAGCCGGATTCTGCTATCCGCCAGAAACGCGAGTGGTGCCCCTCGCAGCCGTCATCAAGAATGCCACTGCGGCGCAAACCAGTGATGCCGCAACGCCAGTCAATAA
This sequence comes from Yersinia massiliensis, assembly GCF_003048255.1. NCBI lineage: Bacteria > Pseudomonadati > Pseudomonadota > Gammaproteobacteria > Enterobacterales > Yersiniaceae > Yersinia > Yersinia massiliensis. The sequence goes on from NZ_CP028487.1 coordinate 4,416,983, forward strand.
TGAGGCAACACCCGCTCCCGCTGAACTGCCCTTCTCGCCATTGTGGGCGCTGCTGATTGGTATTGGCATTGCCTTTACGCCCTGCGTATTACCGATGTACCCGCTGATTTCCGCTATCATTCTGGGCCGTGAGAAGCCTCATAGCCAACGGCGGATCTTGCTACTGGCGGTGGTGTATGTGCAAGGGATGGCATTGACTTACACCTTGCTCGGTTTAGTTGTCGCGGCAGCGGGTTTACAGTTCCAAGCCGCCCTGCAACACCCCTATGTGCTGATTGGATTATCGGCACTGTTTGTGTTGCTGGCATTATCAATGTTTGGCCTCTATTCACTGCAACTGCCCTCTTCACTGCAAACCCGACTGGTGCAGTGGAGCAGCAGCCAGCGCGGTGGCTCGCTGGCGGGTGTATTTGCCATGGGCGCATTAGCGGGCCTAATTTGCTCACCTTGTACCACGGCACCACTCAGCGCCATCCTGCTGTATATCGCGCAAAGCGGTAATATGCTGGCCGGTGGCGGCACGCTGTATCTGTATGCATTAGGGATGGGTATTCCGCTGGTGATTGTGACGCTGTTCGGTAACAAACTCATCCCGCGCAGTGGCCCATGGATGCAGTATGTCAAAGAGGCGTTTGGTTTCGTGATTTTGGCGCTACCCGTCTTCTTATTAGAAAGGGTACTGGGCGATGTTTGGGGCTTGCGCCTCTGGAGCCTACTGGCTGTCGCCTTCTTTGGCTGGGCCTTCGTTCTGAGCCTAAAAGCGCACTCTGGCTGGGCGCGTGCTTGCCAGCTATTGCTGCTGGCGGCCTTGTTGGTCGCCGCCCGCCCGCTGCAAGATTGGGCATTTAACGGCAATACCACGCAAAATCAGATCAACCATTTGGCGTTTAAGCCGGTCAACGATTTACCTCAGCTACAAGCGGCATTGGCCCAAGCGCAAGGTAAACCGGTGATGCTGGATCTGTACGCCGATTGGTGCGTCGCTTGTAAAGAGTTTGAGAAATACACCTTTAGCGATGCTCAGGTGCAGCGTGAATTAGCCGATACCGTGCTCATTCAAGCTGATGTGACGGCCAACAGTGCGGAACATGCGGCGATGTTGAAAAAACTGAACGTGTTGGGCTTACCGACAATCTTGTTTTTCGATGCTCAAGGAAACGAGATAACCGCCGCCAGAGTGACTGGTTTTATGAACGCCACAGAGTTTTTGCAACATTTACAAAACCGGCAGCAGTAATCTCGTTCAACATATTGATGGGAATACGTTTAACCGCGACAGTGCATGTGCCACTACTGTACTGTCGCCGCCTCTAACAACCGTTTTTTCAGCAGATGGTATTGCTGCTCAACATATTGTTCTGCCGCATGCTGATCGCTAATGGCTTCCACCTTAACCGCACAGTGTTTGAATTCCGGTGTTTTTGACACCGGATCGACATGATCCACCGTCAGCTCATTACAAGCACCAATCCACCATTGATAAGTCATATACACCGCACCGCGATTGGCTCGGTCAGTCACACTGGCACGCGCAATCACTTTGCCACGCCGTGACGCGATCCACATCAGCGCCTGATCGACCACCCCTAGCTCGCTAGCATCATCAGGATGAATCTGTATGTAACCGGGTTCATCCGCCAAGATTTTCAGCGTGGCGCAGTTACCAGTCATTGAACGGCAACTGTAATGCCCCACTTCACGCACGGTACATAACGCCAGTGGATAATCGCTATTCGTCTGCTCATGGGGGGGCTGCCAAGGTGCGCAGCTCAATAAACCTTTGCCATCAGCCGTAGCGAACTGGCTATCAGTATAGAGATAAGGCGTACCGGCATGGTCTTCACTCGGGCAAGGCCATTGTACATAGCCCAGACCGGCCATTTTTTCGTAGGTCGCGCCATAAAAAGGCGGGCATAACGCGCGCATTTCATCCCAGATTTGCTGGGTGTTCTGGTACGCCATCGGATAGCCCATGGCCGTGGCGATCAGGCTGATGATCTCCCAATCCGGTTTCACATCCCCTTTTGGCTCAATGGCTTTATTGAAGTGCTGGAAACCGCGATCTGCGCTGGTATACACCCCTTCATGCTCTCCCCAAGAGGTGGCAGGCAGTACCACATCCGCCAGTTCAGCGGTTTTGGTCATGAAAATATCCTGCACAACCACCAGATCCAATGCGGCAAACGCGGCACGCATAGCGGCTAAATCCGGCTCTGTTTGGATGGGGTCTTCGCCAAAAACGTAATAGGCTTTCAGCTTGCCCTCCGCCACTTTATGGGGGACGTCAGTAATGGAATAGCCGACATGAGCGGGCAGTTCTGGCACCCCCCAAGCCGCAGCAAAACGGCCTCTAGCGGCTTCGTCAGTGACCTTTTCATAGCCGGGGAAGGTATTAGGCAAAACCCCCATGTCGCAGGCACCTTGCACATTATTCTGTCCGCGCACTGGCCCAACACCCACATTGGGCCGCCCAAGGTTGCCGGTGAGTAATGCTAGCGAGGACAGCCCTTTCACCACATCTACCGCCTGCCCCCATTGGGTCACGCCCATGCCCCATAAAATGGTGGCAGCTGGCGCCGCTGCATAGGTGCGCATCGCTAAACGAACCGCTTGCGCAGGTAAGCCCGTGATCTGTTCTACGTCCTCGGGGCGATAATCAGCGACGCCGACTTTCAGCTCATCAAAACCTCGGGTATGGGCGCGAACATAATTTTCGTCGTATAGTTTTTCTTCAATCAGCACGTATATGAATGCGTTTACCAACGCCATATTCGCGCCATTCTTCAGCGGTAACCATTGATCCGCAATGCGCGCGGTTTCAATGTGCCGTGGATCGCAAACGATCAGCTTCGCACCCTTGCTTTTGGCTTTTAGGATCCGACGAGCCACGATCGGGTGAGAGTCTGCGGCGTTATAACCAAAGACCAATATGCAGTCGGTATTTTCAATTTCACCGATGGAGTTACTCATCGCGCCATTGCCCAGTGTTTGCTGCAACCCCGCCACAGAAGGGCCGTGGCACAGACGAGCGCAGCAATCAATATTGTTGGTGCCAATGACAGCACGGGCAAACTTTTGCATCACATAATTGGCTTCATTACCCGGCCCACGGGAAGAGCCCGTCATCATGATGGCATCTGGCCCATGGGCCTTTTTAATGGCGCTGAATTTGTTGCTGATGAAAGTAATGGCTTCTTGCCAACTCGCACGCTGAAATGCCTCACCCCGTTGGCGGCGCAATAAAGGCGCGGTTAACCGTGGCGTCAACAAGCGGGTATCGTTGAGAAAATCCCAACCGTAATACCCTTTCAAGCACAATTCACCCTGATTCGTGACACCATTAGCCGGTTGCGCGCCGACAATTTCGCCGTCTTCAACCAATAAATTCAATTTACATCCGGAGCCACAATAGGGGCAGACCGTGAGGATCTTGTCCATTTTCTTATCCTTATGACCACAGAGATTAGCGAGTGATACCCGATGCCGTGCCACGCGCGGCCCGCAATTGTCGGTCCCGCTGTAGCGTTTCCAGCGCCATCGGCGTCACCAGCTTCAGCGCGTTGGTGGGGCAAACCTCAATACAGGCTGGGCCATTTTCTCGCGTATGGCACAAATCACATTTGTGCGCCTGCGCCCGTACGGCGGCATGTTGACTCGCCTGCTCGATAATATTCATGGCCCCAAAAGGGCAGACCAACATGCAGGTTTTGCAACCAATACAACGTGATGCCAACACTTGTACACCATGCTCACCGGTGAGAATTGCCCCGTTCGGACAAGAGTTTTCACATGGCGCATCTTCACATTGATGGCAAAGAATGGGCGTACTGACGGCAAAACTTTTCATCACGCTCAAACGAGGGTGGAACTGTTCAGGCGTAATACTACTGGCCTTATTTTCCGCGCTGTGCGCCACCACGCAGGCAATTTCACAAGTACGGCAGCCAATGCATTGGGTCATATCAGCAATCACAAATCGGTTCATCTTTTCTCCAGCCCGCCGTAACACAGCTATCAACTACAACACATTCAGATAGTAAGAAATGCTTTCGGCGGCTTTGCGCCCTTCGGCAATGGCCGTCACAATCAGGTCTGCGCCGCGCACAATGTCACCACCGGCAAATATTTTGGGATTACTGGTTTGATACGGATAACCCGAAATGGTCGGTGCAACCACGCGCCCTTGTTTATCCAGCACCACATTGTGCTCCGCTAACCAAGACATCCGGTGCGGGCTGAAACCAAAGGCCATAATGACCGCATCCGCAGGGATAATATGTTCGGAGCCAGCGATAGGCCGTGCTTGCCGCCGCCCTTTCGCATCCGCTTGGCCCATTTCGGTTCGCACCATTTTGATGCCCGTCACCTGTCCCTGCTCATCCACTTCAATACGTTGCGGCTGGAGATTGAACATAAACTCAGCCCCTTCCTCGCGCGCATTTTTAACCTCGCGTTTGGAGCCAGGCATGTTCTTTTCATCACGACGATAAGCACAAATGACGTTAGCCGCACCATGACGCAGTGAGGTACGCACGCAGTCCATCGCGGTATCCCCACCCCCGAGTACCACCACTCGCTGATCTTCCATGCTGACATAAGGGTGAGCACTGCTAGCGGTATAGCCCATCAAATGCTGAGTGTTACCAATCAGGAAAGGCAAGGCATCGTAGACCCCTAAGGCATCTTCGTTTTCCAAGCCTGAACGCATGGAACGGTAGGTTCCCACCCCGAGGAAAAGCGCATCAAAATCAGTGAGCAAGCTCTCCATGGTGATATCGCGACCAATTTCAGTGTTCAGGCAGAATTCGACGCCCATCTCACTAAAGATCTCGCGCCGGCGCGTCATGACCCCTTTTTCCAATTTAAATGCGGGAATACCAAAGGTCAGTAAGCCGCCGATTTCAGGGTAACGATCGAACACCACTGGCGTGATGCCATTGCGCACTAAAATATCGGCGCAACCTAAGCCTGCTGGCCCTGCACCGATAATCGCGACGCGTTTGCCGGTGGGTTTAACCTGCGTCATATCGGGCCGCCAGCCGGTTGCCAATGCGGTTTCGGTGATATGCCGCTCAATTTGACCGATGGTAACCGCACCGTCATGATCGTTTAACGTACAAGCCTGTTCGCAAAGGCGATCTTGTGGGCAGACGCGCCCACATATTTCCGGCAAGCTACTGGTTTGATGAGATAATTCGGCTGCTTCATGAATGCGGCCCTGATGAGCCAATGCAATCCATTTAGGGATAGCGTTATGCAGTGGGCAAGTCCATTGGCAAATGGTTTTATCGCCACAATTGAGGCAACGCTCAGCTTGTTCATTAATCTGCCCCTCGGTAAACGGCAGATAGATTTCAGCAAAACTATTCTTACGTTCAGCCAGCGGGATCTTTTTCGGCTCCAAACGTGGTGTTCGTGGGCGTTGCAACAAATTGACTGGCGCAGCATCACGGATATTTTTGCTTAATGGGCTGAAAGAGTGAGTCGCACCCGCAGAAGTGGCACTGCTAAATAGGCGGCCATTATGCTCATTCAGTGCTGTGCGTTGGCGTTTGAGCCGTTGTTGATTCAGCAAATAATGTTGGTCGACTAAGGTCAGTGCCTGAGTAGGGCAAGTTTTGATGCAAGCAGGGCCATCGGGCTGGTCGATACAAAGGTCGCATTTTTGTGCTTCAGTACGTTGATAAGCATCGGCAAGGCGATGACTCGCAGGTTGAACCGTCTCCGTCACCACCGTCATCATGCCAAACGGGCAAGCAATCATGCAGGTTTTACAGCCAATGCATTTTTCCTGAATCACTTGAACACTGTTATTCATTTCAACAATAGCCCCATTAGGGCAAGTGCTGGCGCAAGGAGCATCTTCACAATGATGGCAAAAAACCGCCGTCGCACCTTGGCGATCAGTTGCGTCTTGGAAACCTTTAAAGACTTTAACTCGCGGCGTGAAATATTCAGGCTTATCAGGGAATTTGCCCTCATGATGCGCCACGACACAAGCAACTTCACAGCTCCGACAACCAATACAACTTTCGGCGTCAGCAACAATAAATGGATTCATCTTATTTCTTCCCAGAAGTCATGCCATTGCCGGATAAATAATTATTATTTTCAACAACTCGTTACAACTCTATCAATTCATTAACCTTACAAACATAGTGGCTATGATTTTGTATTATTACAATTAATTTTTGATGCAAAAGAATCGTGCTCTTGCCGCTATTTTTGACGTATTAAATTGGCGGATGCACAAAGATAAAAAGTATTAAAATCGGGTAAATAAGTGTCAAAATAGGGTATTAGGTCGAATAATCATTTTTATTGAGCGTATTCATTTGCTAGGCACAGATTGATGACTTAATTAATCTCAATATTTATTCGGATAAATAGTGATCTAGATCACTCTAATACCAGATAGTGAACTCAGCCCATAGAAACCCTGATGAATTGTGATGTTAGCCCCATTGAGCTGTACAGCCACACAACAATTAAATCATTTACCCACATATCTTTGGGCCGATGCACAATGCGATTTAATATCGGCCTCCTTATAATGTTGACAGCGCTAACAAAGACACTTTGATAATTAAATTCTGTATTTATATGACACCAAATAAAAAATAGGTTATTGCATCTTGTTCATCGTGAATTTAAATGCGGCAACCTGAAAAATGATTGATAGAGGGTATAAAAATGAGTCTGGAAGCCGCTGTACCTGAAAAACGGACCCACGTCCGATATATAATATTATTCATTATCTTTATTGTGACAGCAATTAACTATGCTGACCGGGCCACATTATCTATAGCAGGCACCGAAGTTGCAAAAGAGCTGCAATTAGATGCGGTCGCCATGGGATATATTTTCTCGGCTTTTGGCTGGGCTTACCTGCTGATGCAAATACCGGGCGGCTGGCTGCTTGACCGCTACGGCTCCAAACGTGTCTACACCTACAGTTTGTTCTTCTGGTCGCTCTTTACCTTTACGCAAGGTTTTGTCGACATGTTCCCGATAGCCTATGCCGCTATCTCCATGTTTATCATGCGCTTTATGTTAGGTTTCTCTGAAGCGCCGTCCTTCCCTGCTAACGCCAGAATTGTCGCCGCTTGGTTCCCCACCAAAGAAAGGGGGACCGCATCAGCCATCTTTAACTCGGCACAATATTTCTCACTGGCTATCTTCTCCCCACTGTTAGGTTATTTAACCTTTGCTTGGGGCTGGCAGCACGTATTTACCGTCATGGGTGGGTTAGGATTTGTATTAACTATCGTCTGGGTTAAATTTATTCATAACCCAACGGATCATCCTGATATGTCGGCGTCTGAGCTTGAATACATAAAACAAGGCGGTGCCGTTGTTGATATGGATCACAAGAAACCAGATGGTCATAAGAGCGGTCCTAAATTACATTACATGAAGCAATTGTTATCCAGTCGAATGATGCTGGGCGTATTTTTCGGGCAATATTTTATTAATACCATCACTTGGTTCTTCTTAACGTGGTTCCCTATTTATCTGGTCCAAGATAAAGGGATGTCTATTCTAAAAGTCGGGATGGTGGCCTCAATTCCAGCATTATGTGGTTTTGCTGGTGGGGTATTAGGCGGCGTATTCTCAGATTCATTAATTAAGCGCGGCCATTCGCTGACCTTTGCCCGTAAACTCCCCATCGTCGTCGGGATGTTATTGGCATCAAGCATTATTATGTGTAACTACGTTGATAGTGATTTCGTGGTTGTTGCACTGATGGCATTAGCCTTCTTCGGTAAAGGCTTCGGTGCGCTGGGTTGGCCAGTGATTGCCGACACAGCACCAAAAGAAATTGTCGGTCTGTGTGGTGGCTTGTTTAACGTATTTGGTAACGTCGCCTCTATCGTCACCCCGTTGGTTATCGGTTATTTGGTGAAAGAATTACATTCCTTTAATGCCGCATTAATCTTTGTGGGTTGCTCTGCCATTATGGCGATGTTCTGCTACTTATTTGTTGTCGGTGATATCAAACGACTGGAATTGAAAACATCTTAATGGAATAAAAATCAGGTGCCTCTTCGGAGGCACTTGTTATTGAGCATTCAGCGACAGGATATCTCATGAAAATAGTCATCGCACCGGACTCCTATAAAGAAAGTTTATCTGCGATAGAAGTGGCCCAGGCAATTGAACAGGGTTTCCGCGAAGTCTTCCCCTATGCTGAATATATCAAAATCCCTGTTGCCGATGGCGGCGAAGGCACTGTAGAAGCGATGATCAGTGCCACTGGCGGTCAAAGAGTCATGACGGAAGTCACAGGCCCATTGGGAGAGAGTGTTCAGGCATTCTGGGGATTATCGGGCGATGGAAAATCTGCGTTCATCGAAATGGCCGCCGCCAGTGGATTAGAGCTGGTGCCATTGGCGCAACGCAACCCACTAAAAACCACCTCCTATGGCACCGGCGAGTTAATCCGTTCAGCGCTGGAAAAAGGCGTTCGCCATATGATTATCGGCATCGGTGGCAGTGCCACCAATGATGGCGGTGCAGGCATGATGCAGGCGTTGGGGGCAAAATTACGTCAGTCATCTGGCGAGGAAATTGGTTTTGGCGGCGGTTGTTTACATGAGATAGCCACCATTGATATTCATCATCTGGACCCGCGCCTGAAAGAGTGCCGCATTGAAGTGGCATGCGATGTCACCAATCCCTTAACCGGTCCACAAGGTGCTTCAGCCATTTTTGGACCGCAAAAAGGGGCAACGGCGTCGATGGTAACCACCTTGGATAACAACTTGGCCCATTACGCACAGGTGATTAAACAGCAGTTGGGGATTGAGGTCGATAACATACCCGGTGCGGGTGCCGCAGGGGGAATGGGGGCAGCATTACTGGCTTTTTGTGGTGCCGAGCTGGGTAAAGGGATAGAAATTGTCACCGAGGCACTCGGCCTTGAAACCTATATCAAAGACTGCCATTTCGTCCTAACGGGCGAGGGCCGAATAGATAGCCAAAGTATTCATGGCAAAGTGCCAGTGGGCGTTGCGCGACTGGCTAAAAAGTATAATAAGCCGGTGATCGGTATTGCGGGCAGCCTGACCCCCGATGCCAATCTTGTTCATCAGCACGGGGTAGATGCTATTTTCAGTATTATTGACCGCATTTGTACCCTTGAAGATGCGCTGACACAAGCCGCTGATAATATTAGGTCTGCCTCTCGGAATATTGCTTCTGTGATTAATATGGGCATTTGTTCATTAGAGATTAACGCCTCAACATAATAAAAAAAGCAGTGTTTTACTTTTAACATAGCCCTTTGTCGAAGGGCTTTTTTTATGACGATTTATGGCGATTAAACACGGTTAAGGATAAATACTCTTTTCGTGATAATGCTCACCTACTTTTGGGCTGGCGAACAAAAATAGGGACTAAAGCCGTAAGTATCTCGGTCATCCGCACAATGCCTTAGGCAATATACCGGCGTATACTGATTTACAAGTTGATGACCGTTATGTTTTAGATAAATAACGACTGCAATTAAAAAAATAACAGTTATGTTATCGATATAAATATTATAAGGATAATATTATGAGCATTTGTAATAGTCCTGTAAGCAACCCGCTTTATATTAAAGTACAGGACGCGGATAATGTTGCCATTGTCGTTAATAACAATGGGCTTTGTGCTGGCACCCGGTTTAAATGTGGTCTTGAACTGATTGAGCATGTCCCACAGGGCCATAAAGTCGCCTTGGTGGATATCCCTAAAGGCGGAGAAATTATTCGCTATGCCGAAGTCATCGGTTTAGCGGTGCGCGATATTGCTCGCGGCGGCTGGATAGACGAATCACTGGTCGAGTTACCTGCTGCGCCAGCACTGGACACCCTACCTCTGGCAACCGCCGTGCCCGCGCCATTGCCGCCACTGGAGGGTTACACCTTTGAGGGCTATCGCAATGCGGACGGCAGTGTCGGCACCAAGAATCTGCTCGCCATCACCACCAGCGTCCATTGTGTAGCGGGCGTGGTGGATTATGTGGTCAATATCATTGAACGCACGCTATTGCCGAAATACCCCAATGTCGATGGCGTGGTCGCGCTAAATCACCTCTACGGTTGTGGTGTCGCCATCAATGCTCCGGCAGCAGTGGTGCCCATCCGCACCATTCACAATCTAGCGCTGAATCCGAATTTTGGTGGCGAAGTGATGGTGGTCGGTTTGGGATGTGAAAAACTGCAACCCGAGCGCCTACTGGAAGGGACACCTGATGTGCAGGTCATCTCACTGGATGAAAGCAACATTGTGCGTCTACAGGATGAAAAACACGTTGGTTTCCGTTCCATGGTTGAAGATATTCTGCAAGTGGCTGAAAAACACCTGCAACGCCTGAATATGCGCCAACGGGAAACCTGTCCTGCCTCTGAGTTAGTGGTGGGTATGCAGTGTGGCGGCAGCGATGCTTTCTCTGGCGTGACAGCGAACCCTGCGGTCGGCTATGCCTCTGACTTACTGGTACGTTGCGGTGCGACCGTCATGTTCTCAGAAGTGACCGAAGTCCGTGATGCCATTCATTTGTTAACACCACGGGCCATTAACGAAGATGTCGGCAGAAGATTGCTTGAAGAGATGAAATGGTACGACGATTACCTCGAAACCGGCAAAACTGACCGTAGTGCTAACCCTTCCCCCGGTAACAAGAAAGGTGGACTGGCTAACGTGGTTGAAAAAGCGCTGGGATCGATTGCGAAATCGGGTCGTAGCGCCATTTCTGAAGTGCTCTCGCCGGGCCAACGCCCGACGAAACGCGGCCTGATTTTTGCCGCCACGCCTGCAAGTGATTTCGTCTGCGGCACGCAACAACTGGCTTCAGGTATTACCGTGCAGGTATTCACCACTGGCCGTGGTACCCCCTATGGGCTAGCCGCTGTTCCAGTGATCAAAATGGCCACTCGCACTGATTTGGCGAACCGTTGGCATGATTTGATGGATATTGATGCCGGCACCATTGCGACCGGTGATGCGACAATCGAAGAAGTCGGCCAGCAATTATTTGAATTCATTCTGGATATTGCCAGTGACCGTAAACGCACTTGGTCAGATCAATGGGGGCTACGTAACGCCTTGGCAGTATTTAACCCGGCGCCAGTGACCTAAAAGCGCCACTCGAGTACTCAGGCCGGGTCATTCACCCGGCCATTTTTTTATCCCCCCACGCGTTCGCCTTTTCGGCCCACCTTTCTCGCTTTACAGGTTATTCCTGCTCACCCAATTGCAAGGCTACGTACAGCAAGAGACGATCGTCAAAGTTCGCCAAATCCAGCCCCGTCAGTTCGGAGATTCGATTTAGACGATATTCCAAGGTGTTACGGTGAATAAACAGTGCTTTGGCGGTGGCCGTCGGTTGCACGTTATTGCGGAACCAACAAGCCAGCGTCCTGCGTAGCAGGCCATTGCTGTCCATCGCCCGTAACTTGGCTAATGGCAGCGCTAACTCATTGGCTTGCCAGCCACCACGCAAGCTGTCCAGCAACACGGGCAGCACCAAATCCTGATAATAGTAGCTGCGTTGCTCTGGCATCCGCTGCTTGCCCACCGCCATCGTGGTGCGAGCAGTACGATAGGAACGAGCAATGCTGCCGGGGCCGGTGAAGAAATTCCCCAATGAGAGCCGTACCCGAAGGCGGCCCCGCTCCGTCATACGGGAAAGCAGAGATTCCATTCGCCGCCGATGGTCGATAGCATCCCAACGGCCATGGCTGTTTAGTGCTGGTTTGAGCACCACCATTTCTGTCAGAGAAACAATCGCAATCAGGTTGTTGCGTTCCGGTGTCGTCAGCAGGGTTTGGAGTTCCTGTAATTCAGACATCGCACTATCAACACTCAGTTGGCCGCTGTCGACATCCACGACCGCAACGACACGCGGCTCGTTGATATCGACCCCAAGGCGTTGCGCCCATTCAATGAGCGCAGGAGAGATCTCTTCCGTACGGATTAAGTTCAGCACTAGCTCTTCACGCAAGCGACTATCTTGCGCCAGCAAATGCACTAACCGCGCCTGCTCCATCATCATTTCAGCGGCCATACACACCAGCTCGCCGTATTGGCGCAATTGGCCCGGATTACCGGTTAAGCCAATCACCCCGACGATCTCCCCCTCAAGGCGCAAAGGTAAGTTGATCCCCGGCCGCACACCGTGTAGTTGGCGAGCGACAGCTTCGTCTATATCAACGATCCGGCCATGAGAGAGCGACAATAGCGCCCCCTCATGCAATTCGCCGAGGCGTTCTTCATCGCCACTGCCAATGATCCGCCCTTTTCCATCCATCACATTGATATTGGTATCAATGATTTTCATGGTACGGGTGACGATATCTTGGGCTAAGCGTGGGTCAAGGTTATATACACTCATGAGCGGGCCTCAATCTGGGCTGATGCACCAGCATAGGTGGTCGTACAGGGGATTACATTGGACAAATGCCCAACTTACATCACAAAAAGAGAGAGTTGCGGTGAGAGTCACAAAAATGACGAATACGGGGACGTGTTGCGGGAAAATGTTGGGAGTCAGTCAGGGCCAATCCACGTTAGCCCTGATTGAGAAACCGTTATGCTTTGCCTGCCGCCATACCAATCGCTAGCGTGGCAGCGATGTTACGCGCCGTTTTAAACACGTTATCCGCGGCGTTATCTAAGGCCTGCTCTAAAGTGCAAATGGTGTAAATCACGCTAAATACGGCATCCAAACCATGTTCATAAACCACATCGACATCATCTGTCAGGCTACCCGCAATGCCAATCACCGGTTTGTTATAACGTTTGGCGACTCTCGCGACACCAATCGGCACTTTGCCATGAATGGTTTGGCTGTCGATACGCCCTTCGCCGGTAATCACAAAAGTGGCATCACGAACCAAGGCGTCTAGACCGAGCGCATCCGTCACAATGTCGATGCCAGGGCTCAGCGTTGCTCCGCAAAACGCCAGTAGCGCCGCGCCCAATCCACCAGCAGCCCCTGCGCCTTCGACCTGATCAACGTCAATATCTAGATAACGGTTGATGACACTGGCGTAGTGCAACAGCCCTTCATCCAGTTGTGTGATCATGTCAGGCGTCGCGCCTTTTTGCGGGCCGAAAATAGCCGAGGCTCCTTCACTGCCTGTCAGCGGATTTGTGACATCACAGGCCACATCAATTTGGCACTGCTCAATCCGTGGGTCGAGCGCGCTGATATCAATGGTCGCCAGTTCAGTCAGTTTAGCGCCACCAAACCCAATCTGTTGGCCTTGCTTATCCAGCAGTTTGACCCCCAGCGCCTGTACCATACCGGCCCCACCATCATTGGTGGCACTGCCACCGATCCCAATGATGATATGTTTCACGCCTTTATTTAGCGCATGTAAAATCAGTTCGCCGGTGCCGTAGGAGGTGGTTTTCAATGGATTGCGCTGCGCCAATGGCACCAGTTCTAGCCCACTGGCGGCGGCCATCTCAATAAAGGCGCACTTCTCATCACCGGATATCCCATAAAAGGCATCCACGTTATCACCTAACGGGCCGGTCACATCCACCTTGATAATTTTACCGGCAGTCGCGGCAACCATGGCTTCTACCGTACCTTCGCCACCATCAGCAACGGGCAACTTGATATATTGCGCATCAGGAAACTGAGTACGGAAACCCGCTTCAATCTGCACCGCAACGTCTAGCGCGGATAAACTTTCTTTATAAGAATCCGGGGCGATGACAATTTTCATAAATGATTCAATCTCATGAGCTATCCGACGTCACGCAAGCGCCGACTTGATCCACCGCCGCTCGGAATACTTATCCGTATCGCTATGCGACCCAATGACCGGCACTCGCAAGTGCCGGCACCACGGATTAACGTGTCACTTCAACTTTGGCTAGTTTCTCGTAATAACAGGCCAATGCGCTGTGGTCGGCAGTGCCCAATCCATCGGCTTTCAATGCTTGCATCATTTCCATGACGGCAGCCGTCAACGGTAATTGTGCGCCGACACCGTGGGAGGTGTCCAAAGCGTTAGCCAAATCTTTGATGTGCAAATCAATGCGGAAGCCCGGTTTGAAGTTGCGATCCATCACCATCGGCGCTTTCGCTTCTAATACGGTACTGCCCGCCAATCCGCCGCGAATGGCTTGGAAGACCAGATCAGGATTGACGCCCGCTTTGGTCGCCAGCACCAGCGCTTCAGACATCGCGGCAATATTCAGTGCAACAACGACCTGATTAGCCAGTTTGGTCACATTACCTGCACCGATATCACCCGTGTGGACAACCGAGCCGCCCATCGCTTTCATGATGTCGTAGCACTTGTCGAATACGGCTTTATCCCCGCCTACCATCACCGATAACGTGCCATCAATGGCTTTCGGTTCGCCACCACTGACGGGCGCATCTAGCATGTCGATCTGTTTTAATGCCAGCGCTTCGCTGATTTCACGGCTGACCAACGGGGCAATCGAACTCATATCAATCACAACCGCGCCCGCTTTAGCGCCCTCAATCACGCCATTCTCACCCAATACCACCTCTTTGACGTGAGGGGAATTCGGGAGCATGGTGATAATAATATCGCATTCTGCGGCCAGCGCTTTGGGCGTTGCCGCCGCAGTAGCACCTGCACTGAGCAATTCATCCAGTGCCGCTGCATTGCGATCAAGGACGATTAATGAGTAGCCTGCTTTCAGCAGATTTTTACTCATTGGCTTTCCCATTATCCCTAAACCAATAAAGCCGATTTTCATTTGTGACTCCTCAATTAACTCGCCCAACCGTCAGCACGGTAGCGCTAAATGTTTGAAATAGAATGATGATTATTTCTTGAATTTGTCGCACAACGCCTGCGTTGCACTTCGAAACACACCCAAATCACTGCCGACGGCAACGAAGGTGGCTCCCCATTCCAGATAGCGGCGGGCATCAGCGTCAACCGGTGCCAGAATGCCGCTTGGCTTACCATGGGCTTTCGCACGCTCAAAAATATGACGAATGACTTTTTGTACTTCTGGGTGATTCGGCTGCCCCAAATACCCCAGCGCTGCCGAGAGATCTCCTGGCCCGACGAAAATGCCATCCACGCCATCCACCGCCGCTATCGCATCAATGTTATCGACCCCTTGCTGGCTTTCGATTTGGACTAATACGGTAATGTTGTCGTTAATGGTGGCGAAGTAATCCGGCACGGTGCCGTAGTTGTTGCCACGATGAGAGACCGAGACGCCACGTATACCGGCTGGCGGATAGCGGGTTGAGGCAACGGCACGGATCGCTTCTTCTTCGCTTTCAACAAAAGGAATCAGGAAGTTGTAGAAGCCGATATCCAATAAACGTTTGATAATAATGGGTTCATTACATGGTGCTCGCACCACTGGCGCGCTGTTACTGCCTTTCAGCGCCATTAACTGTGGAATGAATGTCGTGACATCGTTCGGGGCATGTTCACCGTCCAATACCAACCAATCAAAACCCGCCAGACCCAAGACTTCAGCTGAAATATGATTTGCCAGTGCGCTCCAGCAGCCGATCAGGATTTGCCCTTGTAGTAGGTTGCGGCGGAACTGATTTGGATAATTTTGGAGACTCATTTTCGATCCTTATGATAGAACGCCCGGTCTGAACGAAGGCTCGATGCAGGACGTTATGCAATTCAGGTTGCCAGCGCATACGGCAAGCATTCTGTCGCTTAATCTTGCGCCTGTTTCTGTACGATTGGGTATCGCTTCACTTCACGATAGCCATTATAGAAACCGCGTTCCAATAAGCCATCAGGCAAAAGAACAGGAATAATGATTTATTAACGAATGGTTATAGGCAGATGCACAAGATAATGCGTACTGCTTCACAGACTAGGGTGAGGTATAAATATGGAGACTCACGATAAGCAAGCTAAAGAGTTCGCCCAATCACACCACAGTAGTGATAAGGTAAAGCATCGACTGGAGAAGTACGCCACCGGATAGATAGGCTAATCTGTGTTGAACGCTCTACCTTGTTGGGCGGTTTGTATTATCAGTGGCGGTCAACCACACTTGCCAGAGATGAAGCTGGAGGAGAGCAACGTGCAACGTGAACAAGTATTAGGCAGTGCACTCAATCTGTTAGAGCAACAAGGGCTGGCAAATACTACGCTAGAGATGCTAGCAAAAGAAGTTTCAGTCACCGTCAGTGACCTGACCCGTTTTTGGCCAGATCGCGAGGCCTTATTGTATGACTGCCTGCGCTATCATGGTCAGCAGATTGATACTTGGCGGCGGCAATTACAGTTAGATGAGACGTTATCACCCAAGCAAAAGCTCTTGGCTCGTTACCAAACGCTCAGTGAGCAAGTCCAAAATCAGCGTTTCCCCGGTTGTTTGTTTATCGCCGCGTGCAGTTTTTACCCTGATGATGAGCACCCCATTCATCAATTAGCCGAACAACAAAAGCAAGCGTCACTGCACTATACGCAAGCACTGTTGCGCGAGATGGACGCGGATGATGCGAGTATGGTGGCACAGCAGATGGAGCTGATTCTGGAAGGTTGCTTGAGTAAGCTGCTGGTAAAGCGCCAATTGCAGGATGTTGAAGTGGCTAAACGGCTAGCAGAAGATGTTTTGGATGTTGCGCAGTGCCGGAAAAATGGTGCACTCAGTTAGTCCTGATAAGCTGATTTCGAGAGTGAAGTCGGTAAATTGCGCCCTATCTTGTCTGAAAAGAGAGCGATCAGCACAGTTTTAGTGGTTTTAGGCGATAAATTCGTTGACGATCAGCAGCCAATACGGTTTAATGCGCCCCGTTGCCCGGATAGCTCAGTCGGTAGAGCAGGGGATTGAAAATCCCCGTGTCCTTGGTTCGATTCCGAGTCCGGGCACCACTTTTAAAGAAACCAGCTTAATAGCTGGTTTTTTGCTTTCTGACGTTTGGACTCTTCATCAAACAGGGTTCGATTATTCGCCCTGCAAGCAGGTCTCACCCCTTCGGGGCCGTCGCAAGCGACGTTCAACACCGCTGCGCGGGTTGTCCGAGTCCGGGCACCACTTTTAAAGAAACCAGCTTAATAGCTGGTTTTTTGCTTTCTGGCGTTTGGACTCTTCATCAAACAGGGTTCGATTATTCGCCCTGCAAGCAGGACTCACCCCTTCGGGGCCGTCGCAAGCGACGTTCAACACCGCTGCGCGGGTTGTCCGAGTCCGGGCACCACTTTTAAAGAAACCAGCTTAATAGCTGGTTTTTTGCTTTCTGGCGTTTGGACTCTTCATCAAACAGGGTTCGATTATTCGCCCTGCAAGCAGGACTCACCCCTTCGGGGCCGTCGCAAGCGACGTTCAACACCGCTGCGCGGGTTGTCCGAGTCCGGGCACCACTTTTAAAGAAACCAGCTTAATAGCTGGTTTTTTGCTTTCTGACGTTTGGACTCTTCATCAAACAGGGTTCGATTATTCGCCCTGCAAGCAGGTCTCACCCCTTCGGGGCCGTCGCAAGCGACGTTCAACACCGCTGCGCGGGTTGTCCGAGATTGACGCATTCCTGCTTGAGCTCATAATAATGGCAACCCCTAAATAGATAGTATATTCTAATAGACTTTCAAAATTCGAATCCGGTAATCCATGGTTTCAGTAAAACTTAACAATGGACAGACATTCAGTTCCGACATTGGCACTTCGCTGCTGGACAGCGCCAAAGCAGCGGGCATCACATTGGAATACAGCTGTCGCACGGGTCGTTGCGGCGTGTGCAAAGCCACCGTACTCAGCGGAGATACTGAAGCTCACAGGGAAGAAACGTCACTGACTACCGAGGAAATTGCAGCAGGAGTGATTCTTACTTGCTGCCGCCATGCCATAAGCGATGTCGAGATTGATGCCGAAGACATTGGCGCTTTGGGCGACATCGAAGTCAAAACTCTCCCTTGCCGCATTGATACGATCACCCGTTTGGCTGATAACGTTGTGGAAGTACTCTTGCGAGTGCCTCCCGCCAGTAAGCTGCATTACCTTCCGGGTCAATATCTGGACGTGATCGGTGATGGCGGCCTGCGTCGCAGTTACTCTATTGCCAATGCCCCACGCACCGACGGCAAACTGGAACTGCAGATCCGCGAAGTCGAGCAAGGCGCGATGTCAAGATACTGGTTCGGCAACGCCAAACCGAATGATCTGCTTCGCCTAGAAGGCCCACTCGGCACCTTCTGCTTGCGAGACAAAGACGCCAGTACAATCGTGTTTCTCGCTACCGGCACCGGTATTGCGCCAGTGAAGGCAATGCTTGAGCAACTGCTAAGCAACCCGGTTCTGGCAGAAGGTAAGAAAATTCTCATATACTGGGGCGGGCGTACAGTAGACGATATTTATTGGGCTCCTCATTTCGAGAGTCTGAACGCGGTGTTTATTCCGGTATTGTCGCGAGCCAGCTCGGACTGGCAGGGGCGTACAGGCTACGTACAGAACGTCCTGCTGGATGATGGAATCGACCTCACTAAGGCGGTGGTTTACGCCTGTGGCTCGGAAAGCATGATTCATTCCGCCCGCGAAGCACTGACTATTGCTGGGTTACCTGTGAAACACTTTTACTCCGATGCATTCGTGAGTTCGAACTAATACTTATAAGGAACGGTTATGAAAGCGGTCATTCTGGCTGGTGGGCTCGGCACGCGTTTAAGCGAAGAAACCGGTACGCGGCCGAAGCCTATGGTTAAAATCGGCGGCAAGCCGATTCTGTGGCACATCATGAAAATGTACTCTTCCCATGGCATCAATGATTTCATCATTTGCTGTGGTTACAAGGGTTACATGATCAAGGAATACTTCGCCAACTACTTCCTGCATACGTCGGACATCACGTTCAACATGCGCGAAAACACCATGAAGATTCACGATCAGCGTGCTGAAGACTGGCATGTGACCTTGGTCGACACGGGCGAAACGTCGATGACCGGTGGCCGCCTGCGCCGTGTGGCAGACTATGTGCGCGATGAAGAGGCTTTTTGCTTCACCTACGGTGATGGCGTGGGTAGCATGGACATCAGCGCTGCCGTCGCCTTCCACAAGAGCCACGGCAAAGCTGCCACGCTCACCGCGACTTTTCCACCAGGCCGCTTTGGCGCGCTGGACATGAGTGAAGGCCATGTCCTGAACTTCAAGGAAAAACCTAAAGGCGATGGCGCTATGATCAATGGCGGCTTCTTTGTGCTTTCTCCTCAGGTGCTGGATTACCTAGAAGGGGACAGCACGGTCTGGGAACAAGGCCCGCTGATGAGCCTCGCCGAACAGGGCCAACTGATGGCGTTCGAGCATCCGGGCTTCTGGCAACCGATGGACACCCTGCACGACAAAAATCTGCTTGAGAAATTGTGGCAGAGCGGCAACGCACCTTGGAAAACCTGGGACTGAGAACGATATGAAAGCTTCTGTCTCCGCTGACTTCTGGAAAGGCAAAAAGGTCTTCCTCACCGGCCATACTGGCTTCAAGGGTAGCTGGCTAGCTTTATGGCTACAGGACATGGGTGCTCAGGTGAAAGGCTTTGCCTTGGCGCCGCCAACGACGCCTTCATTGTTCGAACAGGCACAGGTTGAAAGGGGTATAGAGTCGCAGATAGGCGACATTCGCGACCTGCATGCCATTACTGAGAGCATGGTTGCCTTCAATCCAGACATCCTGATTCACATGGCGGCCCAACCGCTGGTTAGGCTGTCGTACCGCGAGCCTGTCGAGACCTACTCCACCAACGTCATGGGCACCGTTCATGTGTTGGAAGCCGCGCGTCAGTGCCCCGCCCTACGTGCTATCGTAAATGTCACCACCGACAAATGTTACGAGAACCAAGAATGGGAATGGGGCTATCGCGAGAATGAACCCATGGGTGGCCATGACCCGTACAGCAACAGTAAGGGCTGCGTGGAATTGGTCACCAGTGCTTACCGCAACTCATTCTTTAATACCGAACACTCTGCTGCATTGGCCTCGGCACGCGCCGGCAATGTCATCGGGGGAGGCGATTGGGCCGACGACCGGTTGATTCCGGACATCCTGCGTGCTGTGGAACAGAGCAAGCCCGTTGTCGTACGTAACCCGAAGGCCACTCGCCCTTGGCAGCACGTACTTGAGCCGCTAAGCGGTTACCTTGTTCTGGCCCAGCACCTATGGGAGCATGGCCAGCCATTTGCCCAGGGCTGGAACTTCGGTCCTCGCGACGAAGACGCTCAACCTGTCGAGTGGATACTTGATCACATGGTGCAAGCCTGGGGGGATGGCGCTAGCTGGCAACTTGACAGCGACCCACAACCGCACGAAGCACGCTATTTAAAACTGGATATATCCAAGGCCCGCACTCACCTGAAGTGGGAACCAACATGGGGCTTGGAGACGACACTCACTCGCATCGTCAACTGGCATCGCGCCTGGTTGCAGAGCGATGACATGCATGCCCGTTGCATCGACGAAATCAATAGCTACATGGCAGCTATGCCACTGGCACTTAACCGATAATTAGATTGAACAGGAAATACTATGACTCCCGATATGCTCCGTCAGGAAATCAGCCAACTCGTTGAGCGCTACGCCCAAACTGCCTTGGCGGCTAAACCTTTTGTCGGGGGCGAAACTGTCATCCCTCCATCGGGTAAAGTAATCGGCGCACGTGAACTGCAACTGATGGTTGAGGCCTCGCTGGACGGCTGGCTGACCACTGGTCGTTTCAACGCTGAATTCGAGAAGAAACTGGCTGCGTTTTTGGGCGTGAACTACCTGCTGACCGTGAACTCAGGTTCTTCGGCCAACTTGGTTGCGTTCAGCACCCTCACTTCACCGAAACTGGGTGATCGTGCAATCAAAAAAGGCGACGAAGTCATTGGCGTCGCAGCAGGTTTCCCGACGACCGTTAACCCGATCGTTCAGTTCGGCGCGATCCCTGTATTCGTCGATGTTGAAATGAACACCCACAACATCAATGCAGACTTGATCGAAGCGGCCATCACGCCGAAGACCAAGGCCATCATGCTCGCTCACACCTTGGGCAACCCATTCAATCTGAACAAGGTGAAAGCACTGTGTGAAAAGTACAACTTGTGGCTGGTGGAAGATTGCTGTGACGCGCTGGGCGCGACATACGACGGCAAAATGGTCGGCACCTTTGGCGATATCGCCACGCTCAGCTTCTACCCTGCCCACCACATCACCATGGGTGAAGGCGGCGCTGTGTTTACGAACAACGCTCAACTGAGGCTGATCGCCGAATCGTTCCGTGATTGGGGCCGTGACTGCTACTGCGCGCCAGGTTGCGACGACACCTGCGGCAATCGTTTCGGACAGAAATTCGGTAGCCTGCCACAAGGTTACGATCACAAGTATGTGTACGCACACTTGGGCTATAACCTGAAAATCACTGACATGCAAGCCGCCTGCGGCTTGGCCCAGTTGGAGAGCGCACCGAAGTTCATCGAGACCCGCAAGCGCAACTTCAAACTGCTGAAAGAGCGTTTGTCCAGCCTTAGCGCCTTCTTGGAAATCGCCGAGCCTACGCCTAACAGTGATCCATCCTGGTTCGGTTTCCCAGTGACCTTGAAAGAGACTGCTGGCGTTAAGCGTGTAGATTTGCTGAAGTTTCTTGATCAACACAAGATCGGCACTCGGCTTCTTTTCGCAGGCAACCTGACTCGCCAACCGTACTTCCATGATGTGGAATTCCGCGTGGTGGGTGAGCTGACCAACACCGATCGCACCATGAACCAGACCTTCTGGCTGGGTGTGCAACCGTCGTTGGGTCAGGAACATTTCGACTACGTTGGTGAAAAACTGGAAGAGTTCTTCGGGATCGGTTTCTAACTTATGAAAGCATCAGATGCAGTAGCAAAAGTCCTAGCGGACACCCAAGTCATTTATGGTTTTGAGCTTATCGGTGGAATGATCACCCATTTGGTGGACAGCATTAACTTGCTTGGCAAAACCAAATTGGTATCAATGCACCATGAGCAAGGCGCCGCCTTCGCTGCATCTGCTGTCGCACGCGCGACGAATCACAAGGTGATGGGCGTGGCATTGGGCACGAGTGGCCCAGGTGCCACGAACTTGATCACAGGAATTGCCGATTGCTGGCTGGATAGCCACCCGTGTCTGTTCCTGACCGGCCAGGTCAATACGCATGAGCTCAAAGGGGAACGGGCCATCCGTCAACAGGGTTTTCAAGAGCTCGATAGCGTCGCGTTGGTGAGGAGTATCACCAAGTATGCTCACCAAGTCGGGCACATTGATGAACTGATTCCCTGCTTGCTCAAAGCGATTACCATCGCTCGATCAGGTCGCCCAGGCCCTGTATTGCTGGACATCCCCATGGACATCCAGCGAGCCGAGGTGGACGAGGCGGTATTGGATGAATTATTAAGCGTCTGGGCCTACGAGTCTTCGTTGGCACCGGAGCAAAGCGCCCCGTACGACGATGTATGGGCGTTGTTGGAAAAAGCGCAGAAACCCGTGTTCCTTATTGGTGGCGGCGCAGTCAATGTGCCAGGGTTCAGCCAATGGTTGAGCGAGGTCAGTAAACTGGGCATCCCTCACGTCGCAAGCCTTAAGGGTGCCGAGAAACTACCTGCCAGCGAGCATTACCTTGGAATGCTGGGGGCCTATGGCACCCGAGCAGCTAATTATGCCGTGCAGAACTGCGACCTGCTGATCGTGTTCGGCAGCCGCATGGATGTGCGCCAAACCGGCGCAAAGACGGAAACCTTCGCGCACAATGCACATATCGTGCAGTTCGATCTGGACGCTGCCCAGTTGGATAACAGGGTAAAAGCGCAACAGTCGATCAATGCCAACCTTGAGGCGGTATTTGCCTCTTTCGTCACCCATGCACCAAAACTTCAATCCGTCCCCACGGCTTGGCAAACGCACCTAGCGCAGGTGTTCGAGCAGTCGTTCAAAGATGAGTATACGGACTGGAGTATCAGCCCTTTCAAATTGTTCAGTACCCTCAACGAACTGGCTGAAGGTCAAGCGCTAGATTACGTCGTCGATGTGGGTAATAACCAGATGTGGGCCGCGCACACCTTGCGCCTAGACTCTCGTCAGGCTATGCACCATTCCGGCGGCCTAGGTACGATGGGCTTTGCCATTCCCGCTGCGGTGGGTGCCTGTATCGCTGGTGACAAGCCAGTTGTGGTGATTACTGGTGATGGCGGCGCCCAACTGAATATCCAGGAGCTAGATATCATCGCCCGTGAGCGCCTCCCCATCCTCACGGTGGTATTGAACAACCATTCCCTAGGCATGGTACGAGGCTTTCAGGAAATGTATTTCGAGGGTCGTAACTCCTCAACTTACTGGGATGGCTACACATCGCAATTCCAAGCACTGGGTGCTGCCTATGGCATCGATTCGCGGAGCTTGAGCGACCTGGAAACCTTCAAGGCGGCGGTGTCTGAGTTCCTAGCGAATGGGAAGCCGATGCTGATTGAGGTGTTGATGCCAGATGCACGGGAGTGCCGACCACGTCTGGAGTTCGGCCGCCCTATCAACGAACAGTCGCCGCTACTGGAACTGGGTCAATGAGACTCGCCATCCTAGGAGCGAGCAGCCATATCGCCAAGGACCTGATAGCCAGCATCCCGTCGACGACTTATCAGTGCACCCTGTTCGTCCGTGCGACCAGCACGTTGGATGCTGAGCTTCAAGAGACCGCGGCGCGCAAGGGATTTGCCGTCGTCACCTACGACAGCTTTGATGATAGCGACCAGTTCGATGCGATCATCAACTTCGTTGGCGTAGGCGATCCGGCTAGAGCGTTACAAATGGGTCAAGCCATTTTTACCGTCACTGAACACTATGACAACCTTGCTTTGGCCTATCTGCGCAGCCACCCTGAGTGCAAATACATCTATCTCAGTAGCGGCGCCGCCTATGGTTCCAATTTTGCAGCCCCGGTCACCGAGACCTCAACAGCAGTTTTTCCAATCAATGGCCTATTGCCCCAGCACTGGTATGGCGCTGCCAAATTCCAGACTGAGTGTCGCCATCGAGCACTGCCGGATGCGGCTATCGTCGATGTTCGTGTATTCAGCTATTTCAGTCATCGTCAGGCGCGCGAGGCACGATTTTTCCTGAGTGACATCCTAAGGGCACTGCATGCAGGGACGGTTCTGGAAGTGGCACCGGACGACATGCTGCGAGACTACCTTACCCCTGCTGACTTCATGCAGTTAATCGACCGAATATTGCAAGCACCTGCATGCAACAGTGCTGTGGACTGTTACAGCCTCGCGCCCGTCGGGAAATTTGAGTTGCTCGCAGCTTTGGGCGAGCAGTTCGGCCTGAACTTCACAATTGTCGGTGAGCAGTCCCAGGTGAATGCCACAGGCCAAAAGGCGCATTACTATTCGTACAATCGCAAGGCCGAGCAATTATTCGGCTATGTCCCCACCGATTCTTCGCTGAGCGGTGTGATGCATGAGATCAGGCAGGCACTGCATGCAGAAGACTGAAAAAGCATGCCCACGGATTAGCGCACTTCTAGAGGTAAAGCTGGTCCGTTTTTTGTTGGTGGGGGTGATGAATGCAGCGTTCGGCTACGGCTGTTTTGCTGCCTTTCTCTACCTCGGTCTGCATTACAGCATGGCTCTACTACTGGCCACGATCCTCGGCGTCTTATTCAACTTTAAAAGCATCGGTGCCTTGGTGTTTGGCTCGAAAAAAAATAGCCTCATCTTCCGTTTTGTGGCCGGGTATACCGTAGTCTACGGTGCCAACGTAGCAGGTATTGCTGCGCTTACATCACTAGGCGCGACCCCCTATCTAGCTGGCATCGCATTAATTTTGCCGATGGCTCTACTCTCATTTGTCATTAATAACAGGTATATATTCAATCATGCGTAAACTCATCAGCATAGTGACACCTTGCTACAACGAAGAAGCCAATATTGATGAACTTTACCAGCGCATCGTCGACGTTATGGCTCGCCTTGACTACGATTACGAACATATCTTCATCGACAACTGCTCAACGGATAACAGCCTCGTCAAGTTGCGTGCATTGGCGGCCCAAGACAAGCGGGTAAAGCTCATCCTGAACGCGCGAAACTTCGGCCATATCCGCTCGCCGTACTATGCTTTGCTTCAGGCTCGGGGCGATGCCGCAATATTGATTGCCTCTGACCTGCAAGACCCGCCCGAAATGATCGAAGAGTTCGTGAAAAAGTGGGAGGAAGGTTTCAAAACAGTCATGGCGGTGAAACCCGAAAGCGAAGAGTCGCGCCTAATGTTCTTCGCACGCCGTACCTACTATCGCTTCGTCACCCGTATCTCCGAAGTGCCGTTGGTGCAAAATGCCACGGGAGCAGGTCTATTCGACCGGGCCGTTCTGGACATACTGAAGAAGATTGACGACCCTTATCCCTATTTCCGTGGTCTGCTGTGTGAGATAGGCTTCCCGATCGCGACCGTGCCATTCAAGCAACCACGGCGCATGCGCGGCATAACCAAAAACAATTTCTACACGTTATATGACATTGCCATGCTGGGTATTACCAATCACTCCAAAGTGCCGCTACGGCTGATGGTGATAGGCGGCGCAATGCTCGCAGGGTTAAGCCTATTGGCCGCATTTGGGTTCTTGATCGCGAAGTTGGTATTCTGGAACTCCTTCCAAATGGGTATCGCGCCATTGCTCATTTCGTTGTTCTTTTTCAGCTCGGTACAGATCCTGTTCTTGGGGATGCTTGGGGAGTACTTGGGATCGGTTCACACCAAAATCCGCAATATGCCGTTAGTCATCGAAAGCGAACGCGTTAATTTTGACTAACCACTCTGGGGAATGCATTGAAATCTCTAATTAAACCAAGTGCCCATAGTGAAACTGAGATGAGTGCTTATCCAACATGGCGAGCGACGTTTGCCGCCGACTGGAAGCTGATAATCATCGGGACGATTGCGACTTTCTTCCTCGCAAGTATTTTCATGAGTGGCCTGCCCGACGGCTTGATACCCAACCTGACAACCCCCTATGCCTATTCGGATGATGGATTGTTCCATGCTTGGATGGCGCAAAGAGTCACGGAAGGCTGGCTGTTCGATAACGTCCGAAGTGGTTATCCATTCGGTTCAAGCTTCCGAGACTTCCCAGGCTCAGATTCTGGCGCTCACTTATTAATCAAAGTATTCGCGTTGATGAGTGGCGGCTGGGTAGGTGGCGTGAATCTTTTCTTTTTATTTGGATTTGCTTCCTGCTTCGTTGCCACCTACGTGACCGCTCGGGCTTTCTCTCTGAATCGCAGTTTTGCCGTGGCGATGAGCGTCCTTTACGCATTTGCCTCCTTCCACTTCTTTCGGTTAGGGCATCTTTTTTACACTTGGTATTTTGTCGCCCCGCTGTTTTTCTATCTGGCATTAGATATCTACCTGACCCGAGAGCCTACAGGTCGCACGGGACTTAAATCGACGCTTCGCAAACTCGTGGCGTCCGCTGTAGGCATGCTGGTTCTCGCCTCCTTCGGGGTGTATTACGCTTTGTTCGGGGTGATTATTCTCGCCACGGCCGGTGTCATGAACGCTATCAAAACTCGAAGCTCCCACGGTGCGAAAAAAGCGGCGCTACTCATCAGTGCAACCATTTTGGGCGTGATGTTAAACATCGCGCCTAACGTACTTGGGACTTATAAGGACGGTCCTAACCCGGAGATGGCTCAGCGTTCAATTGTCGAATCTGAAGTCTATGGGCTGAAGATGATGCAGTTGTTGATGCCACGGGCGGACCACCGGATTTCACAATTTAGAGAGATTGCCCAGAAGTATCAACAAACCCCCTTAGTCAACGAAAATGCTACTGCCTCGTTGGGTATCATCGGTGCTGCGGGCTTTATGATGGCGTTGTTTTACCTAATCTTCATCCCTGCACGGACGGGATCCGATGATAGGCTTCGCCTTCTGGCGGTCACGACATTTGTGCTGTTCCTGTTTGCAACTGTAGGCGGCTTAGGTTCGCTATTTGCGATGGTCATTTCCCCGTTGATAAGGGGTTGGAATAGAGACAGCATTTTCATCGCTTGCGGCGCCCTACTTTTCTTCTTCATCTCGCTCCAGCTTTTATTGCAGAAGAAAGCACCACGGTTTGCCAATCAGTCGGTAGCCATTGCAGTAGTACTGTTATTCGTGGGTATGTACGACCAAACCTTGCCAATCCGCAAAAACTATAATTCGCCCGTTAAGGCTTGGTTCGATAACGACAGAGACTTTGTCCAATCTATCGAAAAAGCGCTCCCTGCGGGGGGTGCGGTTTATCAGTTGCCTTACATAGGCTTTCCTGAAACACCGATAATGCACCGCTTACGCAGTTACCAAATGATGGCTGGTGTGCTGCATTCGAAAGACCTGCATTGGAGCTACGGTGGTACGAAGGGGCGGCCAGGTGATTTGTTCTATCGTGCGCTGGCAAAAGAGCCAATGTCGCATCAGATTGAGGTCATCCGCAAACTCGGCTTCGATGGCATTTATATCGATCGTCGCGGCTATGCAGACAACGGCGAAGCGATTATTAAAGAATTATCTCAGTTGCTACAGCAACCGCCTTTGCTTCAGAGTGACAACAAAGAATTGGTATTCTATAAGCTGGATAACAGCGCGCATCCAGACTTGGCAAGTCTGACAGCAAAGCAAATTCAGCGAGAGGCAGGGTACATTGCAGACGCTTTAGGCCCACGCTACAGCGCAGACTTGATCAGCGGAATAGACTTTACCCGGGCCAGTTGGCCTGACTTTATAGACGACGCCCAAGGTCTGTATGGGCCCGAGCCGTGGGGACGCTGGTCATCCCAACAAGCCGTTTTCAAATTTACCGACCCACTGCCGCAGAAATTCTCTCTTATACTGAATGCTCGAGCTTTTGGCGCGCAGGATCATGAACCGACTCTCGTCAGGATAGGCAGTCGTGAATACCGTATTCCGCTCACTGCAGGTTTCTCTGAAATCCGTCTGGATGTTGACCTTGCTGGCGAGAGCGCCGATAGCATCACCTTCATCCCACCCAAAGCGGTATCGCCTAAGCAGCTTACTGGAAGCTCGGATAGTCGGATTCTTGGCATCGGTTTCGTATCAATGCGAATAATCCAATGACAAAGTCGACCTGACGGATGAATCAGTATTCTTGAGTGTTAGCAGTTTTATCACCAGGGAGGCGCTGATCAACCTGCCACGCTAGCGTGGCAGGTTGGGTTGGCAGCTGGCCGCAATGTCGTTATCTTCTCAACGGGATTTGGGATACCGACCAGCAACCATGCGACACAACCTTTTTTCTACTGTAGGCAAGTCGCGTATGCTCCGAACGTTTTCGACGAACCGCTCATCGCACGACCCGATACCAAATTTCCATGCCACTTCGTTTCCCAATTGTTGGTCGAACTCCTTTACGTCCCCGTAGTTCCCCCGTGTTCGCCGTCTCTGAGTTGGACGAGATGGACGCCACTGGCCCCCCAATTAGACGACCAGCGCAACAGATAGTCGAAATGTCCTGACGTTTCGCTATACACAATTTGAGATAACGCCCTATATTTATGTTATTACCTTGAATTAAGCCGATTATAATCATCAAGCTATAGAACTATTTTTGCTAATGTGAGATTTTTATGAGGGTAATTCGAAAAAATAGGATAATGCTGGGTTTATTTTAAACGTCTTGTATCAAACTGGTGCGAACTGATGAATAAATATGATGATATTAAGCAGTTTAAAGATAAAATTGACATGCAAGGCATTAACTATAAAGAAATATCTGAAGGTGAATCCAACAACGGCGGATCTGCGTGGGCGCTAATCAAGCAGATGTCTTCGCAAGAGAACAATTCACTGTTGGAGAATGGTCGGACGACGCAGCCGACACCTCAGCCTGTTTCTGCCTCTGAGTTTGCCGAACCCAATGCACTCAATATGATGAGTGAAACGCAGCCAGCTAAAGTCGATGTTTTACAACATCCCAGAACAACAACACAGCCTGCGATAATGCAATCACTTTTCCCTGCGCCCCATACTGAGCAAGCTACGGCATCCAAACCAGTTACCGAGCAACCAACAGCCACTCAGCCTGTTGCTAAAGTCGAACCCGCTCCACCTATTTCATCGTCCCCATTTGATAAGCTTGGCTCAGATCATAAGACTGAATTTAAACATATTTTTTCACCAAAAGAGCCTCAACTGCGTCAGGCTGATTTTGCCGAGTCCTCACGGGATATTCCTTTACAATCTCTGCTAGAGAGCATCGCCTTATGCCGTTAGTTTGTATTTGTTCACCGAAAGGTGGTGTGGGTAAAACAACTTTTGCAGCCAATTTGGCGCATTCACTGGCACGTAGTGGTAGCAAGGTTTTAGTCATTGATTTCGATGTGCAAAACGCTCTGCGTTTACACTTCGGCGTGCCGCTATCAGACGAGCGTGGCTATGTCTCTGAATCAGATCATGCCTCTGATTGGAGCCAATTTATTCTTAAGGCTGGCACCAATACCTTCGTGCTGCCTTATGGCGATGTCGACGAAGATAAGCGACTGGCTTTTGAGCACGAACTCGTTGCTGACCCCCATTTCTTACAACGCGGATTGCACTCAGTGTTGAATTACCCCGGATTGGTGGTGATTGCTGATTTCCCGCCAGGGCCAAGTCCAGCACTCAAAGCCATGCAGGGGCTTGCCGATATGCATTTGGTGGTCATGCTGGCGGATACTGCCTCCTTATCATTATTGCCACAAGTCGAGAAAGGAAAGCTCATTGGTGCCCCATTTGAGAATAAAGAAGGCACTTATTTCGTGGTGAATCAAACTGATAATCGTCGCCAAATTAACCATGATGTTTCGCAATTCTTTGAACAGCGCTTAGGCGATAAGTTGCTCGGGATGATTCATCGGGATGAGTGCGTCCCTGAAGCCAACGCATCGCAGCGCTCTATTATTGATTTCAGTCCCGTATCCGCTGCCGCCTTTGATATTGAGCTCATCAGTAAAAAGGTTGCCGCCATTTTGGGCATTAAAATCGGTGGGGGTGAAGTTTACTCAACGCCTAAACATGACATATATAATTAGTGGCTGAATTCGATATGAAGAAAATTCAATTTTATCTTCTGCTGTTGCTGTTATTACCCATTATTATATTGGTCATCGTGACGCCGATGGACAGTAATAAGCAGTATATTTTTGGGATATTCAGTATTGCTGTTTTCTTTCTACTTGGTTTTAGCAAAAGTAGAAAAGTCACGATTGTGATGACAGTGCTATCGTTTTTGATGTCATCTCGATATATCTATTGGCGAACCACCGAGACACTACACTTTGGCTCAGTAACCGAAACCATATTAGGTATTCTGCTGTATACGGCAGAACTCTATATCTGGGTGATCCTATCGCTAAGCTATTTCCAAACAATTTGGCCGCTGAAAAGGCCCATTGAACCACTGCCCGATAACACCGATTTATGGCCAACCGTGGATGTTTACATCCCGACTTACAATGAAAGTCTTGATGTCGTAAAAGACACGATACTTGCAGCTCAGTGTCTTGATTATCCAAAAGAAAAACTAAAAATATATGTTTTGGATGACGGCAAAAGAACAGAGTTTGCGGTATTTGCTGCGGATGCAGGGGTCGGCTATATCACGCGTAACGATAACCGCCACGCCAAAGCCGGTAACCTTAACCATGCGATGAAAATCACCCATGGTGAACTCATTTGCGTGTTTGACTGCGACCACGTGACCACACGAGGCTTTTTACAAGCCACCGTTGGCGGTTTCCTGACGGATAAACGCTTAGCGTTGCTGCAAACTCCCCATTACTTTTATTCTCCCGATCCCTTTGAGCGTAATCTTTCGACTGGTCGTAATGTTCCCAATGAAGGTGAGCTATTTTATGGCCCCATCCAGCAAGGTAACGATAACTGGAATGCCGCATTTTTCTGTGGCTCGTGTGCGGTCATTCGCCGCAGTGCCTTGGATGAAATTGGTGGTTTTGCCGTTGAAACAGTGACCGAAGATTCACATACTGCCTTGAAACTACAACGTTTAGGCTGGAACTCTGCTTTTATTGCTATTCCATTAGCGGCAGGTTTAGCGACGGAGCGTTTAGCCTTGCATATCATCCAGCGAACACGCTGGGCGCGTGGCATGACACAGATCTTCCGAGTGGATAATCCACTGCTGGGCCGTGGACTCACGCTGCCTCAAAGATTGTGTTACCTCAACGCCATGATTTACTACCAGTTTGGTTTACCGCGCGTCATATTCTTACTCGCCCCATTAGGTTACCTGCTGTTTAACCAAAGCATTATTGCCTCTTCGGCGGAATTAATTTTTGCCTATGTACTGCCTCACTTAATTATGTCTCTTGCTATCAACTCCCGCAGTAACGGACGTTTCCGCTACTCATTCTGGGGTGAAGTTTATGAGACAGTGATGGCATTCCATTTGGTGATCCCGACCATTATTACGATGATTTCGCCTAAACGTGGCAAATTTAACGTGACGGATAAAGGCGATCTGCTTAATAAGAGTTTCTTCGATTTTAATATCGTTCGCCCTCATATTATTGCCGTCATTCTGATGTTCCTGGGGATTGCATGGGGCTTAGTCAGACTGGCATTGCCAGAATATTTTGGCGTGAATCCGAACGTTATTGCGCTCAACGTCGCTTGGGCAAGTTTCAGCGTGATCCTATTACTCGCCGCGATTTCTGTTGCGCGAGAATCGAAACAGACACGTAAAACGATCCGTATTGATGTACAAGTGCCAGCCATTATTCACTATAGCAATGGCGTCTCACTGCGCACGCACACCATTGACCTGTCAATGGGCGGCGTTCGTCTCGCCATCAACGAGGGCAATTACCCCACTGAAGGAATCGAAGAGGTGGAATTGTCATTGCACCGCGGTGTGGTCAGCCTTCCTGTTAGCCTGATTAATGTGGAGCAAGATGCAATCCGGTTAATGTTTGGTGAGATCCCACTGAATAAGCGCCGTGAATTGGTACGAATTGTCCTCGCGAGGGCGGATGCATGGATTACAGAGCCGCACCCTCAAGATCGACCATTACATTCACTGGCCAGTATTATTCGCTGTGCGTTTGAACTCTTCTATCTACCGTTGAAAGAGCGTCGTGCCAGAAAGAAAGACCTTGTTCTGCTGAAAAAAGGAAATGAGGCATGAAGGTGATATTGAGCAAACTATTGCCGTCAGTTTGGTTTGCCGCTGTGATGGTCTCTGGCTCTCTGATGTTCATGCCGGTCAGTGGATTTGCAGCCGATACAGTTTCAAGCGCAGGACAACAAATGACTGATGCGGTGACTGAAGGCGACTTCCCATTATTGCCTCGGCCGCAAGGAGAGAGCACCGCGGCAGGTGGCATGGACTCTGGCGAGACAGCACTCCCATCAGAGAGCTATCCCGCCCCCGTCAGTGCACCGGAAAATAGCTTACCGCCAGACGCGGCGATAGCCCCCCCTAACACGGGGACTTCCACCTTGGTAACACGTCCAGCGTCATACAATTCGCTCGTGAATACCAATATTACGGTGAAAGACATGGGGCAACCCAACGGCCTGCTATTAAGTGGGGGGCAGTTACAATCCGGTATCGTATTCACACTGCCAAATGACTTAGTGATCACCAACGCCAAGCTATCGTTGGCACTAAAAATATCGCCAGAATTGGCGAGCAAAAATTACAATTTGCAGTTAATGCTGAATGGGCAACCGCTGGGTGCGATACCCCTGAATCAATCCAGTGATAAAAGTGCGGTATATCAAGTGGATGTTCCCGCAGCGATGATCGTTGCGACCAATAATCTGAGCATGAGCATTACCGGTGACAACAATGCATTGCAGTGTGAAACCGACCAATTAAATAAATTCTGGGTGAGTATTTTACCGACCTCGAGTATTCATTTAGAAGGGCAACAACTGAATCTCGGTAGGAATCTAGGCATATTGCCACGGCCATTCTTCGATATCATGCAAATGAAAGAAACGAAAGTCGCCATGGCATTCCCAGCCAATATTCGTGCAGATATCATTGCCGCCGCCGCTGGTGTTGCTTCTTGGTTTGGTTATCAAGCCAATTACCGTGATATCGACTTCCCGGTACAGTTTGATTCATTGCCTGAAGGGAATGGGATCCTATTTGGCAAGCCCGGTGAACATATCGGGGACTTGATCCTGCCAGAGAGTAATGGCCCTAGCCTGCAATTAATTGATAACCCTATCAATCCAGTGGCTAAGTTATTATTGGTGATTGGCCGCAATGATGGAGAGCTGCGCCAAGCAGTTTGGCGTTTAACATCAGAAGACTTACCACAAGATGTCAGTAGCCTAGAGGTTAAACCGCAATCTATTCCTAAAAGTTTGCCGTATGACGCCCCACGTTGGATTAATACCGAACATCCGGTGCTGCTGAAGTCATTAGTGCCGAACTTAGATGCGCTTACCGCTAATGGTATTTACCATGACGGTATTCGTGTCGGATTCCGAGCGGCACCTGATCTATTTATGTGGGATGGCGAAACCATTCCAATCCATATTGGCTACCGGTTCCCGATTGAGAACTGGATTGATGAAAATACTTCCCAACTCAACGTCTCAATTAACGATACGTTCTTATATAACTTGCCGGTCAATAAAAAAGGGCTGGTTGAAACCTTGTGGCGGAAGATGGGCGGCGATACCCGTCAAGAAAGCTACTCACTCCGTTTAGCCCCTTATTTGATTTATGGCGATAACCAATTAGAGTTCTATTTCGCCATCAATCCCAAAGCGGGAACGCCGTGTAATGTATTAAATAACAACAATATTAAGAGCCGCATTGAGCCGGATTCTTATATTGACCTTAGCCATACTTATCACTTTACCTTGCTGCCGAATCTGTCTTATTTTGTCGGCGCATCTTTCCCTTTCACCCGCTTAGCTGATTTCTCGCAAACCTTGATTATCTTGCCGGAAAAACCCAGCAAAACGGAAGTTCGTACCTTGCTCGATTTAGCTGCTCGCGCAGGTAACTCAACGGGTAAACCCATTATCAATGCTCGAGTCAAACTCGGCATACCGGCGAATGCGCAAGATGACTCACTCTTCACGGACAACGATATTTTAGTGGTATCGGTGTTAGAACATGCAGATTTCGCCCAGACGTTATTTGCGGGAACGTCATTCCACTTAGAAAACGGGGTATTGTCGGTGAAAGCGCCGTCAACCGTGGAAAAGGTTGTCGATTATCTCACTGGATTTTGGTTCCGCCAGCAAGTTGAAGCCGATCGCTACCTCTCCTCTACCGATAATTGGCGTGGCTTCTTGAGTTTCCGCTCCACTTGGAATCCACAAAAAGTGGTGGTAATGGCCACCGCAACGGGTGATGACCAATTAGTCAATATTCATGGCGATTTGAAATCATCAAGCGTTAACGCTGGCGTTCGAGGTGATTTGGCGATTATTACCAATGAAAATGGCGTGCGCAGTTTTAGCGTCGGGGAACAGTTCCCGCGAGGGGAATTACCTTGGTATCAAATGATTGTTTGGTATGCCAGCCAGCATATTGTGATTCTGGCATTACTCGCCCTACTGGTTTCAGCCATGATTGGTTTGAGTATGTATGGCTTATTAAAACGCCGAGCAGCATTACGCTTAGGTAAAGATCCTGAAAAATGATAATAAAATTGTTGATGGCCTGGCCTTATTATTGCGAGCGGGGGCGATATGAAGTCAAGTAAAGTGAAATCATCCATGATGAATGCCTTGTACCTCTCAGGGGTCATCGGATTTGCTGCACTTCCCGCTTTCGTACAAGCGGCGGAGAATACACCCGCGATAAAAGCGCTATTAGATCAAGCCGCCTATTGGCATGAGAAAGCGCATAATGATCTGGCGACGAGCGCGCTGCAGAAGATCTTGATGGTTGATCCTAACAACGTGGATGCACTGTATTTGATGTCGCTTTATGCCTCTGAAAACGGGAATAAAGATGAAGCGCTCGAATGGCGCAACAAATTGACGGCAGCCTCACCTCAAGACCCACGCTTGCAATCACTGGATAATGCCAAAGTCATGCAGTCTATTTCGCCGAGCCAATTAGCGACTGCACGCCAATTTGCCAGTCAGGGGAATATTCCTAAGGCGATTGAAAGCTATCAGAATGTCTTTAACGGTAATAAGCCGTTGGATAATTTGGCTGTCGAATACTATTTAACCATGGCGGGCGATCCGACTACTTTGCCAATGGCTATTTCGGGCTTACAGCAGCGAGTAGCGCAACTCCCCAATGATACTGCTGCGCGCGTGGCGCTGGGGAAGGCATTGACCTACCAGCAAGCAACACGCCGTGATGGTATCGCGATGCTCGAGAGCATGGCGGCAAGTAACCGTGAGGCTGATGCCGCATTGCGCCAAGCATT
The DNA here is from genome assembly GCF_003048255.1 of Yersinia massiliensis. Lineage (NCBI taxonomy): Bacteria > Pseudomonadati > Pseudomonadota > Gammaproteobacteria > Enterobacterales > Yersiniaceae > Yersinia > Yersinia massiliensis. Next base: position 4,452,341 of record NZ_CP028487.1, read on the forward strand.
GCTTTGGATAACACCACAACCTGCCGATGAAAGATTGTATCAGGCTTATCAGCAGCGCCATCCTGATGATCAGGTTTTGGCTGATTATTATAAGAAAAACATTGGTGGGGCAGCGAAAGGTCAAGGCTATAGCCAACTGAATAGCGGCGATTTAGCCAGTGCAAAAACCCAGTTCGAATCTGTTTTGGCGATCAACCCTAACGATGGTGATGCACTGGCGGGCTTAGGCTTTATTGCATTACGCAGTGGGGATTTTGCCAATGCAGAAAACTACTTAAATCAGGCGGCAAAACAGGGTGGTGCTAATAGCGCACAGCTGGCCGCACAAGCGCAAGATGCGCATTTCTATGGCGAGTTGGATAAAGCCAAGAAAGCCCTAGCGAGCGGGAATATTGGTAGTGCATTAGCATTGAGCGCACCGCTTGCGCAAGCCACTGGCGATAAAGGTACCTCTGTGGCCCTGTTCCGAGCTGACTTATTACGCCGCAAAGGTGATTTAAGCGGCACAGAGCAAGCGTATCGCAATATTTTGGCGCAGAATCCGCAAAATAATGATGCAAAACTGGGTTTGTATTATGTCTTGCAGCAACAAAAGCAAGATGCACAAGCGCAGCAAGTCTTGCAAACCGTACCGAGTAACCTTCGACCAGTCGCTGCGCCCGCGGGTATTAATGTTGATCCTATTCGCCGTGAAGCGGCATTGGCCCTACAGCGCAATGACCCACAAGGTGCATTAAATCTGCTGCAACAGGCGCTGGCAAAACAGCCATCCAATATCTGGGTTCGTCTGGATATGGCAAGAATTCTGCAACAGCAGGGTAATGCCGCTCAGGCGCAAAGTTTGATGGCAGAAGCGGCTATGCCAGGTGCACCCGCAGATAACTTATATGCCGCCGCACTGTTTGCTGCCGAAAATAAGGATTGGTCCACCAGCCATAGGTTGTTGAACCAAATCCCGCCAGCTCGCCAAACCAAAGAGATCCGCGCGCTCAGTGATCGCGTCGAGTTCAATCAAAAAATGGCGACCGCAGATGCGTATCTGGCAAATGGCGATTCAGCGAATGCTGCCATTATTCTGCGTGGGCTGGCACAAAATCCCCCATCAGCCCCTTCTGATGTCGGCAATTTGGCGAAAGATTTGATGGCTGCCGGTGACAGCACGACGGCGGTGAATTTGGTGCGTAAAAATATCAGTAACGGTATTCATGGCAAAGCAGGTGATTACGCAGCACAAATTAGTGTGCTGACGCAATCGGGTTTGACGCAAGAAGCGGAAGCCTTACTGAGTAACCCCGCGATTCAAAGCAGCACTTCACCGATTGAAATCAGCCGGTTACGGATGGGAACCACCATCAATCAGGCAGATGCACTACGCGAACAGGGCCAATATGCGGCGGCGTATGACAAGTTGATCGTGGCGCTGCAAAACGACCCACAAAATATTGATTTGATGCTGGCAATGGGCCGTCTTTATCAATCCGGCAAAATGAATGATGAAGCGGGCAAAGTGTATGCTTACCTATTAAAACGTGATCCCACCAATGAAGGCGCACGCGTTGGTGCCGTTAACGTGGCATTGGCGAAGGGCGATGTGCAGAGCGCCCGCCAATTAATGTTAGGCATGCGTGGCCCGAGAACACCGGAACGGCTATTGCTGGCGGCCCGCGTGGCGGAAGCTGAAGGCGATCACGAACAGGCACTGGCCCTATTGCGTTCAGCCAAAGGGAAAATGATTGGACTGGAAGGTGCAGATAGCGTCAGTGGCGCCAACATTGCCGGCTTACAACTCGTCGATAACCCGTTCATTAACCAAACCACGCGCACTCAAGCCCGCACCGGTTCTCTCTATGGTGCCGTGTTACCGTGGCAAAATGCCGCCGGTGATGGCGTCGTGGCTGGTGGAGTCAATAATCTCGCGGCGACAGCCAGCGTGGCGCAAAGCGGCACGCTGAAACAAGTCGATCAGATGATGGACAGCTTGCAGGATAAAACTGCCAGTTGGGCGCAGGGCAATATCAGTATTCGTAGCCGCGATGGTGAATCGGGGCTAAGTGAATTGACCGAGGCAAAAGCGCCGTTAACCTTTGCCGGTGTGCCGTTTGATACCTCGCGCTTAAGCTTTACCGTGACCCCTGTTTCGCTTAATGCCGGTTCAACCTCCGGCACGGGCAGTAATCGTTTTGGTACTGGGGCGTTGCAACAAGGGTTGGAAGTTAAAAATGCCACTGAGGCATCAGCGCTGGCAGCGACAACTTCAGCAGCAGCACTGGCAGCGGCGACGACAGCTCAGTTACAAGCCCAAACCGACAGAGAAACGGCTTGTCAGGGAACTGGATCGGCAACCCAAGCATGTACCGATGCCAGATTGGCAGAAAACGATGCTAATACCGCTAAACAGTTGGCTGCCAATAATTTGATCACCGCTCAAACCTTTAGCCCAAATGACTTTACCGCTGACTCGCCAGGATCGCAGCAGGAATCTGGCGTTGAATTAGCACTGGCGCTGGCCGGTGAAGACTATAAAGCGGACATCGGCACCACGCCGTTGGGGCAAGATATGAGCTCCCTGATTGGTGGCTTACAGTGGGCACCGAAACTGGGGCAATTCGCCAGATTAGCCATGACGGCAGAACGCCGTCCAGTGATCGACAGCTTGCTGTCTTATGTGGGTGCGACAGACAGAATTAGTGGCCAAAAATGGGGGGCAGTCACTAAAAATGGCGGCGGGTTAAACCTCAGCTATGATGATGGCGATGCGGGTCTTTACGCGGGCGTCAATTATTACAGTTATCTCGGGGACAATGTTAAGAGCAACAACGCTATTACGTCCTCAGTCGGCGCTTATATTCGCCCTTATCGCTATGACGATCGCGAATTAAAAACGGGCGTAAACATCAGCTACATGAACTTCTCCAAAAACCTCAGCTACTTCAGCTTTGGTCAGGGGGGCTATTTCAGCCCACAAGATTATGTCAGCGTCTCTTTCCCTGTGGAATATAGCCAGCATTATGGTAACTGGAATTATAAATTGGGCGGTGCTGTGGGGTATCAATCCTATTCTCAAGATGAGAGTAAATACTTCCCCAATAATCCAGCACTGCAAGCGCAACTTGAGCAATATGTGCGCGATGGTTATAGCACAGAATCCAGTTACGCGGCGCAAAGCAAAAATGGCATTGGGTATAACTTCAAAGCGGATGGCAGTTATAACTTACAGAAAAATATGCAGATTGGGGGGCAAGTTGGCTACGATACTTTTGGTGACTACTCCGAAACCACTGCATTAATTTATTTCAGATACTTGTTGGATGGGAAATAACCATGCAAGAGAATAACGATCTTTCACAACAACTGGATTATTACCGCCAACACCAGCATCAATCAGGGTGGCAAAATGTGGTACAAGTCCTATTCTTAGGCATTCAGGCCAACGCTGAAAATGCCGATGCTCGCGCTTTTTTGCACAGCATGGGCGCGAATCTGGCGCAGCAACAACAATTGCCCCTGAGCCACACCGTGGGAGAGCTTGAAGATAATATCAACCGCTTATGGGCCAACTATCACTGGGGATTTGTGCATATCGATGCCAATGAACAAGAGATAAGATTAACGCACAGTGCATGGCCAAATACCGATAATGCTGGCGAACAAAAACAATGGAAAAGTGCCTTTGCCGCATTTTTAGCGGGTATTTATGGCACCTGGTTGAATCAACAAGGAGGTGACCCTGAAATTAATGCCCGATGGCTCGATAATGAAATCGAGGGTCCATTGGTATTCCGCTACAAACGCGGTATTTAAGGAAAATCATGCTAATCAAGAAAACAACGCGTCTTGTTTTTACTGCCTGTATGTTATTCGGTTTACTTTTTTCAACGGGTGTACAGGCACAAGACCCGGGTTGGGAGCAATTCAAAAGTCGTTTTCTTAAGCCTGATGGCCGTATTGTTGATACCGGCAACCATGATGTTAGCCATACCGAAGGCCAAGGTTTTGGCATGTTATTTGCCGTATTTAATGATGATAAGCCGACATTTGATTCATTATTGGGTTGGACAAATAAGACGCTCTACAATGAGGAAAACGGGCTATTCTCATGGCGCTATGAACCCAATGCCAAAGTAAAAGTCGCGGATAAAAATAACGCGACAGATGGTGATGTGCTTATTGCTTGGGCATTATTACTTGCCGGTGATAAATGGAAAAATAGCGACTACATTAATCAGTCGAATAAAATCCAGAGCGCCATTCTTAAACATACCGTTATTAACTTTGCTGGCTATCATATTATGTTGCCAGGCGCGAACAGCTTTAATCATACGAGCTATGTGGTTGTTAACCCATCTTATTATATCTTTCCAGCTTGGCAGGCGTTCTTCCAATATAGCCATTTGAAAATATGGCAAGACTTGAATAATGACGGGATAAAGCAGCTATCGGCGATGAAGCTCGGGAAAGTAGGACTCCCGACAGATTGGGTTTCATTGCGCTCAGACGGCAGTTTTGCTCCAGCAAATGGCTGGCCTGCTCGCTTTAGTTTTGATGCTGTGCGTATCCCACTCTATCTCAGTTGGGGAGCCAAGAATCAAAGCGCTTTATCACCCTTTACTCGCTACTGGCAAGGGTTTGCACGGTTGAAAACACCCGCTTGGGTCAATGTTGTGACGGGTGCCACTGCCGAATACTCACTCACACCCGGCATGCTGGCAATACGCGATCTGACCTTCGGTGATCTGGGCCAATTGACCACCACATTGCTGCCTGAAGAAGATTACTACTCATCTTGCTTGCGTTTACTTTCTTGGTGGGCAGCCAAACAGCAGTAAGCCAATATCCCCTTTTTAATCTGCAACATAGGCTAACGTCGATCAAATGACGTTAGCTTTTTATCTCACCGATCCCAATCTGAACACTTTTCACGCCTTTTTTCTGACTTAGATCAACATATCCCGCTTTAACTATTGATTGAGTGATTATGATTATCATTTAATTTCGCATCTATAGATTAACGGACTTACTATGAATATTGATCTGGTCCCCTATCATGCTCAACCTGGGTTACTGCCGTTCCCCAAACGCTGGGCGACAATGCCATGGCGCGACAGCCGGCCACTCCCCCCAGAGTCGCTTCAAGATAGCTGGCAGACGCTATTACAGAAGGCACTGCCTCCCAATAAGCGTTTGCTCTATTTACACATTCCCTTCTGTGCCACTCATTGCACCTTCTGCGGCTTCTACCAAAATCCTCTCCAGTCAGACAGTACCGCGCGCTATACCGATTATTTGTTACGTGAATTGAGCATGGAAGCAAATAGTCCACTGCTGCAAGGGGGCCCGATTCATGCCGTCTATTTCGGCGGAGGAACGCCCAGTGCGCTTTCCGCACAACAGTTACATTGCATCATCAGTGAGTTACGTAAAACGTTGCCACTGGCACCGGATTGCGAGATCACCGTCGAAGGCCGTATTTTCAATTTTGATGATGAACGGATCGATGCCTGCTTAGAAGCTGGCGCTAACCGTTTCTCTGTGGGTGTACAAACCTTCAATACCCGTATTCGCCAGCGCATGGGCCGTAAGGCTGATCGCGATCAGGCGATCTGTTTTCTCACTAATTTGGCAAACCGTGATCGCGCCGCCGTCGTGTGTGATCTAATGTTTGGCCTCCCCCATCAAACCCCTGAAACTTGGCATGAAGATTTAGCTATCGTGCGCCAATTGCCGCTCGATGGTGTCGATCTGTATGCCTTGAATCTGCTACCGACCACACCATTGGCAAAATCGGTGGAAAATAATCGCATCGAGTTACCGACACTGGCACAGCAGTGTGACTTTTACTGTAGCGGTGCTGATAGCCTCGCACAGGCGGGTTGGCATCAACTGAGCAACAGCCATTGGGCGCGTACCACCCGTGAACGCAATCTGTACAATCTGTTGATCAAGCAAGGAGCAGATTGCCTTGCGCTTGGTAGCGGTGCCGGTGGTTCTCTGCAAGGGCATGCGTACATGCAGCACCGTAGTCTGGATAACTACTATCGATTAATCGATAGCGGACAAAAACCATTGATGATGATGACGCAAGCCAGCGGTGAGCATCCGTGGCGTGCCAAATTACAAAGTGGCATTGAAATTGGCCGTTTAGATCTGAGCGAACTTGTGGCTAACCCTTACCCGTTAATGCCATTGGTCGCACAGTGGCATCAAAACAACCTGCTGAAAGACAATAGCTTCTGCTTGCGACTGACGGACAGCGGCCGTTTTTGGGCCAGTAATATGATGCAGGCATTGCAACAACTTATCCCTTCACTTATCACTACGGAAAATCACTCATGAGCAAATCATCTCTACCACTCGCAGAATTCCTCGCCACTCAGCCAGACGGCACGCTGGAGCAAATCGCGCAGGATTATCAGATCAGCCCGCTTGAAGTGGTGCGCGCGTTACCTGAACGGGTGTTGGTTGATGCCGACCAATTTGACCGCGTATGGGACAGCATGACCGAATGGGGTGATGTCACTACCTTAGTCCATACCGCCGATATTATTTTGGAGCACAAAGGCCCCTTACCTAGTGGTTTTCATCGTCACGGCTATTTTAATCTGCGGGAAAAACAGGGGCTTAGTGGTCATCTGCGGGCGCAAAACTGCCAAGCTATCGCGTTGTTGGAACGCCCATTTATGGGGATGGCAACTGCATCAGTGCAATTCTTTAACCAGCAAGGTGATGTGATGCTGAAAGTGTACGTTGGCCGCGATGAGCATCGCCAACTGCGCGCAGAGGGTCTTGCCGCCTTCCACCAATTGGCTCAACAGCTCACGGCTGAAACGACTGAGGAAGTACCATGAAGCCTTGGTTGATCTTTGGCGCAGGCCATGGTGTAGGCGCACACCTGCTTTCCTTGGCAAATCAACATGCCACTGCCGCACCGAATCCCCGTTCAGTCACGTTATTGATCCGCAATCCACAACAAGCAGAAACGCTACGCAGCCAAGGTCTGACGGTGGTATGTGGTGATGCCTGCGATCCGGCCAGTGTACTCGAAGCCTGTCAGTTAGCGGGGCCTGAAGCCGCAATCATCTCAACGCTAGGCAGCCGTAGCGCCGATTATCAGGGCAACCGATTGATCATTGATACTGCCGAGAAAACAGGGATTAAGCGCATGCTTTTGGTGACGTCCATTGGTTGCGGTGATAGCTGGCCAACGCTATCCCCCGCCGCCCGTGCTGCTTTTGGTCAGGCGGTACGCGAAAAATCACTGGCAGAGAGTTGGTTGCAGACCAGTGGACTGATTTATACCTTGGTCCGACCCGGTGGCCTAATAGACCAACCCGCTACCGACAATGCTGTTTGCTTACAAGCGGAGGCTCATGGCTTAGTAACCCGTGAAGATGTCGCACGACATTTGAGTAAAATGATAGAGGATACAGCCACCTACCATCAGATCTATGCCCTTATCGATCCAGAGTTAACAAGAAAAATAAAAATGAATTAACAATAAACATTTCTTGATGTAACATTCTTCGATAACTGATAATAGTTATCATATCGATATAGATTATCATTACCCTATTGATCATATGGACAAGAAGTTGACTAAAGCGCCAATGTTGAATGATGAATCTGCTGTCGAGCAACCGACGGTAAGCAAACCCCTGTCTGTCACTAGTATGCAATTACTGGGGGAGCACGGCGTCGCTTTTATCATCCATCAGGGTGAAAGTTATCAATTACGCCAAACCAAATCTGGGAAATTGATACTGACTAAATAGTGCTTACTTAATCATAAAATGCCAAACGTCATTGATGTTACAGCAGAAATCCTGCTGAGGGACACAATCACGCAAAGCACCATGCAAGCCACCCAGATTCTCGAGTCAAGGCAGCCAGCATCTATCTATTTATTTGTTTTGCATATGAATATTTGCATAAAAATATGGAGAATTGCCGACATGCCTCGTTCCACGTCCGACCGTTTCCGCTGGTCCCCACTCACTTTGGCCATCGCTTGTACATTGCCTTTAGCTGCGCAAGCTGCTGATACCGTAGCAGTTAATACGACATCATCGGTTAACACGACCGAAACCACCTCACCAACCAGCAACAAAAAACACAGCACCGATACCATGGTGGTGACAGCAACCGGTAATGAGCGTAGCAGCTTTGAAGCACCGATGATGGTCACGGTCGTTGAAGCCAACACGCCGACTAGCGAAACGGCCACCAGCGCCGCCGATATGCTGCGCAACATTCCGGGACTGACTGTGACCGGTAGCGGGCGTGTTAATGGTCAGGATGTGACACTGCGTGGTTATGGTAAAAATGGCGTATTAACGCTGGTTGATGGCATTCGCCAAGGCACCGATACGGGTCATTTGAACTCAACATTCCTCGATCCCGCGTTGGTGAAGCGTATTGAAGTGGTACGTGGCCCGTCCGCGCTGCTGTACGGCAGTGGTGCATTGGGTGGCGTTATCGCTTATGAAACTGTTGATGCTGCCGATCTGCTATTCCCTGGTCAAAACTCCGGCTACCGTGTTTTCAGTTCTGCCGCCACCGGTGATCATAGCTTTGGGTTGGGTGCGAGCGCCTTTGGCCGCACCGATGACGTAGACGGGGTTCTCTCTTTCGGGACGCGCGATATTGGCAACATCCGTCAAAGCGACGGCTTTAATGCACCGAACGATGAAACCATCAGTAATGTGCTGGCGAAAGGTACTTGGCGTATTGACCAAGCTCAGTCATTGAGCGCCAATCTACGCTATTACAACAACAACGCCATTGAACCCAAAAACCCGCAAACCAGTGCCGTATCCAGCGGTAACGTCCTGACAAATCGCTCGACAATTCAGCGTGATGCCCAGCTTAGCTATAACATTAAGCCCCTTGACCAAGAGTGGCTGAATGCGACCGCACGCGTTTACTATTCCGAAGTCGAAATCAATGCTCGCCCACAAGGCTCAGCGGAAGAAGGCCGTAAACAGACCACCGAAGGTGCAAAGCTGGAAAACCGCACTCGTCTGTTCACCGATAGTTTTGCATCACACCTGCTGACTTACGGCACCGAAGCTTACAAACAAGAGCAAACCCCAGGTGGCGCGACCGAAAGCTTCCCACAAGCGGATATCCGTTTTGGCTCTGGCTGGTTGCAAGATGAAATAACATTGCGTGACCTACCAGTGTCTTTCTTGGCGGGGACTCGCTATGACAACTACAGCGGCAGCAGCAAAGGCTACGCCGATGTCGATGCCGACAAATGGTCATCACGCGGTGCTGTCAGCATCACGCCAACCGACTGGCTGATGCTGTTCGGTTCCTATGCACAAGCATTCCGTGCGCCAACCATGGGTGAGATGTATAACGACTCGAAACATTTCTCGATCCCAATACGCCCGGGAATGACAATCACCAACTTCTGGGTACCCAATCCTAATCTGAAACCGGAAACCAACGAAACACAGGAATACGGTTTTGGTCTGCGCTTTAATGATCTGTTGATGGCTGAAGATGATCTGCAATTCAAAGCCAGCTACTTCGATACCAACGCAAAAGATTACATCGATACGAAGGTGAACATGACTGCCATGACCACCACCTCTGTGAATATCGATCGGGCAAAAATCTGGGGTTGGGATGCCACAATGAGCTACAAAACGGCACTCTTTAACTGGGATCTGGCCTATAACCGTACTCGCGGTAAAAACCAAAGCACCGACAAATGGCTGGACTCCATCAATCCTGACACCGTGACCAGTGTCTTGGATGTCCCTGTTGCCAACAGTGGCTTCGCGGTGGGCTGGATTGGTACCTTTGCTCAACGTTCTAAGCCGTTAACCTCTACCGGTAAAAGCCAAGCGGGTTATGGCATTAATGACTTCTATGTCAGCTATAAAGGCCAAGAGCAGTTGAAAGGTGTGACCACTACCGTGGTATTAGGTAACGCCTTCGATAAAGAGTACTACGCACCACAAGGCGTGCCACAAGATGGCCGCAATGCAAAACTTTTCGTGAGCTATCAGTGGTAACTCATTGAGACAAAAAATAGTCTGAAAAATAACCCGACGCACCCAAACGTCATAACGTCGGGTTATTATTTAACGCTGTCACCTGCATATAAAAAATCAATAGAAAGAGGAAGTTATAATGAGCCAATCAATATATGAACAATACTTACAAGCCAAATCTGATAATCCGGGCAAATACGCACGCGATTTAGCCACATTGATGGGTATTTCCGAAGCCGAACTGACTCATAGCCGTGTTGGGCATGATGCAAAGCGTTTACAGGCAGATGCCCGCACTTTGCTAGCCGCATTGGAAGCTGTCGGTGAAGTCAAAGCTATTACCCGCAATACCTATGCCGTACACGAACAATTGGGTCGTTATGAGAATCAGCATCTGAACGGCCATGCTGGCTTGATCCTCAATCCACGTGATTTGGATCTGCGTCTGTTCCTCAACCAATGGGCCACCGCTTTCACCCTGACGGAAGAAACGCGTCACGGTGTCCGCCACAGTATCCAGTTCTTTGATCATCAAGGTGATGCATTACATAAAGTGTATGTCACTGACCAAACTGATATGCCAGCGTGGGAAGCCTTACTGGCGAAGTTCGTCAGCGCTGAAAACCCAGCATTGCAGTTAGAGCCGGCGAGTGCACCTGAAGTGACCGAACCGACTGCCGATGATGCCACCGTGGATGCCGAATGGCGCGCCATGACCGATGTGCATCAGTTCTTCCAGTTGCTCAAACGCAATAACCTGACGCGCCAGCAAGCCTTCCGCGCCGTGGGTGATGATTTAGCCTACCGTGTTGACAACAGCTCACTGACACAGCTGCTCAATATTGCCTTGCAAGATCAAAACGAAATCATGATTTTTGTCGGCAACCGTGGTTGCGTGCAAATTTTCACCGGTTTGATTGAGAAAGTGACCCCGCATCAAGAGTGGATTAACGTGTTCAACAAACGCTTTACGCTGCACTTGATTGAAACGGCCATTGCCGAAAGCTGGATCACCCGCAAACCGACCAAAGACGGTTTTGTCACTAGCTTGGAACTGTTTGCCGAAGACGGTACACAACTTGCTCAACTTTACGGTCAGCGTACAGAAGGGCAGCCGGAACAAAATCAATGGCGTGAGCAAATTTCTCGCCTGATCAATAAGGATATCGCCGCATGAGACTAAGGTTGCTGTCACTCCCTTTCATTCTGTCGCTGAGCGCCTGTCTGTTGCCGCTAACAACTTTAGCAGCAAGTCCGTCGGCCGCAGAACGTATTGTCACCATTGGTGGTGATGTAACAGAAATCGCCTATGCACTGGGTGCCGGTGACGAGATTGTGGCCCGTGACAGTACCAGTCTACAACCTCAGGCAGTGCAAAAGCTGCCTGATGTGGGTTACATGCGCATGCTCAATGCCGAAGGGATTTTGGCAATGAAGCCAACCATGCTGTTGGTTAGCGAACTGGCTCAGCCCTCTCTGGTGCTGAAACAGGTTGCAGATAGCGGCGTGAATGTGGTCACTATTCCGGGCCAAACCACGCCAGAAAGTGTCACGGCGAAGATTAACGCGGTCGCCACCGCGCTTAATCAGCCGGAACAAGGGCAGAAACTGATTACGGACTATCAGCAACGTTTGGCGGCAGTAAACAGCACGCCACTGCCCGTTAAAGTACTGTTTGTCATGAGTCACGGTGGCCTAACACCGATGGCAGCCGGTCAGAATACCGCAGCAGATGCCATGATCCGCGCCGCCGGTGGTAGCAATGCCATGCAAGGTTTTAGCCGCTATCGTCCATTGTCTCAGGAAGGTGTTATCGCCAGTGCCCCAGACCTATTGTTGATCACCAGTGATGGCGTAAGAGCCTTGGGGGGCAGTGAAGGTATCTGGAAATTACCCGGTATGGCGCTAACGCCAGCTGGTAAAAACAAACGTTTGTTAGTTGTTGATGATATGGCACTACTGGGCTTTGGTCTGGAAACGCCGCAAGTACTGGCGCAACTGCGCAAAGGCATGGAACAAGCACAATGAATTGCCGTGTCCATCCGCGTCTGATGCTTAGCATCTTGCTGATGATTTTGATTATTTTAGCGCTCGGTTCAGCGAATATGGGAGCCTTAACGCTCTCATTTCGCACCTTGTGGCATGCCTCACTCGATGATGCCATGTGGCATATCTGGTTGAATATTCGCTTACCCCGCGTGCTGCTAGCCGTTGTAGTTGGCTGCGCGCTGGCGGTTTCTGGCGCGATCATGCAGGGGCTATTTCGTAACCCACTAGCCGACCCCGGTTTATTAGGGATCAGCAGCGGAGCCGCGCTCTGTGTGGGTATCATCATCATCATGCCTTTCAGCTTGCCACCCCTACTGGCGCTTTACAGCCATATGGTGGGGGCCTTTATCGGCAGTCTGGCCATTTCTATCGTCATCTTTACCCTCAGCCGTTGGGGGCATGGCAATTTATCCCGCCTGCTGTTAGCGGGCATTGCCATCAACGCCTTATGCGGCGCTGCCGTTGGGGTGCTGACTTACATCAGCGATGACCAGCAGTTACGCCAATTCTCCCTCTGGAGCATGGGCAGTTTGGGTCAAGCACAGTGGTCAACATTGATGGTAGCAACCTCGCTGATCCTGCCCGCCTGTGTACTAGGATTAATGCAGGCGCGTCAGTTGAATCTATTGCAGCTAGGGGATGAAGAAGCTCACTATCTTGGGGTGAATGTACGGCAAGCCAAACTACGGCTGTTGCTGCTCAGCGCCATTCTGATTGGGGCCGCAGTCGCTGTCAGTGGTGTTATCGGCTTTATTGGTTTGGTGGTGCCGCATCTTATCCGTATGCGTATTGGCGCTGATCATCGTTGGTTACTGCCCGGTTCTGCATTGGGTGGGGCTTGTTTGTTACTGACGGCGGATACATTGGCTCGAACCCTAGTCGCACCGGCTGAAATGCCCGTCGGGCTGATCACCAGCCTGTTGGGTGGCCCCTACTTTCTATGGCTGATTTTACGTCAGCGGGAGCAACGCAGTGGTTGATATCGTTGGGGCAACGCTGGATGCAGCAGGGGCTAATGTCGCTGGGATGAATGAGACTCAAGCTAATACCTTTGGGGCTGATATGCCGATAACACCTGCGCCGTTATTGACGGCAAATCATCTCTCCTATCATGTTCAAGGGCAGCGGCTGATTCATGATGTCTCACTGCAAATCGCCAGCGGTGAAATGGTAGCCATTATCGGACCCAATGGCGCAGGGAAATCTACCCTATTGCGGTTGCTAACCGGTTACCTTGCTCCTTCTGATGGCGAATGTCAGTTACTAGGGAAAAACCTAAGCAGCTGGCAACCACAAGCATTGGCTCGAACCCGTGCGGTGATGCGCCAATACAGTGATTTAGCGTTCCCCTTCAGTGTCAGTGAAGTCATTCAGATGGGCCGCGCCCCTTATGGCAAGGCACAGAATGATCAAGCGCTGCAAGAGGTCATGGCGCAAACGGACTGTCTGGCGCTGGCTCAACGTGACTACCGAGCATTATCGGGTGGCGAGCAGCAACGTGTTCAGTTAGCCCGTGTGTTAGCACAGCTGTGGCAACCAGAACCGTCGCCGCGCTGGTTGTTTCTGGATGAACCCACATCTGCGCTGGATTTATATCATCAGCAGCATACGCTGCGCTTGCTACGCCAGTTGACCAATCAAGAGCCGCTAGCCGTTTGTTGCGTGCTCCATGACTTGAACCTAGCGGCATTGTACGCAGACCGCATTTTACTGTTGGCGAAGGGCGAGTTGGTCGCCTGTGGTACACCGGAAGAAGTGCTTAACGCTGAAACATTGACTCGGTGGTATCAGGCAGATCTGGGGATTTCACGCCATCCAGAGACAGCCCTACCGCAAATATATCTGCGCCAATAGACTGGGCCGCATCCAATAAATTGCTTTTCGCTTCAAATTGCCCCGATGACAAGCCAGAGATTGATAGTAGATCCGCGACTCAATGCCAAGGGGTGAGAACAGGTAGAAGAGTAAAGCGTCCGCGCCAAGGATGGCGCGGCTCGAGCCTCCAAGGATGGATTCACGGCGTCTTTACGATCTACCTGTTCTCGCCACCGCAGTTCGTCAGCACCCCATCAAGCTATGACTGATTTTGCATTTCAGTCACTTTAGGTTCATCTTCCGCCATTAATTCATAAATCGTCTTGCCGACTTTCTGTACTGCCCGCTCAATCTCTGCCGTCATCGGCTTGCTGTAACTCAACCGCAGGCAGTTACGATATTTTCCTGAAGCAGAACTGATCGACCCTGCCGAGACTTGCACGCCCAGCGGTAACAAACAGCGGTTAAGGCGCAAGCTATCAAAACCATGAGGCAGCTCGACCCATAACATAAAGCTCCCCTCCGGCCTGCTCAGACAGGTGTTGGGCGGAAAATACTTCATCACCCAACCGGTCATAATGTCACGGTTACGTTGATATTGTCGGCGCATGCGGCGCAAGTGCTGCATGTAATGCCCCTGCTTGATAAATTCCGCCATCGCCAATTGCGGCAGTGAAGCCACCCGCCCAGCAGAGATATATTTCATGTGAAGCGCTTTATCTAAATAGCGGCCCGGTGAAATCCAGCCAATACGTAAACCGGGTGCCACCGTCTTCGAAAAGGAGCTACACAGCAATACTCGCCCGTCATCATCGAATGAGGCAATAGTCGGCGGGCGCGGGTATTGATAAGCCAATGCGCCATACACATCGTCTTCAATAATGGCGATATCATAGCGCTGCGCTAACGTCAGCAATGCTTTTTTACGCTCAACTGGCATGGTGTAGCCCAGCGGGTTATTGCAGGTTGGTGTGAGCTGAATTGCCTTAATCGGCCATTGATCTAGCGCCATTTCTAAGGCTTCCAGACTGATACCAATAACCGGATCGGTTGGGATCTCAATCACCTTCATGCCCATCCCTTTCAGGGTCTGCATCGCACCATGAAAGCTGGGGGAGTCTACCGCAACAATGTCTCCTGGCTGGCAAACCGCCCCTAATGCTACCGAAAGCGCACCATGGCACCCCGAGGTGATGATAATGTTCTCCGCTGATTGATGGTTGCCGCTATCAAGCATCAGCCGAGCGATTTGCTCACGTAATACCAGCGAACCGTAAATATTGTCGTATTCCAGAATTTCTTCGCGTTGATGAAGGCTCACTCGGCTCAATAGGCGAGTGAGTATTTTTAACCCCGGCCCAGAAAGATCAGGCGAACCAATCCCCAAATGAATGACATTCTCTTGGTCGCCGCGCGTTAAAAATGCCAGCACATTTTCCCATTGAGAGATTTCTACTGGTCGCTGTGCGTGACTGCATGTCGCAGGTAATGAAGGGAGATTCGAACTGCAACGCACAAAGTAGCCTGACTTGGCACGCGCTTCAATGAGCATGCACTCTTCGAGTTGCCGATAAGCCTGCTGCACTGTACTGATACTGACTCCATGCTCTTCGCTCAGCACTCTGACAGAAGGAAGCCGCTCCCCTGCCGCATATAGCCCTTCTTTAATCCGCTGACTCAGAATGTCAGCCAGTTGTTGGTAACGCGTCATGGAGTTCACCTGATAATTGATTAAGGACCAGTACAGATGGCTTAAATTTACACCATTCAGATTATATAGCCCGCATCTGTATTAAAATAATACTCTTATTTTGCATCTGTAATGTTTTCCGCCAAAGTTTCATGCTAGTGACTCACCTACTGACGGGGAGTCAATAATGAATAATATAATTGAAGATCAAATAGATGAATGCTGCTCGTCGGCGATGCGAGCAAAACAAAGCCGCCGCAATATTTTCATTCGCTTATGGCTGAAAGCATACAGATATACCTGTCGCTGGAATGAACTGCGCAAAACGGCCAATACCATGGCGCGTTTGAATCCCGCTCAGTTAAAGGATATTGGCTTAACACGGGAAGATATCAAGCGAGACTACAGCCGCCCATTTTGGCGCTGATGTGAGATCATTTGAATAAGGCTGAACGGGCTGAATTCAGCATATAGCATGCCGAATCCAGCCCTGTTCTATCAGAAATCATACCCGACAGTCGCCAGTACAGAACGCTCTGCACCCCAATAGCAATAAGAGGTGTTGTAACACGCGGCGACGTATTTCTTATCGGCGATATTATTCACGTTCAATTGTACAAATGCGCCTTTCAGTGATGTTGACCACGTACCTAAATCAGCACGTACTGATGCGTCGCCCAAGGTATAAGAAGGGACTCGTAAGGTATTGGCATCGTCGGCCCATTGCTTACCAATGTAGCGGATACCTGCACCGATATTGATGCCATAACCTGCATCATATTGCGCCCACAACGAGGCCATGGTGGAAGGTGCAAGCACGGGTGTATTGCCATCATTACCATCAATGGCATCTTTGAATTTGACTCGGTTATAGGTATAGCCTGCGATCAGACTCAAGCGGTCATTAATTTGGCTTCTGGCTTCCAGCTCTAATCCCTGTGAATTCACTTTGCCCGCAGGAATATAGTAGGTAGCCGGTACAGCACGGTTTGCTACATCATTTTGTGTTAGGTCATACAGCGCAGCAGAGTAAAGCGAAGTGCTGCCCAGAGGCTGGTATTTTATGCCCACTTCATACTGCTCGCTGGTCATCGGTTTGAGCAATTTTTGCTGTGCATCTGGGAATAAGCTCGGTGTAATGGCTTGGCTGTAACTGATGTAAGGCGAGATTCCGCTCTCGAAGCTGTACAGCAATGAGGCACGGCCACTGGCATGATTATCGGTGCGTTCATCAGTGCTATTCGCTGTTTTATCGATATTTTCTGTTTTCATGCGGTCATAGCGACCCGACAAATTCAGATGCCAGTTATCCAGCGTCATTTCATCTTGCAGATAAACGCCGCTCTGTTCATAGCGGCGGTTTAAGTACGAAGTGTTGATGCCTGGCGTTGTCAGCAAATAATCGCGATACAGCGTACTACCGCCGGAAATGCCCGTATAAGGGTTCAGCGTGGTGGCAAAAGCACTATCGCTACGCAGATTATTGCTAAATTTTTGGAAATCAAAGCCCAGCATAACCTTGTGGTCAACTGCTGCCGTGGCAAAGTCAGCTTCTAATTGGTTATCAACAGCAAAGGCATTCAAAGAAGAACTCTCACCAGAATAGTAACGGTTCATCAGCGTGCGATCGCTATTCCAGCCGCCTTGATACACCTGCTCCAACTCGGTATTGGAATGGGTATAGCTGGCGTTCTGGCGGAATGACCAGACGTCATCAAATTTATGCGAAAACTCAGAACTATAAATTTGCTGCCAGCGCTTAAAGACATTGTGGTTACTTTCACCATCAAAGAAGCCACGGCTCAGTTTTTGTCCGTATATGCTGCCATCAGCGGGTACTGCACTGTGGTATCCGCCTGACGGGTCTTTTTGCAAGTTAGCCCGCAGCAGCAACGAGGTATTCTCATCCGGCTGCCACAATAATGACGGTGCAATCGCATAACGCTCTTCGCGCTGATGGTCATACTGGGTGTCACTGTTGCGAGTAATCCCTGTCAAACGAAACGCCCAATGCTCTGATATCGCATCGGTATAATCAAATGCCGCAGACTGTGTGTTGTGATTACCACCGGCCAGGCGGAAATGGCCTTCCGAGATAAATTGCGGGCGTTTGGATGTCATCATCACAACACCGCCAGGGATGCTCTGGCCATAGAGCGCAGAAGAAGGTCCTTTGATCACATCGATGCGTTCAAGGAACCACGGGTCTACCTGCAACACGTTAAAGCTACCGCCGTCACTGAGTAAGCGCAGGCCATCAAGGAAGGTATTGTTTACGTCACCGCCGTGGAAACCACGCAGAGCAATGGTGTCATAGCGGGTTGCACCACCGGCGAAGTTGGTGAACACCCCCGGCGTATAATTCAGCGCTTGGTTAACCGTGGCGACGTTTTGATCGTCCATTTGCTGGCGAGTGACGACTGAAACCGCCTGCGCGGTCAGAATGAGTGGCTGATCGGTCTTCGTGGCCCCTTTGGTGGTTTTTGCCGTGTATCCCAAAGTGGGTAAATCAGCTTCATGACCCGCTTGGGCGGTGACTTCTATCGTATCGTCAGCAAGGGAGGCGAGTGGAATAAAAATAGCCAATGAACACAAAACAACAGAACGCTTTTTGATAAAAGCCGAGAGCATCGTTATCTTCCCCAGATAAGGTTGCCCTAAGAATTTAGTGTTGTATCTGAGCGGCAATATTCACTCCCAGCAACACGAAACATTCAGGGCATAAGCATGTGAAATAGATGGTTATTGATTAGCATCCATTGCTATTCCGCATTGCAAATACCCTTGCCTGCGTGCCACATGAGTGGGGTTCCTAATTGCAGCGAACAATTTATTAAATGCGACTAATAATTACAATGATAATTATTATCCTTAGCATTTATTTTTTAGTGGTAATTATAGGAGTAAGATGATTCAGGATTTGAATCTATGTGCCACAATAGCCGCCAGATAGGCGACAACGATGCTTCGACATGACGTAATGCGCCTACACTCAGTTATTGGGTTAATTATGGCACTCACTTTCAGGCTAACCGGTTTTATGAAAAAGATTGGGTTCGTTGCTTCACGTCGCTATTTTTCGCTGCTATGCCTATTACTAGCACTTATTTTTACCTCTGCAGCAGGTAATGTCTTAGCTGCCACCGCATCAGACAGCACGTCTGACAGCAGCGAAGAACCGGCAAAGCCGGCGGTTTCTGTGCAACTGATTAGCCTACAAAAACAGCTCGATAAGCTGAAGCAGAACATTTCTGTCAGTGCGTCCGATAACCAGTTAAGTGTGCTCAATGAAACCGCCTTAGCCTTGGTTCGCGATGCCGATATATTACTCGCCGACTTGAAACCCAAGCGAGAGCAATTGCAAGCACAACTGGATGTGTTAGGCCCGCCACCTGCCGCCGGAGCCTTACCTGAAACGTCTGTCGTGGCGCAACAACGGCGGGTGCTGAACACGCGTAAAATTCAGCTCGATGGTCAGAATGATCAAGCTCAGTCCATTAGAACCAATGCCGATAATTTGGTTACACAGATCACTGCCTTACGGCGTACTGCCCTGAAATCACAAATCGCCTTAAATTCTGGGAGTATTCTGGGAGCACATTTCTGGGCACCGATCGTCAACCCGAATGCCGATGATGACAGTCGATTAAAAGATTTTATGCAAGAACTCGGCGACGCTTGGAATACCGCTTGGGACCCTGAATGGCGTTTGGGTACGTCAATGTACCTGCTGCTAACACTGCTTATCGGCGCATTTGGCTTTAAGTTCCTCGATATCCTAACCGCTTGGTTCTGCACCAACTGCCTCCCACAAGGCCCATTACGTCGTAGCTTTATGGCATCGGCGACCACGTTATCGACCGTGCTCATTACCGTGACGATGGCACAATGCATCACTCAAGCTTTTACCCGCTCGCCGGACACATCACAGCTAGTGATGGATTTTTCGCTCGCGTTTGTTCAACTCATGTTCTTCTCTGCGCTAGTCGCCGGTTTAGGGCGTGCATTTTTATCCAATCAGCGCCCTTCATGGCGTTTACCCGCGATTGCCGATGAGGTCGCCATCTCGCTGAAACAATTCCCACCGTTATTAGCCAGCTGTATCCTGATTTTTGGCGCGATTGATCAAATGAATAATATGATCAATATCAGCGTTTCAGCGGCCATTTTTGGTAATGGCATATCGGCACTGTTAATGGCACTCACCGCCGCTATTATTCCATTACGCGCCAATCGGGTGCGACGTAAACTCATCATCAGTGGCGAAAAACCTGAAGCCTATTCCACGCTCGCCGGGCTGATTCATTTCGCCATCGGCATTACAGCGGTGGCCATATTGTTGTCATTGTTGGTCGGTTATATCGCTCTCGCAAAATTCTTAAGCTACAAACTGGTATGGAGCTGCCTAGTTCTGGCATGTCTCTATTTACTGATTCATCTCTTCGTTGATACAGCAGAAAGTCTCTTTTCCCCCACTAGCAGTGCCGGTAAAGCCATTAAACAATCGCTGAATATTGACGATCGTCATTTAGCACAAGCGGCAACGTTATTATCCGCCACCAGCAAAGTGGTTCTGATACTGCTAGCGATTATCGCTCTGCTCAATGGCACCTTCGGCTCAACGACGCCAATTTCGTTGCTGCAAAAGGCCATGGAGCTTCTCAGTGGTGAAGGACTGGAAAAGCTTAATATCGTCCCAACCAACTTATTGAATGCCGTAATTTGCCTGATTGTTGGGATATATGTATTAAAAGCGGCATGCCGTTGGTTAAATAATGAATTCCTGCCCAAAACCCAGATGGATAACGGCATAAAAACCTCAGCTGTCACCCTGTTCAGTAATATTGGTTACGTGCTGGTGATTTTACTGACGTTATCTGTACTCGGTATCCAATGGAATAAATTAGCCTGGATTGTCAGTGCCCTGTCGGTAGGTATCGGTTTTGGTTTACAGGAGATCGTGAAAAACTTTATTTCCGGTATTATCTTGCTGACCGAACGGCCAGTAAAAGTCGGGGATTTGATCAGTATCAGTGGAGTGGAAGGTGATATTCGCCGTATTAATGTCCGCGCGACTGAAATCCAGCTCACTGACCGTTCGACCGTGATCGTCCCGAACTCCCAATTGATCTCTCAGAATGTACGCAATGCCACCATGGCCAATGCTCAAGGGGTGGTGACCATCGCGCTGACCTTCCCACTCGATTTAGATGTTGAATTGGCGCAAGCGTTGCTGATAGAAGCTTACGAAGAACATGAGTCGATACTCACCACGCCGGCCCCATCGGTAAAATTTAGCCAGTTAAGTCCAGACGGCATCGTGCTCAGTGTTACTGGTTTGGTCCCCAGCCCACGCATGGTCAGTACAACCAAAAGTGCGTTACTCTTCAGTATATTAACGCGATTGAGAGCGGCGGGTGTTTCGTTGGCGGTGGCGACTAATAGAGCCGCACCGGTCGCCAATTAGTGCTTACAGCCAGCGCAATTCAAAGAAGAAAGAAGCAACCCTCCGCGGCTGTTTCTTTCGTTATCATGGCACTAAGATACGATCTCTTGTACTGAGCTGGCATCGACAAGATAGTCCAGTACATCTTGTACCTGATGCCACTCCATCCAAATACGGTCTTCAAGCGGTTGTTGACTGTATTGCTCCACGGATGACACCAACTCCAGCATCTCTAAAGAATCCAGATGCAGATCGATAATCAGGCGCGATTGCCTATCAATACATTGTGCCTGCCCTGCATAGCTACGGATCTGAGTGAGTTCATTTAGGAGCCAGCAATAGTGTGCATTCTCAATGGTCATACACTAGCCCCTGACGCTGACGCCTTATCTTGTTGGTCGACTGACACAAGTTTGTCGTTGTCCTGCTCTTTCAGAATAGACCCTAGCACTTCCTTATATTTTCCACCCTGAGTGAGTTGCTCATAAGATAGGCGTTGACGAGTTGGGCTAACAGAGCCCAATACTTTTGATTGAGCTTTATCCATATTCTTCACTGAAGATGCGTCGTTATGCTTCTGGAATAGATCAATAACTTCAGAAGAGATTCCCATAAATTCAGAACCGGACGCATTAAGGGATTTAGGTGCTTGAGTACTTTCAGTCTCCTTTGCCTTTCTCGCATCTGCCAACTCAACAGCAGTAGGTGATGCATTTTTTTGGGCAAGATAACGCATGCCGCTTTTCCTGTAACTCGATGATTGGCTGGAACCCGATATCGCGCCATTGGTCAACGCCACGACGGGTACATCTTTGTATGATGGAAGAACGTTCCCTTGAGTACCAAAGTAGCCCCCCTGTGAGTTAAGTTGATAAGTCGTTTTCTTTACGGGCGCTTTAGATGGAACCTCGTTGGCCTGACTATTCACCTTGTATTCAACACTGGATGCTGGAACGGGAATAACAGGTGGAACGGGCTTATCCGTGAGCGGGGGGATTGAAACCGCGTCAACAATGGAAGCCGAGCTACTGTCTATTTCATCATCAATGACCGGTTTCTCTTTTTCAATCAATGGGGGGCGGGCTTTAGATACAGTGGTAGCCGGTTGTGGTTGTTTTTCTACCTTCACTTCATCAGGCACAATCTTTTCAGCTTTGTCTGTTGTTCCAGAGGTCACAACATCAGAAATAATCTTTTCAGATTGACCCCTTGTTGTTGGGACCACGACATCAGGAATATCTGCACGACGAGTTGACTCAATATTGCCCGGCAATAGCCGCTCTGTCAGTAAAGTCACGCGATCTAACGCATCCGCCAGTTTATTGAAAACAGGCGCTAATGGGGTGAGCAGCTCATTGATATTGTTATTAATGATAGGGCTTACGTTGATCGATGGAGAAAATACCGGCGAAAAAGAGCCGACAGGCTGGGTGGTAGCTGGCGCACTACGATAATCAATAAGAGGTTCAGGCATGGGCGAGCGTTGAGAATATGCTTTAGTGTTAGGCAATGATGCGGGTAAGCCCATATCATAATCTATTGGTGGCTCGGCTGGAGGAGAGTGTTGTAAATGTGGTTCGGTATTTGGCTGTGAGGCAGCTGAATCCGGGCTAGTATTTTTCTCGATTCTTCTAGCGATGATTTGCGTTTTGTGTTCCAACGCTGTCATCAAGAAAAACATTTGAGGCGCTTTATTATTCCCCTCTTTATGTTTAAGAAAACCTTCCTTCAACTTACTAATATTTTCATCGTTTGCTTTATTAAGTTCAGGATAGAGCTTCTGTAGAACTATTTCCGGATTCGCCTTCAATTCCTGAAGTTGTTCAGCATCTAATACAGTTGAAAGTTTTTCTATAATATCCGGATAAACACTATCTTGCAGGTATTTTTGGCAAACTGAATCAAGATTTTCTTGCTTGTTCGCTCCATTAGTATCAATTCCCAGTTGCTCAAAAATTGCATTAGAAAACTTCTCCAATGCTTTATTCGCATTTTTTTCCTTGGTACCGTCGTTTGATAGCGTCAGCATCGATTTATAGAATGCTACTGCTTGATCCTTCACTTTTTCTATTTTATCTTCAGGAAGAAACTTAAAAAGCGCAAGAGAAGCTTTAGTTCCATACATGATATTTGAGGACGTAATGGAATTTTCATTTCCTTGGCTCATTACTTTAGCAAACTGCTCTAACTCGTTAACCTTACTTGAGTTTTTACTCATATACTGGTAAAAAAAATTAATATTTTTTGTTCCATTAACATCCCCTAATGGTTTACCATTAGCTGAATCTGAACAGAAAGAGTGGCACTTATTGTTCTCACTAGATTTTGCAACATCCAGTGGATTACTTTGTGACGTAGTAGATATTTTAGTGATATTCTCAGCGACCAAAGGCCCATAACTATTAGAGGGATTGGGTTTTCTCGGTGCAACTTGTTGGGAAGTATAATTTGGTGAAGTTGATATATTCATGACTATTACTCATTGTAAATTAATTAAACAATTAGCGAGACGATACTGCTTACTGAAATGAAAAATACTTGGGTTAGATAGTATTGCAGCTATCAGAAAGTTTTTTGAGCATCTATCCTCCACTGCACTTAATTGCATGCTTATTATCATATCTATTCTCACTCACAGAGAAGTATTGCTATCATCAGCTAGTAAGCTTGAAAATAGAGACACATTGAAAATACCCAATACCGAAAACATAGAGAGTGAAGAGTACACAACAGGCCGATGTGAGTTAGATAAGGGAGAGCTCATATTTACACCCTCTCGTTATATTATCTGACCAGAATATACTTGAGTAAAAGGTATGAAAATAAGCTCCAATGAACAGAGCAACAAACGTGAAGTTTGCTGCTCTTTAACTATTGTAAATAGCCAGCATTATAGCGGTGCAGATCTTCTGTCATTTTGGTTAGCAGCTGGATCATCGTTTCAAACGTGCTGTTATCCTGACGGAATCTTTCCAACAATTGCGAAACGCTACTATTGACTGAGTTCTTTTGGCTATCAATCGCTGTTTGCAAACTCTGGAAACTTTGTGATGCCATATCACCGCCTTCCCAATTCGCACTACTATTGGCTACACTGGCATATATCTGTCTAATCGCAGTTAAGTTGGGAAATATTTCAATTTTTCCATCGCCGCCTCGTTTTACGATATACCCATCACCGAGTTTTTCCTTCCAAAAACCGAGTGCGGTATCATCGCCACTAAAAGAGTGAATAAGTTTTGTCGAGTTATCATTTGGTGACCAATTCTGATAATGACCTTGTCCATACGCATTGAAGTGCGTATATTTTGAGAAAGTTTTATTCATTTCCTCCAAAAAGGCTTTTGGACGAAAATGAATTTTTCCATCACTGCCGGCCTTAATGAAATCACTCATTTTCCCAATCGCAGTGTTGGCATCTTTCATAAATTCAGCGGCTTTCTGGTTGATCTCAGAATAGGTTTTCTGATAACCGCCATGTATGGTGTTTATCAGACCTTCCAGCGCGTCAATATGAGGTGGTGTTCCCTCAGAACCAAGCGGTTTTGCTGCTACTCCGCTATTCGTCGATCTCTTTAATCTGGCGAACTGGAAACCTCCATCAGTACCGTTGGTAGCCGCTGCTGACGAAAAATTTTTAGCCATCTTGTTATAGTTATCACTACTCCGCTGTAAATCACGGTGTAATTGACGTGATTGGCCTTGAACATCATCCGCATTCGTCGACAATGAAGAATTCATACCGTTTGTATATGAATTTGATAAAGGTAACAGAGACTGATTTTGGGCCAATAATAGTGTTGCGGCGCTATAGGGATCGTTTTTATCTTGAGACAAGATAAGCGTATCCATTCCTTGCAAGGCCATCGCTGCCGATTGGTTTCCATCACTGTGCGTCATTGGCGTACTTCTCGCGTGCCCCCCCACGAGGAGAGGCAGAGGCCTTGATGTGACTATCGCTTCTGCCATCGTGATTATCCCTTAATCAAACTTTGGTTTGTACGAATAGTCGAGTCACGCATGTTGCTCATATGCTGGCGCATCTCTTTTATTGCCTCTTGGCTGCGATCAATCTGTTTCTCTTTATCGCTGGCAATACTACGAGCAACCTCAGCAGTGCTGTTTTGGATCATCTTGTCTGCTTCGCTCTCTTTGACGGCCGACAGATTTGAGTTATTTGCTAACTGACCAGCATTATCAGACATACGCGACATCTGCTCAGCAATGCTGCCTTGCGTGCGATATTTATTGGTCTTCCGGTCATACTCTTGCCCATGAAGTTCCGCTCGATTCTGCACGTCATTAATGCTCTTTATATTTGCCTGCTTGGCATTTGTCTGCTCAGCTAGCGTTGCCGTCTCAACTTGAGATGGCTTAGTCGTCTCAACTTGAGATGGTTTTGCCGTCACGTCTGAAGATGAGTTCCCCTTCACGGCTGGAGTTTGTTTTGCACCAATATCGATTCGATGCCCACCGATCTCCATGAAATTATTGGCATCATTAGCCTTCGCAAGAGTGGGAGCATCCATTTTATGCAGATTACGTGCCATACTCTGCGCTTGGGCGCGGTCAATATTTGCTGGCTTCAGATGCTTATTCACGACCTGATTCTGCTTACTTAAGCCTCGGCCCTGAAAAGCAGCACCAGCCCCCGCAATCCCCAGTGATGTGGCGAACCCTGCGATTGCGCCATTAAAAATCTCCTTCCCTTCTCGGATGGTTGATTCCGCTGCCTTCTCAGTCATATCGGCGCTGAGCGTAGTAAACATGCTGTTAATTCGACGCTCAGAGATATTGATCTCCGCCATAACTTGACGCAGCATGCTGAGCATAAATCGCATCATGTCATTGGTTTGAATGCCAATAAAACGACTCTCCTTCACCGAATCTTTTGACTCAGCAATGTTGTCTAGACTCTCTTCCCCCAATTGCACAGCCTGTGTCTCTTTTAATAACGAGCTCGATAACATGGTCTGCGCGGCGGCCGTCAAATTACGCTGTTCAACATCATCTGCCATGAGTGCATCAAGCAACACACGGTTCCCAGCACTCTCACTAGTTGCAGCTATTTCGCGTTGTAAAACATGGTTCAGGGCTTGTTTTAGCCCCTCGGGAGTGATTGACATTGCAATGCGTAAATCATCTAAACGAGCGGTATTTTCTGGATTGCTCAAATCGTTAAGTTGGGTCGACATATCGTCATGGCTAATACCCACCAAAGGAGCTGCCAACTGCGGCTTCCCGCTCGCAGCGGTAAAATCGCTAGTCAGTGATTTAACATCCTGCACATTCAGATTGTTTGCCGTGATCTGTTCTTTCCCCGTTGACGTTGGTAATGGGGTAAGGTTTGGGTTCATTCTGACATTAGCGATGTGGGGGGCTTGTTGAATAGTGGTCATCAATAATCTCTCTTGTAATTAATTAAGCAAAACTGCTTTTCATCATGTTGGCTTTCGAACGGCCAGATTCATTCAGTGCGGTGAGCATGCCTTCAAACATCTCGTTGATTTGGTCGTATGCTTGCCCCATAGACTTAATTAGTGCTTTAAGCAGCTCATCAATCGCCTGAATGGCAGTGTTATTACGCAGCATATCTGCCAGCAGTTCTTTCATATCTCGGATAAGGGCGCTGGCATGTAAATTCAATCCACCACTAACGGCGGCGTTGGTTACACCCAGAGCCATATTGGTGCCATTGAGGCCAAGCTCGATTTTGCGAGCCGTGACATTGGTGATTTTTCCTGCGTCTTCCACCTTATCGACGACTTTGGCCACATCATCTGCTTTATCAGCAAACTTCGCCAAAGGTTGGCTCAAATTAGTGGCTTTACCGCCAACTCGACTCAGCGCACCAGTGAGCTGGCGCGGCAAGGCTTTTACTGCGCTTTTCATCACGTTAGTCACGACTTGCTTACTGATATTGACAGCAGCTTGACCGGCATTTTTGGCAAATGAAGACATTGAGAACAATGAGACCGCGAGGAATGCCACTGCGGCTAATATCATGCCTACAATACTGCCGATCTCTTTGGCCTGTTCTTCCGGAACACCAAATGCAATCAACATATTGGTGACACCCGTCGAAATCTCTGCCGCTAGCATCCCCATCAAGCTGCTATTCCCTGTCTCCTCCAGCACGATATCGGCCACGGTCATGGCAATACCAATGGCGGCGACAGCTATCATGAGTGGCCCCGCCGTTCCCAAACTGGCCACGGTTGCTATCACGGACACGGCTAGCATGATGTAACCGAAAACTTTACTGGCGCAGGAAGCGGCCTTATTCGCTTCATCAGCTTTGCGTTGGGCCTCTTCCGCTTCTTTTGCTTTCTTTTCAGAGTCTTTACGCGAGGCTTCGTTGATGGCTTCCATCACTTCTTGCTGTTGACGCATACTTTTAATGCTGTCCTCGTTCATAGCCTTTTTCAGCTGCGCGGTTAGCAAGGTCAGCAGGGCCAATGAACTCTCCCAACGTTCGCCCTCCACTTGTGGTGGACGTGGAGCACTCTCAATAAAATTATTGATTTCGATGCGACTGTTGTTCGCTTGCACTGCAAGTTTCGTCGCCTGCGTTAACGCCAATTTATGGTTACTTTCGAGTACTGAGACATTCAGGTTGGCTTCAGCCTGCTTGGTGGCCAAAACAGTCAGTTTGTCTTCTAGCATCGTGATTTTTGCCTGAAGCTGCGCCGTCTGCTCTAGCGTTAATTTTTGGCTATTCTCGAGTGCTGGCTTATTGCTGCCCTCTGGAGTGAGCTTATTTTGACTTTTCGTCGTCTGTGTATTGAGGCTTTCCGTCGCCAGCTTTTGACCACTTTTCGGCGTCGAAACATTGCTGTTGTTCAATTGCAACTTGCTGTCACTGAGTTGCGTTTCTAATGATTGTTGTTGTTGCGTAAGACTAAGTACGGTGTCTTTGCCTTGTTGCAAAGCTTGGCTACAAGTTTCAGCCTTATCCGTGGCGGCTTTCAGTTCGCCAAGGCCCTGTTCCAATGCTGATAACAATTTATCGCCATGCTGGCGTAGTGCAGAGGATTCAGCGTTGATCAGTTGTAAACGGCCACGTAGTTCACTCAAATTATTGCTGTGCAAGAGCTGGCGTAATGTCGCAATAGATTCGAACAACGCTGCAGAGGCATTAAATCCTTGAGTCTCTGCCGTTTTTTGGTTTTTTCCTTCGGTTCGATTGGTCGCATCTCCTTTAAGTTTTTCGGGTGTATTCGACATTAAATAGGCCTGAGACAGACTTATTTTTGGTGCTGCTAGTAACGGGCTACCTTCTCGGCGGTGACGACGTTCCTGCTCAGTTGAGGCTAATTCTCGACAAGCATCCTCAAGTGCTAACAGATTTTTAGTCGTCTCATCACGTACTTGGTTAATATTCACACCCTGGGTAAAAGCTCGAATATTATTAATACGTTCATTACTCGTCTGTGTTGCATTAACCATACGATTTACCTTGTTAAATCAAGTTGATTCTTCTGTCTGCCTTTTCTCAGTCAGATTTCGTTTCAATGCGGTGATATATACGGAAGATTTCTGCTGTAACTCAGTATCCAATGTCCCGTTATAAGTACTTTCAAAGCAATGCAGTGCCGCGCTACTTTTTTTCATCATCAAGTTGCACTGACCCGCATGAAATAATGGACGGTAATCATCTTTAGCCAGAACAAAAGCAAGAGAATAAAGTTCTGCTGCTTTGGAATAACGTTTTGTCAGTTGGTAAATTGCTGCTAGCCCCATAACATAATCAGTATTATAAAAATCATATATACTGAGAAAACGGAAAAACGTTTCGGCTTCGTCTAACTTACCCTGTTGATAAAACTCATACGCATAAGCATAAAGTCCATCCATTGTACTTTGTGGGATACCGTGAATATCTTTATAACTAGCGCCATCCATTAATGCCTGACAAACGTCATCAAGCACAGCTTCCATATCTTCATTTTGGCTTTGTTCTGCATCATGGTTCTGGTTCATATACTCTCCTGGATTATATTTTAAGAAATATGATGCAATACCAATGCATGCATCATAATTAAATTTAAAAAGGTGTTCTTATAAAAAGCGATTTAAGCGGTATGGTTGCTGTTGTTTCCCTCCTCAACATCATTTGTGGGATCATTTTTTCTCTCTAATTGCTCAAGTACGGCATCAATATCAATGCCCATATTTTCCAGTTCAACACGTATCAGCCAGTGAATAATTTTCATCACATCATCTAGCCCCTGCTCATCGATAAAACTGTCTTTACGATAGTTCCGCCACAATTGGCGAGCCAAAGGGATATCCCTCACAACCGGTATCCCTTGTTGTTCGGCATAGGCTATTATCGCTTTTGCTTGTATTCCTTTGGTTTTCATCATGATGAATGGCAATGGAGCCACATTATCATTAAAATAGATTGCCATAGCGATATGCGTCGGGTTTGCCATCACAAAGGTCGAGTCACGGACAGTAGACTTCACTTCTTCCGATAATAGCTCCTGATGCAAACCTCTACGGGCGTTCTTAATATGAGGATCTCCCTCATTATCTTTATATTCTTTCTTCACTTCTTGTTTTTCCATTTTCAAATCTTTAATGAAAAGGAAAAATTCGGTGAGTGTATCAATAATCAAAACCAATAATGCCACAGCCAGAAAAACAACAATAAAAACAATACACAGATGAGCCCACTGATTAATCATTCCATTGATTGTGGTGCGATAGAGCATAAATATCTCTTGTCGCCAAAAAACAAAAAACAGTAATGCTGACGTTCCAAACACCAATAAATAGAAAAAAGCTTTCACGAACTCTTTTAATGAGCGCATGGAGAATATTTTTTTTATACCTGAAATCGGATTTAAGCGAGAAAAGTCAATTTTCACCGCTTCTGTCGCCAAACGAAAGCGACTTTGTAATAGCGAAATGATCGCACCAGGTAAAAAGCAGGCCAGTAAAACTGGAACCACGGCCCATAAAAATAAGCTATATAGTTTATCCAAAAATGCTTCAACACCAATTTCGGTCGGGGAGAGTAAAATCTTTTGCAGTAAACTCCCTAATCCATATAAGCTGGAGAAACCGGAAATCGCCATTGCTCCAGCAACTAATACTACAGCGGCAACCATATCCTTACTTTTAAAACTTTGTCCTTTCTTTGCCGAATCGCGAATTTTTTTCTCGGTAGGCTTTTCTGTTTTTTCTGCCATATTACACCTCCGCGATTATTGCTGCGCTACGCCAAAAATATCGTACAGCGGGCTCAGGGAGATCATATTCACCAAAATAGAAGGGACTTCATTCTGGAAATAGAGTAAGAACACCATGAATGCAATGACGGACTTAATGGTTAATGATAAAGAAAAGGCGTTGAGCTGGGGGCAAAAACGGGAATATAGCCCTAGCGCAACCTCCGTAATAAATAAAGTCACCAAAATAGGAGCTGCAAGAATAATCCCTTGCACCACTAATTGATTGAGCCAGCGCCCCAACGGCAAGCTATCGAAATGTGTAAAACCTGCGGCAAAGGGCAATAACCGATAGCTCTCAGCAAAAGTCTGCGCCAGTAACAACATTCCACCCTGTGCCAGAAAAATCATCACAATGATATAGCTGACTAGGACGGACATCTCGGAAGACTCCACGCCATTTGCTGGATCGATAGTATCGCTGATCGTCGCCCCTCGTTGGTTATCTATCAGTTCACCGATGATATTAGCGATAAAAAACGGCAAGCTAAGAATAAATGCCAGAATCAAACCGACAGTCAGCTCATATAGGATGAGTTCACTTAAAAATGTCTCTTCCCAATCGATTTCATGTGCTGAGAAAAAAGGCCACAGCCCTAAAGCCAGAAAGACAGCAACACAATTCTTAATAATGCCGCTGTTAAGTAACTTAGCACTGAGAAACGGCAAGAAAAAAAACACCGGTGCGATCCGTACCCAAGCGAGTACCAACTTCAATAACCCTATCTGAAAAGCAGAATAGAACGATACGTAAAACCCCAGCGCCTCCGCACTCATTAGCCGATCCCCGCAGGTGCCAGTGCGATCGCCAGTACTTCAGTGGCATAATTCATGACCTTATCGGACAGCCAACCTGAGATCATAAATAGCGATCCAAACACCGCCAGTAATTTGATGCCAAAGGGCAGCGTTTGCTCTTGAAGCTGAGTCACGGTTTGAATCAAGCCCACTAATAATCCGACGACCGTCGCAACAAAGACCGGAATTGCCGACAGCAGCACGATGAGCAACATAGCTTTGTTACTGGCATATATAATTTCGTCCATCTGTTAATTACCTTACTAATGCTGCGCCAGTTCCATGTATTGCATAATCAGCCCCTTAGAGATAAGTGACCAACCGTCGATTGCCACGAACAAAATTAGCTTTACCGGAACAGAAATCGTGACTGGACTCATCATCATCATCCCAAGGGCGAGCAAAATGCTGGAGATAATCAGATCAATCACCACAAACGGTAGATAGATATAAAATCCAATTTCGAATGCTGACTTAATTTCACTCAATGCGTACGCCGGTAACAATGAGAATAAGGTTGGTTCAATGTCCTCTTCTACGGTTGGATCTTCACTACGCCCCTGCTGGACTGACTCGAAGAACTTAAGCAGATCTGGGTCAGAGTATTTTTTCAGGTAGGCTTTGTAGCTGCCTAGTCCTCCTTCAACAAAGTTATCCATCGACTCAGCATTGCTGAAATCAACTTGTTCGGTGCGCATATACTGATGCACATCTTGGATAACTGGCATCATCACAAACAGTGAGAGCAACAGTGCGATCCCATTAAGTGCCATGGTGGAGGGGACTTGTTGCACGCCCATGGCATTACGGACCATGATTAACACTACTGAGATCTTTAAGTAGCAAGTCCCCGCCGCGATAATAAAAGGCAGCAATGTAGAAAGTGCAACAATCGCCAATAAGGGAATATCGCTGGGAATAGTTGGCATCGACTTATGACCCTAAATGGCCTTGGCACGCCAACTTTGTGACCTCCAGACCCAACTCATTATCGTCACCGATATAAATAAGCTCCCCTTCCGCGATCAGTTGCTTATTGGCGTAAACTTTCACTTCACGATCTTTATCTGCACCTAACTCATACACTGAACCTGGTTGAATAAAGGCCAATTCTTCTAATGGGATTTCACTTTGGCCTAATACAAAGGTTAATTTTACAGTGACATCACCCATATTGAACGGGCGTGGTGAGTCCTCCGGCAGCACGTCATCCAACCTTGGCAGGGTATCTTCCGCCCCCGAGGCATAGTCAATATTTTCTTCCACCACGAATACTCCCTCTTGCTGTTTCTGAAAACGGGCTATCGCACGACCCGCTATGGTTAATTGCAGTTGCAGTTGCTGAATACAGAGCACATCACGCAGTGCTAGCGTCTGTAATAAACCTGCGCTGATGTAGCTGTAGCCCAGTACCCAATCAAGCTGTTGAGTCACGTTTGACCCAATGTTCATTCGGGCAGATACAGCCTCAAGCTGGCGAATCGGTGACGCTAACAATACGGTCCCTAACAAAGGCTCCATAACTGTCAGCCAAGGTCGATTAATCACTCCACCTTCAACAATCTCAACACTGTCCACGCGAAACTCATTCGCGAAAAAAGTACAACCTTCATTTTTGTTCATGAAAACACTGACGAGACTCTGGCTATCCAATGCTTGCCAAGCACAGCTGTTCAGCTCAGGCCAACTATGACAACACCACTGATCAACAGGTATTAGCACAGAGATTTTTTCAGTGGTGCTATATAGCTGAGCACGAAAATAAAGTTCCCCAGTTTCGGGGGTAATCGCACTTTTTTCTGGTTGATAGCGCTGTTGCCAGCGCATCACCTGAATCTGAAGCGTACTGAGTCGACGAATATTAAGCATGGTTATGCCTCGTCCTCTTGCTCGGCTTGTTGCTGCTCGCGACGCTCTTTATTTTGCTCATCATCGCGAAAACGCAACGGGTTATCCGATGTCAGTAAATGCCGATTTTCCTGTAGCGTTTGCTGAACGTCGGCGCTAGTCGTTATCGCAGTTAGTTCACCTGCACCAGATAACTCAAACGTCACCACCGGGCTATTTTTCCACTGAGTGAAGGTGTAACTCAGTGTGCGATTCCCTGCTGTCGGCTTACCTTCAGCCACTAATGCCTCGGGTAGCGCCCTATTCGGCGCTTTAACCTCGACTGGCTCCGCAAACGAAGAAGACTGTACAGCCGGCTGTTGGGTAAACAGTTCAAGCGGTGACTCATCACCTTGAGCAGGCGCTTTTTTCTGCGCATGTAAAGCAGCAGTGCTCAATTCATGGCCCAGTGCTGATGAAGCAATATCACCCTCTTTGGCCACGACATCAGGCCGGCGAGCATTGACCGAGGTGTCGTGATCATTCTGTTTTTGCCCCTCAGCGGATAACGAGGCGACAGAAACTTTCGATATTGTTGACTGGTCACGATTCGCTGAAGATAAGGCATCCAATGGAACAGCATCGCTATCTTGTTGGACAGCATTTAGCTGAGTATCTGTTTTAGCCTCAACGGTACTTATCGGTGCTTTTTCGCCGATAAACTCACCTGACATGACGGGTTTAGCCGACGTTTTCTCACCAGTTTGGGGTCGGACTGCTACCACGTTTTGCAGGGATGGCATCATCTCTCCCGCCTGAAAATGTTCAGTGCTTGGTAAAGGTGCGGCCTGCAATTTAAGCTGCGTGCTAAGGGGCATATTGCTCACTGTCATGACGGGAATCAGTACCGCCGGAGCAACCTGCTCTTCCATCTTTTTTTTGCGCTGCTTAATTTTCTCCAGCAACTCTGCTGCTTTTTTTTGCGCTTCCTCCCGTATAAAGCTCACTTTCGGTTCATTATCACCACGCCGAACTTTCGACGGAGACACTCGGGCGGAGTCATCACACTTGAGATCAAATGCAGTGCTATTAGGTGCCTGTTTTATCGCCACCATACGTGGATAATTCCTCAATTTCGTCTTGCTGTTGAAGTGCTAAATTTAACCTCAGTCTGAGACGCTCCTGCTTTAGATAACTTTGGAATTTCTCATACCGATTATTCGTCTCTATTAATCTTTGTTGTAACAACCGTTGTTGCTGCTCGAGTTTTTTCTGTTCCGAGCTTAAGCTCTCCTGTTGGTATAACAGGCGGGCAACCTCTGCCAATAAGGCCGCCTTATGACGTTGCCGCTCAAAAAAAGCGTCACGAGTAAGCTCTGCGGACTGTTCATAAAGAGTACTCTGGGCTTCCAGAGCGTTAACACGCATATGAATATCTTGCTGTTCTTGCTTCAGGGTCTGTATCGCACGCAGCAATGTTTGCCGCTCTTGCTTTACTCGCTCCAGCCTTCGCTCCGTCAAACTCAGCAAATTCTTAACCATTAGCCTGCCAACTCATTGATATGACTGAGCGTACTTTCAAAATTGCCCGAATCCTCCATTGACTGTTGTAAGAACGCTTCGATTGCATCCCGCTTATCCAACGCATGATCGTTGTCTGCATTCTCACCACGCTGGTACTCACCGAGATCAAGATAAAGCTGTATCTGATCCAGCCGCCCAAGCATTTCACGTGTTTTGGCCGCCGCCTGACGATGGTGGGGAGTACTGACTTTGGAGAAAACGCGACTGATACTGTGCAGAACATCAATGGCGGGATAATGGCCCCGTCCGGCAAGTTTTGAACTGAGATAAATATGACCATCAATAATCGAACGAATCTCATCCCCAATGGGGTCAGATTCTTCTTCACTCTCCAACAGAACCGTATAAAACGCCGTAATCGAGCCATGCTGTAATACGCCGGGACGTTCTAATAAAAGTGGAAGTTGTTCGAAAACAGAAGCAGGGTAACCGCGTCGAGCCGGAAGCTCCCCTGCGGCCAGTGCGACATCACGCAAGGCACGTGCATATCGGGTCATTGAATCAACAAACAACAACACATCTCGCCCCTGGTCGCGAAAATACTCTGTAATTGCAGTCGCCAATAAAGCGGCATTACATCGCTCTACGGCTGGGCTATCTGATGTGGCGTACACTAAAATAGTTCGTGCACTGCGCGGTGATGCTTGCAGCTCATGGATAAACTCCGTGACTTCGCGGCCACGTTCACCAATTAACGCGACAACACAAATGTCCGCCTCCGCATGGTTCATGATCATACTCATTAAGGACGTTTTACCACTGCCTGCGGATGCAAAGATCCCCATACGTTGCCCTCGCCCACAAGTGAGTAAACCATCGATCGCCCTAACACCCGTGACCAAAGGCTCATTAACCGGGCGACGCAGCTCAACGCCAACCGGCGGGCTATCAACTCGACGCGAAGTCGTGTATGGGGATTTCACTATCGTAGCTTCACGGCTCAGAACACCAACTTCCTCCCCAACGGCGTTAAAAATCTTTCCCGCTAAATGATCACCCATTTCAAAAACAAAGGGTTGGCCAGTCGGGCGGATCACCACGTCACGTGTCATTCCTTGCGCCCGACCAATCAAACTTAATAGGGTCAGATTGCCTCTAAAACCGACAACCTGAGCTTTGGCAATGACTTCTCGCTGGCGTAAATCACGCTCAATCAGACATATTTCACCGATAAAGACCCCTTGCAGTGGGGCTTCAATGAGACAACCATGAATGCGCGACGGATGCGCGCAGGTTTCAAAAATTTTCATCACTTAAGCAGTTAACAGTGTCATGAGCTGATGGCTGCGCTCATAAAACTCTTCCAGACTGGCGGAGAATAACTGCGGGTCATTCATCGCGGCTTCAGGCATGACTGCGGAAAGGACAAAAGTATCATTGGTAATATTCAGCGCGGGTTGCCCAATTTGGAAATTACGCGGTGTATAAGCCAACAGTTCGCTTAATAATGAGCTGCTTTTAGTATCGAAACCTGTGGCATGATATTCATAAAGGTTGCTCCACAAAATAACATCATCACTCGCCAGATCGACGTTAATGGGTGGCGACTCGTTCAACTCCAACTGAATAGTAGAGTGACAATCTAATTGAGTATTAATTAAATCCTGACGACCTTCATAAGATAAAAATGTATTTAACGCTTCGATAAACCGATATTTCATGTTAACTCTCCTTTATACAGTTTTAATGACATTAACTTTCACTGTTTCGGAGATCTCGTTAAATGAGAGAACCTCTAATTCAGGAAAGCGACTTTCAATGATTTTTTTCACAAAACGACGAATATCAACGGGCACAAGAACATTCATGTCACGAATTGATAAATAACTGTTTTCCAATGCCAGCGAAAATGCCTGAATAATTTCGTCTGTTTTCGCTGGTTCAAGATTAAGAAAACCGCCTCCAGAAGCTTGCCTAATTCCTTGACGAATCGTATCTTCAAACTGGGCATTGATCATCAGGACATTCAAACGCCCGTCGGTGGCAAAACGGGATGAGATATATCGGGCCATCGCACCCCGAACATATTCGACTAACATCATGCCGTCTTTTTCTTTCGGGACCCACTGCACCAGCGTTTCCAGAATCAACTTCATATTACGAATAGAAATCTTTTCCATCAGCAAACGCTGAAATACTTCAGTGATTTTTTGGACTGTTGCGTGGCGATAACACTCTTTTAATAATTCAGGGTATTTCTTTTCCAAATCATCGAGTAAGTTCTTTGTTTCTTGAATACCAAAGAATTCAGAAATGTGATGCAATAATAGCGTTCCAATGCAATCGATCATTTCTTGCATATCATCACGTACGATTAACCCTAACTGCTTAATCTCATCAACATACTTACCCTCAAGCCAAGAACTAACGACTCTGTTATCATCACTATATTGAGTCAACTCTAATCCAAGATATTCCAGTTCATCATTAACAGTGAGAAGACGATAACCCCCAAAACAGATATTATAACTCCCCGCCTGCACTTCATTAATAAGCACAATAATTTTGTTATCAGGTACTACCGGCGAATAGTTAATGGCAATATCTGGAATACGGTAGCCATAGCGAACAAAAATATCTTTCTTAATACGTGAGAGAAAATAATTCTCCTCTAATAACGTCTTATGCGCTTGGCTCACAGAAATAATAATCGGTAGTGTTTCAGGGACATATTCATCCTCCGACTCATGGCTTTCCCGCCGAGTCTCACCTTCTGCCACATCAATACTGACTCCCGTCTCGCCTTGCTTTTCACCTGATAGCTGTTTTTTATCCTGACGTTTTTGATAGAAGCGATACCATAACAGCCCAAACATTAAACCGGACAGCAGCAGGAATATATGGGTAGGAAATCCAGGCAGGAAACCAATGGCCAGTACAATAATACCCGTAATCAGAATCGTGAAATCTTTGGCGAACAGTTCAGAAACAATATTTTCACCGAGATTCTTCTCATTTCCGCCCACACGGGTCACAATAAAGCCGGCACTGATGGAAATAAGCAGTGCAGGGATTTGCGCCACTAGACCATCACCAATCGTCAACAAGGTAAAGGTATTAAGCGCGGTGGACATATCCATGCCCTGTTGAGCCATACCGACGGAAATACCGCCAATCAAGTTAACAAAAATAATGATAATACCGGCGATAGCATCCCCTTTGATGAACTTCATCGCACCATCAAAAGAGCCGTAAAGTTGGCTTTCGTTTTCCATCTCATTACGTTTCTCTTTCACCGTTGCTTCATCGATAACACCCGCACGAAGATCAGCATCAATGCTCATCTGCTTACCGGGCATCGCATCCAGCGAGAAACGCGCCGCGACTTCGGCAATACGTTCTGAACCTTTCGTTATCACAATAAACTGTACAATCGTGACAATGGCAAAGACCACCATCCCAACGACCAGATTATCTTGAATAACAAACTGGCCAAATGTGGCAATAATATCGCCAGCATCGGCTTCAATTAAAATAAGTCGACTGGTACTGATTGATAATGCTAGCCGAAATAAAGTGCTAATTAATAAGATGGACGGGAATGATCTAAAATCCAGTACCCGGGTAATATAAAATGACCCCATGAATATCAATACTGATATCATGATATTCAAGCCGATTAACAAATCGACCAAAATAGTCGGTAGCGGAATAATCAGCATCGCAATAACCATTACCATGATGATTAAAACCATCAATTCAGGACGTTTGCGAATATCTAATAATAGTCCGGTTATTTTATTCATAAAATATTCTCTTTTTTATCACTTAATGTCCGTTGAGCTAAAGTCAATTCCATCGCCATAAGGTGATCCATGCTTTCCTTCAATTCGGTCATAAGGTGTTCGCGCTCTTCTAACGACTGAAAAACGCCAGTTGGTAACGTGGAAAAAGCGATAATTAAAATCTGCAAAAAACGTGCACGCATATCGCTACTTAATACGCAGAGTTGCTGTGAAAAAAAAGTCAGTAAACTTTCACTAAAACACGCTTGGTCGCGGATGCCCCGAGTAAATAATTGACTTAGGGCTTTCTCACCATATTGACCAACAAAGGCGAATCCTGCGTGCAAAAAACGCTGGCGAAATATTCCATCGAGTGACTGCATTTCCCTTAAACATCGGACGCGGTTAAAGAAGCGCCCAAATTCATTGACATTGACATTTCCCAGTGGCAATACCTGTAGATCGCAAGCTAAGGCACGCGCCAGATAGCGCATAATATTTTCACGTTCTTCTGCATCTTGCTCATCCGCCCATTGCTCATAGAGATAGACCACTGGCCCCTCGTAGCTGAGAAACTCACGATAGAGCATTCTCAGATCTCCTGCGGACTGTTGCATTCTTTGTGCAAAAGCTTTGGCGACTAAGGCGATGTTGACCCCGGCCTGTGCGCTTCGGTTAAGGTCTTCCGCTTCCAGTAATTCTCGCAACTCATTAAGATGTTCAATCTGTTTGCGTTTTAGCCGATTGCGATTAATCAATGCAGCCAATGCCATAAGTAAATCACTGGGATCGGTAAAATATTGAAGCAAAAATGCACGTAATTGCTGTGGCGTCATCAACCGACCATGAAGTACCCCTTCTACATGAAGGAGCTTTTCATCCGCCTGCCCATCCAAAATACGTTCAGCAAAGCTCATCCATTCTTCTTTGTGATCCGCTTTCCCCCCACCGCGGCGAATGTGGCTTGCTGCTAGCATGGACATCGACGCATATTCGCCGTTGTCATCAATCACACCCTGACCGCGTGAGGTTTCATCAGCATCATCACTGACCTGAGTCGAGGAAGCACTCTTGTCACGCTGCCCCACTAAAAAGCGGCTATTCCCGCCAACGGGTCCTATTGCCATGGTTGGCTTATGTAGTCTTGCAGGAACTTAACCGTACCGCTTAACTGGCTATCTTGGCGGTTTAGGCGTTCATTCTCAGAGAACTGGCGACCATCCCAAGATTCGTTTTCATCCAGTATCCGCGGCTGGATTAAGAAAATACGGATCATTTTCTGTTGGTTGTGCGCTCGGTATTTAAACAAATTCCCCAGCACCGGAATGTCACCTAATAGCGGAACCTGACTTTCGTTATCTTCGATCTGATCACGGGTATATCCGCCAATCAGTAGGCTATTGTCTCGTCCGATACGTGCGACGGTATTAATATTGGTGCGGTTAACCTGTGGTAATCCCTCAACATCAGACACTTTCCCCGACTTATCGCGACTGAGCCCCCCATCTTCAATGTTAACTTCCATTTCCACACTGTTACCTGCGGAGAGACGAGGTAGCACGTTGATCATGGTGCCATAAGTCACCTGCTCCAAGGTCGCCACCCGCTCCCCCTCTACCCGAGTGTAGAAACTGGTGTTGTTATCAAATAGTGCAGGGACATTTTCCTGAGTCAAAATCACCGGACGCGAAACAATGCGCGCATTACCGCTTTTACTGATAGCATCGATTTGAGCCAGAAAAGTCTTACTATCGGTCAAAGTGCTTCGGTTAAACGTCACCGCACCGCCACCCACACCTAAATTCCCGACTTCCCAGCGCACACCCAGATCATCCACTTTGCTGCGCACTACATCGATAATCCACAACGATAATTCCACCTGACTGCGGCTATTATCTAAGGTCTGTACCAGTTGGCGAACATAGCGAATTTGGTCTGGGCTTCCTTTCACCACCAAGCTATTGCTATCGGGATAGGCCACCAAAGAGAAGGGGCTTTTTCGAGCAGAAGAGTTAACCGTTTTTCTTGCTAAATCACCTCCCCCGTCAATGGATGGCGGCAACGGAAAACCAGCCTCGATAGGCTTAGCTTCATTTTCTTTAGGATGAATAGTCAGATTATTTTCTGAAGCACCGTTATCGCCCTGAAATAATGCATTCAATGACGATAGCATCCCAGGAATGGTGATAGTCTGCCCGCGTTGGCTATAAGTACGGTCGGTTACCGAAGAATGCTTGAGTGGGATGACAGCTACCTCACCACCGGCTAAATCTTCCCGCTTAATGCGCTCGTCAAGATAGGCAGCAGCAGCACTAATCAACTCAACATATAAGGGTGGCCCTGAGACAAACAGTAAGCGGTTATCCCCTTGGGTACGAACAGGAAAGCGCTTATCAAAGATACCGGTTTTCTGAATATAGTTAAGAACCTGCGCACTACCAGCGGCTTGAGTGTGGACAATGACACTGCGCATTTCGCTGTTGTCATACACATAAATACTCGCACCATCGTCATACCATACCAATGCCATACGGCGAGCCAGTGCTTTAAACATTTCATCAGCGTTTGCTAGATTAAAATTACCGGTTACTTTTTTCTCCGCAGCCAGCTTGCTAAGAATAATAGGCTTATTCAGCCGCTCAGCCACGGCATCAAACAATTTACCGACTTTGATATTACTGGCGACAAAAGAATCACTCAGGTCTTCCTGATCAACCGGCATTGCCGTCACCACATTGGCACTCAATGGGCTAACCGTACCGGTCAATAATAAGAGTGATAAGCAAATCACTCCTCGGTAATTAAATTTCATGTAAAATCGCCTCCAGGCGTCGTATTTCTGAAGGCGTTAACCCCAGTTCTTTTTTAATATCATTGGTAAAATGAGAAGCGGAACAATATCCAGCATCAAGCCCTATATTCAGGATTGAGGCTTCACTTTCGATAAGCCGTAATACAGCAGAGGCCATCCGGACACTCATCATTTTCTTCTTGGCTGTATTATTAAAACTTTGTTTGTACAAATATCTGAAGTAAGCAGTAGACACACCATATCGTCCACTTAGGTAACTAATACTGACATTATTGACTTGCTCTGATGATGAAAGTAAGAAGCTCATTATTCCGTAAGCTTCATATTTACGTAATGATTGGCACCAAATATTGAATTCCGTTTGATGCCGTAACATTAAATCAGTAACAATATTATTAATTGATGGTTTTGCCGAATGCTCCGTAGGTTCAACGAAAATAACTTCTGGCCACGCTAAAGAAGCGGAAGTTTCATTTCCTGTATTACGCAGTAATGATTTTCCCCGTGCTGAATCAATTGTGGCAATAATCTCGATTAAATGTGCCAGCGTGATGCTATCCACAGACCAATGATCCTGATTTCCCACTAAGCTATCGCAAATAAATAGCGAAGGTTGGGTTATTGCTATCTCTTTACCTGAATAACGGGAGTGAAACGTCAATGTACCGGACTTATTTGTCGGTATCGCCAATACGAGTTGATCTTGTAAAGATAGGCAACGAGCCACTTGCTGAACTGAATTAAGTGGATCTACCGAATTACATCGCACTGCCGAATCATCATTATCGTGTTGTCCAATCATTGCCCTTTTTCTCTGTCGTTATTCAAGTGCGACAATGCTGAGCGATCATCGCGACATCTCAAATGGAATAGTTCGGAATAGCCTGTACTGCAGTCATTAATCCAAAGAGTCAGAACAATTAAGTTCGATTCCGCTGACAGAAAATTCAGTTTAGGGTCTACTCGTCATCAATTTGGTACAACGAGAAAGAATTATGAAAGACACGGCTAATAGCGTCTGCGTAATGAAAATTGCCAGTGGGCCACTCAGTAGCAACGAATTAATGCTAAAAGTTGATAATCATCGAATCATTATTGGCCCGGAACAACAGTATCGGACTGAAACCAATGATGATGGGTTTACAACTTACTTTTTGCCTAGTGAACAGGGCAACTATGAGATAGCAATCATATCGGATGACCGCGAGGAAACGTCTGAAATTGCTAGCACAGAAGGGCTTTATCTGACTTTAAGCGGTGATTGCCCTGAGACTAAGCAACCCATCACTTTTCAGGAGTTGATGTTAGCTGAACATTTTCCAGTCGTGATTAAAATGTTGGAAACGCCTTGGAATAAGCAAGAGATCTCCTCCCTTACGACACAAATGATCGTTGAGGATGAAACAGAGAGCGTATCTCGCAACCTCATCACACAGAATAAGTTTCACCCTGCTTTTGTGGCCGCTAGTGTGTTGGTTGTTCTTGCTGCCTTTATCGGCTGGCAAGTCCTTACCTACAATACTGAGGCAAAAAAAGTAAAAACATTGGAAACGCTGCTTCAGGGCAGTACTTCACCACTGACTGTCACAACCAGCGGAAATGGTCAAAGCTTAGTGTTAGTCAAAACGCAGCGTGATCTGGATTGGAGCACGCAACGTTTACTTAAAGAGCATTACCAAGAACCCGTTATCGTAAAAAAAATTAGTGCCTTGGAAGATGAAATTGAAAACCAATTAAGCGGTATTTTGCCAGGACTATTAAAGGTCGACTTATCATTGCCTTGCAAACCTGTGATTCGTCGGTTGAATACTCATATTTCTGAATTGGATAATAAGCGTATTCAGCAAACACTGACCCATTCTGTTGCCTGCGCTACCCGCAGTGAAATGGAACAATATTCATCTAAAGCGTTATTCGAAAAAGCGGAGCAAGGCTTAACGAAAAGTAATGTTCCTTGGCG
This sequence comes from Yersinia massiliensis, assembly GCF_003048255.1. Classification (NCBI taxonomy): domain Bacteria; kingdom Pseudomonadati; phylum Pseudomonadota; class Gammaproteobacteria; order Enterobacterales; family Yersiniaceae; genus Yersinia; species Yersinia massiliensis. Next base: position 4,495,287 of record NZ_CP028487.1, read on the forward strand.
AGTCGCTAATAAAAATAGTTCTCCTATATTTATTATTAATGCCAATCTGAACGATAAGCAAACACTGTCGGCTATTAATTTTGCCGATGAATATACAAAAAAATGGGGGGCACGCCATATTCAATTTTCTATTTCCCTGACAACAGATCATATTGCGGGGAAATCTTTCGTCAATAATGAAAACGGCTATGTGCTGTTAGGCAATAACCACTGGTACTTTAAGCCAGTATCATTCTAAAACCACTACTTAATAACAAGGACTTATCATGCCAATCGCTGGACTAGAATCAAACGGAAACTGGAAAACATCTGAATATGAAAAAGTTGATGCAACGTCAACGGCAAACTGGGGGATGACATATCGTAGCGGTGCGCTATTAAATACCCGAGTTCAAGCATTAGCCGATGAACTGAAAGCTGCGCTTGAAAATCCTAATAATGAAATGGACAACCCCATTGTTTTGGCAAAAATATCCGCACTTAATGGCCACTATAATGGAGCACGGCAAGCACAAAGCAATATCATGAAGTCAATTAAAGACACTTCCCAAGCTATCATTCGTAATATGTAACGATATCATCATTACGCAATATTACTTTTTTCATTAATGGTATATTGCGTAATAACTAAGGATTTTTAATGTCAATGTTTATTAATCTCACGCCTGCTTTGGCACCTGCCACAGAAAATCATATTCCGTCAGTGGGTATCAATAGCCCTGTAGAAGATCGCGTCAGAAGCTTGTTTGCCAGTTATAGTGTGACAGCCAGTAATGAAAAGGCGGCCATTATTAATCAAGTCAACAATGGGGATGCAACAAACCCCGCAGAGTTATTACAGTTACAAAATCGTGTCGGTAATTATAGTCTCGCGATCAATATGATTAGCACACTGACGCACAAAAGTGTTTCCGCTATCGATTCCGTATTAAAAGCCCAGTAAACCATGAATAGGCTAAATAAATTACTGATAATCTCCGCTCTTGGGTTATTAGGTGGTTGTGATAACCAAGTACTGCTCACGGAATTAAGCCAGCGCCAAAGCAATGAAGTGCTGGCCGTTCTACAAGAGAACGGTGTGGAAGGTACGCGCAGAGAAAACGGTAAACTTGGGAGTTCAATCAAAGTGGCACGTGGCGATTTTGTCACTGCTGTCGATTTGTTACGTCTGTATAATTTACCTTCTAAGGAACAGGTTGAGATTATTCAAGCTTTTCCAGGGGACTCGCTTGTCGCCTCTCCTCAAGCGGAACGCTCACGTTTGCTTTCTTTGATAGAACAACGCTTGCAACAGTCGCTATTGACCATCCCAGGTGTGGTTAATGCCAGAGTACATGTGAGTTACCCCTTAAGTAGCAATAACCGGACCAAGCAGCTTCAACAAGTTTCAAGTCTGGTGACCTATGCCGGAAATGAAGATCCAAAACAGATGATGAATAAAATTAAGTTATTCCTCACTAACAGTTTTACAGAGGCCAGCTACGATAATGTCTCTGTGGTTGTGGTCGAACGCCCACCCTTGCAGCGCCAAGTCAGTCATGAGACGAAGTCATCGCTTTTACCCGTTCTATTAGCTTCTATTGCGGCCACGCTGGTAGCCGGTACTAGCATTCTGTTGTTACTTCGCCGCCGTAAGCAGCAGAGTAATACGGATGAATTACCCTCAGTCAGCGCAGAGCAAAAATCATGACGGTGTCTCCTTACCAGTCAACCTTCCCATGCCAGCATGAAATTATGCTGGCACCTGGGCATTACTTTCATGTGGAGCATAGCCAAGTCGATTACCTTGCTCTACCACCGCCATTGCAGCGAGCCCATAACCATCGTTTGCTGATGCAGTATCAACTCCCGATGCCAGATAGAAATACGCTGATGTTGCCGGACTTTATGGCTAACAAGTGGACGGATATCCCTAAGGTCGCTTGGGCGTTAGGCATACTTATGCATCCATTGCCACTGCCGTGGTGGGCAAAGACCTCCTACTATGCTGGGCTGCATCACCATCTCAGTGACGATTTCCGACAACCACAACAGGAGCCGCCAAATCCACAAACGCTCCTCACCGCAGGAGCGGTTCAAATACTGGCAGGGCTGGCCCCCTTTGGTTCTGCATACACTACGCGTGCCAGTTACATGTTCAGTTCCGCAAGCCGAGAATTAATGAATGTTCCAGTGAAAAAGGCACTCCCCTGGAATGTAATAGAAGGAGCTTTCCGTTATGTCCGAGAAAACTGAATTCGATATCCATCAAACAGCGCAAGAGAAGGTGCTCATTAAGCATCAGGTGATGAAAGCATCGCGCTTTAAGAAGATGCTGACAGAACAAGCCCGAAAACAAGCGGCGACGACTTGCCAAATAGCGCAACAGGAAGCAAATGAAATACGCCGCATTGCCTATCAGGAAGGGTATCAGCATGGGCTGCAAAAATTATTAGCAGATCTATTGCAGGGGCTAGAGTCTAGCCAAAATCAATATCAGCAGATATTGCTCCGTAGTGAAGCAAAGTTGCAAAAGCTGTTGGCAGAAATTTTTAGTGACAAGCGCGTTTTTGAGATCGTCAGTGAGCACTTTCTTCAGCTCCATCCTGAATCGTCACCGATCCAAATATATCTTCCGCCTGCATTGCTGAAAAAACTTAAACCCGCACTGGCGCAGAGACAACACATCAACGCTCTCGCAGGAGCAGAGGAAAGTATTGCCTTGGAAATCGATAATGAAATCATTCATTTCTCGCCAGAAAGTGCAGTACAAAATACGGTACCACACATATTTACCCCTTCTGCACGCTGTACCATTCTACAAGCCAGAAAGGACATGTATCACAATCTTACGGAACAACTGAGCCAATCAGGAGCACTCAATGACTCTACCCATACTTCATTCCGCATTAAAAATGGCAGCAGCAACGGTCCAAAACTCGAAACCGGCACCTCAGAGTAATAATATCCACCTTCGCGTCACTAAAGCGTGGCAGGAAAATGTATCGAGTACACCAGAAGCAATGAAACCAAATCAGCTAAATGTTCAGCCTAAAATTTCCGCTAGCGAACAATCTGCTATCAATAAGTTCATTGAAAGTTTACACGCCACACAAGATAAAAAAGACCTTTTTGTTCTTCTCAGTAAACAACTAAGGGGCTTATCAGCCACTGAACATGAGAAATTTATTGATGGTCTGCTCAATACACTGAAAATATCTGAGCACCCTGGGGATCAAACCTTACTGAAAGAAAAATTTAATCCCGCATATGCGATGTATTATGCAAACAGCATGTTCGTCACCCAAATAAATCAAGACATACTATCAAAATTCGGTCAAGTATCGAAAGATGATGACGACGACGACGATTTTGATGAAATTTAAAATAACTTTACTATGAAAATTATTACTTACGCTTTATTAGCCATTATTTTTCTGAGTTCATTTGTTGCCCAAGCGTCCTGCTTATCTAAAGCCGCCATTCGCTGGAATGTACCAGAGATCATTCTCGAAGCCATTATTCAACAAGAGTCTAGTGGACGACCTGAGGCGCTTAATCTTAATAAAAATGGTAGCTATGATTATGGTCTAATGCAGATTAATTCAATTAATTTTGAAAGCCTTAAGTCACTAGGCATTATTACTCATGAGAAAATGTTGATGCAGCCTTGCATTAACATCCAAGCTGGCGCTTATTTGCTGAGTCAGAAGTTTAATAAGTATGGTTATAGCTGGCGAGCCGTCGGGGCTTATCATTCAGAAACCCCCCATTACAGAGATAATTATGCCAATAAAATCATGAAAATAGTCCAAGACACGCCAACTTTACCCGTTAAAACGACATCACTATTGGCATCCTCCACAACATTTTGATACCTTTGTGCGCCGCAACAAAGAGAATACTTGAATGGCCTGTGGAATACTCTCCATAGGCATAGAGAGTACTCTGTTTAATGTATGAAATAAGGCGATCTTAGTGGGTCACCATTGAGAAGCATACATATTGGTTGTATAAGATACGCCAGATATTCGGCAAACTTATACAATCAGGAAATTATCATGGTCAACGATCAAACCAATTCATGTATTACTGTGTTATGCGAAGATGTCATTTTTAATCCTTTAAAACGAACTCTTTCTCGTGAGAATAATACCATTTCTCTTTCAGAGAGTGAGTCTTGCTTATTAAAAATGTTGCTGGAAAACACCTGTAGCAAAAGAGAGGTTATGTATGAAATCTGGGAGAAGCGCGGCGTCATTGTTACGGAAAGTAGTTATTATAAGCTCGTTAGGCAATTACGCAGTTCGTTTAAGAAGGCAAGTTTAGACGAAGGATTGATTACGACGTTACCAAGGATTGGTATTTTATATACCGGAACTAAAAAAACGCACATTGCCCATAAAGCAACAATAGAAACTACGCAGCGTAACAACACCCCACAGAGAAGTATTATCGATAAAGCGATTACATTCGGTACTTTTGCTATTGCTGCTGGTTTTTCTTTCTTATATGTCTTAACAGTAGGATAACACCATGTACGCCCTTAATATTTCTGCTAAAGACTATTTCCGCTGCCTCATTCTATTTATAACGGTAACTTTATCCGGCTGCGCTCATATTTCTGAAATGAGCTTAAGCAATAAGAGTTATTACCTTGAAGGAAATATTCAGAACTTTAATCAGAAAATACCTGAAGATGCCACAGTAACCTTATCAGTGACGCAGAGTAAGATCGCGGGAGAGAAGGAATTCCCTTTCCGGGATTATATTTTTCTGACTCAATCGGAAAGTAAGAAGATTCCATTTCGCTTAGCGTTACACAATGAGTTATCCTCGTTATCACATCAGCTCAGTATCAGTGTCAGGGTAGAGAAAGACGGAAAACTTATTATGATGAGCGATAAGCTAACACCGCTCACAGATCAACCTGATAAGAAGTTAACACTGATAGTGCACAACAGTTAGCATTTACCTCTTTCTTGAGGCTTCAATGGTACAAACTAGCACGTTAAAAATAGCAATAATAGAAGATGAGCCTTTCAGCCGGCTGGCTCTAAAAGAGATTTTAACGAAGTTCCCTTATCACCATAAAGAACCGCAGCGCCAAGTTATTTACAGTGAATTATCGCTTGACGTTGTAGGTTGTGCCAGCAATGCATCTGAGCTCCTCGAGTTACTCAAAAACAATGACGATATCGAAATGTTATTGTTAGATTATTCGCTCAATGCACTAGATGCTGAAGTTGACCAATCACTCTCTCAAGATGGCGCTGCACTTATCAAGCGCCTTCTGCAACTGCGCCCTGAATTAAAAATCATCGTGCATACAGCCCATAAAAGCTTGGCTGTAGCACGTATTGCTTGGCAAGCCGGCGCATGGGGATTTGTTCAGAAGAATAGTGATATTCAGGAACTCTTTTTTGCCATTTCATATATTTATCGTGGTAAAAAGTTCTTTCCCATTGAGTTGGCCGCCATGTCACAGCCAGCGGAACCTGAGAATCGCCACAGCTTAACCGAACGTGAAACCGAAGTGTTGAGAATGTTGCTCAATGGCGTGAATCAAAAAGAAATCAGCATCCTTTTGAATATTAGCTTCAAAACGGTGTCAAATACGAAAACACGAGCCTTTAAAAAGTTAGGCTTCACTTCAAATGCTGATTTCTTTAAATATGCCCATGAAATACTTCTATAAAGTTTATCTTACGTTAATCCTATTGCTGCTGCCGGTTGCAAACAGCTATGCCATAAAGAATATCGTGTTTTCTCCAGAAGAGCAGCACTATATAAAGACGCATCCTGTTATTAAGTATGGCATTTCCCCGAGATTCTTTCCGATTGAAGATCTCAATAAAAATGGCGAGCACATTGGATTAACGCGTGATTTTATTGACTTAATTTCCGCGGCGACTGGCGTAAAGTTTCAGTTAGTCCCTAGTGACGGTGCAAATAGTACATTTCTAAACCTGCAAAACGGCGAGATCTCACTCATCACCAGTACTTCTGCCATGTTCGCCTATGACAGTGGTCTGGTCAGTAGCCATCCGATTTTCTCTACTTGGCCAGTGACAGTGACGCGCAAAACGTCGCGTAATATTACCACGCCAGAAGATCTCATGGAGGGGCGAGCAGAAGGGCGTATCGCCATAACAGACTATTCGTCTTTGGTTGAATGGTTTACAAATCGCTATCCCGGCGTCAATTACAAAGTGGCTACTGCGCCAGAGGAAACTATCGGTGAAGTCGTACGTGGGCGTGCGGCTGCGGCAGTCGTCCTCTCACCGACTGCACTTTATTATATGAATGTCGTTTACCCGGGGCAGCTAAAGATGTCCTACCCCAACAACGCCAATATTTCGCTGGTGATGGCTGCTCGCCCAGATGATCAAATTCTGATCGACATTATCAACAAAGTCATCGCCTCAATTTCACCGAAACAGCAAGCAGAACTCACATCGAAATGGATTATCGGTGAAACCATTTCGGTTCAAAACAATACTCGCTATGCCTACATTCTGGGCGCTATCTTAATGTCTGTGCTGCTGTTCGTACTTTATCGTTACCAGCGGTTAAGAAAAGAACTCACGCTACTGGGTTCAAAAAATAACTTAGAACTGTCTGTACTTGCTCACGAATTACGAACACCACTAATAGGGATTCTGACGGCCTGCGAAGGATTGGTACTCAAAACCGCGTCAACCAGCCAACGAGACCGACTGTCTAATATTATTCACGTCACACAAGAGTTATTGAACAATCTCGATCTATCGCTAGATTACGCCAAAATCAATGCTGGCTCAGTAAAGCAGAAACCGCGACCACACATATTGGCGGAACTGTGTGATACCACAGCCAAACTCTTTGCCAGTTTTGCCGAAACTCAGGGTACGACACTTCAGGTCCGTTACTCATCGAAACAGTGTTTTTTACCACATTTGATCGATGGCACGCTCATTTCCCAAGCCCTGAATAATATTGTCAATAATGCGATCAAGCACACGCGAGGTGGCATGGTGTTGGTTGAATGTGCGCTAGTGCAAATTGACAGTAAAAATATGTTCAGCATAGAAGTCACTGATACAGGTACAGGTATCCCACACAAGGTATTAGCTCGACTTTCAGAACCGTTTTATCAAGGTAAGCAGCATCGCTCAGATAGTGACCCTCTGCTGCCCAAAGGGACTGGATTGGGATTATTTGTCGCGAAGAAGAATATCCATCTCGTGGGTGGGCATCTGGGTATTGTCAGTAAGCCTGGCATCGGTTCAAGAATAAGATTCGGCTTCCCCATGATCCCCGCTCATTATGAGATTGAAAATCCATTGCCTGAAGAGTTATACGTGATTCTGCCGGCAGACATAGCGCCATCATCATTAAGCGAAGTCACACAGATCCTTGAAGGCTGCGAACTTCCCTATTATCAACAATCTGACCCAGTCCTCAGCTCGTTAAGTGGCCCAGCGGTTCATATGACGTTGGATTTCACGAAAAACCACTGGCTACTTTCGAATCGAATGGGGGCTTGTACGACTGTACCCTGCCCTGTTTATGCTTCTGCTCTCTATTTGGCTATCGCAAGCCTGTTTGCTGAAGAACAGCAACAGGAGAGCGATAACAACACGCCAGAAGAGTCCTTCCCCTCAGTTATGACTGAATCACGTCGGCTATTGGTCGTCGAAGATGAGCCTCTGCTTCTGGAAGTGCAATATGAACTGTTCAGCAGCTTAGGCTTTCAGGTTGATGCGGTACCTGATACCCAACAGGCATACCAAAGTTGGTTACAGCACCACCACACCATTATCGTGACCGATTGTCGGTTAGATGAAAGTGATGGCTTCGAACTGGTACTTCACCTCAGAAAATTGATGCAAGATACCGCTGAACCCGTATTAATTATCGGGCAGTCAGCTTCATTGAAAGCTGAAGATGCGCAGCGCGCTCGCGAAGTCGGTATGGATTACTTACTGCAAAAACCTATCGCACGTGAGCAGTGGCAGCAATTGATACGAGATCATTTTACCTCAGAGGACAAGAGTGATGTCTGACCCCACATTTAGCGCACGCTATCGCGCCAGTGTACGTGATTATCTTTGCCGTATTGAGGAGATTGCCAAAACGGGGGATCTAGCTGCAGTGCAAAAAATAGGTCATAAGATGCTGGGGTTATGCCAGCTTTTTGGCACACCTGAACAAGTTTACTTATGCGAACAACTTGAAAATGCGAGTGACCTCGTGACGTTGAAAGAAACAGTATCCCAATTTCATGCACAAATAGACCATGCTTAAACCGAAGGTAAAAGGTTAAATTACAGCGGCTTGTTCCTCGGAAAATGATAGTGGCTAATCGAAGAATATATTAGCGTGACCTTTTGTTAATTTCCGAGGTCAATAGCATGTGCGTAACTAGTATCAACCTTAATAGAACCGAGATTATCAACACAGCAAGATCTCATACGAACAGTCAACCAACTGATGATTTATCGAACACTAATGGTGGATTTATAAGCAGGCTCAAAAGAATAATAAACATTACTTCTGAGAGACCGACTGAAAATGAGAACACAGAAAACGCAGCGAATGTAAATAATACAAAGAAAGACTGCTCAAATTTCTTTTCTAAACTCTTATCGAAACTCATTATTACAATCGGCCACTCTGCTAAAAAACAAAACAATGCAATGTCTAATCTAGAGAGATCCATTGATTACTTTAACAGCAGCGAGTCTTTTCTGACGCAAGAAGGGATATTCCGAAAAGCTGGTCTTTTAAAAGATGAGAAAGAACTCACTCAGGCCTTAAGTATTAGTGATGACAATAAAATGATGAATGCAATAGAAAATATTAACAGGCCTCATGCTTTATGCTCAGTAATCAAAAAAAATCTCCGGATGGCATTAAGCCTTACCGATAAAATCACCCTTAACAAACTAGCTGAAGAATTTAACAAAAATAAAAGTGATATAAAGACGCTTCCCATAATAAGTGAACTTCCAGTACCAATACAAAAAATATTACCGTTGTTATCCAACGTGGTTGCTCAACAGAATTCTAACAAGATGACCGCATCAAACTTAGCATTCGCCATCGCGCCAAACATAATGCCAGAACTAGTAGGTTCAAAAAATAGCAATATAGAATTGATTTCGAAAAAAATGGGCAAACAAAATGTTTTCATGGAAGCTATAATGACCAAATACATGGCGGAAAATACTGACATTATCAATAAAATAAGCCCAGATAAGTCATCCGCTACCGAAAAAACAAACCAGAATAACAAGTCCACTACAAATGAAAATCACTTAGATAAACCTATACCTATTGAAAATAACTGGTCTCTGTTAAAAGACATCGATAAGGAACTGTCAAATAATGATAGCAACCACAAGAGTCTAATTTAATGACAAAACGCCAAAAAGCTAACCGTTTCAATACAAATTCAGTTCATTAACTATGCCCTACAATGAAGAATCAAGCAGGTACAATCACTATGTGGACAATAGCTGAATAACAGGCTGCGGATTATTCAATAGTAGAAAAATAAAAGAGTAGCATCTGTTAACTTAAAGATGATAGATGCACTCTTTTTAAAATCGCCACATGATGCTTGGTACATTCATCAGAAACCATTTTCAACTTTACGCCGTTGGCATCGGCGGAGGTAACGGGATGCCTTTGGCATCAAGTTTGAGAGACGCCTTAAACTCCTGAATTTTTGATACATTTCCCGCCTCTAACGCCAAAGCCTTTTCGTCGCTAAGTGCTTTGGCCACTTTGGCATCCATTATTCTTTCTGCTTCAAGTCGTTTTGGGCTATCAAGTGAATATTGCTCTCTCTCTTTAGCTATTTCAGTTCTAAATTTATTACCGTCATCGTTGTGCTTATTTTCAGTCAACAGTTTCGCTGGACCTTTTTCTGCCAACTTTAACGTTAATTCTTGGATAACGCTGTTCATTTTGACTTCTAACTTGGCATTCAAACCTACATGCTTCGGTTTGGTATTCATCTGCTTCCCTGCGAGATTAGCCGTTCCCTGATGATGCACACTCTGTTCTTTAGGCATCGGAGGTGGTAACGGAATACCTTTCGCATCAAGTTTGAGGGTCGTATTAACTTGGCCCAATTCCATTTTAGATTCTTGCTCTGCCGCTAACGCCAACTTTGCTTCGGCCTCTTTTGCTTTGGCAATTCTGATATCATTTGTAATTTCTTTGGCAATCCGGGTTGGCTCTTCAGACTTATACTTTGCCTTCGCCGCATCTATTTCTTTTTGAAACTTATTGGGTTCGCTGCTTTTTTTATTTTCAACCACTCCTCTGGTATTGTTTCGCGCTTCCAACTTAATTTTTAATTCATTGATAAGATCTGCATTTGCCTCCAATGGCTTGGTATTCCTACTTATCGTATTTGGTTTGATATGCGTGATTATGCTAGCCAGAGGTATTTTCGTTTCACCAGAAATGTCCTGCTGTACTGGATTTATGTAAACATTCTGCGGGAGCATCAAGAGTGAGGGATGTTTTTCCAGCCGTTGTTCATTAAGTGTATGACGAGCTATTTTTGCCGTGATAGCCGATAGAGGTACACGTTTAACTTTCTGAACATGCTTTATAAAACGCCCAACGCTCTTATTGTTGTTTTCTGGTGATTTCTGATTAATGCTAGCGTTGTCAACACGATTAATTGACGTTGTATTCTTATTACGATAACTATTTATTTCCATTACGTGCTATTCCTATAATATTTTATCGAAATAAAGTAGCAAAGCATCGCTATCGACTCTTTCAAAAACCGCATAACCATGCGTACAAAGAAATAACTCATACTCCTTCAACATAAAATAATCAGACGTACGGTTTAGGAACACTCCCACAACGATTGGAGAGTACACCTAATTTTATGTGAGGTTTGGTGTCGCTATACTGTAGTTCAACTGCAAACAGGAAGAAAACGAAACGAGCAAATATTAAATGCATCAACATCAATATTGTTCATTTCTCACTATCACATGGAATCAGTACAGTTGATATTGATTGAGTAAGAGAAGCTTATACCTTCAACTATCAGTCAAGCACTGCACCATCTATTTACGCCTCATTGCCGCTTACATAGGGCAATTTTTTTCGGACCAAACGGATATGAATACTGTACTCGTTTTGTACCACTTATTAGTGTGAACATAAAAATGAAAAATAAATACTCTTGGCAACAGATCGTATTACATTGGGTTTCTGCAGCGGTTATTATTTGGGCAACAGTGACGGGGTTTTATGTTGCACTCTTTGATGTCACCCCGACACTGAAAACACTGATAGGATTTATTAATGTATCGCTAACAACAGTGTTTATCCCTGTGTTTATCATCAGATTGTATTTCTACTTCACGGCAGAAAAGGCAACCGAGGTGAATTCTACTCGTTCCACAAAAATTATTGCGCATGTCGTGCATTTTATTATTTATTTGAATATTGCCATTGTATTGATCACTGGAGTACTGATGATGGAAAGAGACATTAATGTTTTTGATCTCTTTAGCATTCCGCAACCAATTCATAACTTGGCGGTGACCTCAATCTTCAATACAACTCATATCATTTCCTGCACCACCTTAGCGGCATTAGTATTATTACATATCGCAGCAGTGGTCAAACATGAACTTAGCGGAAAAAGAGTGCTTAGGAGGATGTCACTTTAGATAAGATATTGGTCTGAAAGTCATTGCCTGAAGGAACTCGCTTTTTGACTTAAGCAATAGCAGTTTATCTAATAAAATAACTGATCTTTTCTCAAGTATTCTCAGATAAGTTAAGTGGTATGAATTCATTTCTTGATGGCTCAGTATCATTGATTGATATATGAATTTGGCACACTAAGCAATAGTATGATTAGTTCCTTTGTAGTGTTAAAAATACTATGCCTTAATAGAGAAACCAAAAATGAATTTAATACATAATTTTAGGACTTAAAAGATGCTATTGAGAGAGGAGTGCATCCAGCTACTTGGCGATGAGAAGCTCACATATAAAAATATATTTACGCTTCAATGTTCAATCAACAAGCTAACTGTTCACTCTAGCCAACAAACTATTTCCTTAAGTGAAGGGCAAAAAAGACTTCTTGTCGCCTTACTCAAAGGGATTAATTGCAAGCGTAAAATCATTAATTTGGTTTGGTATGAGAATCATCAACGAATAAGTGACAATAATTATCATCAGTTGATTTTCCAGCTACGTTCGCTGTTAAAACGCCATAATTTTCCTGGGGATTTGATTGTCACTATTCCTCATTATGGGATTAAGTTAAGCGACTCATTGATGGATATTAGCTACCTGCAATCAGGCATCAACAAGAAACAGCAGGAGGAAAACTCTGATGACGCGGCGCCTAAGCGCAATATAAATTCAGCATTAACCCGAATATATAATATTGGGCGATCTTTATTTACGTCTTAACCACTGGTCTAATTTTGATTAAAAGAAATTTTTTATCCTCAATGGGCTGGATAGCATTCTCCAGGATGGGAGCAATCAAAATGATTGCTGCTCTCGCGCTTGTCATTTTAATTCTGACACGCATTGAGCATCATATTGTTCCATTATGGCCGTCGGGCCTCCCCTTGGTTGTAGAAAAAACACCCACCAAACATCATAAAAATAATGTTGAAAAACATAATATTATGGAAATTGGTGGACTAGGGCTATTTCCAACAGAAGCGGCGGATACCGTTAAGGATATTTATCGTGTGGGCTATTTATCGCTAGAAGACCCTTTGGTTCTTCAGGCTCCACTTAGTCATCTCCCCCTTAATTTAGTCGGGGTACTGAGCAGTAGCGTGCACGAAAATAGTCTGGCCATTATTGAACAAAACAAGCGTCAACGTTCATATATCCAAGGCGATGAATTAACAGAGCATAATGCAGTGATAGTGAAAATATTTCCCGACCGTATCATCCTGAATCAGCAAGGATATTATAAATCACTGTTATTGAACGAACATTAATCGGACGTAAAACTGAGTCCATAAAGGCTGCTTAATTTGTTAAGTCGATGTCGAACAATACCTGTTCACACGGGCGGCAATATTATTTCTGTTGGGACTGATAATGGTACCCACATATAGATTAAAGATGAAAAAATGACATTTAATCACAATTTAACTTCAAGTCCTGAGCAGAAAATTATTATTGCAAGCTCGAGCCTCTCATACTTTGGTATCTTGATGCTATTTTTGCTTTATTCGCTATTTATCCCGCAGGCGAATGCAGAAACATACTCAGCTAATTTTAAAAACACGGATATTACTGAGTTTATCAATACTGTCAGTAAGAACTTGAATAAGACGGCCATTATCGACCCTGCGGTAAAAGGGACTATCAGTGTACGCAGTTACCAAACATTGGAACCTGAGCGCTACTACCCGTTTTTCCTCAGCGTCTTGGAGGTTTATGGTTTCACCGTGGTCAATATGCCAGGTGACATCATTAAAATTATTCCTGCCAAAAATGCCAAAGGTTCTGCTATTCCACTTATCGACGGCGAAAATCCAAGTGAAGGCGACGAAGTTGTCATGCGCGTGGTGTCGCTGCATAACGTTGCAGCCAAAGAACTGGCCCCACTACTCCGTCAGCTAAACGATGCCGCTTTTGGCACTGTCGTTCACTATGATCCTTCCAATGTTTTATTGCTGACAGGCCGTGCTGCCGTTATCAATCAATTAGTTGCGATTATTAAAAATGTCGACAGCGCTGGCGACCATACGGTTGAGACTATCAAGTTACAGTTCGCCTCAGCGACCGAAGTCGCCCGTATTGCGCAAGCGCTACATAAAAACAATGGCAAGAATACCGGCGGAAGAATGTCCGCCAGCATTGTCGCAGATGAGCGAACGAATTCGGTATTGATTGGTGGTGAAGAGCAAGTCCGCAAGCGGATGATTGGTACCGTACTAGAGCTGGATACGCAAGGCGATATTCACGGTAACACCAAAGTTATCTACCTGAAATTCGCGAAAGCAGAGAGCCTGTTAGACATACTCACTGGCGTCAGCAGCAATCAGCAAGAAGGTAAGAACCCAGCGGGTTCCACTGCTGCCATGATGAAAAACGTGGTGATTAAAGCGGATGCGCAAACCAATGCCTTAATCATCAATGCAACCCCCGATCTGTTACGCGATCTTGAACAAGTGATCGCTCAGTTGGATATTCGCCGCGCGCAAGTTTTGGTCGAAGCCATCATTGTGGAAGTTCAAGACGATAACAATCTGAATCTCGGGGTGCAGTGGTTTAACAAACAAAATGGCGGGACTCATTTCCCCGATATGGGCGTATCAGCCAGCAATGACCTTTCCTCCGCGCTGAAAAACGTCACCGGTCTGGCCACCGGTTTTTATCGCGGTAACTGGAGTGGCCTGTTTACTGCACTTCGTACCAATAATCAAAACGATATCTTGGCAACACCCAGTATTGTCACACTGGACAATATGGAGGCTGAATTTAGTGTCGGCCAAGAAGTCCCTATTTTGAGCGGTTCTCAAACCACCACTGGGGATAACATTTTCAGAACGGTTGATCGTAAAAGTGTCGGTATTAAGCTCAAAGTCAAACCGCAGATCAATAAAGGCGACTCCGTCCTACTCGAGATAGAACAAGAGGTTTCCAGCGTAGCCGCAAAAGCCCCAAACGGAACAGGTGACTTGGGTGCAACTTTCAATACCCGTACCGTGAAAAATGCGGTGATGGTGGGCAGTAACAATATCGTGGTCGTCGGTGGCTTACTGGATAGCACGAGCCATGATGTCACCAGTAAAGTCCCACTATTGGGTGATATCCCCGGTATTGGCGCTCTATTTCGCTCAACCACACAGCAGACGGTAAAGCGTAACTTAATGCTGTTCATTCGCCCGACAATTATCCGGGAACAAGATAGCTACATCGATGTAAGTGAGCGAAAACTCGATAAATTCCAACAAGAACAGGATACAGAACGCAGTCATGCTGATGGGCAGCGTATCAAAGAAAATCTGAATAAAGCGTTGTCAGATGGGCAATCGTTAAAAGATTTACGTCACGATGTCAGTGCGTTTTACGCCAAGGGGGCATGATGAGTCAGCAATCATTATCTTCATCCCCCTTGCCCTTTGCTTGGGTACAACAGCATGGTGTGCTGTACCAACAGCATTCCCTTTATGGCGAACAGCTCTTGTTTCGGCAAAGTGCTAGCCCAGAAGCATTGCTGGAAGCCAGGCGGATTCTGCCTTTGTGCCAGCTGCAATTTGTCAGTGATGACGTGTTCGAATCCTGCATGGTGGAACATTATCAGCAGGACTCCGATCAAGCGCGTCAAATGATGGAAAGCTTGGGCAATGAAATTGATTTATGCCAATTAGTGGATGCCCTGCCACAAAGTGACGATCTACTGGACAGCGATGATGGCGCGCCCATTATTCGCCTGATTAACGCCATGTTAAGTGAGGCGATTAAGGAAGGTGCATCCGATATTCATGTTGAACCTTTTGAACGCCAATTAGCCATTCGTTTTCGCATTGATGGTGAATTACGTCAAATTTTGACACCGCCGCGCCAATTGGCAGCCTTGCTGGTCTCTCGCATTAAGGTGATGGCTAAGCTGGATATTGCCGAAAAACGCTTACCTCAAGATGGCCGTATTGCGCTGCGTATTGCCGGCAGAGCCATTGATATCCGTGTTTCTACCCTGCCCTCCAACCACGGTGAACGTGTCGTCATGCGTTTGCTGGATAAGAACAATATGCGACTCGATCTGTCGCACTCGGGCATGACAGAAGATAAACAAGCGCTATTTAGCCAAATTCTGAAGCAGCCCCACGGCATTATCTTGGTGACCGGTCCCACAGGGTCAGGCAAAAGTACGACGCTCTACGCCGCACTCCAGCAGATCAACAGCCAATCGCTCAACATCATGACGGTAGAAGATCCTATCGAATATGACTTGGATAATATTGGTCAAACTCAGGTCAACCCTAAAGTTGACATGACGTTTGCGCGCGGTTTACGAGCTATTTTGCGCCAAGACCCCGATGTGGTCATGATTGGTGAAATTCGCGATACCGAAACCGCACAAATAGCCGTACAGGCTTCTCTGACTGGCCATTTGGTCCTGTCGACCCTGCATACCAATAGTGCCTGCGGTGCCATTGGCCGTTTGCAGGATATGGGGGTGGAGCCATTCTTGCTGAGCAGTTCCCTTCTCGGTGTTCTGGCACAACGTCTGGTACGCACACTTTGCCTGCACTGTAAGAAAGAAACGCAAGTCAGTGCCGAGTCTCTTCAACATGTTGGGTTGCCGTCATCAGATGGCAAAACTGTCTCTCTCTCTCACCCCGTGGGCTGCGAACAGTGTAATTTCACTGGCTATCGAGGCCGTACCGGTATCCACGAGCTGATGATAATAAGCGATGCCTTGCGTGAAGCCATTTCACAAGGGCGTAGCGAAGTTGAATTAGAAAAAATGCTACGCGAGCAAACCCAGACCATTCGCCATGACGGCATGGAAAAAGTGTTGTCCGGTGTGACCAGCCTTGAAGAAGTGCTACGCGTGACAAAGGCCAATGAGTCATGATGCAATTTCGCTATTTGGCCGTCAGTGTGAGCGGTAAAAAATGCCGTGGCAAACTCAGCGCAGAATCTTCCCGTGCTGCACGGGCACAGTTGCTCGAACAGCAATTGACGCTGATCAGCATTACGTCAGCAACGGATTCCCCTCGCGCGTTTTCACTTTCACTGGGACGGGCTCAGGATAATATTCGTGGCAGTGAACTGGTCTTGTTAACCCGCCAGTTATCAACGCTGGTCGCGGCGGCATTGCCATTAGAAGAAGCCTTACAGGCGCTGGCGCAACAGAGTGAAAAGCCCCGCCATCGTGCACTGCTGCAACAGGTGCGCAATAAAATACTGGAAGGGCAATCCCTTGCCGATGCGCTAGCCAGCTTCCCCAAAACCTTCAATACGTTATTTCGCACGATGATTGCTGCGGGTGAAGCATCTGGTCACTTGGATAAAGTCCTACTACGGCTGGCAGATAATGCCGAACAGAGCCAGAAACTCAAAAGCAAAATGCAGCAGGCACTCATCTACCCTCTGGTATTGACTGTTGTGGCAGTGGCCGTGGTGGCGATTCTACTCACTGCAGTCGTGCCAAAAGTGGTCGAGCAATTCATTCATATGCAACAAGCCCTCCCTTTGTCCACTCGTCTGCTTATCACCTTCAGTGATGCCTTACGAGAATTTGGTCTTTGGGTCGTATTGGCTTGCCTGACATCAGCAGTGGGGATGCGGCAGTGGTTAAAATCCGCCAAAAATCAGCTGTGGTGGCATAAAAAAATGCTGGGTTTACCCTCGATAGGTCGCGTCGTGCTGGATCTCAATCTCGCCCGTTATGCCCGAACCCTAAGCATCCTCAACGCCAGTGCTGTCCCTCTTTTAGAAGCCATGCACATCAGTGCGTCGGTTTTGGTCAATCACTACGCTCGCCAACAATTAATCGAGGCCAGCGACAAAGTGCGCGAAGGCAGCCGTCTGGCATTAGCTTTGGAATCCACCGGTCTCTTATCCCCAATGATGCGCCATATGATCACCTCGGGCGAAAACAGTGGCGAACTAGACAGCATGCTAGAACGGGCCGCCGACATTCAGGAAAACGCCTTCGTCAACCGTATCACCATCGCATTAGCGCTGTTTGAGCCATTACTCGTCGTCAGCATGGCGACGGTCGTGTTGTTCATTATTCTCGCTATTTTACAGCCCATCTTGCAGCTCAACAGCATGATGGGATAACCCCATAATTATCGACTCAAGGAAGACTTATTCATGAAAAATCAGCCTGCTACATTAGCGCGCAATACTGCCCAAGGTGGTTTTACCTTGCTGGAAATCATGGTAGTTATTGTCATTCTTGGCGTACTCGCCAGCCTCACCATCCCTAGCCTAATGGGGAATAAAGACCGAGCAGACAACCAAAAAGCCGTCAGCGACGTGGTGACGTTAGAGAATGCGTTGGATATGTACAAATTAGACAATAGCCGTTACCCCAATACTGAGCAGGGACTGAAAGCGCTCATTATCAAACCAACAGCAGCACCGATCCCCAAAAACTATCGCGTCGAAGGTTATATTCGCCGTCTGCCCGCCGACCCTTGGGGACATCCCTATCAGTTGGTCAGTCCTGGTGAGCACGGCGTCATTGACCTCTTTTCTGTCGGGCCCGATGGCGTGGCGCAGACTGATGATGACATCAACAATTGGGATATCGGTGCCAATGGCGGAGAGCAGCCATAATGCCCTCGATGACAGTCAGTAGAAATCCTCGCGGATTTACACTCATGGAAATTATGCTGGTTTTGGTCTTGCTCGGTGGGATCGCAACGCTGGTATTGAAAACACTGCCCTCTTCATCCCGCGAGATAACAGAGCAGAGCAACCAGTTAGCGGTGGCCATGCAATGGGCTGCTCAGCAAGCTGAGCAGGATGGCAAAATCTACGGGCTTTCTATTTCCCATCATCATTGGCAATTGATGACGCTCAATAGCCAGCCCCATGACAAAGGAGAAAGCTATTTATGGCCTCACCATTACTGGCATCCCATCAAAAGCGGGAAGCTCAAGCAACAACGTCAGTTACCGGCCGAGCTTACCCTCGAATTGACCCTACAGGATCAGCCGGTGCCACTGAATACACTGCAAGATAGTCCTCTCATTGATGAACCCAAGATTATCTTTTTTCCGGGTGGGGAGCGTTCACAATTCGAGCTCACTTTGCGAGACAAACAGGGGCATACCCGCGTCATTACCGAGCAAGGTATACCACCGGATGCTGAAAAAGCTCACTCATCACTACCATCGCCTAATGACTTAACGGGGACGGCATCGAGATGAATTGCCGGGGTATGACACTATTAGAAGTGTTAGTTGCCTTAGTTGTGCTGGCGTTAGCCGGCATGGCTGTTATCAAAAGTACGGGTGAACAAGTCAGAAATTTAAGTCATCTCGAAAAAAAGCAGTTTGCTGCTTGGGTCGCTGAGAACCAATTAGTCAGGCTACGGCTGCAAAATGTTTGGCCAGAGGAAAGGTGGCATGAAGGTGAGAGCATCATGGCCGATACCACTTGGTATTGGCGCTGGCGCGGCGTCGCCACCTCTAATATGCAATTACGGGCATTGGAAATTGAAGTGGCGGAAGACGATCGCTTTACCGTGGCAATATCTGAACTGCGCAGCTATCAGGTGAAGCCGTGAGTTCCGCTAAACAGCAGGGGTTCACGCTGTTAGAAATGATGTTAGCCATCACCTTGTTCTCCCTCGTTTGCTTAGTGGGCTATCAATTGTTGCAAGCCGTGTTGCGTAACAGCGAACTGACCCAGCAGCATGCGACGAGACTGGCCGATATTCAGCGCGCTTTTACCCTCATGGAAAGTGACATTTCCCAAGCGAGAAGTCGGCCCGTCACGGCTTTGTCTTTACCCGCAAGCAGCGATTTCAATTATTTTAGGTCTGGGGAGGCCAACAGTTTGACGCTAATACATGATAACTGGCGCAATCCTGCTGCTTTTCTCCCGCGATCCAGCCTGGAGAGAGTGACTTGGCGCTTTCAACAAGGAAAATTAGAACGCCTAAGCCACCATCAACCCGATAGCGATCAGCAAACAACGCCAAAATTAGTCGTCACACTGAGCAATATTAGCGCTTTTCAGCTGCGTTTTTGGTCTCAAGGCCGCTGGCATGATAGCTGGAATCAAGGCCAAACCTTACCTGAGGGCGTTGACATGACCTTAGAGACAGATGACTTTGGCCCCTTGCAACGTGTTTTCTTCCTGACGGTGAATCATGAGAAATCATAACCAGCGTGGTATGGCTCTGCTGGTCGTCTTAATGATCACTGCCTTGATGACCATGATAGCCGTCAATATGAATGACTATGGGTTGCGTGCGGTCAACCGAGCCACCAGCACACAATTTCAGCTACAAACTAAATGGTTACTGCTTAGTGCGGAATCACTGGTTAAGCGCCAGCAATTATCACCTTTGCCCGTCGATAAAATACATTTGAGCCAGTCTTGGGCACGGGCAGACCAGCGAATGGTATTGGACGGCAACCCAGTTAATTTTAGTCTTCGCGATAGGCAAGCCTGCTTTAATCTCAATGGGATAGGCCAAAACCGGGGAACTGAAGGGGAGAAAGAGACGTCGGATAAGGTCTATTCCCAGCAGGTTTTTCACTCTCTCTTACTGACGTTAGGATTGGATGCCACTCGAGCGAAAAACATGACTTTGGCGTTAGTAGACTGGATTGATAAAGATGATCTCGCCCGTCAGGGTGGCCGTGAATCCGCACAATATCGAGACCACCAACCCAAGCTGATGCCAGCCAACCGCCCGATGCTCAATATTAGTGAGTTCCGAGTGTTAGCGGGCGTCGATCAAGCGCTGTATCTGCGATTGAAGCCTATGATTTGCACGCTACCCACTCAAAATCTACGCATTAACGTCAATACATTATCGCCTGCACAAGCGCCGCTGCTTGCGGCGCTTTTTCTCGGGGAAATGTCCGTAGAAACAGCACAACAACTGATTGCCGCCCGTCCGGCCAATGGCTGGCAATCCGTCAATGATCTCAAACGTTTTACGCAGGACAGCAGCACTGCGTTTACCCAAGCACAAACCGCTATCACATTGACCAGCGACCACTTTGAACTGTCGCTCTGGTTGGACGAAGAGCAACACAACAATAGGATCCGCAGCCAACTTCAACGTGATGGACACGTTTTCCACGTCATCTCCCGTCAATACGGTCTTAGTGATTGAAATGAAATCGATACGATTAAAGAAAAATAAAAGTCAGCCGAATACGTTATTTATCTGCCCTCCTAGCGCAGAAGGGCAACCGATCCACTGGTATTACCAACCTCATCAAGGCACTGCACAAGCAGGTGAATTGGTTGATGAAGCCGCGTTGCCTTCTCTTTTGCCGTTGGCGAAAACAAGCCAGATAACCCTATTGCTCCCCGCTAAAAATGTGTTACTCACCACCGTTACCTTCAATGGCAAATATCGCCGAAACCAGCCCCAGCCTTTAGCTTGGCAACTTGAGTCAATCTGCCCTGGTGATGTCGAGCAACTTCATCTTACCGTTATCCAACAGCAAGGGACGCGGTTCTCCATCGCTGCCATCGATAAAAACCAGCTACAGCGGTGGTTGGATGGATTAACGCAGGCGGGGCTCACCGCGACGAGGGCACTGCCTGATGTGTTGGCATTACCCTCACCAAACGCCGGTTGGGTCACCGCATGTTTTAATGACATTTGGTTGATGCGCCAATCGGCAACACAGGGCTTTAGTGCTAATGAAGAAGAGCTGGGCTTTATTCTTGGCCGCTATTCCTCATTGCCGATGATTTTGAGTTATAGCCCGCGTCCAGCAAATGAATCAACATGGATGCAAAAAAACGAACAGTCTATCTGGCCGCTCTTAACTCAAGGCACACAGGAAAGTACCCTCAATCTACTGCATGGCGATTTCGCACCACCCCGTTCGACGAAACCGAGAGGCAATAAACTGCTGGGTGCTTTAGCCGCAATCTACCTACTGACCTTTGCCGTCCAACCAGCGCTCACTGGCTACCGAGCACAACAGCAAGCTGAGCAATTACAACAAAAAACGCATCAGTTATACCGGCAAAACTTTCCTAATGCCGCTATCCCCAAACAGTGGGTTGCAGGGATTGCGCAGCAGATCGATCAACGGGAAAAAGACGCCATACCCTCAGGTCTGCTAACGCAGTTGAGAGCGGCAATGCCCGTCCTACAGTCGTTAAAAGACGTGAAAGCCCAATCCATGGAGTGGCATGAAGATGCGCTGGTATTGACATTCAATCTCCCCGAACAGGCACTCCAGGCCCGCTTGCCACATCAATCGCCACCGCCAATCCAAGTCACCACTCATCCCATGGATCTGCAAAACACACAGTTAACGATCAAAGGTGCCCACAATGATGATCAAGCTTAAGCAACACTGGCTAAAGACGAGCCGACGAGAAAAATGGATGATAGGCTTGGCGGGTGTGGTCTTGCTGGGGTTCCTCCTGCAACAGGGTATTTTGGCTTCACTCAATGGCTATCAGCGCCAAAGCGAACAGAAGTTGCGCCACGCCGAACAGAACTTCACCGCATTATGGCAACAACAAGATAGAATTAGCCGCCTCCAGATAACACATCCACCGCAATTCCAGCTATCGGCTGACAGGGCGGTACACGAAAGTGCCCGCCAGCAAAAAATAACCCCCGTGTTGCTGGATGCCAATGCCAATCAAGCAACTTTGGCCCCCATGACACTTCCCTTTCCTCAGTTATTGATCTGGCTGGATCTGCTGGAAAAACAATATGGCATGCAAGCTAGTCACTTGAAATTATCCATCGATGATGATCATCCAGATCAGGTTCGCATCGCCACATTGGTACTGCAACGAGCCAAGGAGAGGACACGTTAATGGAGACGCTTGCTATGGTTCAAACCATCGGACCACTTTGGTGGGGCGGTTTAGCTCTGCTTGGTTTGTGCGTTGGCAGTTTTCTCAATGTCGTCATTTATCGCTTGCCGTTGATGTTAAACGAGGAAAATCGCCACCATTTTAATCTTTGCCTGCCCCACTCCCATTGCCCTCAATGCCAAATCCCGCTGAAATGGCGGGATAACATTCCGCTGTTCAGTTGGTTGTTGTTACAGGGAAAATGTCGACATTGCCGCAGTGCAATCTCGATGCGTTACCCGTTAATAGAAATGATCACCATGGGCGTGACGGTACTGATTGCTGCACTCATTCCTTTGGGCTATCCCTTACTGGCTGCATGGCTCCTCAGTTGGATGTTGATCACCTTGACGATGATTGATATCGACCATCTGCTATTACCGGATAACTTAACCTTTCCGCTTCTCTGGGCTGGGTTACTCTTCCATTTAGTTGACAATACATTGCCGCTCGGGGATGCCGTCATCGGCGCGGTCAGCGGATACTTGATTTTATGGTGCCTTTACTGGGCATTTTGGTGGCTCACCAAACGGGAAGCGCTCGGCTATGGCGATTTTAAATTATTGGCCGCCTTGGGAGCATGGTTGGGATGGATGGCACTTCCCACATTACTGCTCATGGCATCATTGATGGGAATAGCCTTCTCACTGGCTGCCCGTATGTTGAAAGGCAGGCCATTGAATACACACCTTCCCTTCGGGCCATTTCTCGCGCTCAGTGGTTGGCTGCTATTCCTACAGTATTACCGTTAACAGAAGGTGAGCCTCAAGGAAGAGGCTCATAGAGGGGGGAAGTGATAAAGTTTACTTATCCCTGAGGCTTCAAGGATTGAGGGAGGGGACTTACTTTTGCGTACGTTGTGCCTCATCGACAAAATCAACCATCACTAAATCGAGTTCTGTACATAACGACTTTTCCGCATTGTTTTCTCTGACCAGTGCTTGATAACGTTCTTGGCTCTGCTCACCAAGCAATTTGTAAGCAGGCACGCCAGTATCCCAATGACGCGAAACCGCCAAATTCAGCGCTGCTTTTATCAATACCGCTTCATCCGGAACAGCTGCTCGCTGACAATTCTTCTGTAGATATTGTGCTCCAGCAATTAATGCTGACAATTGTTTTATTTGTTGCTGAGCTGAAGGCTGACTTATTTTGCTAGCGGGCTGTTGACATCCTGTTAGCAATACTAAAGGTAAGAACCAAATTATATTTCGCATAACTGATAACAGTATTTAACTCGTTCGTGATAAAGAGCGAATGATTTTAAATCAACGACTGAATTTAAAATACTCAGACATCCTTATTTAGTAGGAAAAATGCCCTCCATTTTTTGGAAGCGATTAATTCCAAATAATTAAGGCCGCGGTCATGACCTTAAAATATTAATTCCTCGCTGAAAAATCAACCAGAAAAATACCATAACGTATTAAAAATATTAAAGTTAATTACCCTTAATCACACTTTAATATCTATAAGGATAAATAGATTCCAAATCCAATCGCATTCATCTAATTTTCACTTCGTCGAGAATATTATTTTTCAATTCGTCATCATCAGAAAATTAATTATTCTTCAAAGAATATCATTAGCAATAACACCAATAACGTTCCGATGAGACAGTTCAATGGAACATACTGATAAAATGGGAAAGCAATAAAATGAAATTGAATAAAATCATGTTAGCAATGGTCGTGATGTCAATCAGTGGTAGTGCATTGGCACATGGTTATATCGAAAACCCACCATCACGTAACTTGCTGTGTCACGCTGACGGTAAAAATCTAAATAAAGAGTGTGGTGCAGTGCAGTATGAACCACAAAGCTCGGGCGAAACTGCCGACGGTTTCCCTGAAAAGGGTCCTGCTGACGGCAAACTCGCCAGTGGCGACAACTGGATCAGTAAAGATTTGAATCAGCAAACCGCTGAGCGCTGGGCAAAAACAAAAATGAAAGCCGGTGTACAGCCGTTTACATGGGTCTTTACTCAGTCGCATCCCATCGCCAGTTTTAAATATTATATGACCAAGCAAGACTGGAATCCTAATGCACCGCTGACCCGTGAATCATTCGATCTCACCCCCTTCTGTGTGTTACCACCTGCCCCAGCCATTCCACAATCAACAGGCAAGGTCCGTACGACTCACGAGTGTGATGTTCCAGAACGTACTGGCTACCAAGTGATTTATGGTGCTTGGGATGTTGCCGATACCGCAGGGACTTTCTATCAAATGATCGATGCACAATTCGATGATGCCACGGGTGAAGTTGTGGTTTCCGAATGGACGGCATCGGTGGGTAAGATTGAGCCAGCCACTGACCTGAATGCCGGTGATAAAGTGAAAGTTCGCGTATTTACCGCAACCGGCGAACAAGAACACTTATCCATGGAAATGACCATTGATGATGCCTCACAAGGCAAGAAAAATAGTTGGGCACACGCACTGGCCAGCAAAATCAACAAAGAGCGCGACGATCTGCGTGCGGGCTACATTACTGCCTCTGGCAAAGTGGCCCCTGTTCACGGTGTGAATACCCTTTACACCAAAGCAGGTAGTCCAATCACCAGTATCGTGATTTCCATCGATAAAGCGCCTGTTGAAGTGCAATCAGACTTCTCTGTGGCCGGTATGGAAAGTGAATACCAAATGATTGCGGGCGCATTGACGCTGAACGTTGATCTGGCGGCGACCGGTAAAATGGAACTGGAAGCGAAAGTCTATGGCCCAGATAACGTAGTTAAAGGCTATACCCACACCACGCTGGAAGAAAATGCCACTCAGCAAGTCGCGATTGAAATGAGCGACCTAAAAGCGGGTAAATATACCTTAGTGGTCATCGGTGTTGATGCAGAGGGCAAATCCAAACAGCAGAGTATTGGCTTTACGTTGAAAGGTGAAGCTGAGATCGCTAAACCCGAAATCAAACCAGAAGTAAAGCCTGAAGTTAAGCCAGAACTAGACGGCGCTGATAAGCAATGTGCTCAACCCGAGTGGAGCAATGCATCTACCTACAACGCCAATGATACCGTCACGCACAATGGTCGTATCTACATGAGCAAATGGTGGGCTGATCGCAACTCTGTACCAGGGGATGCCGCCGTCACTGATACCACAGGTAACAGCACGGGCTGGGGTAAAGTTTGGGAAGATAAAGGGGCATGCAACTGATTGATTAGATAATCATATGCTCATCAGAGGCAGGGGAAACCCTGCCTCTCCCGTTTTTACACTTAAAACGGGCCATCAATATTGTCTAACGCTAGCGGAAATATTATGACTGTCACCCCTCCTTCCAGCCGCGCCACATGGTTGGCATTGGTCACACGCCTACATTTTTATATTGGCCTTTTTATTGCGCCTTTTATCTTTTTTGCCGCATTAAGTGGCACGCTATATGTCATCA
Source organism: Yersinia massiliensis (assembly GCF_003048255.1). NCBI lineage: Bacteria > Pseudomonadati > Pseudomonadota > Gammaproteobacteria > Enterobacterales > Yersiniaceae > Yersinia > Yersinia massiliensis. The sequence goes on from NZ_CP028487.1 coordinate 4,521,222, forward strand.
CGCCCGATATAGAAAAAATACTCTACGCCAAGCAGTTGTACCCGAATACCGAGGGGCCAGCTGACACCTTGATGAATCAAATTACCGTCGCCCAGCAAGTGGTGGGGAGTGATGCAAAGATCATCGCGGTACGCCCAGCCCCACACCCAGGTGAAAGCACTCGCGTCATGTTCGCAGCATCAGGGCTGAACGCGGGAGAAAGCCGAGCCATCTTTATCGACCCTGTATCACTGGCTGTTTTGGGTGATATGGCTGTTTACGGCTCCAGTGGCTCCTTGCCGGTTCGAACTTGGCTGGACAAATTACACAGCGGCGCATTATTGGGTGATTTTGGAAGAAACTACAGTGAGTTAGCTGCCACGTGGATGTGGGTAGCTGCGCTTGGCGGTATCCTGATGTGGGCCGCGAAACGCCGTCATAAAACCCGCCCGATCCAACCAAAACAGAAAAATCGCCACCGCCATATTTTACTGGGTCTAACGTTACTCCCGCTGATGCTGTTTATCTCCGCCACCGGCCTAACATGGTCTCAATGGGCGGGGGAGAATATCGCTGTCTTGCGTACCTCACTGGCGTGGAAAACCCCTGTTATGAACACATCACTGTCGCCATTAGGCGCAGCAAGCGGTGGTGCACATGCCCATCATTGCAATACCAATGGTGCGGGTAGCGCCACTCCGACTTATCGTCTCTGGCGCTATGACGCCGTATTAGAACAAGCTCGGCTGGCGGGCATTGATGCCGCCAAAGTAGAAATACGCCCTGGCAGCAATGACAATAGTGCTTGGACAGTTGCCGAGATCGACCGTAGTTGGCCCACTCAGGTTGATGCACGGGCCTTTAATATCAAGACCATGCAGGTCGTCGATCGGTTGGATTTCGAGCAGTTCCCACGGGTAGCAAAATTGATTCGCTGGGGAATTGATGCCCATATGGGTATTCTGTTCGGCATCACCAATCAGCTCATCTTGGTCTTTTTTGGCGTTGGCTTATGCAGCACCATTATCATGGGCTATTGCATGTGGTGGCGACGCCAACCTAAACACCAGCGCTTCCCGACGCAAGGCTCGCTGATATCTTCATTGGGGCGTTTATCATGGCTACATAAAGCGCTTTGTCTCCTCCCCGTCCTCTTGTTGTCTTGGAGCTTACCGCTAATGGGAATGAGCCTAGCCGCACTCCTCATGCTAGATAGCCTGTGTTGGTTCAAAGCCAGAAAGCATGAAGGCAAGAAGAGAACCGCTTGAGGATAGTGTGCTGAAACTGTTTTCGTGAACGTGCCAGCCGGTCCAAAAGAGAGGGACAATGCCAACATTGGATTGGCATTGTCCACACTGAGATTCTTCGGGCCTGCTAGGGTGTTGAAGATCTCGCTGTTCTCGCCGGACTCAAACTGAATATTTTAGGGTGACGACCTAACCATTGAGCGGCTAACGCATTCACTTGTTCGAGAGAAATGGCTTTCAGTTGCGACTCCTCTTGCGCCAGTAGCGCAAAATTACCGTCATCACTCGCCACCTGCGCTAACGCATCGGTCCAATAGCTGGCACTGGTACGGCTCGCATCTTGCTCAATCCACCAAGCTTTTTTCGCCTTATCCAGCTCCGACTGTGTGATACCTTCCACCGCCATTTGCTGCAATACCTGTTGCGCCATCTTCGTCATCTCCTGCGCCCGTTCTGGTGCCGACGTAAAGTTGAGTCGCGCCAGATAATAAGGCTGAGGTAGCTTAGCCAGTAACTGCGAGAAACCTAAGGTATAGATGCCGCTGGCTTGCTCACGCAACGCATAACGCAGCCGCAAGCTGACCACTTTATCCAACAACTGTAAGGCGAGTTGATTCGGTTGCGACCAGCTTGCTGACGCAGAGAACTGCATGCTGACCATGGTTTTCGGGCTACTGGCAATGGGGTAATCATGTGTCATCGCCTGATTCAGGGGTTTTATCGCCAAATCACGCCACGTTAAGCGCTGTTCGCTACGTGGCAGGCCACCCAACCATTGCTCGACTAACGGCTGAAGGCGTTTTTCATCCAACGCGCCACTGAGTGTCACCGTCATGTCTTGCGTGGCAGAAAAGAGCTGACGATGGCGTTGCTCCAGCCCTGCGGCGGTAAAATCACGCCATGGCCCCGTTGCCGTGACCAATAAGCGCTCGCCATGCTGATACCCCTCTTGTGTGATGCTATCGAGGAAACGGCGTTCGACCGGCTGCTTCTCTAACCCCAATGCAAATGACTGTTTTTGCTGTGTCAGTTTGTCCGCCGCAAATTGTGGCGCAGTGATTTTGAGGTATAACAATTGCAGCAGCGGTTCCAACTGATCAGCGGGTGCTGACCCCCTTAAACCGTGAAACAGCATCTCATCATAAGGCGCGACAGCCACCTCAGTTTGCTTGGCTAACTGCGCCAGTTGGCGCGGGTTGTATTGGCTGTAACCACTCACTTCCGGTAACCGCATCGCCCAATTCACTTCCCCGATGTGCTGATCATCTTCCAAAGAGCGCCCGCCGGGAATGCGTAGTGAAAGCTGCACATCGTCTTTCAAGCGGTTATTGGCTTTGATGATCACCCGAATGCCATTGCTCAATGTCCAGAGCTGAGTATCTGGAATCGGTAAGGTCTGGCGCTGTATCACTTTACCGGCCGGTGGCGGTGTGACCGTCAACGTGACGGGTTTCGGTTTCAGGGTGAAAGCTTCCGGCGAGCTTTGTCGAATTTGCGTCCACATCGCCGCTAATTGCGCGTTATCTACCGTTGATTGGTCGCTATCTGGGCCAATCAACGCCAGACGGGCCGAGCCTTTCTCCAGTAACTCCGCCACTTGTGCCTGCACATGTGCCGGTTCAATGGCCTCCAACCAGTTTTTGGTCATCGCCAATTGCTGCTGTTTGTTCAGCATCGGCAGATCAAATTCAATGGCAGTCGTGAGATTATCGGCCAGATAATCATGTTGATAGCGGCTTTCGCTGGCGGCTTGCTGGCTCAACTTACTGAGGATTTGCTGGCGTGCGGCATTCAGTTCCGCATCACTGACGGGGGTCGTTGCCATCCGTTGTAGCTCGGTAAACAACTGGCGCAAAGTGCCGTAATAGTCATTGCCGTGCGGGCGAGCAATCATCAGGTGTTGGATGCGCCGGTTATCCAGTAGCGCCCCTTGTTGATTGATACTGGCGACCGATAGCAGGTCATTATCCACCAGCAAAGATAAGCGCTGATTAAAAATGGTCAGCCACAAGGTATCCAGCAGATCGCGCCACTGCCCGTTGGCACTGTTCAACGGTGTAGCCAGATCACGCTGTAGCGCTAATTGAATGATGCGCGTCCCTTGCTCGGCATCAAATACGGTGCTGAGCAGCAAACCTGATTGCGGCGCAAAAGTCTGCCAACTTGGCTCATCACGCGCGGGGACTTTAGGGGCTGGCATCGCGAACAACGTATTGATCTGCTTGCGTAAATTATCAGCGTCAAACCGGCCGACCACCACCAACGCCATCCGCTGTGGTTGATACCATTGCTGATAATAATTGATTGCCTCACTGACCGGCGCTTGTCGCACCACATCCAGCAGTCCAATCGGATCACGTTCGCTATAACGGCTGCCATGATAGCGTAAGCGTTCCAACGCCTGATTAATGCGGAATCCAACCCCCTGACGTAAGCGCCACTCCTCGACGATCACCTGCCGCTCTTTATCAAAAGCCGCCGGTTCAAAGCTGATGCCCTGCGCCCAGTCCGATAAAATCTGTAGCCCTAACGTGAGCTGTTTTGCATCTGCATTCGGCAATGACAGCTTGTAGGTGGTGGCATTCAAGCTGGTGACCGCATTGACATGGCTACCGAGCGTAATACCCTGTTTCTCCAGCGATTTAAAACTGCTGGTGCCGGGGAAATGCGTGGTTCCTTTGAACGCCATATGCTCAACAAAGTGCGCCAATCCACGCTGTTGTTCACTCTCTTGTAGCGAACCGCTGTTGACCAATAAGCGTAACTCGACGCCCGCTTGTTCACGCGGCAGCAAGTACAACTGCAAGCCATTGTCTAGCGTGAAGTGCTGAAGATCGGCACGAACAGGCAGCTTTTGTTCCTGCGCCGAGGACGTTTCTGCCGTCGCGGCAGGCATCACCCAAACCAACAGCAGGCAAAGGACTGAAATTGGCACTAAAGGGTTAAACATGGTGTGGCCACTCCTTGAATCACTTCAAATGAATCATCGAGACAATATTGTTGGTCGGCTATTTCAGCTAAGAAAGTTTGGTGACTGACCAGCAGCACCGCGCTATCTGGCAGTTGCTGCCTGAGCAAACGTAATAGCTGGGCAGCACTGACGGCATCCAGCGCCGAAGTGGTTTCATCCAGCAAAATCAGTCGAGGCTTATTCAGGAGTAAGCGGGCAAACATCAGCCGCTGTTGCTCACCGCCAGAGAGGCGCTGCTGCCAGTCGATAGACAGCGCTAATTGGTAATTCAGTTGCGGTAAACCGACCTGTGCCAATACCTGTTGAAACTGCGCTTCGCTAAAATCACTGCGCTGCGCCGGATAGGCGAGCAAATCGTCTAGCCGTTCATGGGGTAAATAGAGGCGTTGTGGGAGCCAACTCACGCTGTCACTGCGCTGAATACGCCCCTGATAATGGGGCCAATGACCGCTCAAGGCGCGCAGCAATGTTGATTTTCCGATGCCTGACCGCCCCTGAATCAGCGTCAAGCTGCCTGCGGTGGCAGTGATCTCAATATCACTTAGCAGTACTTCGCCTTGTGCATTGTGGAGATCCAGCGTGGCACGTAGCGGCACACTGCCCTCGGGTGCGCTTTCGACAGGGCTGATGGGTTCGGCATCCAGCAGCACCACAAAATTGTACAAACGGGTCACTGTCGCCTGCCATGCGGCAATCTCCCGATAGGAGAAAATAAACCAGCCCAAAGCTCCTGCGACCTGCGCGAATGATTGGCGAATTTGCATCAATCCACCCAGCAACAATTCACCGGCCAGAAACTTCGGTAACGCAAAGAAAATCGGGGCCAATGCACTGAGTTGTTGGTAACCCACGGTGAAGAATGAGAGATTCTTTTCGTAGCGAATCAGTTGATACCAGTTGTCAGCGACGGCACGAAAACGCTGCAAAAGCGCACCGCGCTCATGGTATTCGCCCCGTTGCCCAGCAATGGCATCACTGGCTTCGCGGCGCGCAATCAGCCCACTGCGATAATCCGCTTCACGTCGCTGGCGATCCATATTGAGCTGGCGTAACGGATAACCAATCCAGTGCGTCAGGCCAATGCCAATCAGGGTGTAAATGATGCACACCCAGAACATATAACCGGGCAATGTGAAGCTGTGCTGTGCCAGTGAGAAGCTGATACTGCCGGAGAGTTGCCATAAAATGGTGGCGAACGAAATCAGGGTCAGCAATGAGTGCAGGAAGGTGATGAGCAAACGCAAGCTGGATTCAATCAACAATCGCACGTCTTCAGCGATGCGTTGATCAGGGTTATCCGGCACCAATGCATTGATCTTCAATGCATAATGCTGGCCCTTGTGGGACAGCCAGCGGGCCAGAATATGTTCAGTCATGCCAATGCGCCAACGCATAATCAGCCGCTGTTTCAGGTAGTCAGCAAACACCACCACCAGAATCAAAGCACTCACCAGCAGGATAAAATGTTGCAGTAATCGGTACAGCGCTTGGCTATTCAATTGCTGCAATGCGTTGTAGAACTCCCCATTCCACTGGTTAAGCTGCACATTAAACCAAACGGAAGAAAGACTCATTGCCAACACCACCAGCAGCAATAGCCAAGCAAACAGTGCTGAACGAATGCCCCAAAACGGTCTGGCAAGGTAATAAAATTGTCTCAGTGTTTTCATTAAAAGATTACTTTCATCAATAAATTGCTTCACACAATGGCTTCACCCCTAAGAGGTGAATACGGGTTTTATTTTTTTGAACAAAAACATCATTAACAAACCCCATCGGGCTGCTATCGGGGCAGTCCAATGGGGTTATTGATGGTTATCCGCTTGATTAGAGGTCATAACTCAGTTGCAGCCAGAATTGACGGCCTGGGTCATAGGAGTGCAGGACACGGTCACCGTAAACAAAGGTGTCGGCCACATTGCGCTTATTCAGCAGGTTATTCACCTCAACCGAGATACCGACGCCATAGGCAAAATCTGGCTGCCAAGTCACTTTGCTATCCCAGATAAAGTTACTGGCAAAGTGTGTTTTCTCGTATTTCAGCATCTGTGTGCCGGTATTAGTGTCGGTGTAATACTCATTCTGATAGCGCACGGCCTGACTGCGTGAACTGCGCCATTGCCACAAGTTATAGAAAGTCAGGTTATATTCTTGCCATTCACTGGTGAGCTCCAGATTGAGCCGCCACGGTGAGTTAAAGTTGGTGGAGGGCAGATCCGCGGCATTGATGACTTTGCCGTCGTACCACACTTTGTCTGAATCCAGCTTGGTGTTCGGGTCAAAGAAGGCATAGCCCTGATCTTTCGGGGTATTACTCTTACTTTGCTGCCAACTCAATGACCCCGTAAAGGCATGAGTCGTTGAAGCCAGTTCCCAAGGTTTGCTGTTGCTGACCGAGAGTGAAACGTTGTCATTGCTGCTACGCCCGCCGTTATCAAAGGTACGGATACGGGCTTGAGCGGCGCCATTGGGGTTACGGTATTTCGTGCGGCTGCGCACTTCGTCATAGCCTTCACGGTGAACGTACTGCAAGCGCCAAGTGCTCTGCATCACTTGCTGCTGTAGGGCAAAACTCAACTCATCGTTATAGGGCGTCGATAAGCTGTCGATGCCTTCAAAATCTTTTACGCCATCCCAATCATTCTCTGACGGATTCAGCGAGCAGAAGTAGTAACAGTGTTCCATGCCCGCATTTTGCGCTTCGTATAATGCGTAGGTCAGCATTGAGCGACCATAGTAGCGGTTAGCCCCCGCAATCAGCACCGTATCACCGGTGCCAAACAGATCGAGGCTGCTGCTAAGGCGCGGCGCGATATTGGTTTTCTGAACAAAATCATCGCGGTCCAAACGCACACCAGGGCGAACCGTCAGGCGGCCATACTGCATGCTGTCATCCAAAAACAGCGCATAGTTGGTATAGCCCGCCTCATAATTACCGGCACGGAATCGGGTGATGTAACTGGCGTCAGTCAGCGAGGCAATATCATCAACAGCAGCACTGAATTTATAGCGGTAGTAATCCCGGTCACGCAGGTAACGGGCGGTGGTTTTATTGAATTCGAAACCAAGATTAGGCGTGTGCTGTAGGCCCAAAGCAGTGAATTCATTAAAGCGCAACACCCCTTTAGCCGTGGCGCTGTTCTGGCGAGTGGTCAAATCCCCTTGTCCACCATTGTTGTAGAACTGCGGGTTACGCCAATCGGTCATGTAATCTTCTAAGGTGTAAAAATCCTTCACATCATTGGTGCGCTCGTCGGTCAAACGCTGATAACCGGCGGTAAAATCCAGACTGGCGATATCAAATCGATGCTCTAACTGTAACGTGGTGCTTAAGCCGTTATGGTCATTGTCATAACCGGAGTTAATGACGTTGCTTGAAAACAGCGTGCTGGTGTAGGCCGAATAATTAGCCGAGAGATGGGCGCTGGTGCGCTCATTGGCATCCCAAGAGAGTTTGGCAAAATAGTTGTCTGATACCCGTTTCTGGCTACGATAGCCGGGCGTCGCGGACACCACTTCTAGCTCATTGCCCGGCGTTATTTGCAGGCCATCACCGCCGGTGGTGTAAGTGGGAATATCGGAGAGGCGCTGTGAGGCGGAAAACACGATGCCCATGTTGTCGGTAATTCCGGCCTCGAACCAGCCACCAAAACTTTGCTTATTGTATTTGGGCTGATAGCGCGCAGGGCGACTGGTATCGTTTTTCGAACTGTCGAACTCCATGTCGGGATCGGTGAATACCTTGTTCCACGCCGAGCGAGTTTCACGGTAGAAAACATGGGCGCTGTTTTCACCGCGCCAGCGGCGGCTGGTGACATCTACGGTGCCGCCGGTAAAACCACCAAATTCCACCGGGACGTTGTTGTCGAACACCGTCATGCTGTCGATCAACCGGCTATCGATGTACATGCCCTGATCGCCACTGTCGACACGGGTGATGGTTTCGCCATTGCCATCACTGGCGGGATCGATATCGTTATTGAAGCTGACACCGTCAAGTTTGTAGGCGTTTTGATAACTCGATGAGCCGTGAATCGAGATCGCGCCAGGTTTGATTTCACCTTGCGTCAGGCTGGTGTTGCCGCTATTAGAAAATTGAACCGAGGGGTTGGTGCGCAGCAACTCGGTGATATTACCGTTACCGGTTGGGCGCTGGCGGATCTCTTCAGAAGTAATCACCTGCGGAGCAGACATCAAATTATCTACGCCAGTACGGCCCCCCGCTTCCCCCATGACCGAGGTGGTCGGCAGTAGCATACTGCCGGAATTGATACCGACGGCTAGCATCGGGCGAATCACATAGCCCTTGCCACTGGCGACCAGTTCCAAGCCACTGCCCGCCAACAATTGCTGTAATGCGGCTTGCGGGCTAAAGCGGCCGTTTAAAGCTGGCGCACGCCGATTGCGTAACTCAGACTCATCAAAAATCACATGCATCTGGCCCTGCTGGGCCACATTGGTAATCGCATTTGCCAGCGGTTGTGCGGCAAGATTGAACTGTAAATCCGCTGCCTTGACACTTTGTGTCATCAATAGCGTTGCCAGCGCCAAAGCAGAGAGAACAGGCATCCCAGAATCATTCTTTTTATTATTTATCATCACGCTATTTCTTCCCCAAGAAATGTCAATGCGATGCCAATGAGCACCAGCATCAGGGAAGACGTGATAATGAGAATTATCCTCACCTAAAAAATTAACTTTTTTTACTTTTATTTTTTGTCGTTATTTAAATCACGTGAAATCAAGACATTACCTTTATCGTCATGACTCACATTCACCGCTAAAAGTAGCGGGAGCGAGTCAAGGAACTCGTCGGGGCGATTCAAATCCAGTGAACCGGAAACCGGTAGCTGTGCCAAACTGGCGTCGATAAGCTCAATATTGCCCTGCCGATAGCGCTGTAATTCAGACAGTAATTCACCCAATGGCCGGTTACGGAATAACAGTTGCCCACTGCGCCACTCACCGATTTCAGCGGCCGGTAATTGGCTGAGTAGCAAACTTTTTTTCTCCGGTATCAGTTGCGCTCTGTCTCCGGCATGGAGCATCACTGCGGCCATATTCGGCCTACCCGTCATGGCGACAATGCCTTGCTTCACGGCAACCGCGACCTCGCCTTTTTCGTAGCGCACATCAAACGCCGTTCCCACCACCTTCACCTGACTCTCGCCCGCATAGACTAAGAAGGGGCGGGTTTTATTCGATGCCACTTGCAAGAAGATTTCGCCCTGATCCAGCCAGAGTTGGCGGTTTTCTTTCGCGTAATGGACGCGAATTTGGGAATGACGATTCACATGTACTCGGGTGCCATCAGAGAGCACAATCTCACGGCTGTTTTGAGCGGTTTGCAGTTGGATATCATTGGTCAGTAATAGAGGTAGCTGGCTCATCGGCAGCAGCAGAGCAACTAAGAAAAATAGCCCAGCGGCACAACTGCGTAAGGGCCGCCAACGGCTGAGGTGTTTTTTCGGTTGAGGTGCACTCACTGGGCGAGGTATCAATGCGCACTCTCCCCAAATCTGCTGCATTTGGCGATAAGCCTCGGCATGAGAGGGGGCAATTTGCAGCCATGTATCGAGTTGCTGCTGCTCCTCGTTGGTGAGGCGTCGTGCTTGGCTACGGCTAAACCACAGCGCCGCTTGTTCATCGATTTCAGCATTCAGAGAACGGCTATCACTCATCATGTTGCTCACTCCCTTGTTCAGCAACGTAGCGTTTGCAATGCAACAAGGCACCTGCGATATGTTTTTCGACCATACTGACAGAAATCCCCATTCTCTCCGCCACCTCAGTCTGCGATAAGCCATCAAAACGATGCATCAAAAACGCTTCACGACGGCGCGGACTCAGGCTGTTGAGTGCCTCTTCCAATCGGCTCAAGCGTTGCTGTTGCTCCAACACATGATGTGGATCGGCGCCAGCGGGTGCCATTTCTGGCTCCGGTGACACTTCATCATGGCTTTGCGTCATCGCCATGCGCTGCTTGCCCGCCGCTCGCCAATGATCAATCAACACCCGGTGGGCAATCTTAAAGAGAAATGCCCGCGAATGCTCGACTGGCGTCTCTTTCGCTCGCTTTAGCCACAACGCAAAGACATCTTGCGACAGATCGGTAGCGTCGCTGGCATTATCCAGCCTTTTGCGAAAGAAGCTGACCAACTGACCATAAGTGCTCTGGTAAGCCAGACTCACTTTGTTTGATGGCGGTTTTTCCATGAATGCATCCGTTAGACAGTACAGCCTCAGGCAGGCGACGAGTGGGCAGTTGCGCGGCACCCCTGCGGCATCAGGTACATCAATCCAGTGGCTCACATCTTGCTGGTGAAAAAGGGCAATAAAATACTGGGCCAAAATGAGGTGAATGCGATTTAGCTTCACACTTCTAAGGTTGGCGGTTATAAGCGAAAACAATGATCAAATGCAAATGATAATCACAATAACTATCAATCTGCTTATTGATTTGTATAATCTGTCGCTTATTATTTGCAGATATTTCAATATCGTGGTGGGTAACTTCACGCTGAAATAAGCCATAAAGTCATTATTAATCAAAATAATAAACGCATATCACTCATTACCTGCGGAGTCTGTAATGAAATTATTCTGCCTCATGGCAGCCAGCGGCACCCTTATGCCGCCCGTCAAGAAAGACCATAACTTCAAAGTGGACTTACCCTTTGGGCGACCCAAAACACGCTGGAGCATTAGCTTATTACTGGGTATCGGTTTGCACTTAATGGCCGCTGCTTTCATGCTCAATTGGATCAGCAAAATGCCCCCTCAGGGGATGCTTCCACCTGCGGTGTTGATCGAGCTAACGCTCTATCAGCAGGCAAAATCCCTCCCTCTGGATGTCCCGCACGGGCCACAGCAAAATATGGCGGCACCGGATGATGCGCCACCGGAAAAACAGCCAGAAGATCTGCCGAAGTTAACTGCGTCCCCTAATGGCACTCATGCCATCAGACCGGAGAAGGTGGTGCAGAAGAAAAAAATCACGCCGGTCAAAGTGCGAACAGATACGCCTCTGCCGGTTGTCGCAGAAAAAGCGGCCCCGACCACCAGCGCCCCAGTGTCGGGAGATAGCCACAAAAATGCCGCGACATTCTCCAGTGAAGCCTCCGCTGCCATGAGTGGTAAAGCCTCGTGGCAAAGCGATGTACTGGCACACTTGGCGCGTTATAAACGCTACCCACGGGAGGCATTGCGTTATCGTCTAGAGGGCGTTAGCCACATACGATTTGTTGTTGATCATCAAGGGAAAGTACTCAACGCCGCGCTATTTTCCAGCTCAGGCGCGAAGATTTTAGATCGCGAAGCCATGGTATTGATCTCACGCGCCCAGCCGCTGCCGATCCCGCCCGTTGAGCTATTAAAAAATGGCGTCATTGAGTTGATTGCACCCATTGCTTATAACGTGAAGGGATGACGATACATTGCGATATTTTTCGTTCCATAAGGTAACATAAAATATTACACAAGATAACATATATCGTTCCAAAACCCAGTGTCATTCTGATACTATAATGACACTGGGAAAAAGAAGGGCACAGGGATGATTGAAAACTTTAGAGATGGCCAACTGGGTTCATTAGCCCAGTTCCATCGGAACAAAAAGCGGAGCAAGGATATTCTCGTCACCATAGAATCAGCACTGGCGCGTAAGCTCGATATTATCGAATACGCGACCACTGAACGTTCCTTATTTGCGCCCCCAAGTAATCATTACGAGCGCTTATCAGGTTCACTGGCAGGATGGTCAAGCATTCGAGTCAACATACAATGGCGATTAATTTTTCGTTGGCGAGATGACGCAGCACACGATGTTTATCTTGATCCACATAAATACTAGTAAGGGATGTTATGGATACTATTTCACGTGAACCAACCACAGTCGGCATTATGCTACTGGAAGAGTTTATGAAGCCGCTTAATATCACGCAGGCAAAACTAGGTGAAGCACTGAATCTGTCACGCCCTCGTATTGCTGAGATACTCAGTGGCAAGCGTCGTATCAGTATTGAAGAATCCGTAATGTTGGCAGCATTGTTTGAAACAGACCCAGATTTTTGGATTAATGTTCAAGCTGGTCATGATCGCTGGGAAGCGCGGCAAATGATGGCGACCAAAACAGATTTAAAGCCATTTAGGGCGTTACTGGCGAGGTGATTCTCTGCCAGTAACAGTTTTACGTGCACACTAGTTATTTCAGCGCTGAATCAAATAGCGGATCGTGGGGCCATCTTGCTGGATATCCAGCACGGTATAACCGTAATTTCGGGCATCCAACGGAATGTTATTGATCGATTGCGGGCAGTCGCTGATCACTTCCAAAATTTCACCTGGCTTCAGCTGTGGCATGGCTTCTAGCGTGGCTACCGCTGGGTATGGGCAGGGTTCACCCACCATATCCAAACGGTAATCAGGCACGATAGGTTTTGCTGGTGAATGACTCATAGTGACTCCTTAGCAGGGAGGGATGCGGCAGCATTCTGTTGGCGGGCCTTTTGCTGACGGAAAAAGTGTTTTTCCCACCACAGCATGGCGGCAAAGGCGATAGCCAGCATCAAGTAAGTGACCAGTAATCCCCCGATCGGCCCGAAGGTTTGCAGCAGATTGACCTTGTCATAATTGGTCGCCAACGCAGGGGCAAAATCGTCCCAGTAGTAGGCCAAGATTGTCGCGCCAATAATATTCCCCAGCCCCACCCACCAATAGTGAATCTGGCCTTCCACCGCGCGGTACATCCAGCCCGTTTCACAGCCCCCCGCCAGAACGATACCAAAACCAAACAACAAACCGCCGATCACGGCGTTCGGCCCTGCCCATAAAATTTTGGGCGCGACGCCCAGTTGTACGTAACTGAAGATACCGATGGCACTCACTGCCATCCCCAGAATAATGGCTTTTGCCATATGGGTACGACCAGTGATCCACAGGTCGCGGAACGCCGAGGTAAAGCAAATCTGTGCCCGTTCAATCAACAACCCGAAGCCAATGCCGCATAACATGGCAATGCCCAATTTAGGGTGGCGGAATAGCTCAATCAATGACCAACTCACTGCTAAAACAAACACCACCATACCCAAGCGAAAACGCCGCGCGGCTCGGGCAGGATGTTGAGTCAGCGGCGCAGCCGATGTGACTTTCTGTAATTTCACCGGGATACGAAACAGCGGTAAGAGCGTGAATTTGGCACCAAAATAGGAGCCAGCCGCCGTGGCCAAGGCAAAGAACCACGCATGCAATGAGAACTGTGGAATACCGGTAAAGAACGCGGCCAAATTGCACCCCATTGCCAAGCGAGCACCGAAGCCAGCAATAATGCCGCCCACCAGTGCCTGCGCAATGCGAATACCGTGCTGCGGCTTACGTAATTTCACGTTATTGGCCCAGAGCGCAGCGGCGATACATCCGGCAAACATACCGATGATCATCATGCCATCAATACGATCTAACGGTGTGCCTTCCAGCCCGATAACTTTAAAGTAGCCCCACTCTTGTGGATGCGCACCAAACAGCTGCATTAAATGGCCACCCCAGCGTGTGAATTCGCCGGTTACCGCCCAAAAAGTACCGGTTAAACCAAAGTAATACGTCGAGAGAATCCCCGCCGCTATCACGGCAGGCAGCGGCGCCCAAAAGCGCACCAGATAATCAGATTTAAACGTTTGCCAGCTCACACTGACACCTCCAAAAGACAGGTTGCCGCCGGCGATAGCAGATTATTCGCGGCGATAGAAAATAGACCTACTCATAATAAGCCAATTAATCTGTCAATGAAGCATCATCCTGTCGTTATTTGGATGTTAAGCAAAAGTTAACTCACTAAACACGCAATTGGCCCATTAAAGCAGCATCAATTAAGGGTATCGTCTGGTGGCGATTGATAATCCAACGACAACGCCATGCGTAAAATGGCGGCAACCGGTTCAAAGAATTGCTCGGGGATGGTTTCACCGCATACGACGCCGTGATGCAGCGCTCGCGCCAGCGCAATGTTTTCCACCACGGGGATTCCATGTTGCTCTGCCAGTTTGATAATTAGGGCTGCTTTTTCACCCTCACCTTTCTCGATCACTACTGGCAGTGGCGCATCTTCAGCGTGATAGAACAGGCAAACGGCAAAATGGGTGGGATTGCGTACCACGGCAGTCGCACGCTGAACATTTTTGGCAAAACTGCCACTTTGGACTTCTTGCTGCATCTGCCGGCGTTTCTGCTTAATATGCGGGTCACCATCGCTGTCTTTGTACTCACGCTTAATTTCCTCAAGGGACATCTTTAGTTGTTTCAGGGTGTTGTAGCGCTGAAAAGAATAATCCATCAGGGAAAAAACCACATAACACGCTATCAGCGCCCCCAATAACCAGCTCATTAAGGTCGCAAAAATAGGGATGGCACATTGGCTGCCACAATACGTCAAATAACCAAATGAGGGGGAATAGCTCATCAATAAATAGCCGAGAATCAACGTCAGAACCGCGACTTTCAGGATTGATTTAGTCAGTTCAAACAAACTGCGTAACGAAAAAAGCTGTTTCGCATTATTAATAGGATTAATGTGCTCGCCTTTAAAAGCCACCGCTTTTGTGGCTAATAACGGCCCAACTTGTGCCAGACCGGAAAGCATGGTGATGAGAACCAGTGCGCCGCCTAATATCCCCATAATATGAATAAATATCGCTAAACATTCACTCCCAATACGGGCCAGCGAGAAAGTTAGCGGGCGACCGATTTGTTCAATGGTGTCACGAATAAGCATTTTAGCTTGATCCACCAAAGTGTAACCCGTCAGCAGAAAGTAGGCGACCAACACCAGCAATTGAACGCCAGATGTTATTTCAACGCTTTTAATTACTTGCCCTTTCTCTCGGGCCTCTTTCAGGCGTTTAGCTGTCGGTTTTTCATTTTTTTCACCGCTTTCACCACTCATAGGTCGCCCTTATTCATCAGTGGGGTCAGTGTGCTCAATTTCTGTTCAGTATGTTTAATCCCAACTAAGTAATGATCCAGTGCATAAGGCAAGCTAATAAGAAGTAGCAGCAGGGCTAATGCACTTTTAATCGGCATAGCGAGAAAGAAAACATTCAGTTGCTGCGCGGAGCGATTGATTAGCCCTAAACAGAGATCGGCCAATACCATCACTAAAATCGCGGGCAATGCGAAACTCAGACAGAGCTCATACATGAGTTGCCACTCACTTTGCAGAAATTGCAGCATCGCGGGTGATGAATGAATACCACTCCCAATAGGGAGAGCGTCGTAAGATCCGTAAAGCGCTGCTAACACTAAGTTGAAACCGCCAGAAAGCAAAAACAGCACGGTCAATAGCTGGGTAAAAAGCACACCAAAAATCGAAGATTCCATACCCATACTGGGGTTGAATAAGGTCGACATCGTTGCCCCACGTAAGGTATCAATTAAGAATCCCGCCATATCAATGGCCCAGAAAGGTAACGCGGCGATAAAGCCCAATATCACCCCAATCATGAGTTCGATGCATAGAAACCCAATCCAAGTGGTAAGGCTCTCGTGAACTATCGGAGGATTGGGGAAAAATACAGGCATCATTGGTAGGGCAATGGCAAAGACCAATCCATTGCGCAATAAGCTACTGCCTAAACTACGGGCAGTAAAAATTGGCAATATCAACAACATGCCATAGGGCCGCATCATCGCGAGTCCAAGCGAGAGCAGCCAATTTGCATAGTCATCCATATCAGGGCCGCATATTGCCGACTTGTGAGAACGTCTGCTGGGTATAGTTCAGCAAAGTCACCCCCATCCAATGGTAAGTTATTAATAATGTTGCGGAGACTGCCAACAACTTAATTAAAAACTGTAAAGTTTGATCTTGTATTTGAGTCAGTGCCTGCAATAGGCTAACAATCAACCCGACCACTGAAGCCACCAGCACCACCGGCATCGATAGGAGTAACACTATCCACAGTAGTTGAGTCGCCAGATGAACAACAATGGCGTTATTCATTGCTGCCTCCTCTGGACAAAATTCATAAATAAGATCCCACCAATTGGCCCATCAATAGCCCCCATCCATTGACGAGGATAAATACTAATAATTTGAAGGGCAGCGATATCGTGATAGGCGATACCATCATCATGCCCATTGCCAGCAAGATATTAGAAACAATCAAGTCAATAGCCACGAAAGGCAGATAGAGTAATAGACCGATTTTGAATGCTTCGGTCAGTTGGCTTAGGGTAAAGGCAGGCATTAATATCAGCAGTGAGTTTGCTTTCAGTGTGTGGCGATATCGTTCTGGCCACTTAGTGTTGACGACCCCCTGAAAGAAGTTAGTTTGCTCAGCATCCGTATTACGTTGTAAAAAATCGCGATATGGCCCAAGGGCATAGTCATCAATATGTTTGATTAAAGCACCGATATCATTGGGTAATGGCTCCCCTTGCAGGCGGGCGTGCACATCCAAGCCAACCGGAGCCATAATAAAAATGGTTAATACCAACGCCAAGCCATAAATAGCAATGTTAGGCGGAACTTGCTGTACCCCTAAGGCATTTCGCAGCAATGAAAAGACGATAGATAACTTAAGGAATGAGGTCCCCATGACCACCAGCAGTGGCAGCAATGACAGAAAAAAAAGCAAAAAAATCAACTGAGAGGATGAATTCAATAGCTCCATAGGCAGTCCCGTAAAAGCTAGCTTATAAGGTAGGAATCAATACCCTTATTATTCTTATCGTTAAGCCTGCAGAGGATCGGGTGATGACCTGAATAAAGTTTTTTATCTTTTTTTTATTAAAAATCAATATGATTCGGGTGCGAGAACGCAGCCAACAACGCTGCAACGTCAAGGATGAAGGGATGACCCAAAAGCATTGGCGTGACAGCTAGGCGGGGCCAGTGAGCAAATCCCGATGAGCTGACTCAAGTCAGTGACTCGGGTGCGCGAGCGCAGCCAACAACGCTGCCGCGTCAAGGATGAAAGGGGTTACCCAAAAGCATTGGCGTGACAGCTAGGCGGCCAGTGAGCAAATCCCGCGGAGCTGACTCAAGTCAGTGACTCGGGTGCGCGAGCGCAGCCAACAACGCTGCAACGTCAAGGATGAAGGGTAAGGTGCCATTGAACGACCCTAACGACCAACTCCCCCCCACACGCCAACAAACTGCCACTCCCTACGGGCTGACCATTGAGGCGAATACACACTTCACCGTAGAAACTGGCTTGGCAATCCAGTGTTTGCCCGACTGCGATCTGTTTGATATCCCCTAGCGGCAGTGATATTCGACCGATTTCCATCACCAATGTTTGCGGTAATGTATCGAGTTCTAGCGATTGTGGCGCGAGCGGTGCGACGGCAGTATCGAGCGCCAGCAAACGATCAATATCTTCATTTACTTGCTGAATTGTCATTTTATTTCCCTCATCCAACTTGATATAAATTTGCGGCGATCCCATTTGCCATAACCAACAGTTTCCTTGCGCGAGTGCGGCGGGTGCCGCAACTTTCAGCCCATCTCCAGGCCCAATTTGTTGTAACTGACCTATCGATAAGCGACACCATCCCGCGGCTAAGCTGGCCTGCCAAAGAGTGACTTGTTCGAGGGAGGGATCACATTGCCAATGGTCACTTTGCCAAGCCGATAAAGTCTCTGCCAACGCCCTATGCGGCCAGCCAATCAGCGTAGCCTTAAATGGTTGCTCCTCAAGCTCGAAGGCCAGTGTCACGCCCCATTGGCTAAGGAGTGTCATCGATTGCGGCTTGGTATTATGGGCGGCCAGATCAGGAAGTATCGCCAACAGTGGACTTACAGCCCAATCAGCCATCGCAACGATCAATTCTTCCGCGAGGAAATGGGGATCATCCGTCGCTAGATACATTGTTAACCAGTGTTTCCAGCAGATCTGAGGAAACCAAATACCGCAAGATTGACCATCAAATACGAGCGGTAAATATACGCCCTCTCCCTCAACCTGCATTAAAGTGGCGGATACCCCAGAGGCGTACCGCCCACTGCCGATGACCTCGCTAAGTTGGCGTAATTCAGCCGTCAGATTCTCCAGCATGAGTGACCTCCAGCAAGCAAGGGAAACCCAACATATGCAATTGGCGCTGCCAGCGAGTCTGTACCCGTTGCAGACGTTCGATTAAGTCACGATTAGTGTGGCTAAGCAGGATATGCAAACCTTGATGGGTCAGACTGACACTGACTCTAGTACCGCTTAATGGCCCGCTGACAATATTGTATTCACACTGCGTCGAGTTGCCGCCCTCCGAGGAGGCAATAGCATGGGCCATTTCTTGTGGGGAACGTAATTGTGGTGGAAGATAGCGGGCAAATTGCTGCCGCTGCCGCGCAGTCTCCCAATATGATTGATCACTTCTATAATGATGCTCGCCGAGTAGTGATAACGTCCCTTCAATATCGATACGACTCATCGCTTATCATTATCCTTAATTTTTCCTGCTCACGTTGATTACCACGTAGAAGCACAAGTTGTGACTCAATAGCGGCCCGTTTTTGTCGCCCCAACGCCACCTCTTCACCGATTTGTTTCTGTCGCTGCCGTTCAGCCTGATAGAGCGTATGTTGCAGCACGCGCTGCTCATCAGCCTGTTCAGGCAGCAACTTACCGCGCCACTGCGCTAGGGTGCGTAGCTGCTGACACAGCTGTTGCCGTTCAAGGCGACAATCCGCTAATCGTTGCTCTTGCTGCTGATATTCATGTCGTAGGTTCACCAGTTGCTGGCGTAAGCGATGCTCTTTTCTTTGCCGCAACGCCAGTAAGCGCGCCAAGATAGACCGCTGTGGGTGACTTAACTCAGCACCTGCGCCAGTTTCGCCAAGGTACTGCTGAGGTTGATAGCTTCGTGATCGCACGATAGACGAGTCTCCTGTTGCAAGAAGGCACAGATAGCGGGATAACGCTGTAGCGCTTCATCAGCTTGCGAGTCATGCCCAGCCTGATATTCGCCCACCCGTACCAGCAGTTCAATTTCCTGATAGCAGGCTTGAATCCGGCGCAGTTTTTGCGCCAGTGCCAAATGTTCGTCAGTCACAATTTGCGGCATGATGCGGCTAACACTGGCGGCGATATCAATAGCGGGGTAATGGCCTGCGCCCGCGAGTTTTCGCGACAGTACAATATGCCCATCCAATAACGAACGAACTTCATCAGCGACGGGTTCATTCATGTTATCGCCCTCGACCAACACGGTATAAAACGCCGTGATACTGCCACGATCGCTATTACCCGCTCGCTCTAATAGCCGGGGTAACGCCGCAAAGACACTCGGGGGAAAACTACCTGCCGCGGGTAACTCCCCTGCCGCCAAACCTATCTCACGTGCCGCGCGGGCATAGCGGGTGAGCGAGTCTGCCATCAGCAAAACCTTTAGCCCGCACTCACGGAAATACTCAGCTATCGTGGTCGCAGTATAGAGCCCCTTTAACCGTTCCAACGCTGGACGATCAGAGGTTGCGACCACCACCACCGTGCGAGCACGCGCTTGTGGCGTGAGCACTTGATCTAAGAATTCTTGTACTTCACGGCCACGTTCACCAATCAGGGCGAGCACCATCACATCAGCATTGCTGCCCTCACATAGCATGCTCAATAAGGTGCTTTTTCCCACACCTGCCGCCGCAAAGATACCCACCCGCTGGCCTTCACCACAGCTCAATATTCCGTCCAACGCCCGAATACCGGTTGTCAGAATGCGCTGTATCGGCTGACGGGTCAGTGGATCCGGTGGGAGACTATCCAGTTCACGCCAATGCCCACTCAGTGGTGGGCCGCCGTCGATAGGCGCCCCTAAGCCGTCCACAATACGCCCCAGCAAATCAGATCCTGTACGGACACGGTGTGTGTGCCTCAGTGGCCGGACCCATTGGCCACTGCGCAACCCAACGGAAGCCGCAAAGGGAGAAAGGAGTGCTGTTTCCTGCTCGATAGCGACGACTTCCGCTAACATATTCGATGATTCGATTTGGCAAAGTTCACCTAACGCCACACCCGATAAATGTGCGCGGATCAATGTTGGGCCAACATCCAGTATTGGCCCCCGATATTCCGCCGCCTCTGGCACAGAGGACGATAAGCGCAATTGTCGATTGAGCTTATCGCTTAATGTTGAACAATCAGGCAACCGCATGGATGTCACCGTCCATTGCTTCATCAAGTTCCTCACCGATAAGTTCAATGGTGTCTACCACCCTGATATTCATCTCATCGCCCAGCTCCTGCCAAGACAGGACGGGAAGGGTAAAAATATCTCGCTCAACAATTTTGCGCACGAAGCGCCGCACATCGATAGATGCCAGCAGTACCGTATCGTTGTTTTCGGCGAAAGCTGCTCTAATCTTGCTGAGAATCAACCGCGAGTGTTTATCTCCCAACGCTGAGTAGGTGCCCGCTGATGTCTGGCGAATGGATTCACGGATCAGGTTTTCTGCGCCTTCGCCCAATCGTAAGACCGGCAACCACGACTTATTTTTGCTAAACCGACCACAGACATGCCGCCGCAAAGCGATACGGACATATTCGGTCAGCATCACGGCATCTTTCTCTTTGGGTGCCCATGCCACCAACGCGCCGAAAATAGTACGCAAATCGCGGATTGAAACATCTTCTTCCACCAGCCGTTGCAATATTTCGGCCACCTTGCCCACGGGCATTTGGCGTTGTAACTCTTTCACCAATTCACCGTAGCGCCCTTCCATGGCATCCATCAGATAACGGGTTTCTTGTACACCGATAAACTCTGATGTGTGCCTATCGAGCACGCGCGTCAGACAGTAAAGGATACGTTGATTTCCTTGCGCGTAAGGGATGCCCAATGTACTGGCTTGATTCCCCAGTTCTGGGGAAAGCCATTCAAAAGTGCCCATTTTTGCACTTAATTTTTGGCTGCGTGTTTCTAATTGGCGACTCGGTTGTACCAAAAGCAAATCGTCAGGAGGCAACGTGAGTGTCAGTACCGCTTCTTGATAGACACAGATCGATATCGTATTTTCGGCCAACGTGGGATCTCGGCAGATCATCACTTCTGGCAATGGCACACCAAGATGTTCAAATCTACGCCAACGTAAGCTGTCGATATCCCGCTCTAATTGGGGATAACGCATATTGTCGGCGCAGTACATCATCAACGGCACCGCGCCGGGCGTCATTTTGCTCGCAGGTAAAACCCCATTCTCATCAACATTTTTAGCTCCCCCACTTTGTGGCGAAGCGCGATTCCGTCGGTAAAGCAAAAGTGCGGGAGCCGCAACCAATAGCGCCAGCGTAATAAAAATGAGGAAGGGAAAACCCGGTAGCACGGCAAAAACCAGCAAGATCGCAGCAGCCAGCCACAGTGCATCAGGCTGACGCCCCACCTGTAACACCAAGTCTTTCGCCAGACTCTGCTTATCCCGACCCGGTACGCGAGTCACAATAATCCCAGCGGTGATGGAGATCAGCAATGATGGGATCTGGGCACATAAACCATCGCCCACGGAGAGCACCGCATAGGTGAGCATCGCTTGTTCCGCCGACATATTATGTTGCACCACACCGATGATGATGCCGCCAAAGATATTCACCAAGATGACGATGATCCCCGCGATGGCATCGCCTTTAACGAACTTCATCGCCCCGTCCATGGCACCAAACAGACGGCTCTCTTTTTGTACTCGCTCCCGCTGCCGCCCTGCCTCAGTAGAATCGATGACGCCCGCGCGTAAATCGCCATCAATGCTCATTTGCTTACCCGGCATCCCATCAAGGGAAAAACGGGCGCTAACTTCCGCGACGCGTTCAGAACCCTTGGTGATCACGATGAACTGCACCACCGTGATAATCGTAAAAATGATTAATCCCACGGCGAGATTTCCTCCGACCACAAATTGGCCGAATGCCTCGACTATCTGACCGGCATCATGCTGTAGCAACACTAAACGTGTGGTACTGATCGTTAGCGCTAATCGATACAGCGTGGTGATCAACAAAAGCGAAGGGAAGACAGAGAAATCGAGTGGATCACGCAGATAAATAGAGATCATCAGCAAGATGACGGATAAGGCCAAGTTAATTGCGATCAGCACATCGACCATGACGGTGGGCAGTGGCAAGATCATCATAAAGATTGCCACCAGCAGCATGATCGCTAAAAAAACATCCTGCCGCTCGGTGATCATCATCAAACTACGCTTGAGTGCAGACTCCCTCATGGATACTCTCCCGGCAGTTGACGAAGTAAGGCGCATTGCTGGCGATAAAGTTGATACCAAAACTCAGCATCAGACATCTCTGGTAGTGAGCAACTGACCATCATGTCTGTTTTTAGTAAATAAATACGCTGTGGCACACCGTTAAATCGTTCGAGCCGCCAACATTGCAGGAGCTGAAGTAAGTCATCGTTGTTATAGCTCCGATACTGCAAGCCACAGGTCAACAACAAGTTAGATGTTCGCCATTCAAGAAAAACCACTCGTGGCCCCAACTGCCACTGCATGCGGGAAGTGACTACCGAACAGGGTAATTCTGCCATGCGGGTAAACAGCTGTAGGTTACGGGTAACAACTAAATCCATCTCCATAACCCATGTCCTATTGATGCGACTAATTAACTTAATTCATCGATAAGTAGACTTCTGTGCAGCATACGAAGCGTCAGCATTTAGGACTATCGGGTGTTGGCCTTATTCGTCAACTCACATCGCGAGCAAAATCGACAAAATTTGTACTTGCTGATCTTGATCGTTGAAGCACTCGACAGGCATGAGTTTGAATAACTCATAGAAGCGACGAACGAATTTCTGCCGTAAATTGACGTCCGGCCCCAAAATCATCTCAATTCGCGGTTGTAACCAATTATCAAATAACCAAGGCTGTCCGACGACGGCCAGTACTTCCCGCAGGACAGCATCTCCCTCTATGCCACAAGCCCGTCCGATGTCATGACAATGGTCTTCTAAGCAAAGAAACATCAGCAAGCGACGCAATTGATTGAGGGTGGCCGCCAAACGCTCACCATGTTTGGGCGGGGGCTGGCAGGATAAATCAAATGCCATCGCGCGCATTAACACCCGAACGCGTTGTTGACGTTGTGGCCAGCGACTGATCCGTGCAAACCATTCCGTTATCGATAATTCACTTTGATAGATACTTTGTTGAAATAGCTGCTTTATCGAACCCAATGAACGGCTACCTGCAGTGCCCAACTCAAGTAAGCCAAATAACTCAATCTCCCACCCCTCGTTCTCGAGTACCGACCCAAGTAACTGCATTAAGCGACGGCGACGTAATGGATTTTCTTTGCAGTTGGCCACTAAGGTCGCTAAAAGTAACACTTGCTGCCCTACCGAGAGATCGCCTTGATGGAGTTTGCTGGTCAGTAAAGCGATATCAATATCCAACGGAATATTTTGCTGCAATAAAGTGCCCGCACTGTCAGAAAGCTGTGCGACCATCTTCACCAGTAATTGCAGGCGGCGTTGGTGACGCTCCTCCGTTTGAGCTGCTTTTTGATCTTTTAGCCTCGCGCCTAAACTCAGCCCGATCCCCTCCATGGTCATTTCCAAATTCTCACCCAATACGGCTTGCTGAAGATCGAGCAATTCTAGACTGGCTAATGCCATCACTGAATGAGCCGGTGAGACCTCACCTTGCAGCTTTTCACTGTTGGGCAGAGTGCCGTGTACTGCGACAGTATCTGAGATGCTATTTGTCTTGATCATGCATCGATTCCTTATCGGGTAATGGCGATGCCTGTAGCCAAAGAAGCAGCTGCGATAAATGGCGGTGAAGCGAGAAACTCAGTTGCAACTGGGGTGAGCTTAATTGCGCCTCATCCTCGGCCAAAGTTTCATCACTGATACATTGTACTCGGGCACCCAGAGCGGTGATGACAGCAGGAAAGTGCTGCGGGTTAACACGTAAAACCAAGCTATTTTCCTCGGCTAGACGTGTTATCTGTGACGCCAAATGATGAATTAAAATTTTATCTGCCGCTTGCTGACCGGCCCATTCAGTGACTACTGTGGTGATCGCCGCCAAAATTCGCTTTTGTGCCTGATTGACTAACGAAGACGTCAATTGCTCCGATGTTACTAACCAATTGATATGATGGACTAATATATCTGCTTCCATCTGGCTTCTGGTTTGCTCAATTAATCTCTCAGCCTGCTGTTCGGCCAAAGCTAACCGCTGTGTTTTTTCAGCGTTTGCCGCCTGTAGAATCTCTGCCGCCTGTGCACGCGCTTCTGATAATAGATCGCGACACTGCGATATTTCTTGCAACAGTCCAGCTGGGATAATCGTCCCCACGGGTAATGGCCCATCGAACGGCGTGACCGTAATATAAAAAGGATTCATAAGAAACGTACTAGCCGTGTTAACCAATGATCCACTGAGAGCGATAATGCAGTGGGTAAGGAGAGTGCTCGTGGCAGAGGAGGCAAACGGATAGAGATTGCCTGCCAAACCACATCGTCATAACGGTGTTGATGCGCGAGGCTATGGCCAAGGCTCAAGGCCACCGTGGGCAACTGCTGAGGCGTTAATCGGGCGCTAAGCGGGCCACGAAATCCCAGCCCTATCAGTTGTTGAATATCGCTCTCTTTCAAATGGGGTGAAAGTGCCTGCCGATATCTGCGCAAGCGTAAATAATCATCACATTGCAAGTGGACCAGCCCTAGCGCCAGGCAGTGGCTTAACAAGCGTTGATGGCTTGCCATTTGCACTTGTTGTTGCGAACTCAGCACGGCAGGTAAGGGATGCTGCGGGAATTTTCGTTGTTGGATGAGTACGCGATTCAACGTGTTATCCAACACATGACTACGACCATAATGGTAGTTTTCGGCTTTGATGCCTATCGCAGCTAGCCATAATGGGTGAGCAAACTTAGCGGGCAACCAAGCTAATTGATGTAAATCCCAGATGCCACTGCTTAACGGCATTGTCATTATTTCGCCCTCCCGTTAACCCCTTATCTGCGCAGATAACGAACCAAACCTACCGTTGATAACCCAACCAATAACGTCAATAGCAGCCCTAATATGATCTGCACCGTCCCTGCGTGACGCAGCAACCATTGCAGCCCGACATTCAAACTATTTTGCGGTTGTGGTGTGGCACTAAAACGATAGTTAGCGGGTTGCATCACCACGCTAATTTGTGCGTAATCGATACCGGGCACCGCATCACGGATGAGGTTTTTGATCTGCGGTTGATAAATTTGTAAATTCACTTCCGGTGAATACTTAATAAAGACTGACGCAGCATGAGGAATACTACTTTTTCCATCAATAGGGGCAGGCATGGCGATGGTGACATCCGCATGTATCACCCCATCCATATGGCTCAACATGCTCTCTAACTGCTGCTCTTTTAAATAGACCATTTTGGCTTGTTCTTGGCTAGGCGAGGTCACCAATTGATTGGACGGAAACATCTCATCAACCGTCGCAAATTGTTGACGTGGAAAACCATTTTGTCGCAGTAACTCAACCGCGTTAATAAATTGGTTTTTATCCACTCTTAAGCTAACCACGCCTCCTTTTTCAGACTGCTTCTCAGCTTTGATTTGATGCAACATCAGCAAGGCCAGCATCTGGTTAGCTTCCCCTTCAGACAGCCCGCTATACAGCGCAACATCGCAGCCTGTAAGGGATACAACAACCAGTAATGATGCGACCAGATGCCATAACGGTTTCATTGCATATTGACCAGTTTATTGATGTTTTGCCCAACAACACCGGCGACTTTAGCCGTGACATCAATGGCGAGCGTGGCATGCATCCATTGCACCTGTGTCATCAGCATTTGATCGGGTGCCATTGTGGCGGCAGTAGGTTCAGTTGGCCGCATTAACTGCTCAAACCTAGCGACTTGCTGAGGGTCAATGAGTTGTTTAGTTGATTGTTGTTCAACCGCTTGCTGATTTGCGGGTTGCAGTAACGAGGTGCTCAGTGCTGAAGCAGCCTGAATGACATTAGTATCCATCTGACAATCTCCGGTTAATCCATCTGTTATGCCACTAAGTTTTTGGTTTCAGCGCTGGCCATGCCCTGTTGCATATGTGCCAACAGGGTCTGGGCATCTTTTGAGGAAGACGAAGCCAGTAACATCAGCGCCTTCTCCTGCTGATTTAGCCCAAATAACAGCATCGCTTCACACACCAGACGTACTGAAGGATCAGGTATCAATTGAGGTAACACATTTAGGATGATACGAGCTTCATCCAACAGACTGTGATTCACGCCTGCCAAGGCAGCTTCTACCACTAATTGACGGCAAGGCGCTGAAAGTAAAATCATATTTTTGCAATAATTCCGCTGGTCATATCTTTAATACTTTTCATCAACGCACTGCTGAAATTGATGTATGAAGAATACTGTTGCATAGCAAATTGCATCTTTAGCATTTGTTCTGGATCAGAAGAGTTACCTGACGCCATTTGACTCTTGAAATCTTGACCAATCTTATTGATATTTTGCGTCATTTCATTCATTAGCGCGTTTATATCCATCTGACCCTCCTTATTCCATCAGTGACCGCATATGAGATGGGCACTGTTGAAAGCGGCGACGAAAACTATCAGAGAAATGAGCGTGATTACTAAACCCACACTCCATGGCAATATCTGCCACACGTAGACGAGTGGAGAGCAGCAGCTCACAACCTTTTTTCAATCGTTGATCCAGTAGCCATTGTTTGGCCGACATCCCAAATTTTTCATAGAAGAGAAAATTTAATTTACGAGTCGATATTCCCAGTTCATCGGCATAACGTGAAACTGTCCAGGGATTGAGGCGATTCTTGTCAAAGAACTCGAGTAGTTCATTATTCGTCCCAACAATTGACTCTAAAAGTCGGGAGAAATAAATAGAATCTAGCCCCAAACAATAGAGGAAAAGAAATCTTAATGAAGCTGCCCGCTCAATATTCACTAGCTGTTCAGTCGAATGAATAATATCGTGACTGATGGGTAATATTTTATAACGTTCTGACATCTTGCAAGGCAACCGAAACTTATTCGACTGCACCATTTTACTGGCAAAATCCTGATAGATAGGTAACAAATCAATAGAGTGGCATAATATGGAAGTAATCATACTTTGCGAAAAAGAAGATACCGTAGCCTCTTCATCAACAACAACCATTTTCCCCGCAGGAATAGTCTGGCACTCCCCTTTGTGGCGTAATATTCCCTCTTGCCCAAATAAAATGAATTGTATTGTTTTCATTATATTCCTTAGGATGTTGCTAACCTGATGCAAGATTGACAAATATTGATATGAATGGATATCCGGTTTAAACCTGAAACGATTTGGTTGCAATATCCAATTGATTTTGGAATAGCTTCGCTTTGCTGGCTTCTATTTCATCGACATTATTATTTAAGCAAGTCGTTAAAAAACCACCGAGAGTAACACTCGGCAAAGCTATTAATGTCGGGATATTATTTTTCGCTAGGGTGCATAGTTCATTATGAATAATAGGATGTATTGTGAGACCAAGGACAATTAACGAAACACTCATTGCGGCACGAATAAGATAAGAGACAAAACGGGCAATTTTTTGAGCACGGCTGGGATCCGCTTGGCAATATTTGGCTAATACAAACACGGTTTGTTGCAATGCATCACTGCCCATTGTCAGTTCAGGCTTTCCTTTGCTAGCACAATCCCAATTATGATAGGCACAGGCCAAATTTGATATCGATAACATAAGATTAAGGCCTGTCACCACCGCTATCGGTGTGGCGGAACCACCACTGCAAACGGTCACAGCGACACTAATAGAGAATGAAGCCAAAGAATAAGCCACCTCGAGAATATTAATGAAAAATTGCTTTTTAGCAAAACTAACTTTCGCACAAGTCAATTCAGCAGATTCCTTTTCTTGAATATCAAGAAGATCATTAAATTCTGCTTGTGTTTTTTCTAAACAACGTAATGATTGTGGATGAACTAGCGTGGGTTTTTCATTATTACTTCCATCAATAGCTTCTATTTTATTTTGCGAGGTGAAATTATCGTAGTAGGTATTAACGCTACTAACATTGGTCATATATGACTCCTTAAGTATTCGCTATCGCTACCGATAGTTTCAACTTTAGATTTCATTCAATAATAATGAAGCTTTTTCAGCTATCGAGAGATATTCAGGATTTTGATAACTCATTTCAATCACTGTTTGCAACGCTTCCCTTGCATCGGCCCCCTTTCCCAACGCCTGCAAACAAATCGCCATTTGATAAACTGGGGTAGGATCTTTGACCTCTAGCATGAGCACACAAGCATAGGCACTCAGTGCCAATGCGTACTCTTGCTGCATTTGTAGAGCACCTGCTAATGCCAAATGAAATTGTGGCTCACGGGGATGATGTAATGTCAGCCATGAGAAATCATCCAACGCAGCGTTATAATCATTCGCAAGCCAAGCTTGATACCCACGCTTATATCTTGTTTGTGTTTCTTCAGGGCTAACGACTTGCAGCGTTTGCATCATTTCTTGGTGAATAATACCTTGTTCTTTTAGTGCATTATTTATTTGGGCACAAATCGTATGCAAGTCGCCAATGGTGATATCACTCATTTCATCTCCACTTGTCTATTACTTGCTATTGACATTAAATAGTAACCAATCGTTATCTTCTATGTTTTTTACGTATGCACCTTTGGCAATTAAAATCTTAATTAACCGATTCAGATTTAATTGTAGTGATGAGTTCGCAATATTATCAATCACCAACATTCTGATAATGGACAATTCAGCACTTCTTTTACCGAGTTGATATAGGAAATTAAATAATTTTAAAAAGCCATGGGGTGAGTCATCTTTACGGTCCCTTTCCAAATAACAAATTATCAGCTCACGGCCTTCTATTCGATAAATTACCTGAAAACCATAAAGAGAGAATTTATGGCCTACTTCAACGCTGCTCTTTTCAAAATAGGCCGTTTTGACTTCACACCCTTCATTTTGTAGCGCGGGTGCTATTACGTCCATAAATTATAACTTCACTGTCATGTTGATTTGGTTAATTAAATTAGTTAATTCTTTACTCAATTCTTTTATGCTTTGCCGGCTATCACTCGATTTACTTTGTAAATCGCTGATACTATTGGCATAAGATTGTGAACTACTATTTTGCATATCACCAATCAGGCGTTCTGAGTCCGCGTCACGCGTCAAAGAACCTTCCCCAATTTTAAGTCCACCCGCACTGATTGATCCAAGCCCAGAGCCAATATGACCCGCAAGCTCACCATGAGAAATGCTAGCTGCACCACCAGCAAAACTACCGAGGCCTGAACATATGCTCGCAACCCCACCAATCGTAGATGCACTACAAGCATCAGAGATCGCTTCACGCTTCTTAATCATTGAGCTGACTTGCAGATCCCAGCCTAATACTTCTTGTTTCTGATTATAACAACTCAATAAATCACGCATTTTTTTAAATAATTCAACCATTTTAAAAATAACATCAGATAATGAAGAGATCACATCATTGATATTATTTTCGTGCAGATCTTTTATGTCATTTACCGACGTTGCTGACTGAGTTGAGTTCACTTCATGGCTGACAGGAATATTCATAACCACCTCGGCTAACTTAATGAATTCGCGATTTTTGTTTGCAACATACCATTCTGTTGAATGTTATCGTTTAATTGAGAGAGTGTATCTTGCGCATTATTAGAAATATTTTTCAATTGCGTGATTTGCTGTTGCTTATTTTTTTCGACCCAATCATCCATAAATTGGATAAAAGATTGACTGAGTAGTAATGTTTCAATCTCTTTTTGTAAACCCGCTTTTTGTATCG
This sequence comes from Yersinia massiliensis, assembly GCF_003048255.1. NCBI lineage: Bacteria > Pseudomonadati > Pseudomonadota > Gammaproteobacteria > Enterobacterales > Yersiniaceae > Yersinia > Yersinia massiliensis. The sequence goes on from NZ_CP028487.1 coordinate 4,551,227, forward strand.
CTAATTGCCCAATATTGATTTGATTGATGCCTTGCGTACATCGTTGAATGATATGTAATGGTGAAGCACAAATATCTTTTATGACCTGTTTAATCATTCGTTTCATGATGGCATTGACACATTGTTGCTCAAACTCAGCAGCCGTCAGCGTAACGCCTTTTTTTAGTACGTCCATCACCAATGCTTTGGTCGATTCTCCCACCAATTTTTCAATGCCGGCAGACGTAAAAGATTTTGTGATATTACGTACGAGCGTGACTTCAGCACTGGCGGCCTGCTTTGCTGCCGCAGCAGCCATCTCACTGGCCTCAACCATCTCAATTCCACCATTTGCGAAGGCCATCTCACTGCAAACTTTCTGACTAACCTCCTTAGCAAATTGCTGGGTCAACTGCCCTATTTCCGCTTCACTCCCCCCCTTAACTGCATTGAGCAACACCTCGCTTCCGCCGGATTTCAACACATTACCTGCACTTTTGGTCACGACACGAGCTGCATTAATAGCACGACAAGCTTGGAAGACATCAACAACCATCGCCAAACATTCACAGCCAAGTTGTACCTTCCCAGCAACATCAATGACGCCTTGGCATTTTTCTTTTGATGCGCCCAATAACATCGCTGTTTCAGCGGCTGCTTTGACCAAACCTGCCGTACCCGCAGCGACATAGGCAGCACCAGAGGCTAACGCGAGCGGGTCACCCGTTAATATCCCTTGAGCCAGCTTCATTGCACCGTAAACCACCTCAACCGCACCGATGATCCAATCACAGACCGCGCTGAATATACCGGCTTTTTTAGCTTTGTCTGCCTGCTCAACTGCTTTGTCGATCTGTTGTTGATATTCCGCAACACGCTTATCACGTAGAAATGTTTGTACCTCCGATGCACTTTCTATTTGTTTGCTGATTGATTTGCACAAGTCAGAAAAAATGCTCAGATTCAAATTACCCGCCATCGCCACAATAAGTTTTATATCAATACTTTCGAGACGATCTAGGTACAATCGATCACTCTTCCCTTTTTCACCATTGTGTTGCGGTAAAGCAACCAGCAGTCTGTCTAATGCGTCTTGGGCTTTTTGTTGCGTCACTTTCGGTGACATAAAATTGATATCCGCCGATGGCGAATAGCCGGCAGTTGCTCGCCAGTCTGGCAGAGTGGTCGGTGGCAATGGCGTCGTTTTTCCAACCAATGCTGTTGTCCAATCAGGGGGCATATCATTTTTAAAATCGATGACACTACTCATGTCGTACCTCCAGTAATAAAGTCGCTAAGCCTCGTTCAGCTTGTTGTCTTATTTCTGCCAACGCTGGGTTTGAATAGCACCAATTTAATGCAGCACGAAAAGCTTTTTCGGCATAGATAATATTACCGCAGGCTAAATAACACTCCCCTGCTAAACAGGATGGTCGTGGGTTATCTATCTCAATCTGACCTGCTCGGCTAAAACAATAGATTGCCTGATGGAAATCAGCCGTTTGTTGATAACATAATCCTAATGTCATCCAGTAAGAAAAATTCCAATGATCGAATCTCACTAGTAAATTTAATAATTTCTTGGCGCTGTCATATTCCTTACCTTGGCAAAGTTGTACGGTATATTGATAAAGCACCGCGAGATCTTGTTGATCCATCTTAGCCAACATATGCAACGAACCACCGCGCTGCATAAAATTAAGTACAATATCGCTCGGTTGAATATTCATTTCATACCGTCCATCAGCTATGAGCTTATTAGCAGAAGCTACGGGCAATTGTTGTTAGTAAATCTTTTAATCCTGTTTGCAATGTATTGATGTTATTGGCACAAACATTATAGCTCTGCATCACTTTCTGTAACTGTAATTGATCCTGAGTTATAGTATCGGTCGCACCATTCTTCTCATTATCCAGCGCACCTTTCACTGCCTTTAATTTCCCCTTATCCAGCATGGGACCATTCTTTTTTAAGTAATCATCAATATTCATGCCATCGACTTTAATGTCATTCTTGCGCATAAATTGAATCACAGAGTCAGGTAATGATTCTTTGGTCTTCTCATCTCCTTTTGCCGCTTCGGCGATTACTTCATCGACCTGATTGGCATCGTCTTGTACATCTAGGGCATAATCTGAACGTCCTTGTACGCCTTTAAAGTCACTATCTGCAAGTTTTTTTAACACATTAAGAAGATTATAGAAGGCCGCTAGGCCCATACGAAATATATCAAAATCCTCATTTTCATTATTAGAAACCCTGTTTTCTACTGCACCATTACGCGAAGACATAGTTGCATTAGTTTCAGTAAGTAATGGGGCGTTTTTTTGAACGATAGTGTTTAGCATAAATATGCTCCAAAATTCAAGGAATAAAGAGTAGACGCCTGGGTTTTTAACTACCGATTTTCTCTAGTGTTAATATTTTTAAGCTGAGTCTCTAATTGCTTAATTTGTATTGTTATTTTCGAAAGGCTAGCGGCTATCTTCGCCTTTTCTTGCGCGAGTCCGCTGGGAAAGGCAGCATCCAAACGTAATAAAGTCTCCTTTGCATTCAAATCATGATTAGACCGCGTTTTGAGTAATTCAATTTGTTGCTGGAAATTCTTTAGCTGACCAAGATCAGAGGATAACTTATTGTACCCACTTTGTAGGTCCGAAAGCATATGTTGAATAACGCTATTTTCATTCATAGTGGTACTCCTTTACGTATCACTAACCTTAGATTCATTTTGAATTATTTATTTTTAATGTTCTTTTATTTTTTAAGTCTTACTTTTACAAATGAACGTCAGAAGAAAAATTAATTATCATAACGAGCAACTAATGTTTCAATGATCCGCTCTGCACTCTTTAACGCCACCATAATATCATTGAGGGCTTTATAATTTTCAGGTGTTTGCTGTAGAGTTAATTGATGGATGACCATTAGCTTCTCTCGAATAAGCAACTCTTTCTTTTGTGCAATATTGTTAGATTTTGACTTAATATCATCTTCTAACACAGTAATATGCTGCATTGGCTCACTCCTATAGTCTCAAAAATTCATGGGTATATGGATAAGATTGTTCGCCTTGAATAGCGATATACCCTGCATTCCGATAAAGATCACTTTATAGCCGTTCGCCAAAACCGTCCCTTCTTGTAAACGTACGCCATTAGCCAGTTGCACGAAACTTAAATGGCGGTTCCCGCCGTAACTCACAATGGTCGCAGGAAGTAGCTGGGTGGTTTGATCCGCGATGGGGATATTCTGGTATTTCACCGTCAGATACTCTGGCTGCTGTACCGCCAACGTTTCTAACATCTTCATCATTCGCTGCTGCTGGATAGGCGACAGTTCACCGCTAATAATGATTTCTTTATTACTCAGCGACATGCTGAGATACCCCAATAATTCTAGTCCTCTTAAGTGCTCAATTAATTGTGAAATTTGTCCATCTTGCGTATTCACGACTTTCCAGCTTTTTAGCCCAATTATCCCCGCAAATGCGGTTTGGACTTTTAGCCATTGGTCATCCATCTTAATCGCGCCTTGCAGAATAATATTGCCGGGTTCTTCACCTATTTGAACTTCAATATTTTGATAACCATATTGATGTAATACATCACTGACACTCGTCAGGATGTGGTCATCACACATAAGTTGATTGCTAAAAACAACATGATTTGAAGATAAAAAATTCTGTAAGTTGATAACCGCAGGAGAGGATGTACAGTGACCAATCAACACGACACTGCCATCTGATAACCAGCGCCCTTTTACACCCTGTAAAGCAGGTTTTTTAAGCTGCTGAGTTAATTGTGTTGGAATATCAGGAGGCAAATATGACTGCAAGGATTTTGGTTGTTGTATAACCCAAAATATGAACGTGAATAATAGTGTCAATATCACTACGGTCAGTAGTGACAGCCACAATAGCAAGTGTGTTTCCGCCTTGGGAGTAATTTTAACACGACTTAAAACATCATTCTCTTCGCCGAGGGTCAATACCACCCCCGCAATTTCGATACACTTCCTCAGTGGGAGCGGATGTTGTAAATTGTGTAGGGATCCATTTACCCACACCTCATCTGAAGTCTGCACCACTATTTGTTGCTCAGTGATGATTAGCGTCAGTATCTCTTCTCTGAGTAATGGTAGTAAAACGTCGCACCCCTTCTCCCCTAGAGTAAACTCACCTATGGGCAGCATCAATTCTCGCCCCCGATATTCACCATTTAACAGGCGGAGTTTAAATCTAACAGGCATATTACTCCCCCATATTAACGGGTACAGCTTTGATCAAAAAGAGCCGAATAACACTGTGTGATTGCTTATTCGTACTGCGAAATAACTCACCCAACAAAGGGATATCACCTAACAAGGGAATTTTATTTTCCGACTCAATTTGTTTGTCTTGAATGAAACCACCCAAAAGTAAACTTTGTCCGACACGTAATGTAGCTTGAGTCGAGATATCTGAATTCTGTATTTCTGGCAGAGGTTCGCTACTACTGATGGGATCATGCTGTTGACCATCCTGGATATTCAGGTTAAGTAGCACTTCCTTTTCACCATTATTATCAATCATCCGCGGTGTGACTCGCAGTAGTGATCCTGATGTAACGGATTCTAATTTTGCTACTTTTTCTCCTTCTAACTTGGTATAAAACGTGATGTTCTTATCTAATACCGCCTGAATATTATTGAGAGTAACCACTGAAGGACGAGACAACACTCTTGCGCGCGAGTTCTTTTGTAATGCATTTAAGCGCACCATAAAATTGCCTGTATCACCGATGACTGTTGAGAAACCATCAGCACTATTTTTACTCTCTCCACTGTTAAATGAAATACCCGCGCCACCAATAGAAGTCGATGCTGACCAATCGATACCTAATTGGCTAATATCTCCGGCATCCACGTCAATGATAGTCACAGAAATTTCTATTTGAACTGGACGCTGATCCAGTTGTGCAATTAAGCTCTTATAAATCGGCATATTTACCTGGCGATCACGAATAATGATAGCGTTTTGCCGTGGGTCAGCAGAAAAAAGCGGTGTACTGGCACGCGTATTATCTTGATCTTTCCCCCCCACCAGAGGCGAATTATTACCCATCGTCATTTCACGTAACACACTGACTAAACCCGGTAATTTTACTTGTTGATCTCGATACTGATAATTTGAATCTGCTGCAGAAGCGTATTTCAATTGGAATACATTCACTGTTTCTTTGTTTTCGTTTTGATTGCGGACCTGCGAAGAAAGCAATTTGCTCAATGTCGTCACTCGTTCAATACAGATAGGCACCCCCGTAACTTCAACAGTTCCCAAACGAGAGAATGCTTTTGCTGCGCAGCTTTTATCGGCTAGTATTCCACTGCTTTGAAGATACTTAATTAGCGTGGCTGAAGATAATCCATCAGGTGATATAAATTCTCTTCGAACAGCTTGCGATTTGTAAAAATAGAGTATTTCTCCATCGTAGTACCACGTAATGTTATATAGGCCCGCAAGCTCAGATAAAATTTCTTCCGGCGTTTTATCGAGGATCTTACCACTAAAATGTTCATTTATTTCAGGGTTCACCACGACAGGGATGCCATAATTCCCCCCTATATCTTTTAAGAGGCTAGATAAGTCCATACTTCGACTATAAATAAAGAAAGGCTCACCTTGCCAAGGTATTGTTTTCCCATGAACTAATGAAGAAAACATGAGTAATATTAACCCTATGATCTCTTTCATGGGATAACCCCGCCTGTAGTTATTCTCGCTTTAAAGAGATTTTTGTTTTTTGGTGAGTTAACAATAGTGACTAGAGAATAGAGATATTGAATAAAACCATATAGTTGCTCTATCTTTACGGATAACTCATGCTGCATATCAGTGTTAGCCTCAACAGTAATCCGGTACCATAGCCACCAAGAGTCGAGACTAAGTTGCAAAGCAAAATCTTGTGTCTCCTCAAGAGACATCAGTAGGAGTGTGATATATCGAATAGTTGCATCAGATATCGCTTTTCTGTCTACAAAAAAAACACCAATACAAATAGAATGACCACAGTCTATTGCTTTAGATGGGATGTCCTTTAAGTTGAAGTGAATAAGATTAATGTCTGATAAATCAATATCACTGACTAAAGATTGCATTTCTAATATGTTCCGCATAAGCAATAGCTCCTGTCCTACCACTGCTTAATTATCCATTCTAATTAAATCTGCGCTACAAGGCGAAAACCTGACTTTTTTATTATTTGGAACTAAATGAATCTATAACGGGTTGTCATGAAAGTAGTGTAATTCTTGATATCGAATTTTGGCTGTGGCGTACTAAAAAAACCAGTTAGGTGACTTTATGGACAAATTCATCATGGATAATTCTTCATCACTCGTAACACGATTAACACTCATACTCGGTATGACATTAATGGCTATTTGGCTATTATCAATTTTGGCCACGGCACTATTTTCTTATGAAAATACTCGCCAACGGTTGGTGAATGAATTAACACATATGGCATCTTTACGCGCAGATTTAAGTAATTACCAATTTGAAGGGGCTGAGCACGATGCCACTTCTTTAATAAGTCACCAATCATCTTATGAGGCTATCTGGCAGTTTCCTGTTATTCCTATAGAGAATATCGCGAATAACATCATTCCTTTCATTTCAGGCAATTGTAGTTCAATCCAAGCCAAACATAATCTACGAGTTACTCAAGCATATGGAACTTCTGGCCAAACTTTTTATCTCGATAGTTTTACGATTAACAGCCAGAACGGAATTACTATATTTAAGCCGCAATCGGTATCAAAAGAATATTTAGGTCAGCGCCGCAAAGAGTTGCTTCTCCTCCCTCGATTTCCAACTCACGACAAAATCTTCTGGGGAATGCCAACTTATTCTGAACAAGGTGGTTGGCATGTATCTGTCGCTGCATGTGATCATAACGGTGCGCTAGCCGGCTTTTCTTTAAAACTAAATGAACTATTCACGGATAATCAGCCGATAGGGCAACGAGACATCAATCTTTGGTTGGATAAAAATGGCGAATTACTGCCGATATCCCAACAAAAAATACCGTCGGATCAAATGGTTGAAATTCTTCGTCAATTAAAAAATAGTGATTTACATGATGGCTGGCAACAAACGCAAGATTATCTCGTCTTGAGAACACAGTTAAAAGGCCCTGGTTGGCAGCAATTAGTGATCTACCCCAGAGTAGGTTTTGCTTGGGAGGCAGCTAAACCTGCGCTACATCAACTTCCTTTTGCACTCTCTATTTTACTGCTTTTAACCTTGGCACTTTCACTCTTACTACGTTATTACTTGGCAATTCCCCTTTGGAATTTCGTGAATATTATTGGTGCTACGGGCCCACAAGCCATGGAACCACGCTTACCGGTTAAGCGGATGGACGAATTAGGGCACATTGCCCGAGCTTACAATAACTTACTGGATACCTTGAATGAGCAGTACGACACACTAGAACTAAAAGTCAAAAAACGCACGCAGGCATTGGCAAAATCAAAACAAGCTGCCGAGCAAGCTAATCGTCGCAAACGTGTACATCTCACCACAATTAGTCACGAGATTCGCACCCCACTTAATGGAGCGATTGGAGCTGTCGAATTATTACAAAATACAGAACTTACTACAGAACAATTCCGCTTGGCGGAAACCGCTCGTCAGTGTTCGCATTCTTTACTCGCAATCATCAATAATTTATTAGATTTCTCACGTATTGAATCAGGTCAAATGACATTGGCCCAGGAGAAAATTGCATTATTACCATTATTGGATCAAGTCATGCTGACGATTCATAACCAAGTGCTGAGTAAATCACTATCTCTTTCCACTTACGTTAGCTCCGAAGTCCCTCTAACGATTAAATTAGACAGCCAACGCTTAAAACAGATCCTGATTAACTTACTCGGTAATGCGGTTAAGTTTACTCAACATGGTCACATTAGTCTTAATGTCGAACGTAAAGACAATCAACTCTGCTTTACGGTTGAAGATACGGGTTGCGGTATTGATTTGGTGCATCAGAAAACTATATTTAATCCCTTCGTTCAAACATGCGACCATCGACATGGTACAGGTCTAGGGTTAACAATTGCAGATAATCTAGCAAGAATGATGGGGGGGCAGATTACTCTTTCCAGCCATTTGGGTCAGGGGAGCCAGTTCTCATTAAAACTCCCTTATCATGGCTTAACCCCTGAAAAACCATTTAAGGGCGAATTATGTGTACCATCGCCACTGCACTTACAATTATCAGCTTGGGGAATTAGCTGCCTTCCTGCCAATAATGAATTACCCCTCTCACCGTCTGAGTCACTTACTGATCACGAATTGAATTATCTACCCGGCCGGTTATATAGCAAAATCGAAGCTCATTTAGGTCGATATCCGTCATCTACTCATTATCAGCAAGAAATACCGCAAAACCTACCATTACAACCTTGGCAGATGACGATATTGTTAGTCGATGATGCTGAAACAAACCGTGATATTACCGGTATGATGCTACGGCAGTTGGGGCATCAAGTCACATTGGCAGAGAGTGGCGAAACAGCACTGCGTATTGGTCAGTCTCATCGTTTTGATTTAGTACTAATGGATATTCGTATGCCAGATATGGATGGGCTAATTACGACCCGTTGTTGGCGTGACGATAAAATTAACCGTGATAATCGCTGCATGATTACAGCATTGAGTGCGAATACTAACCCTGACGAAAAAATAAGGGCTTATCAAGCAGGGATGAATCACTATATCTCTAAACCTGCTTCTTTTTGCCAGTTAGCCGAAGTACTGGATCTGGCTGCCCAATTTCAGCTTGAACGTGACATTAGCCTTACGCCTCAAAGCTCAATTCCCAGACCACTATTAAGTATGGATGATGGACAATTACGACTTAAATTATCTCAATCTCTAAAAGATCTCGTGCGGCAGGCGAGAGAATCTCTTACTCATCACCCCACTCTATCGCACGTGATTCATATGCTGAAAGGCTGTGCTGGTCAAGCGGGACTTATTGAATTACAAGACGCTGCAATTCAACTGGAAATAGCTATTGAGGACAAAAAAATAATTACACAGCAGGATATCACTCGCCTTGACGAGATGGTTAATTCGCTTTTTTGACCACGAACTATTTGTAATTACACTTTAATCATCAGGTAAAGGAATAATCTCATGAATACAAAATTACTGATCGTGGACGATCATGAACTCATTATTAACGGCATTAAAAATATGCTTGCAGCGTATCCACGCTATCAAATTGTAGGCCAAGCTGAGAATGGGTTGGATGTTTATAACTTATGCCACCAGACTGCACCCGATGTCATCATTATTGACTTAGGTCTACCCGGTATGGATGGCCTTGACGTTATTATTCAAATTCTTCGTCGTTGGCCAACGATGCGGATTCTGGCATTGACAGCTCGCCATGAGGAACATTATGCCAGTAGAACATTAGGTAGTGGTGCGCTAGGTTATGTTTTGAAGAAAAGCCCACAACAAGTTCTGATGGCCGCCATTCAAACGGTTGCGGTCGGTAAGCGCTATATTGACCCCACCCTAAATAGTTCATTGGTAAATAAGTTGGCGCAAGATAATGATAATAACCAACCTATTCTGACGCCACGTGAGCGACAGATTCTAAAGCTCATTACCGAGGGTTCTTGTAACCGTATTATTGCTGAGCGTCTTTCTATCAGTCAGAAAACAGTTGAGACACATCGGCTAAATATGATGAAAAAACTGGATGTACACAAAGTGGCTGAGCTTATTCATTGGTCCTATCGCTTGGGATTAAATGCATAATTGCGGCGATTAAACGACTGCTATATAGAAGGTAAAATAAAACCCCCAATCAGTATTACTCTGAGAGGGGGTTTAGTTGACCGTGACTAGGCAACGCTTACTGAGGACCGTACGCTAACGGAGGCTTGATATTAACCTTGGCTAACGGGTGTTTGCTTCGGTGCAAACAATTCCTTTTCATATGCCTTAGCTTTCTTGTGGTCAAACTGATGTTCCCACTTGGCGATAACCAATACGGCTAATGCATTACCGACCACGTTCAATGCTGTTCTGGCCATATCCAATATTCGGTCTACACCCGCAATAAAGGCTAGACCTTCCAATGGAATACCCACGCTACCCAATGTTGCCAGCAAGACAACAAAAGATACGCCAGGCACACCAGCAATACCTTTTGATGTGACCATTAGAGTCAGTACCAGAATAATTTCTTGTCCAATGGAGAGTTCAATACCGTATAGCTGGGCGATAAAAATGGCTGCGATACTTTGATATAGCGTAGAGCCGTCCAGATTAAAAGAATAACCGGTTGGAACCACAAAACTGGTAATAGATTTTGGTGCACCATAAGCTTCCATTTTTTCAATAATTCGAGGCAGTACCGTTTCAGAACTGGCCGTAGAATAGGCCAAAATCAGCTCATCCTTTAGAATTCGAATTAATGTCCAAATACGCAATTTACACAGCCTTGCCACGGTGCCCAATATCACTAAAGCAAAGAACAATATTGCGGCATAAACCAGAATAACCAGCTTGGCCAAGGGGATAAGTGAAGCAAAACCAAAATTGGCGACGGTAACCGAAATCAAACCAAACACCCCAATAGGGGCATAACGCATAATCATGTGTGTGACTTTGAACATGCTTTCAGAAACAGCTTTAAACACATTCAACAGTGGTTCTTTGGTTTCTTTTGGCAATGAAGATAGCCCTAAACCAAACAACACTGAGAAGAAGATGATCGGTAACATATCGCCTCTCGCCATGGAGGCAAAGACGTTCGCTGGGATCAACGACAAGATAGTGCTGACCAGGCTGTGGCTGCCGCTTTGTACCTGTTCAGTAGTTTTTTCGTATTGGGAGATATCCACCACGGTTAGAGCTGACATATCGATGCCTTGCCCCGGTTGGAACACATTCGCCAAGGTAATCCCGACGATAATAGCAACGGTGGTGATAACTTCGAAATAGATGATGGTTTTCAGGCCAATACGCCCTAGCTTCTTAGCATCACCAACACCGGCAATCCCCACGATTAGAGTTGATATAACAATGGGCACGACAATCATTTTAATTAAGCGGATAAATATGTCACCCGCTGGACTTAAAACATTACTAACTAACCATTCTCTGGATTCAATTTGATTATGCAGAATTGCGCCGACGATAATACCTAAAACTAATGCAATGAGTATTTGCCAAGCTAGACCGATTTTTACACTTTTCATACCCTAAAAATTCCTCAAAGCATTCCATAAAATGCAAGTCACCAAGCATCTCAAATAGAATACTTAATCATTAAATACGGGGCTATAGTTGATGGAGCTTATGGTTCGGCCTCCCGCCAGCCGTCCACGTTATAAATCAGTATCATTTTTGGACACACTTCTGCAAGTCTTGTTTACACAAAGTCCATAGGGTGATGAGATGAAATATCATTCTAAAAAAAGCAAAAAATTTAGTAACCTTTTGTTATTAAAAATATTAAGTACACAAACAACAAATAACAAGCTGACTTGCTAGAAGAAAAAACACACTAAATTAAATTTCAGTACAAACGTTCTTAATGTTTAATTTTATGAATTATTTTGTTTCTAATGTGTTAATTTTGTTTGCCGTAAATCTTCATTTTTTTTGGGTATTATGCGAGAAGATGCCCATTTTATCGATTAACAAAAATAGTGGTTCTCGTAATAAAAAATTAATAAAATGCATAATTATTCCTTTCGATTTTTTATTTATTTTCCCTAACCTTTACTCATGAAATATATCGAGTCTTACTCAACATGATATATTAAATATGTCTAACTTTACTATTTTTACATTTTTTCACGTTTTTAGTTAACCTTTTATATTGGTTTGAATTAATCACGCAACGTTAGTGTTTTAGGTGGTACAGGGGTTGAATAACTCAGTCTACGGCTAAAAATGCGCTAATGAGCACATTTCCTTCCTTTATTACATAACCTCAAAGTGCCTCTCCTATCATTAAGATATCGATTCACCACGCAGCACGTTAAGTAAGTCTCTAAATCAACATCTTTTATGCGTGATCTGTCGCCCAAAAAAGAAACAAAACACCCACTCACACTATAATTAACTTTTGATTGACATATTATTAACAATCTCAAGGAGAACTAATATGAGCCAAATACATAAGCACCCTATTCCTACTGCAATTGCAGCGCATGCCCTGATAAGCCCAGAACAATATCAACAGTATTATCAACAATCGGTGCAGAACCCGGATGAATTCTGGGGTGAGCACGGTAAAGTTATTGATTGGATCAAACCATACAAAACGGTCAAAAATACCTCCTTTGATCCCGGTCACGTGAGTATTCGCTGGTTCGAAGATGGTACGCTGAATCTTGCCGCTAACTGTCTTGACCGCCATCTCGCCGAACGTGGTGACCAAACCGCTATCATTTGGGAAGGCGATGATCCGAGTCAGTCAAAGAATGTGACTTATAAGCAACTTCACCATGATGTCTGCCAGTTTGCCAATGTGCTAAAAAAACTGGGTATTAAGAAAGGTGATGTGGTGGCTATCTATATGCCAATGGTGCCAGAAGCCGCCGTTGCCATGCTGGCTTGCGCACGTATTGGTGCGATTCACTCTGTTATCTTTGGTGGGTTCTCACCGGATGCCGTCGCTGGCCGTATCATCGACTCTAACTCAAAACTAGTGATCACTGCCGATGAGGGCATTCGTGCTGGTCGTGCAATTCCACTGAAAAAAAATGTCGACGATGCCCTAAAAAACCCTGCCATCACCAGTATCAAAAATGTTGTCGTGTTCCAACGTACGGGTAATGCCAGTTACTGGAAAGATGGGCGCGATTTATGGTGGCACGACCTGATTAAGGATGCCTCCGCTGACTGCCCTGCAGAAGAAATGAATGCAGAGGATCCGCTGTTTATCCTTTATACCTCGGGTTCCACTGGCAAACCGAAGGGGGTATTACATACCACCGGCGGTTATCTGGTGTATGCCGCTTTAACCTTTAAGTACGTTTTCGATTATCACCCCGGCGATATCTACTGGTGTACTGCCGACGTTGGCTGGGTAACGGGTCACAGCTATCTGCTCTATGGCCCACTGGCGTGTGGCGCTATCACACTGATGTTTGAAGGCGTACCTAACTACCCTGGGGTCAACCGTCTGGGGCAAGTCGTCGACAAGCATCAGGTTAACATTCTGTATACCGCACCGACGGCGATCCGAGCTCTAATGGCAGAAGGCGATAAAGCCATTGAAGGGACAAAACGTACTTCGTTGCGCATTATGGGTTCTGTGGGTGAGCCAATCAACCCTGAGGCTTGGGAGTGGTATTACAACAAAATCGGCAACAGTAAATGCCCGATTGTTGATACTTGGTGGCAGACGGAAACAGGTGGTTTCATGATTACCCCGCTGCCGGGTGCGACCGAGTTGAAAGCTGGCTCAGCAACTCGCCCATTCTTTGGCGTACAGCCCGCGATTGTCGATAACCTTGGCAACCCATTGGAAGGTGCAGCGGAAGGCAATCTGGTCATCACCGACTCATGGCCGGGCCAAGCCAGAACACTGTTTGGCGATCATGACCGTTTTGAACAAACTTACTTCTCTACCTTTAAGGGCATGTATTTCAGTGGAGATGGTGCTCGCCGCGACGAAGATGGCTACTACTGGATTACAGGCCGAGTCGATGACGTACTGAACGTTTCAGGCCATCGCTTAGGTACAGCAGAAATTGAATCTGCGTTGGTAGCCCATCCAAAAATTGCCGAAGCGGCAGTTGTCGGGGTACCACACAATATCAAAGGGCAGGCTATCTATGCCTATATCACCTTGAATCATGGTGAAGAACCCACACCAGAGCTGTATAGCGAGGTTCGTAACTGGGTGCGCAAAGAGATAGGCCCCATTGCAACACCCGATATTCTGCACTGGACAGATTCACTGCCAAAAACGCGGTCTGGCAAAATCATGCGCCGGATTCTTCGTAAAATTGCGGCGGGCGATACCAGTAATCTCGGCGATACCTCAACGCTCGCGGATCCGGGTGTTGTCGACAAATTATTGGAAGAAAAACAATCAATGCAAACACCGTCGTAAATTGTGCCGCCTACGGGCGGCAACCTTAATTAATGCCTCAAAGGAGAGACTCTGATGAATGACAACATTTATCAAGAGATTGAAAATAACCCGCGCTTCAAAGAGCTGGTGCAAAAACGCAGTCGCTTTGCCTGGCTACTGTCGCTAATTATCTTAGCGCTATATGTCGGTTTTATTTTCCTTATTGCTTTCGAACCACAATGGCTCGGCACCCCGCTCTATGCCGGTTCCAGCATTACTCGCGGTATTCCCGTTGGTGTGGGGCTTATCGTTATTTCTTTTGTTTTTACCGGTATTTATACCATTCGTGCTAATGGCGAGTTTGACCGTCTGACGGCAGAAATCCTCCGCGAGGTGAAGCAATGAAGATCCGCCATTGGTCTGCACTTTCCTTACTGGCACTGCCTGCGCTGTCATATGCCGATGCAATTACTGGCGAGGTTCATCGTCAGCCATTGAACATCCAAGCAATAGTCATGTTCGTGCTGTTTGTCGGCGCAACATTGTATATCACCTATTGGGCATCTAAACGTACTCGTTCCCGACAAGATTATTACACCGCAGGTGGGCGGATTACCGGCTTTCAAAATGGCTTGGCAATCGCCGGGGATTTTATGTCGGCGGCATCTTTCCTCGGCATTTCTGCATTGGTTTACACCTCTGGCTACGATGGTTTGATTTACTCCATCGGGTTCTTAATCGGGTGGCCAATCATTCTATTTTTAATCGCAGAGCGCTTACGTAATCTAGGACGATATACCTTTGCTGATGTTGCCTCCTATCGATTAAAACAAAAACCCATTCGAACGCTTTCTGCTTGCGGTTCGCTCGTGGTGGTCGCCTTATATCTGATCGCCCAAATGGTGGGGGCAGGTAAATTAATTCAGCTATTATTTGGCTTGAATTACCATGTTGCCGTCATACTCGTCGGTATTCTGATGGTGCTATATGTTCTCTTTGGCGGCATGTTAGCAACCACTTGGGTACAGATTATCAAAGCAGTCATGCTGTTAGCGGGTGCCTCATTTATGGCCCTGATGGTGATGAAGTCGGTTAACTTTAACTTCAATACGCTATTTAGCGAGGCCGTCAAAGTTCACCCCAAAGGGTTGGCGATCATGAGCCCTGGAGGGTTAGTCTCTGACCCTATCTCCGCGCTATCTCTTGGTTTGGCATTGATGTTTGGTACAGCAGGGTTACCTCATATTCTGATGCGCTTCTTTACGGTAAATGATGCGAAAGAAGCCCGTAAGAGCGTGTTCTATGCCACTGGATTTATCGGCTACTTCTACATATTGACCTTTATTATTGGATTTGGCGCAATTCTGTTAGTTGGTCCAAACCCTGCCTTTAAAGATGCGGCTGGCGCGTTATTAGGCGGCAATAACATGGCAGCAGTCCACTTAGCTGATGCCGTTGGGGGAAGCTTCTTCTTGGGCTTTATCTCTGCTGTTGCATTTGCGACCATTCTAGCGGTCGTCGCTGGGCTGACATTAGCGGGTGCATCAGCGGTCTCTCATGACCTTTACGCCAGTGTAATTAAAAACGGCAAAGCACATGAGCGTGATGAACTGAAAGTCTCAAAAATTACGGTCGTTATTTTAGGATTTGTTGCGATTGGCTTAGGTATTTTGTTCGAAAAACAGAATATTGCCTTCATGGTGGGTCTGGCATTCTCGATTGCAGCCAGCTGTAACTTCCCAATAATCTTCATATCGATGTATTGGGAAAAACTGACCACTCGTGGTGCCATGATTGGCGGCTGGTTGGGGCTCTTGACTGCGGTCATCCTAATGATATTAGGTCCAACCATTTGGGTAACTATCCTAGGGCATGCAAAACCGATTTATCCGTATGAATACCCTGCATTGTTCTCAATGATAGTGGCATTTGTCGGCATCTGGTTCTTCTCCATCACCGATACATCAGAAGCTGGTCAACAAGAACGCCTACGTTTCAAAGCACAGTTTGTTCGTTCGCAAACTGGCTTGGGAATATCTCAAGGTAGCTCGCACTGATTGCACTTTAACGTTAAAAGGCCCCGAGGGGCCTTTTTTTACGGCTTTAGCCAACGGTCCAGCCACGGGAAAACTACATCTTGCTGTTCTTGGTAAAAGACATGCCCTAACGTTGGCCAGCTACGAGTGATTAGTCGCGACTCCGCATTCTGCGAACGCCAAATTGCATGTACTTTGCTATACGCCTGTTCAACGGCCTCTGATGGGAATAATTTATCTTTTCCACCGTTAAAAAGTAACATTGGCTTTGGGGCAGCTAAGCTAGCGATATCAGGGAAATCCAGCTTATTGGCAATACCTGGGTGAAGCATGTAGAAAGCTGATTGGCCACGAAGTACGTTATTGCCTGGGGTCATCAGCCCTTGATAACTACCAAACCAAGATATTGCGGCAGTCGCAGCCACCTTATCTGACAATGCCGCGAGTTGCCAGGCACGATATGCCCCCATAGAAAAACCCAATGCACCTATTCGTTGCCGATCGACCGATGGCATTGTCGCCATGAAATCAACGGTTCGCATATCCTCATAAGCCATATTACCGGCTAGCGAGCGACCAAGATTAAAGAAATTACTGGCTAAAGCTTGCTGCTGCTCATAACTCATCGGCCCCCTATCTCCCCAGCCGAGAGCGTCAATAGAAAGCACGACGTAGCCACGCTTAGCCAATTCATCACCGATGAACTTGCCGCTAAAAAACTTATCTGACCAAGCTTGAGCAGAAGCCAATTGCGCACTATCCCCCCAAGGGCGGATCATTTTCTCTTTGCCAATATCGAACTTAGAACCGTGGTCATGTAAAAGCACAATAGCTGGATGAGGGCCTTTTCGCTTCGGGGTTAATAACAATCCCTGAACACGACTTTCATCTGTGATATTAAACGCTATCTTTTCAGCAACATAACTTCCACGATCTTGTTGATCTAATTTTTCTGCTGCAAATGCAATCGTTGAGTCAGGTGTCAGTAATGCCTGTCTCAAGATTTTTCGACTATCACTCTTCCATTGCGTGAAGTCTGTATATTGTCCGGCCAACCATGAACTTTGGTATGTCATTTGCTTTTTTAATTGGGGATAGAAGACGGGGAGATTATTTTCGGTAATGCCTTCTTTTTGATAAGTCACTGAGCTTGCCTGTACGGCTGTAATAGCAAGTAATGCTGATAGCGTGGCGCTACGTAAGAAGAGACTTGCATTCATTCAAACCTCACAATCAAAACGTCGTTTTAATTTTAGATTGAATGATTCTAAGGAAATAGGGACTATTTTCTGTGGCAGGACCGATAAAAATGAAAAAGAAGAAAGAGAGAAAGAGAGAAAGAGAGAAAGAGAGAAAGAGAGAAAGAGAGAAAGAGAGAAAGAGAGAAAGAGAGAAAGAGAGGATAATTCAGATTTGTAGAATCATTGGTACACATTCAGTGATATACCGACCTTTCCTAAAAAGAAGTCAACATTACACTGGTATTCAAACTATATTGGCACTTGTATTAATCTCATCTTCAGGATGAAATCTCACCGCCAAAGAAACCAACACAACACATTGCTCAACTTATACTCATAAAAGCATTAGCCTCATCTTCGGGATCTATACTCCACCGAGATGGGAAAACTCAAAGCAAAAAAGGCTACCCGTTAGGATAGCCTTTTTTGCTTATTTGATACCTGGCAGTGTCCTACTCTCGCATGGGGAGACCCCACACTACCATCGGCGCTACGGCGTTTCACTTCTGAGTTCGGCATGGGGTCAGGTGGGACCACCGCGCTATTGCCGCCAGGTAAATTCTTTTCTACAACTACCGAACTTTAACCCATATAACTGGTGCTGATACCCAGAGTCGAACTGGGGACCTCACCCTTACCAAGGGTGCGCTCTACCAACTGAGCCATATCAGCACACTAAATTTGATGCCTGGCAGTGTCCTACTCTCGCATGGGGAGACCCCACACTACCATCGGCGCTACGGCGTTTCACTTCTGAGTTCGGCATGGGATCAGGTGGGACCACCGCGCTATGGCCGCCAGGCAAATTCTGTCTAAATCAACCCGCTACACGTCTCTTCGCGCAGCCAGTCAACCCAATCTCGGAACGTCGCTGAAAATATCTCTCAATACCACCAAAACACCTTTGGTGTTGTAAGGTTAAGCCTCACGGATCATTAGTACTGGTTAGCTCAATGCATCGCTGCACTTACACACCCAGCCTATCAACGTCATCGTCTTTAACGTTCCTTCAGGGGGCTTAAAGCCCCAGGGAAGACTCATCTCGAGGCAAGTTTCCCGCTTAGATGCTTTCAGCGGTTATCTCTTCCGAATTTAGCTACCGGGCAATGCCATTGGCATGACAACCCGAACACCAGTGATTCGTCCACTCCGGTCCTCTCGTACTAGGAGCAGCCCCTCTCAATCTTCCAACGCCCACGGCAGATAGGGACCGAACTGTCTCACGACGTTCTAAACCCAGCTCGCGTACCACTTTAAATGGCGAACAGCCATACCCTTGGGACCTACTTCAGCCCCAGGATGTGATGAGCCGACATCGAGGTGCCAAACACCGCCGTCGATATGAACTCTTGGGCGGTATCAGCCTGTTATCCCCGGAGTACCTTTTATCCGTTGAGCGATGGCCCTTCCATTCAGAACCACCGGATCACTAAGACCTACTTTCGTACCTGCTCGAGCCGTCACTCTCGCAGTCAAGCTAGCTTATGCCTTTGCACTAACCTCACGATGTCCGACCGTGATTAGCTAACCTTCGTGCTCCTCCGTTACTCTTTGGGAGGAGACCGCCCCAGTCAAACTACCCACCAGACACTGTCCTCACCCCGGATCACGGGGCCGAGTTAGAACATCAAACATTAAAGGGTGGTATTTCAAGGTTGGCTCCATGCAGACTGGCGTCCACACTTCAATGCCTCCCACCTATCCTACACATCAAGGCTCAATGTTCAGTGTCAAGCTATAGTAAAGGTTCACGGGGTCTTTCCGTCTTGCCGCGGGTACACTGCATCTTCACAGCGAGTTCAATTTCACTGAGTCTCGGGTGGAGACAGCCTGGCCATCATTACGCCATTCGTGCAGGTCGGAACTTACCCGACAAGGAATTTCGCTACCTTAGGACCGTTATAGTTACGGCCGCCGTTTACTGGGGCTTCGATCAAGAGCTTCGCCTTGCGGCTGACCCCATCAATTAACCTTCCAGCACCGGGCAGGCGTCACACCGTATACGTCCACTTTCGTGTTTGCACAGTGCTGTGTTTTTATTAAACAGTTGCAGCCAGCTGGTATCTGCGACTGGCTTCAGCTCCGAGAGCAAGTCTCTTCACCTAGCGCCAGCGTGCCTTCTCCCGAAGTTACGGCACCATTTTGCCTAGTTCCTTCACCCGAGTTCTCTCAAGCGCCTGAGTATTCTCTACCTGACCACCTGTGTCGGTTTGGGGTACGATTTCGTGTTACCTGATGCTTAGAGGCTTTTCCTGGAAGCATGGCATCAACTACTTCTGCACCGTAGTGCATCGTCATCACACCTCAGCGTTGATAAGCAACCGGATTTACCAAGTCACTCCGCCTACATGCTTAAACCGGGACAACCGTCGCCCGGCTAGCCTAGCCTTCTCCGTCCCCCTTCGCAGTAACACCAAGTACAGGAATATTAACCTGTTTCCCATCGACTACGCTTTTCAGCCTCGCCTTAGGGGTCGACTCACCCTGCCCCGATTAACGTTGGACAGGAACCCTTGGTCTTCCGGCGTGCGGGTTTTTCACCCGCATTATCGTTACTTATGTCAGCATTCGCACTTCTGATACCTCCAGCAGTCCTCACAGACCACCTTCAACGGCTTACAGAACGCTCCCCTACCCAACAACGCCTAAGCGTCGCTGCCGCAGCTTCGGTGCATGGTTTAGCCCCGTTACATCTTCCGCGCAGGCCGACTCGACCAGTGAGCTATTACGCTTTCTTTAAATGATGGCTGCTTCTAAGCCAACATCCTGGCTGTCTATGCCTTCCCACATCGTTTCCCACTTAACCATGACTTTGGGACCTTAGCTGGCGGTCTGGGTTGTTTCCCTCTTCACGACGGACGTTAGCACCCGCCGTGTGTCTCCCGTGATAACATTCTTCGGTATTCGGAGTTTGCATCGGTTTGGTAAGCCGGGATGGCCCCCTAGCCGAAACAGTGCTCTACCCCCGAAGATGAGTTCACGAGGCGCTACCTAAATAGCTTTCGGGGAGAACCAGCTATCTCCCGGTTTGATTGGCCTTTCACCCCCAGCCACAAGTCATCCGCTAATTTTTCAACATTAGTCGGTTCGGTCCTCCAGTTAGTGTTACCCAACCTTCAACCTGCCCATGGCTAGATCACCGGGTTTCGGGTCTATACCTTGCAACTAGACGCCCAGTTAAGACTCGGTTTCCCTACGGCTCCCCTATTCGGTTAACCTTGCTACAAAATATAAGTCGCTGACCCATTATACAAAAGGTACGCAGTCACACCACGAAGGTGCTCCCACTGCTTGTACGTACACGGTTTCAGGTTCTATTTCACTCCCCTCGCCGGGGTTCTTTTCGCCTTTCCCTCACGGTACTGGTTCACTATCGGTCAGTCAGGAGTATTTAGCCTTGGAGGATGGTCCCCCCATATTCAGACAGGATGTCACGTGTCCCGCCCTACTCATCGAGTTCACAAGCAGTGTGTTTTGGTGTACGGGACTATCACCCTGTACCGTGCGACTTTCCAGACGCTTCCACTAACACACCACCTGATTCAGACTCTGGGCTGTTCCCCGTTCGCTCGCCGCTACTGGGGGAATCTCGGTTGATTTCTTTTCCTCGGGGTACTTAGATGTTTCAGTTCCCCCGGTTCGCCTCGTTAGACTATGTATTCATCTAACGATAGTGCAACGAATTGCACTGGGTTTCCCCATTCGGGTATCGTCGGTTATAACGCTTCATATCAGCTTACCGACGCTTTTCGCAGATTAGCACGCCCTTCATCGCCTCTGACTGCCTAGGCATCCACCGTGTACGCTTAGTCGCTTAACCTCACAACCCAAAGATGTTTTATCGTGAAGATAAAGACCTTCATGCTGTGATTATTGAGAGACTCTCACACAGGTTACTGATTATCTCGATACTTCTACGGTGAGATAATGTTCAGCTGTATGGTTTCAATTTTCAGCTTGTTCCAGATTGTTAAAGAGCAATAGCTTAAACACGACTTGTGAAAGTCATCTTTAAGATATTTTCGGTTTCGCAGAACCGGTGATAATGTCTTTCACACATTATCGGATTGGCGTCCCCAAGGGGATTCGAACCCCTGTTACAGCCGTGAAAGGGCAGTGTCCTAGGCCTCTAGACGATGGGGACACGAAAATACCGATTAAACCGAAATCTAACCGTTTCGCATCAGCATGAGTCGAAACTCACGACATCAACAGGTGCTTTGCTCTATTACATTCATCAGACAATCTGTGTGGACACTACGCAATGCGTATCGTGAGGTAAGGAGGTGATCCAACCGCAGGTTCCCCTACGGTTACCTTGTTACGACTTCACCCCAGTCATGAATCACAAAGTGGTAAGCGCCCTCCCGAAGGTTAAGCTACCTACTTCTTTTGCAACCCACTCCCATGGTGTGACGGGCGGTGTGTACAAGGCCCGGGAACGTATTCACCGTAGCATTCTGATCTACGATTACTAGCGATTCCGACTTCATGGAGTCGAGTTGCAGACTCCAATCCGGACTACGACAGACTTTATGTGGTCCGCTTGCTCTCGCGAGTTCGCTTCACTTTGTATCTGCCATTGTAGCACGTGTGTAGCCCTACTCGTAAGGGCCATGATGACTTGACGTCATCCCCACCTTCCTCCGGTTTGTCACCGGCAGTCTCCCTTGAGTTCCCACCATTACGTGCTGGCAACAAAGGATAAGGGTTGCGCTCGTTGCGGGACTTAACCCAACATTTCACAACACGAGCTGACGACAGCCATGCAGCACCTGTCTCACAGTTCCCGAAGGCACCGAAGCATCTCTGCTAAGTTCTGTGGATGTCAAGAGTAGGTAAGGTTCTTCGCGTTGCATCGAATTAAACCACATGCTCCACCGCTTGTGCGGGCCCCCGTCAATTCATTTGAGTTTTAACCTTGCGGCCGTACTCCCCAGGCGGTCGACTTAACGCGTTAGCTCCGGAAGCCACGCCTCAAGGGCACAACCTCCAAGTCGACATCGTTTACAGCGTGGACTACCAGGGTATCTAATCCTGTTTGCTCCCCACGCTTTCGCACCTGAGCGTCAGTCTTTGTCCAGGGGGCCGCCTTCGCCACCGGTATTCCTCCAGATCTCTACGCATTTCACCGCTACACCTGGAATTCTACCCCCCTCTACAAGACTCTAGCTTGCCAGTTTCAAATGCAGTTCCCACGTTAAGCGCGGGGATTTCACATCTGACTTAACAAACCGCCTGCGTGCGCTTTACGCCCAGTAATTCCGATTAACGCTTGCACCCTCCGTATTACCGCGGCTGCTGGCACGGAGTTAGCCGGTGCTTCTTCTGCGAGTAACGTCAATCACTGCGGTTATTAACCACAATGCCTTCCTCCTCGCTGAAAGTGCTTTACAACCCGAAGGCCTTCTTCACACACGCGGCATGGCTGCATCAGGCTTGCGCCCATTGTGCAATATTCCCCACTGCTGCCTCCCGTAGGAGTCTGGACCGTGTCTCAGTTCCAGTGTGGCTGGTCATCCTCTCAGACCAGCTAGGGATCGTCGCCTAGGTGAGCCATTACCCCACCTACTAGCTAATCCCATCTGGGTTCATCCGATGGCGTGAGGCCCGAAGGTCCCCCACTTTGCTCTTTCGAGGTCATGCGGTATTAGCTACCGTTTCCAGTAGTTATCCCCCTCCATCAGGCAGATCCCCAGACATTACTCACCCGTCCGCCGCTCGCCGGCAAAGTAGCAAGCTACTTTCCGCTGCCGCTCGACTTGCATGTGTTAGGCCTGCCGCCAGCGTTCAATCTGAGCCATGATCAAACTCTTCAATTTAAGATTTGTTTGATTTGCTACCGAAGTAGCGATGCTCAAAGATTACTTTCTGCAAATATGCATTCGAACCGAGGTTCAAATGTTTACTGCTTTGGTCACTCTTCAAGACTTTGATATTGCTTCTGCCTGTCGAAACAGGCTTCGATATCGTCTTGCGAGTGCCCACACAGATTGTCTGATAAATTGTTAAAGAGCAGTGAGTTAGCAACCTTCCGGTCAGTAACTCGAGGTGCGCATATTACGCTTTCCTCACTCAGAGTCAACTACTTATTTCGTTGAATTTCTCTGTTCTCTTTGCCGGTCACTTAACTACTTGATTCGTCATGTGCCGTCTCGATGGATGCGCATTATAGGGAGTTCCGCGCAGGCCGCAACTGCTAATTTCAATTAAAATGATCGTTTGCTGCATTCCACAGCAAAACCCCGCTTTATACCCTGTTGTACACAAACTTATCCACAGAAGTCATCTGGACTAAAAATTGACGAGCATCACGCAATCGTTTTCGCTACAATTCTCCGCGTCGAAAACTCCTGGCTGAATTGATCAAATACCGCTTTTGCGGATCGATATTGATCAAAACAGGCTTAACGAAGCCTAAAGAGTGTTAACGACAGAACTGGCAGCCCCTTTTCAGGACGTTATCTGAATCTGTTCCTCTCGACTCTGTCCTTCTCTCTATATAGAGAAGAGACATATTAGGTAGAGATTCACGTAACGCTCTATTTATAGCGAATGAAAAACTGCGATCCAAAGCCAAGGGATAAAACCATGCAACAACGTCGTCCAATCCGCCGTGCTCTGCTTAGTGTGTCTGATAAAGCAGGTATCATTGAATTCGCCCAAGCGCTTTCACAGCGTGGCATCGAGTTACTTTCCACGGGCGGTACTGCCCGCCTGCTGGCCGATGCTGGTCTACCGGTCACCGAAGTCTCTGATTACACCGGTTTCCCAGAAATGATGGATGGCCGCGTTAAAACCCTGCATCCAAAAATCCATGGCGGCATTTTGGGTCGTCGCGGTAAAGATGATGCCATCATGACTGAACATAATATTCAGCCAATCGATATGGTCGTCGTCAATCTGTATCCTTTCGCCGAAACCGTGTCTCGCCCGGATTGTTCACTGGAAGATGCTGTTGAGAATATTGATATCGGTGGCCCTACGATGGTTCGCTCTGCCGCCAAGAACCATAAAGACGTTGCCATCGTTGTAAAGAGCAGTGACTACGCCGCCATTATTACCGAGCTGGACAATAATGAAGGTTCCCTGACCTACCCAACCCGTTTCAATTTGGCGATTAAAGCATTCGAGCATACCGCAGCCTACGACGGCATGATCGCTAACTACTTCGGTACGATGGTTCCAGCATACTATGGTGAAACTGAGCAGCCGGCAGGCCACTTCCCGCGCACCCTGAACCTTAACTATATTAAGAAGCAAGATATGCGCTACGGTGAAAACAGCCACCAGCAAGCAGCCTTCTATATAGAAGAGAATTTGAAAGAAGCTTCTGTTGCCACCGCAGAACAGCTGCAAGGCAAAGCGCTCTCATACAATAATATTGCTGATACCGATGCTGCACTGGAGTGCGTAAAAGAGTTCAGCGAACCTGCCTGTGTGATCGTCAAGCACGCTAACCCTTGTGGTGTAGCGATTAGCGACTCCATTCTCGGCGCTTACGAAAGCGCGTACAAAACTGATCCAACATCTGCCTTCGGTGGCATTATCGCCTTTAACCGTGAGTTGGATGCTACAACAGCTCAGGCAATTATTAGCCGCCAGTTTGTCGAAGTGATTATTGCACCCAGCATCAGCGCTGAAGCCCTCAGTGTGCTAGCCGCTAAACAAAACGTTCGCGTACTGATCTGTGGTCAGTGGCAGACACGTTCTGCCGGTCTGGACTTCAAACGCGTCAATGGCGGTTTACTGGTACAAGATCGTGATTTAGGTATGGTGACAGAAGCCGATCTTCGCGTGGTGTCTCAGCGTCAGCCAACGGCACAAGAACTGCGTGATGCACTGTTCTGCTGGAAAGTCGCTAAATTCGTTAAATCCAATGCGATCGTTTACGCCCGCGACAATATGACCATCGGAATAGGTGCCGGTCAGATGAGCCGCGTTTATTCTGCCAAGATTGCAGGTATCAAAGCTGCCGACGAAGGCTTGCAAGTTGCCGGTTCAGCGATGGCATCTGATGCCTTCTTCCCATTCCGTGATGGTATTGATGCTGCCGCGGCCGTTGGCATCACTTGTGTGATCCAACCTGGTGGTTCTATCCGTGATGACGAAGTGATCGCCGCCGCCGATGAACACGGTATCGCGATGATCTTTACTGATATGCGTCATTTCCGTCATTAATTAAACCGCTTAACGGAGTCACCCCGATGAATATTTTGATTATTGGTAACGGTGGGCGCGAACACGCACTAGGCTGGAAAGCAGCACAGTCGCCTTTAGCGGATAAGATTTATGTCGCACCGGGCAACGCTGGCACGGCGCTGGAACCTCAGTTAGAGAATGTGGCAATCGCCGCGACCGATGTTGCCGGTTTGCTAGCCTTCGCGCAAAGCCACGATATCGGCTTAACCATTGTTGGCCCAGAAGCACCATTAGTGATTGGTGTGGTCGATGCATTCCGCAACGCAGGTTTGACCATTTTTGGCCCGACACAAGCTGCGGCTCAGTTGGAAGGCTCTAAAGCGTTCACCAAAGACTTCTTGGCGCGCCACCAGATTCCAACCGCGTTTTACCAAAACTTCACTGAAGTAGAACCGGCACTGGCTTATGTTCGCAAAATTGGTGCACCTATCGTGATTAAGGCTGATGGATTGGCCGCCGGTAAGGGTGTAATTGTTGCGATGACGTTGGCTGAGGCAGAAACTGCCGTTCACGATATGCTGGCAGGGAATGCATTTGGCGATGCGGGTCATCGTATTGTGGTAGAAGAGTTCCTCGACGGCGAAGAAGCCAGCTTCATTGTAATGGTTGATGGCGAAAATGTGCTCCCAATGGCGACCAGTCAGGACCATAAACGTGTCGGTGATGGCGATACCGGCCCCAATACGGGTGGGATGGGTGCTTACTCGCCAGCTCCAGTGGTCACAGATGAAATCCACCAGCGCGTGATGGATCAAATTATTTGGCCTACCGTGCGCGGCATGGCAGCGGAAGGTAACGTGTATACCGGCTTCCTTTATGCTGGCTTGATGATCTCAGCAGACGGGCAACCGAAAGTTATCGAGTTCAACTGCCGCTTTGGCGACCCTGAAACACAGCCTATCATGTTGCGGATGCGCTCTGATCTTGTTGAGTTATGTCTGGCTGGAGCACAAGGCAAGCTCAATGAGAAAACCTCCGATTGGGACGAGCGCCCATCATTGGGTGTGGTTCTTGCCGCGGGGGGGTATCCGGCAGATTACCGCCAAGGCGATGTGATTTACGGATTACCGCAGCAGGAAGTGACTGACGGGAAAGTCTTCCATGCAGGTACCCAGTTAAATGGCGACAATCAAGTCGTCACCAGCGGCGGGCGTGTATTGTGCGTCACGGCACTGGGTGAAACCGTCGCGAAGGCACAACAACGCGCTTATCAATTGGCGGCGGATATTCACTGGGAGGGGAGTTTCTGTCGTAAAGATATCGGCTACCGTGCCATTGCCCGCGGTAAATAACGACACAATCTTTTCCATCTATGGGCACGGTTCGCTGTGCCCTATTGACGATTTATTGGTCGTACAGTGTCGGCAGTAAAGTGAGTGTTGGCAGCAAAGTGACTGATAGGCATTGCAATCGAGATGTTCGATACACGAAAGTATTCACAAACTACCGGCAGTCGGTTCCCAGTGGCAGAAATTCTGATTGGCAACCAGTAATAATTGTTCGCCTTCCGGTGAATCCAGCCAGGCGACACCCAGCGGCTGTACACTATCGCTCCCTCGTTTACTCAGCCAGGCCTGCGAATTATCATCGAGACTCAACCGCACTGTTTTTCCAGCACAGGTCGTGACGATACCTGCCTGCCAACGCCCCTGAATTAATCTGACGTTCCCAGCGCGTAGTGCGCTACTGAGTTCAAGGATACGTTTCGCTTCTAGCTGAAAAACCGCAATCTCATCGGCAGAGAGTTGCTCACGCCGTTCTGCTAACTGGCGCTGCATGAAGCTTACTTGCCCTTCTTCATCGAAACGAAGTTCTATGTTTTGCGGGTTACGGCCTAAATCGTTGCGGCGAATTTCACGCAAGATACCATTTTGGTATTCATAGAAAGTCACGCGGGTATTCTCCCCTGAGTAGGGGCTGTAGACGCTCATCAACACAAGTGGTTGTTGCTGCGCATTATCTTGTCGCCATAAACGTACCACACCGCTATCGGCGATGTATCCGCTGGCACTGAACTGGGGGGGACCTGAATGACTGCTACAGGCACTGAGACCAAAGACAAAGCCAAAGGTCATCAGCACCCGCTGCATAAACAAAAGGGGCTTTGCCACCCCCCTGCTTACTATTTTCACTGACACACTATTAAGATTTAACAGAATCTTTCAGTGCTTTACCAGAAACAAACGCTGGCACATTAGCTGCAGCAATTTTGATTTCTTTACCAGTTTGTGGGTTGCGGCCAGTGCGCTCATTACGATGGTTTACTTTGAAAGTACCGAAACCAACCAATTGTACTGGATCACCGTCTTTCAGAGATTCGGTAATGGCAGCCAATGTGGACTCCAAAGCCGCTTTAGCTTGAGCTTTAGAAAGGTCCGCTTTGTCCGCGATTACGTCAATCAGTTGAGTCTTATTCATAAGTTATCCTTACAGTGTGTTTATCGTTTGCAAAGCATCAAGTGCGACGGATATGCCAGCTGACAGCACTCTCCTGCATACACGCACCGATAGCCACTTTTTTTCGCCCCCCAAATGTAGAACAGACAGGGGGCAGATGTGAAGCCTTAAGACGTGACAAATCAGGCGTTAAATCACGTTTTCTTGCCTTATTGCGTTAAATTTATGCCAATGTTGCTAACAGCCGCTTCCCGTAGGTCAGATCGTAACCCTTTGATCAGATCTAAGTCTCGCTCTTCACAGTCAGCTAATAGACGGAAAATCTCCCATTGGATATCCCATTCTTCTTCAACAGCAGGCAAAATTTTCAGTTCTTCGTCGGTCATTTCTTTGCCAGCCAATGTCATTTCTAACATGGCAACAGTACGAATGGATGTTTCGCTAATCGCGATGGCATGTTCCAGTGTTTCACCACTCAAACGTGAATGAATAGCCTCACTCAATGCAATACAGGCATCGATAGCAGGATAAACACCGTAGATAGCATAGTCATCAGCAGAAGGAATTGCCTCTTCTAACTTCTCCAACTGGCTATCAAAATTGACTTTAGCGTCTTTTACCACCAACGTTTCCCAGATAAGGTCCAGAATACGCCGGTAAATCAGCGGATCGCCGAATTCAGTTTCTAAGCAGAATTGCTGATAGTTGGGATACATCCGTTCGCACAAACAAGCCATGAAAGTCAGGTGTTGCCAGCTTTCTAGCTTTTCGAGGCGTAGATGAATCGGATTACGTATCATTATGAGTTCTCATTATTCATTATCTGCGCGGCAGTGTACCCGAAATTAAATCATATCCCTATTCTTGCCAAGCAAATCAGGAGGATTCCGCACCCAACGTTGAAATTGCGGGCGGTTTGAGGCGATAGCATCTGCCCAACGGGTCGGTTCCGGCAAGCGGTAACTCGCCATGCAACGCTGAACCCAGACTAAGGCGCTCTCAACACTGACTCGATGCCCAGGTGAAATAAACAGAGGATTGCAGCGCGTTTTGCTACGCCATACCCAGCCAAGTTGCTCTTCACCGTCAATTAGCGGTTGTAATGCCCCTTTATCGCTATCCAAGGGCTGATAATGCCCGCACAGACGGCTTTTGGCGACACCGATAGTGGGCACATCAACTAACAAGCCAAAATGGCTGGCAACCCCTAAGCGGCGTGGATGCGCGATACCTTGGCCATCGACAAGCACCAGATCAGGTCGTTGCTGGAGCTGCGCCCAAGCGGCTAATAATGCCGGATATTCACGAAAAGAGAGTAAACCGGGGATATACGGCAGTGAAGTTGCAACACGAGCAACCTGATATTCCACCAGCTCAAGTGAGGGATAACGCAAAATCGCGATAGCAGCACGGGTGATTTCTCCCTGCTGCTCAAAACCGACATCAGCACCCGCAATAAAACGCACAGGCTGGTGAACGAGATTATCCAGCACAGGGGCATCTTGCAGTATCACTTCAGATGCCCGTTGTTGTTGCTCAGCCCGTAGCGCTTTGGTGTCAATCATAGCGGGTAACCTATCCAAGCCATTTATTGGTGATAAGGCCGTGATAATGCATGCACCGCATTCACAAAGGCACCCGCATGCTCTGGCGGCACATCCTGATGGATACCGTGACCCAAGTTAAAGACATGCCCTTCTCCTTGCCCATAACTGGCTAGAATAGTGCTGACTTCTTGTTCAATCCGTGCCGGTGGTGCATACAAAATTGAAGGGTCCATGTTGCCTTGCAGCGCAACTTTGTCACCGACACGATGACGGGCATCGGCGAGGTCGGTCGTCCAATCGAGGCCCAGCGCATCACAACCCGTGGCCGCCATCGCTTCAAGCCACTGTCCTCCACCTTTCGTAAACAACGTCACTGGCACACGGCGACCCTCATTTTCGCGGATCAGGCCATCGACGATTTTATGCATGTAACACAATGAGAATTCAAGATAATCACGCCCCGTCAATACCCCACCCCAAGTATCAAAGATCATCACAGACTGCGCACCGGCTTTGATTTGGGCATTGAGATACAAAATGACGCTATCAGCCACTTTATCTAGCAACAGATGCAATGTTTGCGGTTCCGCGTACATCATTTTTTTCAATTTGGTGAAGGCTTTACTACTGCCCCCCTCAACCATATAGGTTGCCAGTGTCCATGGGCTACCGGAGAAACCAATCAGTGGCACTTGCCCTGCCAACTCACGGCGAATCGTTCGCACCGCATTCATGACATAGCCCAATTCTTGTTCCGGATCGGGGATCGGCAACTTTTCAACATCAGCACGGCAGGTAATAGGGGATTGGAAGCGAGGGCCTTCGCCAGCTTCAAAATAGAGCCCTAGCCCCATGGCGTCAGGGATGGTCAGAATGTCTGAAAACAGAATCGCTGCATCCAGAGGATAACGACGCAATGGCTGCATTGTCACTTCACAGGCTAACTCGGCATTTTTGCACAGCGACATAAAATCCCCCGCCACAGCACGGGTAGCTTTATATTCTGGCAAATAGCGGCCTGCTTGGCGCATCATCCATACTGGCGTCACATCTACCGGCTGGCGCAGTAAAGCCCGCAGATAGCGATCGTTTTTCAATTCATTCATGGTGGTGCTCCCTTAGTCATCTAGCGGCCATCAATCATTTAGCAGCGATTTTTTATTGAGCGACAGTCTCTTATTTAGCGACAGCCTTTTATTGAGCGGCATTGTAGCATGCCGGATTCAGCTTTCCTGCTCGCGGCGGCACAAGGCGACCGTATCCTCAATCAACCTGCGAGCCACGGTGCCTGGCGGTGGCAGTAGCGGTAATTGATCGTAACGATACCAACCCGCATTCAGCAGTTCTTTCGGATCATGCCGCAATTCACCGCTGTCGTACTCCGCCATAAACGCCATCATGAGCGAGTGTGGGAACGGCCAAGGCTGTGAGGTCACATAGCGCAGATTCTTTATGTGGATATTGCTTTCTTCTAACACTTCGCGCGACACCGCTTGCTCGAGTGTCTCACCGACTTCCACAAAACCCGCTAACACGGTATTGATACCGCCACGATGCCGTACATGCTGTGCCAATAAGATTTCATCACCGCGACGGATGGCAACAATCACACAAGGGGCGATTTGCGGGTAATAACGTTCTCGGCAGTGATTACACAAGCAAGCCCATTCGGTGCGGCTGGCATGCATTTGATGGCCGCAATAACCGCAATAGCGGTGAGAGCGATAAAACTCTGCCAACTGCACACCTCGGCCAGCCAATTGGAACAATCCGCGATCGATATCCAGCAATTGGCGTACTGACCCCATCTCAGTGGGCATATTCTGGCGGATCAGCCAAACAGCCTCCCCTTGCCATTCACCAATCTGTCTAGCGGTTGCTCCCTGTAGCAACCAATTGGCTGCATTCCCTTTAGGCAGTTCACCTTTCGGTAACCATAATCTGTTTTCATGGCTGACAATCCACCAGCCACTTTCTTTACCTGTAAGTTGTAGTTCCATATCGTTGTTGCACAACCTCGACTTCACTGGCAATCTAGAAACTGGCTTGTTACTTTTTTGTAACTCATTATTACATCACGGAGTCGTTCATGCTAAATCGACTGGAAAGCCTGACTCAACGCGTTGGCGGCAGTAACGAATTAATAGATCAATGGCTTCATGCGCGTAAAGAACTCTTAGTTTCATATTGCACAGTGATCGGTATTAAGCCACAAAAAGAAAAGCATACCCCGCTAAATGAAAAAGCGCTGGAGAACTTTTGCCATAATTTGGTGGATTATCTTTCTTCGGGTCATTTTCACAT
The DNA here is from genome assembly GCF_003048255.1 of Yersinia massiliensis. NCBI lineage: Bacteria > Pseudomonadati > Pseudomonadota > Gammaproteobacteria > Enterobacterales > Yersiniaceae > Yersinia > Yersinia massiliensis. The sequence goes on from NZ_CP028487.1 coordinate 4,583,042, forward strand.
CTACGACAGAATTATCAAGCAAGTAGAAGGCGAGTCTAGCCCGAGAATGGCGCTGACCACCAAAGTCTATCCCGCATTAAAAAACAACACTCAAACGATCATGTCTTTCCATGATCGCTACTCAAACATTGAGATCGATGATGATAGCTGCACCGAGTTTCAGCAGGCATTATCCGATATCGGTGAAGCCCTCGACGCTCGCTTCCAGCTAGAAGATCAACTGATTAAATGGGCTGCAGAGTCTTGGCAAGCGGCTCAACCGGAAAATAAAGAGAGCCGAGCGAATTAACCGAATAGATTTGGATCGACTATTGTAGTTTTAAAATAACCTCATATACTCAAAGCTCTTGTCGGAGTGCCTAGCGTAGGTTTTTAAAAGCAGACGCAGGCTGAGACCGTTAATTCGGGATCCGCGGAACCTGATCGGGTTAGTACCCGCGAAGGGAACAAGAGTAATTTATCGCTACAGACCCGGCATTCTCCCTTCACAGGTGGCTACCGGTTACTGGCCAACATCGTTACTCCCGCCAAGCTCCAGACAAGCAATTTTCCCTCTACACCACACTGGTAGGAATTTGCTATGTCTAAAAATACAATGTCATCCACCGTTAAAAACCCGTCACGTCCGCGTAAAGTACAGCGTGAAGAAGCTCAGCAATTTATTGATACTTTGCAAGGAGTGACCTTCCCCAACTCTCAACGAATCTATTTACAAGGCTCGCGACCTGATATTCAGGTTCCCATGCGCGAGATCCAGCTTAGCCCAACGTTGATCGGCGGCGGCAAAGATGATCCTCGCTACGAAGACAATGAAGCTATCCCGGTTTACGACACCTCTGGCCCCTATGGCGACCCGCTCGCTAAGCTCGATGTCCACGCCGGCCTGCCCAAATTGCGTGCTAGCTGGATAGCGGATCGTCAAGATACCGAAGCACTGAGCACGGTCAGTTCAGGCTTTACTCAACAGCGCTTGGCTGATGAAGGTCTAGATCATTTGCGCTTTGAGCACCTACCACGTCCGCAAAAAGCCATCGATGGCAAATGCGTTACCCAACTTCATTACGCTCGGGCGGGTATTGCCACACCAGAAATGGAGTTTATCGCTATTCGCGAAAATATGGGGCGTGAAAGGATTCGCGGGGAAGTCCTGCGCCACCAGCATCCTGGGCAAAATTTTGGGGCCAACTTGCCGGATAACATCACAGCAGAATTCGTGCGCCAAGAAGTTGCCGCAGGCCGCGCCATCATCCCCGCCAATATTAATCACCCAGAAGCCGAACCCATGATTATTGGTCGAAACTTCTTGGTCAAAGTGAACGCCAATATCGGTAACTCGGCCGTGACCTCCTCCATCGAAGAAGAGGTGGAGAAATTGGTTTGGTCAACGCGCTGGGGGGCCGATACCGTGATGGATTTGTCTACGGGCCGCTATATTCATGAAACCCGTGAATGGATTCTACGTAATAGCCCAGTCCCCATCGGCACCGTGCCTATCTATCAGGCATTAGAAAAAGTGAATGGTGTTGCCGAGAATTTAACGTGGGAAATGTTCCGCGATACTTTGCTAGAGCAGGCGGAACAAGGGGTGGACTATTTTACCATCCACGCCGGTGTGTTACTGCGTTATGTGCCGATGACCGCAAAACGTTTGACCGGCATCGTTTCTCGCGGTGGTTCCATTATGGCGAAATGGTGCCTTTCCCATCATCAGGAAAACTTCCTGTATCAGCATTTCCGTGAAATCTGCCAAATTTGCGCAGCCTACGACGTTTCATTATCACTGGGTGATGGCTTACGTCCAGGTTCTATTCAAGATGCCAATGACGAAGCCCAGTTCGCCGAATTGCATACCTTGGGTGAATTGACCAAGATCGCGTGGGAATACGATGTTCAGGTGATGATCGAAGGGCCGGGTCATGTTCCCATGCAAATGATCCGTCGCAATATGACTGAAGAGCTTGAGCACTGTCACGAAGCGCCTTTTTATACCTTAGGCCCGCTCACGACGGATATCGCACCGGGTTACGATCACTTCACCTCAGGTATTGGTGCGGCCATGATCGGTTGGTTTGGTTGTGCCATGTTGTGTTATGTCACACCGAAAGAGCATCTTGGTCTGCCGAATAAAGACGATGTAAAACAGGGACTCATCACTTACAAAATAGCCGCTCATGCCGCCGATCTGGCCAAAGGGCATCCTGGCGCGCAGATCCGCGATAACGCCATGTCCAAAGCCCGTTTTGAATTCCGCTGGGAAGATCAATTTAATCTGGCTCTCGATCCTGAAACTGCACGCGCTTATCACGATGAAACCTTGCCGCAAGAGTCCGGTAAAGTGGCCCATTTCTGCTCAATGTGCGGCCCAAAATTCTGCTCAATGAAAATCTCGCAAGAAGTACGCGACTATGCTGCTACGCAAGAACAAGCGGCTAGGCAAGAACAGGCCGCTAATCAAGAACGGGCTACACAGGAAACCCAAGCTCAACCTATCCAGATTCAGCAATCTGGCATGGAAAAGATGTCAGCTGAGTTCCGCTCTCGTGGCAGCGAGTTGTATCACAGCGCGAGTATCCGGCAGACAGAGGTTAACGATGAACAAGCTTGATGCTCCTTTTGCCGCAACTGAGCACCGTCTAGGGTTGTATCCAGTGGTGGATTCCTTGGTCTGGATCACTCGATTACTCGCCAGTGGCGTGACGACTATCCAACTGCGCATCAAAGATTTAGATGATAAGCAGGTGGAGCAGGATATTGCCGCTGCCATTGAGTTGGGTAAACGCTATAACGCACGATTATTTATCAATGATTACTGGCGGCTCGCCATTAAGCACGGCGCATATGGGGTTCACCTCGGGCAAGAGGATCTTGAGATTGCCGATTTAGCCGCTATTCAGCAGGCCGGATTACGCCTTGGTGTCTCCACCCACGATGAACAGGAACTGGCGCTGGCCCGTGAGTTACGCCCTTCTTATATTGCTCTCGGCCATATTTTCCCTACCCAAACCAAGCAGATGCCCTCTTCTCCGCAAGGTATAGCCGCATTAACGCGGCAAGTGATCAATACACCTGATTACCCTACGGTTGCCATTGGTGGCATCAGTTTGGAGCGCGTGCCTGACGTTGTCGCCAGCGGTGTGGGGAGCGTTGCGGTGGTCAGTGCCATCACTCAAGCCGCAGATTGGCAGCATGCCACAGCACAGTTATTGCGACTGGTCGAAGGTAAGGAGATAGCTTATGCATGATAACGCATTGAGTGATAGAGATTTTCTACGCTACAGCCGCCAACTGTTGCTGGAGGATATCGGCCCCGACGGGCAGCAAAAACTGAAACAAGCCAGCGTATTGATTGTGGGTCTCGGGGGGCTTGGTTCACCTGCTGCGCTCTATTTAGCGGCGGCTGGCGTAGGAAAGTTGTGGTTAGCCGATGATGATGCCTTGGAAATAAGTAACTTACAGCGTCAGGTCCTTTACCGCACGGCTGATATTGGCCAAAGCAAAGCCAAATTGGCACAGCGCCAGTTGCAAGGTCTAAACCCGCAGATAGAAGCCATCACCCTCGAACAACGTTTGGCGGGCAATACCTTAACCGAAGCTGTCGCGGCGGCAGATTTGGTACTCGATTGTTGCGACAACATGGAAACCCGTCATCAGGTCAATGCCGCCTGCGTCCAAGCAGGCAAACCCTTGATCAGTGGCAGTGCCGTTGGATTCAGCGGCCAATTGCTCATTATAGAACCCCCTTACGCCCACGGTTGCTATGCCTGCTTATATCCCAGCAAAGAAACACAGCAGCGTAACTGCCGTACCGCCGGCGTGTTAGGGCCAGTCGTGGGTGTTATCGGAACATTGCAGGCATTGGAAGCCATCAAAATGCTGGCAGGGCTGCCCTCGGCACTCAGTGGCAAATTGCGGCTATTCGATGGCAAACAGCAAAGCTGGAGCACGTTACAACTCAGCAAAGCCAACCATTGCCCGGCTTGCGGAGGCAGAACGTGAAAATCTCACTGAATGATGAATTGATCGAGCTAGATAACGCGTTGACGGTAAATGGGCTATTAACTCAGTTGGGTTACAACCAGCCTGGCAGTGCGCTCGCCATCAATCAAACCATTATTCCCCGTGATAGTTGGGACTACCACCTATTACAGGATGGGGATGACATTTTGCTGTTTCAAGCCATTGCAGGGGGCTGATATGTTGAAAATTGCTGATACCACATTTACCTCAAGATTGTTTACCGGCACGGGAAAATTTTCGTCGCCTGCACTGATGCTCGAAGCACTACAGGCTTCAGGTTCACAGTTAATTACCATGGCGATGAAGCGAGTTGACTTGAAATCAGGCAACGATGCTATTTTGGCCCCCTTGCGTCAATTAGGTGTGCGCTTACTACCCAATACTTCTGGGGCGAAAACCGCTGAAGAAGCGGTGTTTGCCGCACGTTTAGCACGCGAAGCCCTCGGGACTCACTGGGTGAAACTCGAGATCCACCCCGATGTGAAGTACCTGCTACCCGATCCGATAGAAACTCTGAAAGCCGCTGAAATATTGGTGAAAGACGGTTTTGTGGTGTTGCCTTACTGTGGCGCGGACCCGGTATTATGTAAACGGCTGGAGGAGGTAGGCTGTGCCGCTGTGATGCCGCTAGGGGCGCCGATAGGTTCAAATTTAGGCTTACGCACCCGCGACTTTCTACAAATCATTATTGAGCAAACGAAAGTGCCAGTGGTGGTCGATGCAGGTATTGGCGCGCCTAGTCATGCCGTTGAAGCGATAGAACTGGGAGCAGATGCCGTACTCGTGAATACTGCGATTGCTGTTGCACGTTCACCGGTACAAATGGCCCATGCCTTCCGGTTAGCAGTAGAATCTGGCGAGCTGGCGCGCCAAGCTGGATTGGGGCAATCACAACATCAGGCGACAGCCACCAGCCCACTGACCGGTTTCCTCAGCCAGCTAGAGGAGAATCATCATGCCTGAAGATTTTAGTTCTCATTGGCAGCAATTGGATTGGGACGATATCTCTCTGCGCATCAATGCGAAAACCGCGCGTGACGTCGAACGGGCGTTAAATAGCACCAAGCCCGACCGAGAAGATCTGATGGCGCTGATTTCACCCGCAGCACTGGCCTATCTGGAGCCGATGGCGCAAAAAGCTCAGCAGCTCACCCGCCAACGTTTCGGCAATACTGTCGGGTTTTATGTCCCGCTGTACCTTTCCAATCTCTGTGCGAATGATTGTACTTATTGCGGCTTCTCCATGAGCAATCGCATCAAGCGTAAAACACTGGATGAAGCTGAGATCATCCGTGAATGTGAAGCTATCAAAGCATTGGGTTTCGAACATCTACTGTTGGTCACCGGTGAGCACCAAGCGAAAGTGGGCATGGACTATTTCCGACGCCACTTACCTGCGATTCGTCGTCGTTTCAGTTCGTTAATGATGGAAGTGCAGCCGCTAGCAGAAGCGGAATATGCAGAATTAAAAACGCTGGGATTGGATGGCGTGATGGTTTATCAGGAAACCTATCACCCAGCCACTTATCAGCAGCATCATTTACGGGGCCATAAGCAAGATTTCCATTGGCGGTTGGCGACCCCTGACCGCTTAGGTCGGGCAGGAATCGATAAGATAGGATTAGGCGCGTTGATCGGGCTATCGAACAGTTGGCGAACGGATTGCTATATGCTGGCAGAACATCTGTTTTATCTGCAAAAAACCTATTGGCAGAGCCGCTATTCGATCTCTTTCCCACGGTTACGGCCCTGCGCTGGTGGCATTGAGCCAGCATCACTGATGAGTGAGCCGCAGCTACTGCAACTGATTTGCGCATTTCGTCTGTTTGCACCGGATGTGGAATTGTCACTCTCGACTCGGGAATCCCCCTTCTTCCGCGACAATGTCATTCCCGTGGCAATCAATAATGTCAGTGCAGGATCGAAGACTCAACCAGGGGGATATGCTGACGATCATCCTGAACTGGAACAGTTCGCTCCCCATGATAATCGCTCTCCGCAGCAAGTCGCCCAAGCATTGACGCAAGCAGGGTTACAACCTGTTTGGAAAGATTGGGATCGTCATTTAGGTCGAGCAATTCAGTAGTCGAGACTCAGCCCACTGAAAAACGGTAAAAAAAAACCGCTCCCAAAGGAGCGGTTTTTAGCTTGGTGACAAACAAAGAGATTAGTCTTTGCTGTTACCGAAACCAGCGTTAAGCAATTCAGCCAAGTTAGCTGTTGCTTCATCCGCGCTAACTTGCGGAACAACAGGCACTTCACCCAGCGCTTTACGGCGCGCACGATCCTGATGATATGCGTAACCGGTACCGGCTGGAATCAGACGGCCCACGATAACGTTCTCTTTCAGGCCGCGCAGTTCATCACGTTTACCGGCAACTGCCGCTTCAGTAAGAACGCGCGTGGTTTCCTGGAACGACGCTGCAGAGATAAAGGACTCGGTCGCCAAGGATGCCTTGGTGATACCCAGCAGGTCACGTGTGAACGTAGCCTCAATTTTGCCTTCTGCTGCCAGCTGACGGTTAGCGATTTTAACGCGAGACATTTCTGCCTGCTCGCCTTCCAGGAAGTCGGTGCCACCAGCGTCAACGATGGTGCCTTTACGCAACATCTGACGAACGATAACTTCGATGTGTTTATCGTTAATCTTAACGCCTTGCAGACGGTAAACTTCCTGCACTTCGTTGGTGATGTAACGGGTAACCGCGTGAACACCACGAAGACGCAGAATGTCATGTGGAGATTCTGGGCCGTCGGAGACCACGTCACCGCGTTCTACAATTTCACCTTCGAACACGTTGAGCTGACGCCATTTCGGAATCATCTCTTCGTATGCATCGCTACCATCCAACGGTGAGATCACCAAACGACGCTTGCCTTTGGTCTCTTTACCGAACGAGATGATCCCGCTGATTTCAGCCAGGATTGCAGGCTCTTTCGGACGACGTGCTTCGAACAAGTCAGCAACACGTGGCAGACCACCGGTAATATCCTTGGTACCGCTTGATTCTTGCGGAATACGCGCCAAGGTATCACCTGCGCCGATCTGAATGCCGTCTTCCAACTGTACAATCGCTTTACCTGGCAGGAAGTATTGAGCAGGCATATCAGTACCTGGGATCAATACGTCGTTGCCTTTGGCATCAACAATTTTCAGTGCTGGACGCAGGTCTTTACCGCTACCGGTACGCTCTGCTGAATCCAGAACCACCAGAGAAGACAAACCAGTCAGTTCGTCGGTCTGGCGAGTAATGGTCTGGCCGTCAACCATGTCCGCAAAGCGAATGAAGCCACTCACTTCGGTCACAACTGGCATGATGTGCGGATCCCAGTTAGCAACGGTTTCGCCGCCCTGAACTTCTGCACCATCGCCTTTGCCCATTACGGCACCATAAGGCACTTTGTAGCTTTCTTTAGTCCGACCGAATTCGTCGATCAGCTTCAGCTCAGTATTACGAGAAGTAATAACCAGCTTGCCTGCTGCATTGGTCACGAACTTGACGTTGCTCAGTTTCAGCGTGCCTTTGTTCTTAACCTGAATGCTGGATTCTGCTGCCGCACGAGATGCCGCACCACCGATGTGGAACGTACGCATCGTAAGCTGTGTACCTGGCTCACCGATGGACTGTGCTGCAATAACACCCACTGCTTCACCTTTGTTGATGATGTGACCACGTGCCAGGTCGCGACCATAGCAGTTAGCACACACACCGAAATCGGTTTCACAGCTTACAACTGAACGAACTTTGACGCTGTCGACGGAGTTATCTTCTAACAGATCACACCATTTTTCATCCAACAGGGTGTTACGCGGAACCAGAATATCAGCCGTACCCGGCTTGATAACTTCTTCAGCGGTCACACGACCCAGAACGCGATCGCGCAGTGGCTCTTTAACATCACCACCTTCGATAACTGGTGTCATAACGATACCGTTATGAGTACCACAGTCATCTTCAGTCACAACCAGATCCTGTGCCACGTCAACCAAACGACGAGTCAGGTAACCGGAGTTCGCAGTCTTCAATGCGGTATCCGCCAAACCTTTACGAGCACCGTGCGTTGAGATGAAGTACTGAAGTACGTTCAACCCTTCACGGAAGTTCGCGGTGATTGGCGTTTCAATGATCGAGCCATCTGGTTTAGCCATCAGGCCACGCATCCCAGCTAGCTGACGAATCTGTGCTGCAGAACCACGCGCACCGGAGTCGGCCATCATAAAGATGCTGTTGAAGGAAACCTGCTGCTCAACTTCGCCTTTACTGTTGACGACGTCTTCGACAGACAAGTTATCCATCATCGCTTTAGCAACACGTTCGTTAGCCGCAGCCCAGATATCGATCACTTTGTTATAACGTTCACCCGCAGTCACCAGACCGGATTGGAACTGTTCCTGAATCTCGGCAACTTCGGTTTCAGCTTCTTCGATGATCCCTGCTTTCGCATCTGGGATAACCATGTCATCGATACCTACAGAGGCGCCTGAGCGTGCTGCGTAAGCAAAACCGGTGTACATGATCTGGTCAGCAAAGATAACGGTTGGTTTCAAGCCCAAGATGCGGTAACAGGTGTTCAGCATCTTAGAAATGGCTTTTTTACCCAACGGTTGGTTAACGATAGAGTAAGGCAGGCCTTTCGGGACAATCATCCACAAAATGGCACGGCCGATAGTCGTATCGATAATGCTGGTGCGTGTTGTACTTTCGCCTTCGATATTACGGATTTCTTCAGTAATACGGACTTTTACCCGTGCATGCAAAGATGCTAGGCCAGCGCGGTAAATACGCTCAGCTTCTTTCGGGCCAGTCAGAACCATGCCTTCGCCTTTGGCGTTAACACAGTCACGGGTCATGTAATACAGACCCAATACAACGTCCTGTGAAGGAACGATGATTGGCTCGCCGTTCGCTGGTGACAGAATGTTGTTGGTAGACATCATTAACGCACGCGCTTCTAACTGAGCTTCCAGTGTTAGCGGTACGTGAACAGCCATTTGGTCACCATCGAAGTCGGCGTTATATGCCGCACAAACCAATGGGTGCAACTGGATTGCCTTACCTTCGATCAGAACCGGTTCAAACGCTTGGATACCCAAACGGTGAAGGGTTGGTGCACGGTTCAGCAGCACTGGGTGTTCACGGATAACTTCATCCAAGATATCCCAAACAACCGCTTCTTCACGTTCAACCATTTTCTTGGCTGCTTTGATGGTAGTCGCAAGACCACGCAGTTCCAGCTTGCCGTAAATGAACGGTTTGAACAGCTCAAGAGCCATTTTCTTCGGCAGACCGCACTGATGCAGACGCAGGTATGGACCTACGGTAATAACCGAACGGCCTGAGTAGTCAACACGTTTACCCAGCAAGTTCTGACGGAAACGACCTTGCTTACCTTTGATCATGTCAGCCAGTGACTTCAACGGACGCTTGTTAGAGCCGGTAATTGCACGACCGCGACGGCCGTTATCCAGCAATGCATCTACTGCTTCTTGCAGCATACGCTTTTCGTTACGTACGATGATGTCAGGTGCAGCCAAGTCCAGCAGGCGCTTCAGACGGTTGTTACGGTTGATCACGCGACGATACAAATCGTTCAGATCAGAAGTCGCAAAGCGACCGCCATCCAATGGAACCAATGGACGCAGATCTGGCGGCAACACAGGCAGCACGGTCAGGATCATCCACTCTGGCTTGTTACCAGATTGGACAAACGCTTCCAGCAGCTTGATACGCTTGGTCAGCTTCTTACGCTTGGTTTCAGAATTTGTTTCGTTCAATTCTTCGCGCAGGATCTCGCACTCAGCTTCCAGATCCATGTTTTTCAACAAGGCTTGGATAGCTTCGGCGCCCATTTTCGCGTCGAACTCATCACCAAACTCTTCCAACGCATCCAGATACTGCTCTTCAGTCAGGATCTGGCGACGTTCTAGGTTGGTCATGCCGCCTTCGATAACCACATAGGATTCGAAGTACAGAACACGTTCGATGTCACGTAATGGCATATCCAGCAGCAAACCGATGCGCGAAGGCAAGGATTTCAGGAACCAGATGTGCGCAGTTGGAGAAGCCAGTTCGATGTGACCCATACGCTCACGGCGTACTTTAGTTTGAGTCACTTCAACGCCGCATTTCTCACAGATAACACCGCGGTGTTTCAAACGCTTGTACTTACCGCACAGGCATTCGTAATCTTTTACTGGGCCAAAGATACGGGCGCAGAAAAGGCCGTCACGTTCTGGTTTGAACGTACGGTAGTTAATGGTTTCCGGCTTTTTCACTTCGCCGAACGACCAAGAACGGATCATGTCTGGCGATGCCAGAGCAATTTTGATCGCATCAAACTCTTCGGTCTTAGTTTGCGCTTTCAGAAACTTTAATAAGTCTTTCACGGATTGGCTCCTGTCGGAGTTAGACCTGATAGGCACCCAAACCTAAGAATATAAAAACCTAGGTTTGAGCGCCCCTGTGACCAGTGCGAACCACCAGCAAACTCCCGGCTATGAGAGCTTGCTGTCTGGAGAAGATTACTCTTCTTCCAGCTCGATATTGATGCCCAGCGAGCGGATCTCTTTCAACAATACGTTGAAGGATTCCGGCATGCCTGGTTCCATACGGTGATCGCCATCCACGATGTTTTTGTACATCTTGGTACGGCCGTTTACATCGTCGGACTTGACGGTAAGCATTTCCTGCAATGTGTACGCGGCGCCATAAGCTTCCAACGCCCACACTTCCATCTCACCGAAGCGCTGACCACCGAACTGAGCCTTACCACCCAGCGGCTGCTGAGTAACCAGGCTGTAAGAACCGGTAGAACGCGCATGCATTTTGTCATCAACCAAGTGGTTCAGTTTCAGCATATACATGTAGCCGACAGTAACCTGGCGCTCGAACTGCTCACCGGTACGGCCGTCAAACAGAGTAATCTGACCAGAAGTTGGCAGGCCACCCAGCTTTAACAGTTCCTTGATTTCAGTCTCTTTGGCACCATCGAAGACTGGCGTTGCGATTGGCATACCTTTTTTCAGGTTTTCAGCCAGACGCATAACTTCGTCATCGGTGAAGGTGCTCAGATCAACTTTCTGACAAACGTTGTCACCCAGATCGTAGGCTTTCTGGATAAACTCACGCAGTTTGGCAACTTCTTCCTGCTTTTTCAGCATGGCGTTGATTTTCTCGCCAATGCCTTTCGCTGCCATCCCTAAGTGGGTTTCCAAAATCTGACCGATGTTCATACGCGATGGTACGCCCAGCGGGTTCAGAACGATGTCTACCGGCGTACCGTTTTCATCGTAAGGCATATCTTCGATCGGGTTAATCTTGGAGATAACACCTTTGTTACCGTGACGACCGGCCATTTTGTCACCCGGTTGAATCTGACGTTTAACGGCCAGATACACCTTGACGATCTTCAGCACGCCTGGTGCCAAATCATCACCTTGGGTGATCTTACGACGCTTGGCATCCATCTTCTTCTCGAATTCGGATTTCATTTCGTCGTACTGCTCTGCCAACTGTTCCAGTTGGTTTTGCTTGTCTTCGTCGGTCAGGCCCAGTTCCAGCCAGCGATCACGTGGTAACTTGCTCAGCTTGTCAGCTTCAATGCCACCAGAAACCAGCACTGCATGGATACGTGCAAACAGGCCCGCTTCCAAGATCTGCAATTCTTCAGTCAGGTCTTTCTTAGCCTGCTTCAACTGCATTTCTTCGATTTCTAACGCACGCTTATCTTTTTCTACGCCATCGCGAGTAAAGACCTGCACGTCAATAACCGTACCGGAAACACCGTTTGGTACACGCAGAGAAGAGTCTTTAACATCAGACGCTTTCTCACCGAAGATCGCACGTAACAGCTTCTCTTCTGGGGTCAGCTGAGTTTCACCTTTAGGTGTCACTTTACCGACCAGAATATCGCCGCCAGTCACTTCAGCACCGATATACACGATACCGGATTCATCCAATTTGGAGAGCGCAGCTTCACCCACGTTAGGGATGTCAGCAGTGATCTCTTCAGGCCCTAACTTGGTGTCACGAGACACACATGCCAATTCCTGAATATGAATGGTTGTGAAGCGATCTTCTTGCACCACGCGCTCGGAGACTAAAATGGAGTCTTCGAAGTTGTAACCGTTCCAAGGCATGAACGCTACGCGCATGTTCTGACCCAATGCCAGTTCGCCCAAATCTGTTGATGGGCCATCTGCCAGCACGTCGCCGCGCTCGATTGGCTCACCCAGATTGACACACGGCATCTGGTTGATACAGGTGTTCTGGTTAGAACGGGTGTATTTGGTCAGGTTATAAATATCAATGCCTGCTTCGCCTGGGTACATCTCGTCTTCGTTAACTTTGATAACGATACGGGATGCATCAACGTACTGAACAGTACCGCCACGCTTGGCTACAGAGGTTACCCCTGAGTCAACAGCTACCGCACGTTCCATACCAGTCCCTACTAACGGCTTATCAGCACGTAGAGTTGGAACTGCCTGACGTTGCATGTTCGCACCCATCAAGGCACGGTTGGCGTCATCGTGTTCCAAGAATGGAATCAGAGAAGCACCAACGGACACCACCTGTTGAGTGGAAACGTCCATGTAGTCAACTTGATCGCGGCTGAACAGGCTTGATTCGCCTTTGCTACGACAAGTGACTAAGTCTTCAATGAAGCGGCCATCTTCGTCCAAGTTGGAGTTCGCCTGAGCGATAACGAAGTTGCCTTCTTCAATAGCAGACAGATAGTTGATTTCATCAGTCACCAGACCGTCACGCACGCGACGATATGGCGTTTCCAGGAAACCATACTCGTTAGTCTGTGCGTATACAGACAAGGAGTTGATCAGACCGATGTTTGGACCTTCTGGCGTTTCGATTGGACATACACGACCATAGTGAGTCGGATGAACGTCTCGAACTTCAAAGCCAGCACGTTCACGGGTCAAACCGCCCGGGCCCAATGCAGAAATACGACGCTTATGCGTGATTTCAGACAACGGGTTGTTCTGGTCCATAAATTGTGACAATTGGCTAGAACCAAAGAACTCTTTCACCGCTGCCGAAATTGGCTTGGCGTTGATCATGTCCTGTGGCATCAATGTGTCGAGGTCACCCAGAGACAAACGCTCTTTAACTGCACGCTCAACACGAACCAGACCTACGCGGAACTGGTTTTCAGCCATTTCACCAACAGAACGAATACGACGGTTGCCTAAGTGGTCGATATCATCCACTTCGCCTTTACCGTTACGGATATCGATAAGCTTTTTCATCACTTCAGTGATGTCTTCTTTGCTCAGGATACCGGAACCTTCGATCTCGTCACGCAGCAGGGAACGGTTGAACTTCATCCGGCCAACCGCAGACAAGTCATAGCGGTCTTCAGAGAAGAACAAGTTCTCGAACAGATTTTCAGCTGCTTCACGTGTTGGCGGCTCACCAGGACGCATCATGCGGTAAATCTCAACCAAAGCGCTAAGACGATCGCTAGTTGGGTCAACACGCAGGGTCTCGGAGATATAAGCACCGTGATCCAAGTCGTTGGTGAACAATGTTTCGATTTGCTTGTGGCCAGACTGGCTCAGCTTAGCCAACAGATCCAGTGACAGCTCCATGTTGGCTGCACAGATCAGTTCGCCAGTGTTCTCATCGATATAGTCTTTTGCGACGACTTTACCGGCAATGTATTCAACCGGAACTTCGATGCGATCAATGCCGTCTTTTTCAAGCTGGCGAATATGGCGAGCAGTAATACGACGCGCTTTCTCGACGTAAATCTTGCCATTCGCTTCAATATCAAAGGATGCCGTTTCACCGCGCAGACGCTCTGGAACCAATTCCATCTGCAGCTTGTTGTCACGAATTTCAAAGACCACTTTGTCAAAGAACAGATCCAAGATCTGTGGGGTGGTGAAATTCAATGCACGCAGAATGATAGTTGCAGGCAATTTACGACGACGGTCGATACGGACAAACAGGTTATCTTTCGGGTCAAACTCGAAATCTAACCATGAACCGCGGTAAGGGATGATACGTGCGTTATACAGCACTTTACCCGATGAATGGGTTTTACCCTTATCGCTGTCAAAGAATACGCCAGGACTACGGTGCAGCTGAGATACGATAACCCTCTCAGTACCGTTAATGACAAAGGTACCGTTATCGGTCATGAGTGGAATTTCACCCATGTAGACTTCTTGTTCTTTGATGTCTTTAACCGTACCTTCCGGAGCTTCGCGCTCATAGATAACCAGGCGTAATTTAACGCGCAGCGGTGCGGAATAAGTCACACCACGGATCTGGCACTCTTTGACGTCAAATACAGGCTCACCAAGACGGTAGCTAACGTATTGCAGCTCCGAATTGCCGCTGTAGCTCTGGATTGGAAAAACAGAACGGAATGCTGCTTCTAGGCCGTGCTGCCCTTCGGGATCTTGCTCGATGAACTTCTGGAACGAGTCAAGTTGAATAGAAAGGAGATAAGGTATGTCCAAGACTTGTGGACGTTTACCAAAATCCTTACGAATACGTTTTTTCTCGGTATAGGAGTAAACCATAGGGTTCCTCAGCTCGCTGATCAGTGACCCACTCTGTCCGCCCTAACATTAGGACAGGTCATGCAACACTATTATTTTGAATGAGAAGTCGAAACACCTCTCGGAATACTCTTTCCTATCACTCTTAAATCATTTCATCGCGATACTTTGACTACCGAGCTACCCGAGTGGGTCGTAGCTGAGAACGCAGTATATTAAGTCGTCAATAGAAAGGAATATTGGGGGTTAGTCAGCCGCTAAACAGTGTGAAATGCGACTAACGCCCTACAGCGCAAAAAGGCTGATGACTAAAAAGTCACCAGCCATCAGCCTATAAGTTAGGCTGCAAACTCAAAGCTTAGATTACTTGATCTCAACAGCAGCACCAGCTGCTTCGAGTTCTTTCTTCAGGCTTTCAGCTTCATCTTTGTTCACGCCTTCTTTCAGAACTGCAGGTGCAGATTCAACCAGGTCTTTAGCTTCTTTCAAGCCCAGGCCAGTTGCGCCGCGAACAGCTTTGATTACTGCAACTTTGTTGTCGCCGAATGAAGCCAGAACAACGTTGAACTCAGTTTGTTCTTCTACAGCTTCAGCAGCAGCAGCAGGACCTGCAGCAACAGCAGCAGCTGAAACGCCGAATTTCTCTTCCATAGCAGAGATCAGTTCAACGATTTCCATTACAGACAGAGCTGCAACGCCTTCCAGAATTTGGTCTTTAGTGATAGTTGACATAACAAGTGTTCCTAAAATACAGAAATAGTTAATACGTTAAAAAGCAATGACTAAAAAAGTGAGGGCAATTATGCCGCTTCAGCTTCTTTCTGGTCACGCAGCGCAGCCAGTGTACGAACCAATTTGCCAGCAGCGGCTTCTTTCATGGTTCCCATCAGACGTGCGATTGCTTCTTCGTAGGTCGGCAGAGTTGCCAGGCGGTCGATTTGAGCCGCAGGGATTAACTCGCCTTCAAAGGCTGCTGCTTTAACCTCAAATTTTGCATTATCTTTAGCAAATGCTTTGAACAAACGAGCAGCTGCGCCCGGGTGCTCAGTAGAGAATGCAATCAAGGTTGGACCAACAAACGTGTCTTTCAGGCATTCGAATGGAGTGCCTTCAACAATGCGACGCAGCAAGGTGTTACGAACAACTTGCATGTGAACGCCTGCTTCACGACCTGCTTTACGCAGTTCAGTCATTTTATCAACGGTAACGCCACGAGAATCCGCAACAACCGCAGACAGCGCACCTTTGGCTACTTCTTTAACTTCAGCAACAATCGCTTGTTTGCCTTGAAGATTTAGTGCCATTAGTTCTTGCTCCTGGATTAACCGGGGAGTTATTCCCCGGAACTCACGTCACCCAAAGCACCACAAAATGCAGTGAATGGGCGTTGAAACACGGTGAGCAGAATCCAGCAAAGACTATTCTTTTCAATTCTTTATAAAAAAAACGAAAAAATTTCTTTAGGTTCTGTCACCGTCTACGCAGGAAATTAAGTTCTTTGCGGAACACCTGCGGTCTTGGACGGAGGCTTGGATAAGGCCAAGCTCCAACCGAAAAATTCTGTTTTCTGCTGAGAAAAACACCTTCAACAGAAGCATGGGCGTAAGATTCTAGACAAACCTTACGCCCACGTAAAGCGATAAAAGCAATTAGTGATTAGTTCACTACTGCAGTCAGGCCGCTTTGATCAATAGCAACGCCAGCACCCATAGTGGTGGACAGGCTGATTTTCTTGATATAAACGCCTTTCGCTGTAGCAGGTTTAGCACGCTTCAGCGCAACAACCAGAGATTCTAAGTTTTCTTTCAACTTATCTGCGTCGAAGTCAACTTTACCAATGGTAGTGTGGATAATACCGTTTTTGTCGTTACGATAACGAACCTGACCAGCTTTAGCATTCTTAACAGCTTCAGCAACGTTAGGAGTAACAGTACCCACTTTAGGGTTTGGCATCAGGCCACGTGGACCTAAGATTTGGCCCAATTGACCAACAACGCGCATTGCATCTGGGGAAGCAATAACAACGTCGAAGTTCATTTCGCCTTTCTTGATTTGATCAGCCAGGTCTTCCATACCTACCAATTCAGCGCCTGCTTCTTTCGCAGCTTCAGCGTTTGCACCCTGAGCGAAAACAGCAACACGTACTGAACGGCCAGTACCATGTGGCAACACAGTTGCACCACGAACGTTCTGGTCAGATTTACGTGCATCGATACCGAGATTAACGGCAACGTCCACGCTTTCTACGAATTTAGCAGTAGCCAGCTCTTTCAGCAGGGCAACAGCTTCGTTGATATCGTATTGCTTAGTAACATCAACTTTGTCACGGATCACGCGCATGCGCTTGGTCAGCTTAGCCATTTATTAACCCTCCACTACCAGGCCCATGGAACGAGCAGTACCTTCGATTGAACGCATCATGTCGTCAATTGAAGCACCAGTCATATCCGCAGCTTTGGTTTCTGCGATTTCACGAACCTGAGCACTGGTCACAGTCCCTACTTTGTCTTTGTTCGGCTTGCCAGAACCAGACTTAATACCTGCCGCTTTTTTCAGCAGAACTGCTGCTGGCGGGGTTTTAGTAACGAAAGTGAATGAGCGGTCAGAATAAACAGTAATAACAACAGGGATCGGCAGACCTTTCTCAATGCTTTCAGTCTTAGCATTGAACGCCTTACAGAATTCCATGATGTTAACACCTTGTTGACCCAAAGCTGGACCAACTGGTGGACTTGGGTTCGCCATACCAGCTGCTACTTGCAGCTTGACATAGGCTTGTACTTTCTTAGCCATTTACGATTTCCTCGATTTGGGTGATATCGCCTCGTTTGAGGCTCCCCGTGTTTTGTCTCGCTATTATTTACTATGAAATAAGTTGCCACGGATGACAAAAGCAAGACATCTAAAAACAAAAGGCGCGAAATTATATTGTAATTTCGCGCCTAAGACAAGACTCAAATTTCAACCACTGCTGAAAAATGAATCAGCCTTTTTCTACTTGACTGAAATCAAGTTCGACCGGTGTTGCACGACCAAAAATGGAAACAGACACTTTTAAGCGGCTCTTTTCATAATCAACTTCTTCAACAACACCGTTAAAGTCAGCAAACGGACCATCGCTAACACGTACCAGCTCACCTGGTTCAAACAGCGTTTTAGGACGGGGCTTATCACCCACTTGCTGAAGGCGATTCATGATCGCATCAACTTCTTTATCGCTGATTGGTGCAGGGCGATCGGATGTACCACCGATAAAGCCCATGACACGTGGCACACTACGCACTAGGTGCCAGCTGGCATCGTTCATCACCATCTGGACCAGTACATAGCCTGGGAAGAATTTGCGTTCACTTTTGCGGCGTTGACCACCACGAATTTCGACGACTTCTTCCGTTGGAACCATGACTTCGCCAAACAGCTCTTCCATGTCATGTAACTTGATGTGCTCGCGCAGCGATTGAGCTACACGGCCTTCAAAACCGGAAAACGCCTGAACGACGTACCAACGCTTTTTTGGTGCTTCAGACATCTTAGAACCTCAGGCCAGTAATAAACGATACCAAGCGGACCAGAATACCATCCAGCCCCCATAGAATCAGTGACATTACAGCAGTTACCGCAGCAACGATTAATGTTGTGTGCAGCGTTTCCTGACGGGTAGGCCAAATCACTTTACGTACTTCTGTGCGCGCTTCACGAGCAAACGCTACAGTGGCTTTACCTTTTGCCGTCATCAGTGCAACAGCACCGGCAACAGCGATAATTACTACAACTGCCAACGCACGCAGCGGCAAGCTGAAATCACGGTAATAATAATTTCCAACGATAGCTGCAACTAATAATACAGCAACGATTAGCCATTTAGCCGTTTCCAGGCCGCGTCCGCTCCCTGGAGCCTCGGTATTCGCACTCATAAACCAACCTGTCACTATGATTCAGAACAAACAACTTTGCTTCGCATCGCAAAGCAAACCAAGCCGAAGGATGCTCTAATGATTCTCTAATCGGCACCATTCAGCACTATTCGCTGTACTTCCAGAGCCCATCTCACCGGTAATTATGATAAAAAACTACTGATGAGATAGGTTCTAGTATGACAACGTAGAAAAAGGGCATCAAATGATGCCCTTTTATCGCATGTCGCGTCAAATCTTATTCAATGACTTTTGCAACAACGCCAGCACCTACAGTACGGCCGCCTTCACGAATAGCGAAGCGCAGACCATCATCCATTGCGATAGGTGCTATCAGATTAACAACCATGTTGATGTTGTCACCTGGCATAACCATCTCAACACCGTCAGGCAGTTCTATGGTACCTGTAACGTCAGTGGTACGGAAGTAGAACTGAGGACGGTAGCCTTTGAAGAATGGTGTATGGCGGCCACCTTCTTCTTTGCTCAGAATATAAACTTCTGATTCAAATTTAGTATGTGGTTTGATTGAGCCCGGTTTAGCCAATACTTGACCACGCTGAACATCGTCACGCTTAGTGCCACGCAGTAGGACACCCACGTTCTCACCTGCACGACCTTCATCCAGCAGTTTGCGGAACATCTCAACGCCAGTACAAGTTGTTTTAATGGTATCAATAATACCAACGATCTCAATTTCCTCGCCAACTTTGACGATACCGCGCTCTACACGACCCGTTACAACAGTACCACGGCCAGAGATAGAGAATACGTCTTCGATAGGCAGCAGGAATGGCTTATCAATCGCACGTTCTGGTTCTGGAATGTAAGAATCCAAGAACCCAGCCAGTTCGAGGATTTTTGCTTCCCATTCAGCTTCACCTTCCAACGCTTTCAGCGCAGAACCACGAACGACGGGTAGGTCGTCGCCAGGGAAATCATAAGTAGACAGAAGTTCACGAACTTCCATTTCTACCAGTTCCAACAGTTCTTCATCATCAACCATGTCACATTTGTTCATGAATACGATGATATAAGGAACACCAACCTGACGACCCAATAGGATGTGCTCACGGGTCTGAGGCATTGGACCATCAGTGGCAGCAACAACTAGGATCGCGCCGTCCATCTGTGCAGCACCCGTGATCATGTTTTTGACGTAGTCAGCATGGCCTGGGCAATCAACGTGCGCGTAGTGGCGCGATGGGGTGTCATATTCAACATGTGATGTGTTGATGGTGATACCACGGGCCTTCTCTTCCGGAGCGTTGTCGATCTGGTCGAATGCACGAGCACTACCGCCGTAAGTTTTAGCTAATACGGTAGTAATTGCAGCAGTTAGGGTAGTTTTACCATGGTCAACGTGGCCGATAGTACCCACATTAACGTGCGGTTTTGTACGTTCAAACTTTTCTTTAGACATCGATTGTCCCTCTAAGACACGGAATCGGTGGTTTCACCACATCAACCAAGCGCATGCTTGATGAATCCATAACACAGAAAGAAAAATCAGGGGAACGAGAAAATGAGAAATGGTGCTGATAGGCATATCTGAACTGCCGACCATACCCTTGCTAGGGCTGCTCTACCAACTGAGCCATATCAGCACATCTTGGAGCGGGCAGTGGGAATCGAACCCACATCATCAGCTTGGAAGGCTGAGGTAATAGCCATTATACGATGCCCGCATCTTAGAACTCGGCTACCTGACTTAATCTGCAGAACCTGAAAGGAAGGGCTTGGCCACTTCACTCTTCATCGAGAGCTTAGCTCTCGCCTTGAGTGTGTATTAGGGTCATTCTTCTGAATCACCCTGAGACTCAAGGTTAAATATGGTGGTGGGGGAAGGATTCGAACCTTCGAAGTCGATGACGGCAGATTTACAGTCTGCTCCCTTTGGCCGCTCGGGAACCCCACCTAATTGTAAGTACTTGAATGGTGCCGGCACCAAGAGTCGAACTCGGGACCTACTGATTACAAGTCAGTTGCTCTACCAACTGAGCTATGCCGGCATCAAGTGCTGCGCATTCTAGGTAGAGCTGGCCTATGATGCAACAAAAAAATTGCACAAGTCACTCTTTCGCTCACAAAATGGCCATTTTTTAAGTATTAGTCGTATTATTGACCACAAACAGTTCGATTTGCACCCACTACTTTAACCAGTTGAATTTTCATCGCTGATGGAAATTTGCATCCCAAAGTAGAGCACATTGCCCCAAAACAGTGCGCCTCTCTAAAAATCATTACGCTATGCTGGATATTTGCGCCGCAAAATATTTGGCTCGTTTATTGCTTAAGTATAAAGATGTTAGCTATTGTTTTTTGAGAGGATTTAGCATGAAGATAGTTCTACTTAACGCGGCTACATTGCCTGTTTACAAGAGCGAACTGGCAAAATTATTAATCGATGCTGTTTCTCATGGAGCTTCAATTGGCTACAACACACGCTCCCTATCTCAGGAAGAAGCTGAAAATTACGTTCAGAGCCTTCGCCCCGCTATCGCTAAAGGGACGCTGTTATTGTGGATAGCCCGCGATGAGATAGGTGTTACAGGTACTATTCAATTAGACCTTTGCCAAAAGTCGAATGGCTTAAATCGCGCTGAAGTACAAAAACTATTAGTGCATAGTCGCAGTCAACGTACCGGTATTGGCCATAAATTGATTATAGAAATGGAGAGTATTGCCGTTCAGTTACGTCGTGGATTGCTTTACCTAGATACCCAAGCAGGTTCTCCTGCAGAATCATTCTATCGCGCACAAGGATATTTTTGCATGGGTGCGATCCCTGACTACGCCTGTTCACCGGATGGTGAATATCATCCGACAGCAATTTACTTCAAGCGATTATTTACTGTTAATCAATCACATACAACGCAGGCCAGCTAAAGATAATGGCTGACATGAGTAAAAAGGCAATGACATATGAGAGGTCCTTCTCGCTAGCTGAAATAGCAACACACTTCAAAGAAATCACTCGCAAAGTACAAAAATGTCTACGCCAAAGAGCAAGCTGCCTATAATATGCAGCTTGTTTCTTATCTGGAGTTGGCGTCCAGCGCCTTGTCCAACTGCGTTAACAGGCAGAATTTGGCTTATGACAAAAAGAGATCAATCGTTAGCGACGCCTTATCTACAGTTCGATCGTACTCAGTGGGCGGCCCTGCGCGACTCAGTACCATTAACTCTAACTGAAGAAGAAATCGTTAAACTCAAAGGGATTAACGAAGATCTTTCTTTAGATGAAGTGGCGCAGATATATCTGCCACTCTCACGGCTACTTAACTTTTATATCAGCTCTAATCTGCGTCGTCAGGCTGTTCTAGAGCAATTTCTTGGTACGGATGGTCAACGTATTCCCTATGTCATTGGGATTGCGGGAAGCGTAGCCGTGGGTAAAAGTACCACAGCCCGCTTACTCCAAGCATTGCTGAGCCGCTGGCCGGAACATCGTAGTGTTGAACTCATCACCACAGATGGTTTTCTTTATCCGAATAAGGTGCTTAATGAGCGCGGTTTGATGAAGAAAAAAGGATTTCCACAGTCCTATGATATGCATAGTTTGGTAAAATTTGTCTCAGAGGTAAAATCAGGGGCTGATCATGTTACCGCGCCCGTTTATTCTCATTTAATATATGATGTCGTTCCTGACGGTAATAAGCTTATTAAGCAGCCAGACATTCTAATACTAGAAGGTTTGAATGTTCTGCAAAGTGGGATGGATTATCCTCATGACCCCCATCATGTATTTGTTTCAGACTTTGTAGACTTCTCTATATATGTCGATGCACCTGAGGATTTACTTCAAAGCTGGTATATTAATCGATTCCTTAAATTTAGACAGGGTGCATTTTCTAATCCTGATTCTTACTTCCATAATTATGCGAAGCTGCCAGAAACTGAGGCGATTAAAATTGCGACCCAGTTATGGAAAGAGATTAATGGATTGAATTTAAAACAAAATATCTTACCAACGCGTGAGAGAGCCAGTCTAATAATGACTAAAAGTGCCAATCATGCCGTTGAAAATGTTCGCTTGAGAAAATAATAAGTAGCGGGTAGCAATAACTACCCGCACAGAATTCTCTTAGGCACCACGAAGAGATATTTCGCCACCAATGTAAGGCTTTATATTTCCATTCTGCTCCAATAATAATGCCCCTTGCTGATCGATTCCTCGAGCCACTCCGTATATTTCTTGATTTCCTATGATAAGTTTTACAGGACGATCAAGATAATTATCCATTTCTCTCCAGCGTGAAATAAACGCTGACAGTCCTTCATTCTCAAATTTCACGACGGCCAACCGTAGTTCAGATAATAACTCTGCCGTTAACTTATTACGGTCGATAATAACACCGGCTTCCTGTAAATTAATCCAGTCTTGGCTAATAACATTCGTTGTCGACTCACGCATTGTCAGATTTATGCCAGCACCGATCACTAACTGCGCTGCATCACCTGTTTTACCCGTAAGTTCAACTAATATGCCAGCTAGCTTTTTATCATTTAAATACAGATCATTTGGCCACTTAACACGAACATCTCCAGCACCTAGCTTATGTAGCACTTCAGCCATGACAATCCCTACAACTAAGCTTAACCCCATCGCTGCTGCTGGCCCTTGCTCTAAGCGCCAGAACATGGACAAGTAGAGGTTGGCACCAAAAGGAGATATCCAGTGACGGCCGCGCCTACCTCTTCCAGCATGCTGATATTCAGCAACGCAGGCATCACCTGATTTCAGTTCGGTAATGCGATCTAATAAATATTGATTTGTAGAATCGACAACAGGTAAAACAGCCACCTGCCCTGCCGGCAGATAGCTTAGTATTTTCTTTTCATCTAGTAATTGGATAGGTGCTGGTAGGCTATAACCCTTACCAGGAACAGTAAAAACATCAAGTCCCCACTCTCTAATGGTTTGTATATGCTTGTTAATCGCTGCACGGCTCATGCCAAACACTTCACCCAATTGCTCACCAGAGTGAAATGCGCCGTCTGCTAATATACCGATCAACCGTAGAGGAATTTTTATATCTTTCATGACAAGCGCTCCACAGCATTAACCTCACCATCACTTGCAATAAAGCGCACTTCAGGTTCTAACCAGATAGAAAATTTGCTAGCCACTTGTTGGCGGATGTAACTAGCAAGGTTAAGAACATCCTGCCCTGTAGCTTCAGCAAGGTTGATCAGAACCAGAGCTTGTTGTTGATGTACTGCTGCCCCCCCAATCTGGTATCCCTTAAGTGCACATTGATCGATCAGCCAACCTGCAGCTAATTTTACTGACCCATCGAGTTGCAAATAGTGGGGTGCATTAGGGTAGCGTTTTACAATGTCTTCAGCGACAGTAGCGTCAACCACTGGGTTTTTAAAGAAACTACCAGCATTACCAGTCACTGTAGGATCTGGCAGTTTACTCCGGCGCATTTCACAGACTGAATCGAAGATTTCTTGAGGTGTAACACTTGAGGGATCCATACGGGTCAAATCACCGTAGCCCAATGTTGGTGTCCATGACTTCAATAGTTTGATACCAACAGCGACAATAGCATAGCCATCATCATACTGATGTTTAAAAATGCTATCTCGATAACCAAACTGGCAGTCTTGAGCTGAAAGGCGCAGAATAGTTCCTTCTTTCATATCAAGTAAATCAACGTATTCGCATACTTTTTGTAGTTCAACACCATAGGCACCGATATTTTGGATGGGCGCGGAACCAACACAGCCGGGAATCAATGCTAAGTTCTCTAAACCAGGCATACCATTTTGCAATGAGTAGCATACTAATTGGTGCCAATTTTCTCCTGCTCCAACATGCAAATGCCAAGCGATATCGTCTTCAGTAGAAGTAATACCCTTAATACGATTTAGTAGTACTGTCCCTGAATAATTTTCGATAAATAGAACATTACTGCCTTCACCTAGCAAAAGTACGGGCTGATGCTGAGAAGTGGACTCACCCCATGCATGAATCAATTCGTCAACAGAATTGGCACTGATTACGTTGCTTGCGTAGGCTGATAATGCAAAAGTATTGAGATGTTTTAGCGGAGAATTTTGATTCGACATTACATTAGATACTCATTCTAACTAGCTCTGACGCTAGTTTAACCGATCATAATACTCATATTGTATTTTGTTTTAAATGACGGCATAAAAAAAGCCCTCTGCTGTGCAGAAGGCTTTTCTTTTGACTGTGACCCATAGCAAAAACCCCACGCTTTTGGCATGGGGTCTCGGCTTATTTGATGCCTGGCAGTGTCCACTGTATTCGTCTCATCTTAAAGATGAGTCTCACCCCTGAAGGGGCCAGCGCAAGCGCTGTTCAAACTGCATTCGCAGTTTGTCGCATGTCATGCTCGAATAGCACTCTGCGAAAAACCATAAACAAAAAAGGCCACCCGTTAGGGTAGCCTCTTTTGTTTATTTGATGCCTGGCAGTGTCCTACTCTCGCATGGGGAGACCCCACACTACCATCGGCGCTACGGCGTTTCACTTCTGAGTTCGGCATGGGATCAGGTGGGACCACCGCGCTATGGCCGCCAGGCAAATTCTGTTTCAATCAACCCGCTACACGTCTCTTCGCGCAGCCAGTCAACCCAATCTCGGAACTTCGCTGAAAATCTCTCTCTCAATACCACCAAAACACCTTTGGTGTTGTAAGGTTAAGCCTCACGGATCATTAGTACTGGTTAGCTCAATGCATCGCTGCACTTACACACCCAGCCTATCAACGTCATCGTCTTTAACGTTCCTTCAGGGGGCTTGAAGCCCCAGGGAAGACTCATCTCGAGGCAAGTTTCCCGCTTAGATGCTTTCAGCGGTTATCTCTTCCGAATTTAGCTACCGGGCAATGCCATTGGCATGACAACCCGAACACCAGTGATTCGTCCACTCCGGTCCTCTCGTACTAGGAGCAGCCCCTCTCAATCTTCCAACGCCCACGGCAGATAGGGACCGAACTGTCTCACGACGTTCTAAACCCAGCTCGCGTACCACTTTAAATGGCGAACAGCCATACCCTTGGGACCTACTTCAGCCCCAGGATGTGATGAGCCGACATCGAGGTGCCAAACACCGCCGTCGATATGAACTCTTGGGCGGTATCAGCCTGTTATCCCCGGAGTACCTTTTATCCGTTGAGCGATGGCCCTTCCATTCAGAACCACCGGATCACTAAGACCTACTTTCGTACCTGCTCGAGCCGTCACTCTCGCAGTCAAGCTAGCTTATGCCTTTGCACTAACCTCACGATGTCCGACCGTGATTAGCTAACCTTCGTGCTCCTCCGTTACTCTTTGGGAGGAGACCGCCCCAGTCAAACTACCCACCAGACACTGTCCTCACCCCAGATTATGGGGCCGAGTTAGAACATCAAACATTAAAGGGTGGTATTTCAAGGTTGGCTCCATGCAGACTGGCGTCCACACTTCGATGCCTCCCACCTATCCTACACATCAAGGCTCAATGTTCAGTGTCAAGCTATAGTAAAGGTTCACGGGGTCTTTCCGTCTTGCCGCGGGTACACTGCATCTTCACAGCGAGTTCAATTTCACTGAGTCTCGGGTGGAGACAGCCTGGCCATCATTACGCCATTCGTGCAGGTCGGAACTTACCCGACAAGGAATTTCGCTACCTTAGGACCGTTATAGTTACGGCCGCCGTTTACTGGGGCTTCGATCAAGAGCTTCGCCTTGCGGCTGACCCCATCAATTAACCTTCCAGCACCGGGCAGGCGTCACACCGTATACGTCCACTTTCGTGTTTGCACAGTGCTGTGTTTTTATTAAACAGTTGCAGCCAGCTGGTATCTGCGACTGGCTTCAGCTCCGAGAGCAAGTCTCTTCACCTAGCGCCAGCGTGCCTTCTCCCGAAGTTACGGCACCATTTTGCCTAGTTCCTTCACCCGAGTTCTCTCAAGCGCCTGAGTATTCTCTACCTGACCACCTGTGTCGGTTTGGGGTACGATTTCATGTTACCTGATGCTTAGAGGCTTTTCCTGGAAGCATGGCATCAACTACTTCTGCACCGTAGTGCATCGTCATCACACCTCAGCGTTGATAAGCAACCGGATTTACCAAGTCACTCCGCCTACATGCTTAAACCGGGACAACCGTCGCCCGGCTAGCCTAGCCTTCTCCGTCCCCCCTTCGCAGTAACACCAAGTACAGGAATATTAACCTGTTTCCCATCGACTACGCTTTTCAGCCTCGCCTTAGGGGTCGACTCACCCTGCCCCGATTAACGTTGGACAGGAACCCTTGGTCTTCCGGCGTGCGGGTTTTTCACCCGCATTATCGTTACTTATGTCAGCATTCGCACTTCTGATACCTCCAGCAGTCCTCACAGACCACCTTCAACGGCTTACAGAACGCTCCCCTACCCAACAACGCCTAAGCGTCGCTGCCGCAGCTTCGGTGCATGGTTTAGCCCCGTTACATCTTCCGCGCAGGCCGACTCGACCAGTGAGCTATTACGCTTTCTTTAAATGATGGCTGCTTCTAAGCCAACATCCTGGCTGTCTATGCCTTCCCACATCGTTTCCCACTTAACCATGACTTTGGGACCTTAGCTGGCGGTCTGGGTTGTTTCCCTCTTCACGACGGACGTTAGCACCCGCCGTGTGTCTCCCGTGATAACATTCTTCGGTATTCGGAGTTTGCATCGGTTTGGTAAGCCGGGATGGCCCCCTAGCCGAAACAGTGCTCTACCCCCGAAGATGAGTTCACGAGGCGCTACCTAAATAGCTTTCGGGGAGAACCAGCTATCTCCCGGTTTGATTGGCCTTTCACCCCCAGCCACAAGTCATCCGCTAATTTTTCAACATTAGTCGGTTCGGTCCTCCAGTTAGTGTTACCCAACCTTCAACCTGCCCATGGCTAGATCACCGGGTTTCGGGTCTATACCTTGCAACTAGACGCCCAGTTAAGACTCGGTTTCCCTACGGCTCCCCTATTCGGTTAACCTTGCTACAAAATATAAGTCGCTGACCCATTATACAAAAGGTACGCAGTCACACCACGAAGGTGCTCCCACTGCTTGTACGTACACGGTTTCAGGTTCTATTTCACTCCCCTCGCCGGGGTTCTTTTCGCCTTTCCCTCACGGTACTGGTTCACTATCGGTCAGTCAGGAGTATTTAGCCTTGGAGGATGGTCCCCCCATATTCAGACAGGATGTCACGTGTCCCGCCCTACTCATCGAGTTCACAAGCAGTGTGTTTTGGTGTACGGGACTATCACCCTGTACCGTGCGACTTTCCAGACGCTTCCACTAACACACCACCTGATTCAGACTCTGGGCTGTTCCCCGTTCGCTCGCCGCTACTGGGGGAATCTCGGTTGATTTCTTTTCCTCGGGGTACTTAGATGTTTCAGTTCCCCCGGTTCGCCTCGTTAGACTATGTATTCATCTAACGATAGTGCAACGAATTGCACTGGGTTTCCCCATTCGGGTATCGTCGGTTATTACGCTTCATATCAGCTTACCGACGCTTTTCGCAGATTAGCACGCCCTTCATCGCCTCTGACTGCCTAGGCATCCACCGTGTACGCTTAGTCGCTTAACCTCACAACCCAAAGATGTTTTATCGTGAAGATAAAGACCTTCATGCTGTGATTATTGAGAGACTCTCACACAGGTTACTGATTATCCCGATACTTCTACGGTGAGATAATGTTCAGCTGTATGGTTTCAATTTTCAGCTTGTTCCAGATTGTTAAAGAGCAATAGCTTAAACACGACTTGTGAAAGTCATCTTTAAGATATTTTCGGTTTCGCAGAACCGGTGATAATGTCTTTCACACATTATCGGATTGGCGTCCCCAAGGGGATTCGAACCCCTGTTACAGCCGTGAAAGGGCAGTGTCCTAGGCCTCTAGACGATGGGGACACAAAAATGACTACTGAATCACTGATTCAGTATTTTTGTGTAAAGGTGAGAATGTGGTGACACATTCGAACGACTGATGCAGTTAAAACTCGATGCCGAGGTTTTATCGCACAATCATCACCCTCATCAACAGGTGCTTTGCTCTATTACATTCATCAGACAATCTGTGTGGACACTACGCAATGCGTATCGTGAGGTAAGGAGGTGATCCAACCGCAGGTTCCCCTACGGTTACCTTGTTACGACTTCACCCCAGTCATGAATCACAAAGTGGTAAGCGCCCTCCCGAAGGTTAAGCTACCTACTTCTTTTGCAACCCACTCCCATGGTGTGACGGGCGGTGTGTACAAGGCCCGGGAACGTATTCACCGTAGCATTCTGATCTACGATTACTAGCGATTCCGACTTCATGGAGTCGAGTTGCAGACTCCAATCCGGACTACGACAGACTTTATGTGGTCCGCTTGCTCTCGCGAGTTCGCTTCACTTTGTATCTGCCATTGTAGCACGTGTGTAGCCCTACTCGTAAGGGCCATGATGACTTGACGTCATCCCCACCTTCCTCCGGTTTGTCACCGGCAGTCTCCCTTGAGTTCCCACCATTACGTGCTGGCAACAAAGGATAAGGGTTGCGCTCGTTGCGGGACTTAACCCAACATTTCACAACACGAGCTGACGACAGCCATGCAGCACCTGTCTCACAGTTCCCGAAGGCACCGAAGCATCTCTGCTAAGTTCTGTGGATGTCAAGAGTAGGTAAGGTTCTTCGCGTTGCATCGAATTAAACCACATGCTCCACCGCTTGTGCGGGCCCCCGTCAATTCATTTGAGTTTTAACCTTGCGGCCGTACTCCCCAGGCGGTCGACTTAACGCGTTAGCTCCGGAAGCCACGCCTCAAGGGCACAACCTCCAAGTCGACATCGTTTACAGCGTGGACTACCAGGGTATCTAATCCTGTTTGCTCCCCACGCTTTCGCACCTGAGCGTCAGTCTTTGTCCAGGGGGCCGCCTTCGCCACCGGTATTCCTCCAGATCTCTACGCATTTCACCGCTACACCTGGAATTCTACCCCCCTCTACAAGACTCTAGCTTGCCAGTTTCAAATGCAGTTCCCACGTTAAGCGCGGGGATTTCACATCTGACTTAACAAACCGCCTGCGTGCGCTTTACGCCCAGTAATTCCGATTAACGCTTGCACCCTCCGTATTACCGCGGCTGCTGGCACGGAGTTAGCCGGTGCTTCTTCTGCGAGTAACGTCAATCACTGCGGTTATTAACCACAATGCCTTCCTCCTCGCTGAAAGTGCTTTACAACCCGAAGGCCTTCTTCACACACGCGGCATGGCTGCATCAGGCTTGCGCCCATTGTGCAATATTCCCCACTGCTGCCTCCCGTAGGAGTCTGGACCGTGTCTCAGTTCCAGTGTGGCTGGTCATCCTCTCAGACCAGCTAGGGATCGTCGCCTAGGTGAGCCATTACCCCACCTACTAGCTAATCCCATCTGGGTTCATCCGATGGCGTGAGGCCCGAAGGTCCCCCACTTTGCTCTTTCGAGGTCATGCGGTATTAGCTACCGTTTCCAGTAGTTATCCCCCTCCATCAGGCAGATCCCCAGACATTACTCACCCGTCCGCCGCTCGCCGGCAAAGTAGCAAGCTACTTTCCGCTGCCGCTCGACTTGCATGTGTTAGGCCTGCCGCCAGCGTTCAATCTGAGCCATGATCAAACTCTTCAATTTAAGATTTGTTTGATTTGCTACCGAAGTAGCGATGCTCAAAGATTACTTTCTGCAAATATGCATTCGAACCGAGGTTCAAATGTTTACTGCTTTGGTCACTCTTCAAGACTTTGATATTGCTTCTGCCTGTCGAAACAGGCTTCGATATCGTCTTGCGAGTGCCCACACAGATTGTCTGATAAATTGTTAAAGAGCGTTCGTTACCTGTTAACCTTGCGGTTAATCTGACGGTAACGCGGGAGGCAGATAATACGCTTTCCCGCTGAAGTGTCAAGATTTTCTTTTTAACTTTCGTTTAAAGAACTTGCTTATCACTTCCTAACCCGGCGATGTTTATGTCGTTGTTCCCGGTCAGTGGAGGCGCATTATAGGGAGTTCCTGACAGGCTGCAACCCTTAATTTCAAAAAAGTTTTCAACCGTGTTTTATTTAAACAACTTGCTGTGATAAACAGCGTAAAAGCTATTTTTCGCACTGTAACGCGGTAAAATCTTGAGTAAAGCGGTCTACTTGCTGCCAGTCGGTATACTCAACTTCTTTACTCGTATCGGTTTCTCCTCCAGTCATACGCATAATAAGTTGAATCATCACCCGATCTATCCAGCGATAGCGTGGATAGCGTAAAGCCCCAGCAAATACTGCACAAAGTGAGGGTTGCCAAGGAGTACTAAGTAAGAACTTACGCACATAGGCATTTGTTTGCGGGGAACGCTTCTCTGGTTTGCGCGCAGTCAGGTTCACGGCAAAGAAAGCACTCGGCATCTGATTCAGCTGTTCGATGTGTCCGGCAACAAATTGACTCAATACTGGGCTGAAACGCCCATAACGCACAGATGCACCAATCATGACTTGCTGGTATTGGCTCAAGTCGATTTGCCCAACTTGTGACAAGTCCTGTATTTCACACGTCCCCGCAACTGATAATTGCTTCGCGATATATGAAGCAATTGTATGTGTTTGACCATCACGGCTGGAGTAAAGTATCAGTACTTTCATAGCAATGTTCCTTATGCAGAATTACTCACGCCAGAATGTTGGAGTGAAAAGAACCAGCAAAGTGAATACCTCTAATCGACCAAATAGCATCGTTACCACCAATATCCATTTAGCTGCTGGATTCATAGAGGTGAAGTTATCTGCGACAACACCTAAACCTGGTCCTAGATTATTCAGCGTCGCAGTGACGGCGGCGAATGCTGAGAACTCATCGACTCCCGTAGCGATAATTGCCAGCATACTAATGATGAAAACCAAGGCGTAAGCTGAGAAGAAGCCCCAAACAGCTTCTAATATCCGCTCCGGCAACGCTCTTCGCCCCAGTTTGATGGTATATACCGCATTCGGGTGGACGAGTCGTTTTAGTTCACGTGAGCCTTGCAAATAAAGCAGTAAGATGCGGATTACCTTCAAACCGCCCCCTGTTGAGCCCGCACACCCGCCGATAAAAGCAGAACATAATAAGAGTATCGGTAAGAACAACGGCCACTTAGAAATACTGTCTGTCGTGAACCCCGCCGTAGTCGCCATTGACACCACTTGGAAAAAGGCCTGATTTAAAGTTTCTAGGCCCGATTTGTACACGCTATGCTGCCAAAGTACTAACGTACAAACGATAACCAGCGTCAATTGTACAAAAATAAACATACGGAATTCGGGATCGCGCCAATAAACTTTCAAACTGCGGCCACTCAGAACCGCAAAATGCAGACCAAAGTTACACCCAGAAATCAGCAAGAAAACACCAATAATGGTGTTAATCGTGGGGCTGTTGAAGTAGCCGATACTAGCATCATGAGTTGAAAAACCGCCGATGGCTATAGTAGAAAAACTGTGAGAGATGGCATCAAACACTGACATCCCTGCTCCCCAAAGAGAGAGCGCGCAAGCAATGGTGAGTAATACGTAGATAAGCCAAAGTGTTTTTGCCGTTTCGGCAATTCGGGGGCGCATTTTATTATCTTTCAGTGGGCCAGGCATTTCAGCTCGATAAAGCTGCATCCCCCCTACACCTAAAATAGGAAGGATAGCCACTGCCAACACAATGATCCCCATGCCACCAAGCCATTGCAACATTTGCCGGTAGAATAAAATGGCTTTGGGTAATGAATCCAACCCGACTAGCGTTGTCGCGCCAGTTGTCGTCAGCCCTGAGAAAGATTCAAAGAATGCATCGGTCAACGAAAGATTTGGGCGTTCGGAAAATAAGAAAGGGAGTGATCCCACACTGCCCAACACAGTCCAAAATAGGACTACGATTAGGAAACCTTCACGGGGCTTCAGCTCGTGCTTTTGTTTCCGATTCGGAAGCCAAAGCAAAAGACCTATTGATAAGGCAACAAAAAAAGTTTCGCTGAAGGCACGGCCAGCACCATCACGATAGATTAAGGCTACTAGTCCTGGAATAAACATTGTTCCAGAGAATAAGATGACCAGCAGACCAACAATACGGGTTATGGCACGAAAATGCATTCCGGCACGTTCCTTAGCAATTCACTTGGATGGGGATTATTGCGAAATGGGCGTCAATTGCAACGTACCACGACTGAGATCACGCAATTTATCCCCGACCTGACTGGCTTGAGTTGCTGGCAAAGAGAGATGAAGCGTCACGAGCTCCGCATATTCACTCTGTAATGTCTGGCCTTCAACCTGCTGTAATAATGTTTCTACCATAGCAAGCTGTGCATAGTCACACTGCAAAGTATATTCTACCTGTGGAACTTTATATTTTACTTCTATCTGTTTTAGCGCTTGCTGCACACCACTTCCATAAGCCCGAACCAACCCTCCGGTACCCAGCTTGATGCCGCCATAATAGCGCACGACCACAGCGGTAATCTCACCAATACCACTGCCCATAAGTTGAGCCAATATGGGTTTACCTGCCGTGCCGGAGGGTTCACCATCATCAGAAAAACCTAATTGCTGTGAATCCGCGGGCGTACCAGCCACAAATGCCCAGCAGTGATGCCGGGCAGTTGGGTGTTGTTGCTTGATCTGCTGAACAAAATCTTTCGCTTCATTCACTCCACAGGTATGGGCCAGTAAAGTAATAAAGCGACTTTTTTTGATCTCTTCGCTGATTGACACCGATGCGGCAGGTATCAGGTAAGGCTGCATCAGGCTAATTTCAGGTCTCGTGTCATATTCTCAACCCGCTTATCATGGATAACAATATTGTCTTCAATACGTATACCGCCATAAGGCTTCAACGCATCAATACGATCCCAATTAAAGTGTTTGCTAAATTCCCCAGTACGCCACGGTGCCAGCAGAGACTCGATAAAATAAAGTCCAGGCTCAATAGTGAGTACCATGCGAGGTTGCAGAATACGAGTGCAACGCAGGTAAGGATACTTGGATGGCGCATTCAAGTGGGTGCCTTTATCATCTTGCATGAATCCAGCAGTATCATGAACTTGCAATCCTAAAGGATGCCCTAAACCATGTGGGAGGAATGGACAAGTAATACCTTGTTCAACCATCGCCTCTTCGCTGATCCCCGTGACCAAGTGGTGTACACGCAATAATTTGGCAATACGATGGTGCATCTGAACATGATAGTCGGTGTAGCGTTCGCCACTTTTGATAGTCTTTATCAGTTCAAGCTGCTCAATATTAAGATCCTTAATGAGAGCAGCAAAATCACTGTCACTCTCTGCGGCATAGGTCCGAGTCAGATCAGCCGCATAGCCGTTATATTCAGCGCCAGCATCCATGAGGAAGCTACGCATTTCTGCAGGAGGTTGGTGCTGTAATGTAGTGTAATGAAGTACTGCCGAGTGTTCATTCAAGGCAACAATATTATCATATGGAACATCAGTATCCCGATGGCCCGTCGCCATCAGATAGGCTAAGTTGATATCAAACTCACTCATACCAGACTGGAATGCTTCATAAGCCGCACGATGCCCAACGACAGCAGTCTTTTGTGCTTCGCGCATACATGCCAGTTCGTAGTCCGTTTTATAAGAGCGGTAGAAATGAAGATAGTCCAGCACAGGTTGCGGATTGATATTTTCAGCACTGAATCCCAGAGCCTGGGCTCGTTGTTGCGCATATCCAATATAAGCAACACGCTCACGCTGCACAGGTAATTGCTGTGCAATATCATCGGCTTTAGTTAATGGCTGGATATCAATAGCTTTCGTCCAAAAGCTATCCGGTAATGGCTCAACACAATGCCAATAGTCTACTGGGGAGTAAAACCATAACTTTGGCTTGTTGACGCCATCAACCCATAGCCAGCAATTGGGGACTTGAGTCACAGGCACCCAAGCTTTGAACTGTGCGTTCACTTTAAAAGGATAATCACGATCATCAAGAAAAATTCTTTGTAATTCACCAGAATGAATCAGTAAAGCATCTAACTGATGGCGCTCAAGCACATCACGAGTGCGCTGTTGTAAGGTAGATAAATGTTCGTTATATAAAGAAGCTAGCGTTTCCATCACAGTACCCTTCGCTATTAGAACCTAATTCTTTAATCTTATCATAGTCCCGAAGGCATGTTTCGACGACCACGCATTCCATAAGATGATAACAATGGCATCTAAAGTAACTGACGTTATCACTAGCTCGCAAGTAGACCGAAAGGCCACTTTTCTGCCTCTAGATACATCTCGAATAAATTTGATGTAAATCAATTACCCGATCTGACTGACTGTGATCTTCACTGCAAAATACCAATATCTTATTTGCAAT
Organism: Yersinia massiliensis; assembly: GCF_003048255.1. Lineage (NCBI taxonomy): Bacteria > Pseudomonadati > Pseudomonadota > Gammaproteobacteria > Enterobacterales > Yersiniaceae > Yersinia > Yersinia massiliensis. Next base: position 4,617,852 of record NZ_CP028487.1, read on the forward strand.
TTTTTAACAAAATAACCACACTTCCTGAATATCTGGTCATACCAGATCACATGCGCTTATTCAGGAGATAGATATGCTCTACCAAAGCGAAACATTACAGCTTCATTGGCTAGAAAATGGTATTGCCGAGTTGGTGTTTGATGCACCAGGTTCAGTTAACAAACTGGATACCAAAACGGTAGCCAATTTGGGTGAAGCCCTAGCTGTATTAGAAAAACAAAGTGAACTCAAAGGGTTGATGCTTCGTTCTGCTAAAGCAGCCTTTATTGTCGGTGCTGATATCACCGAATTTCTGTCTCTGTTTAATGCCCCACCAGAAAAACTGCACCAGTGGCTAGTTTTCGCTAACGATATATTCAATCGCTTAGAAGATTTACCCGTACCAACCATTTCCGCAATTAATGGTTATGCATTAGGGGGGGGATGTGAATGTGTTCTTGCCACTGATTTCCGCGTTGCTTCACCGGAGACCCGTATTGGTTTACCAGAAACGAAGCTAGGTATCATGCCGGGCTTTGGTGGTTCTGTTCGTCTGCCACGCCTATTAGGTGCTGATAGTGCACTGGAAATTATTGCTGCAGGCAAAGATATTATTGCCAAAGATGCACTAAAAGTCGGGCTGGTTGATGCTGTTGTCGCTCCCGAAAAACTAACAGAAGCTGCGTTGGCCATACTGAAACAAGCTATTGACGGCAAGCTCGACTGGCAAGCTGCTCGTCGTCCAAAACTAGAACCGTTGAAGTTAAACGCAACGGAAGCAGCGATGTGCTTCACCATTGCTAAAGGCATGGTCATGCAAGTGGCGGGCAAACACTATCCAGCACCACTCACTGCGGTAAAAACAATTGAAGCCGCGGCCAAATTGGGCCGTAGCGAAGCACTGAAATTAGAAACCAATAGTTTTGTGCCGTTGGCAGGTTCCAATGAAGCCCGAGCCTTGGTTGGCATATTCCTGAACGACCAATATGTTAAAGGTAAAGCGAAAAAGCTATCTAAAGATATCAGTGCGCCAAAACAGGCTGCTGTATTGGGTGCTGGAATCATGGGCGGCGGGATCGCCTATCAATCGGCATTGAAATGTGTGCCGGTTGTTATGAAAGATATTAATGATAAGTCTTTGACAATCGGGATGAATGAAGCTGCCAAGTTATTGAATAAGCAGTTGGAACGCGGCAAAATTGATGGTCTGAAAATGGCCAATATCCTAGCGACTATACAACCTACTCTAGATTATACCGGTATTGAACGCGCCCAAATCATCGTTGAAGCGGTGGTGGAAAATCCAAAGATTAAAGCTGCTGTGCTAGCAGAAACAGAATCACTGATCAGTGAAGATGCTGTATTAGCGTCTAATACCTCTACGATTCCGATCGACCAACTAGCCAAGTCACTTAAGCGTCCTGAAAACTTCTGCGGTATGCACTTCTTCAACCCCGTTCATCGGATGCCTTTAGTAGAGATTATTCGTGGTGCTAAAACCTCTGATAAGACAATTGCGGCAGTCGTGGCATTCGCTACACAAATGGGCAAAACACCCATTGTAGTAAATGATTGCCCTGGCTTCTTCGTTAACCGCGTCTTATTCCCGTATCTGGCTGGATTTGGCATGTTGGTCAGAGATGGTAGTGATTTCCGTCAGATTGATAAAGTCATGGAAAAACAGTTTGGCTGGCCAATGGGACCTGCTTATCTCCTTGATGTGGTTGGTATTGATACCGCTCACCATGCACAAGCAGTGATGGCTGTTGGTTTCCCTGACCGGATGAAAAAAGATTATCGCGATGCGATTGACGCCATGTTCGATAGCCAACGGTTTGGTCAGAAGAATGGCCAAGGTTTTTACCGATATACTCAGGATGCGAAGGGAAAACCACGTAAAGAGAATGACGAGCAAGTCGATCACTTATTGGCCCCAATCAGCCAACCGACCCAAAAATTCAGCGATGATGAAATTATTGCCCGTACGATGATTCCTATGATCAACGAAGTAGTACGTTGTCTGGAAGAGGGAATCATTGCTAGCCCTGCTGAAGGGGATATCGCGTTAGTCTACGGCCTTGGCTTCCCTCCATTCCACGGAGGTATCTTCCGGTATCTCGACACCATCGGTAGCGCCAATTATGTTGAAATGGCTCAACGTTACGCCCACCTTGGTGCGTTGTATCACGTTCCAGCAGGGCTTAGAGCCAAAGCTGAACATAACGAGAGCTATTATCCTGTGGCAGCAGCGCTGCTTGATGTTTCTACCAGTCAACCGGCATGAGGTCTGAAAACATGGAAAATGTAGTCATTATTGATGCCGTCCGCACACCGATGGGCCGTTCGAAAGGCGGTGCATTCCGGCAAGTTCGGGCAGAAGATCTCTCCGCTCATTTAATGCGGGAAGTATTGAGCCGCAATCCAGGGTTGAATGCCGCTGAAATTGACGATATCTACTGGGGCTGCGTGCAGCAAACTCTGGAGCAGGGTTTTAACATCGCGCGTAATGCATCTTTACTAGCAGAAATCCCGCACAGCGTACCCGCCGTCACGGTTAACCGCCTATGTGGTTCATCAATGCAAGCGTTACATGATGGTGCTAGAGCTATCATGGTGGGTGATGCGCAAGTGAGCTTAATTGGTGGCGTAGAGCACATGGGCCACGTACCGATGAATCATGGCGTAGATTTTCATCCTGGTATGGGCCGCACTGTCGCTAAAGCCGCCGGAATGATGGGTTTAACCGCAGAAATGTTGGCAAAAATCCACAACATCAGCCGTCAGTCACAAGATGAGTTTGCTGTCCGTTCACATCAGCGAGCTTATGCTGCCACTCAGGCAGGGCATTTCGCCAACGAGATTGTCGCGACGAATGGGCATGATGCCGATGGCATCTTGAAACGCTTTGATTTCGACGAAGTTATTCGTCCAGAAACCAATATTAATGGCTTGGCGGCACTGCGTCCTGCCTTTGATCCGGTGAATGGCACCGTGACGGCTGGCACATCATCAGCACTTTCAGATGGTGCATCAGCCATGCTGATTATGAGTGAATCTCGAGCAAAAGCATTAGGTTTAGCACCACGCGCACGTATTCGCTCAATGGCCGTTGTCGGTTGTGATCCATCAATTATGGGTTATGGCCCAGTACCTGCAAGCCAACTGGCATTAAAACGCGCAGGACTCAAACTGGAAGATATTGGCTTATTTGAATTGAATGAAGCATTTGCCGCCCAATCGCTTGCTTGCCTGAAAGGTTTAGGTTTGTTGGAAAGCATGGATGACAAAGTGAATCTCAACGGCGGAGCCATCGCATTGGGCCATCCATTGGGCTGTTCTGGAGCTCGTATTTCCACCACATTGCTTAATCTGATGGAGCGTCGTGATGTGCAATTCGGTTTGGCCACAATGTGTATCGGATTAGGCCAAGGCATTGCAACCGTATTTGAGCGCGTATAGCTTTCGAACACAAAAATCTGAAGGAATACTGAGGGTCTGAATACAGGCCCTCATCATCGCTGTACCTGGTGTTTAGTTGCCGTTTTCCCGCCTGTCAGGGGCGGGCTTTTTACAAATTTTTCTCAGATAAAGGCAAAAGCATCACCAAAGATATGAGCTTCTTGTGCGCCACGTTCAGCACAGAATCGCTCACGGGCAATCTTCGCCATTTCAAAACGGCCCGCAATATAAATGTCCTGATCAGCAAGAGAACCGTAGTCTTGTAGCACCGCACTCAGAACGGTTCCTGTACGCCCACGCCAACCCTCTTCTGGTTGCTCTACAACCGGGACAACTTTCAACTGAGGATACTTAATGGACAGGGCTTCCAGTTCGCTGAGATCGTAGAGATGTACAGCTTCACGCCCGCCCCAATAGATAGAGACTTCGCGGTTAGGCTGTTCCGCCAACGCAGCTAGCAAGATAGAGTGCACATAAGAAAAACCGGTACCTCCGGCAATTAACACCAACGGACGCTGACTACCCTCGCGGAACCACGCCTCGCCATGGGGAATGTCTACATCCAAGGTTTTTTCTTTCAGAATTCTATCCATCACGGCCATGGCATACAGATTTAACTCCGAAGCACCAATATGCAGCTCAATGAAATCTTTCTGTAACGGTGTGGATGCCATGGAAAACGGCCGCTTATCACGTTCGTCCATCACTACCATCAAATATTGCCCAGCACGGAAAGAAAATGCAGATGCAGGCACCAATTGCACACGGTACACCGTATCGGTAATGGCCTCTACGGAGGTTACTTTACAGCTTAAAGTTGTCATGCCTTCCCTCTGTCGGGTCATCAAATGCAAAACTAAGGACAAAATCGACGCCGGCTAACCGTTGGTCTTATTGTCACTGAAAATGGCAAGCTCGTCCCAAATAGCATCAACGCGGGCGCGGACTTCTTCATCCATTTTAATTGGACGCCCCCATTCACGAGGGGTCTCGGCAGGCCATTTATTGGTGGCGTCCAGCCCCATTTTCGATCCCAAACCGGAAACCGGTGAGGCGAAATCCAAATAATCTATTGGCGTATTCTCAATCAATACCGTATCGCGAGATGGATCCATTCGAGTTGTTATTGCCCAAATGACATCATTCCAATCACGTGCATTAATATCATCATCACAGACAATAACAAATTTTGTATACATAAATTGGCGTAGAAACGACCATACACCCATCATCACGCGCTTAGCATGACCTGCATACTGTTTCTTGATTGTCACAACAGCTAACCGATACGAACACCCTTCTGGTGGCAGATAGAAGTCCACAATTTCTGGGAACTGCTTTTGCAAAATCGGGACAAATACTTCATTCAACGCAACCCCCATCACCGCAGGTTCATCTGGCGGGCGGCCAGTATAAGTTGAATGATAAATTGCATCTTTACGCTGGGTAATATGTGTCACTGTAAAGACAGGAAAACTGTCTATCTCATTATAATAACCAGTATGGTCACCATATGGGCCTTCCGGTGCCATATCACCCTGCTCAATATATCCTTCCAATACAATTTCTGCACTTGCAGGAACTTCCAGATCATTGGAAAGACATTTCACCACTTCTGTTTTATGTCCACGCAATAAACCTGCGAAAGCATACTCAGATAGCGTGTCTGGTACTGGTGTGACAGCAGCCAAAATGGTTGCAGGATCAGCCCCTAATGCTACGGCAACTGGGAAACGCTCACCAGGATGTGCCTCGCACCATTCCTGATAATCTAACGCACCACCACGATGCGATAACCAACGCATAATTAACTTGTTTTTACCCAACACCTGTTGGCGATAGATACCCAAATTCTGGCGCTCTTTGTGTGGGCCTCGGGTGACAGTTAGCCCCCAAGATACCAATGGCGCAGCATCTTCTGGCCAGCAATGCATGACAGGAATACGGCTCAAGTCGACATCATCACCTTGCCAGACTTGTTCCTGACACGGGGCCGAGTTTAAGCATTTCGTTGGCATATTCAATACTTGCTTAAATTTCGGCAATTTATCAAATAGGTCGCGAAAACCTTTAGGAGGATCTGGCTCTTTTAGGAAAGCTAATAATTTGCCAACATCACGCAGTGCGCTAACATCTTCTTGCCCCATCCCCATAGCAACGCGCTTAGCTGTACCAAATAAATTGCACAGCACCGGCATGTCATATCCCTTAGGGTTTTCAAAAAGTAACGCAGGACCACCGGCACGCAAGGTGCGATCGGCAATTTCTGTCATTTCCAGATAGGGATCAATAGGCTGGCTAATTCGTTTAAGTTCGCCCCTCTGTTCCAGTAACGAGAGGAAGTCGCGTAAGTCACGGTATTTCATGCTGATCATTTCGGCGGCTAGGTGATGCGCCATTATAGGCCGTCTTTATAGCAGTTGCTGTCTTTTTGTTAAAAATGGACACAGTCTTGCAAAAAATCACCTGTAACAGACGACAGCCAGTCATCACTAATATAAACACTCTGTTGTTACCGAAAATAAACTAAATCTTTGTATAACAAAATATATCCCTGAAGTAATGAATTCTTCCTTACTATATATATCCGCCTTCTTTTGCTATGCTGCCACACAGGACCCAAAGGCATGTGACATTATGAAACACTGGTATTTATTATATTGTAAGCGTGGTCAGCTTTTGCGCGCCAAAGAACATCTAGAACGGCAAGCAGTCGATTGCTGGACACCGTTAGTTGTCATCGAAAAAATAGTGCGTGGCAAACGTACTGAGGTAACGGAACCCTTATTTCCTAATTACCTATTTGTAAAATTCGAGCCGGAAGAAATTCACACCACTACAATCAGTGCGACTCGAGGAGTAAGTCACTTCGTCCGTTTTGGCGTACAGCCAGCAATAATACCAGCGCTAGTGATTACCGAAATGCAATCCCATACCGCGGATAAGATTGTCGCGCCAGAAGTGCCGTATCCTGGTGATCTTGTGACAATTACAGAGGGTGTATTTGCCGGACTACAAGCAATTTATACCGAGCCTGATGGTGAAGCGCGGTCAATGTTATTGCTGAATATGCTTAACAGCCAAGTGATACAAAGCCTAGAAAACCGTCACTTTGAAAAGCACTAAATTATTATATAAAACAAATTAGGCACTATTTTAGGTAGGCACTTTGTACCTACCTATTTTTATATCAAGTTACTTATCAAGTTGTTTATAGCAAAATCTTAGCGCTGCATCTGCTCGTCATGTAACCATTGTGCAACTTGCTTTGCAAAATAGGTTAAAACACCATCTGCTCCCGCACGTTTGAAGCATAATAGCGACTCCATTACGGTCGGTTTTTCTTGCAACCAACCATTCTGGATTGCAGCCATATGCATGGCATACTCACCAGAGACCTGGTAAGCAAAAGTCGGGACACCAAAGGTATCTTTCACCCGACGCACCACGTCCAGATAGGGCATCCCAGGCTTCACCATTACCATATCAGCCCCTTCCTGCAGGTCTTGGGCTATCTCTTGTAATGCCTCGTCACTATTAGCCGGATCCATTTGATAGGTTTTCTTGTTGCCACCTTTCAAATTACTGCTAGAACCAATTGCGTCACGGAACGGGCCGTAGTAACAAGAAGCATATTTCGCGGAATACGCCATAATTTGTGTATTCACTAAGCCTTGTAGTTCTAATTGGTCACGAACAGCGCCGATACGGCCATCCATCATATCGCTCGGAGCAATAATCTCAGCGCCAGCCTCTGCGTGTGATAATGCCTGTCTGACCAAGATATCTTTCGTAATATCGTTTATCACATACCCATCAGCATCAATCACGCCGTCTTGCCCATGAGTGGTGTAGGGATCGAGAGCGACATCGGTAAGAATACCCAATTCTGGTACTGCATCTTTTAAGGCGCGCACGGTGCGTTGCACTAAGCCATTCGGGTTATAGGCTTCTTCTGCGTGCAGCGATTTAGCAGCAGACTCGATGACTGGGAATAACGATATGACGGGAACACCAAGCTTGGCAATTGCCTCTGCTTCTTTCACTAACAGATCGATTGTCATGCGCGAAACGCCCGGCATAGATGGGACAGCTTGCAGCTGGTTGTTCCCCTCCATGACAAACACCGGATAGATCAAATCGTTGACTGTTAGTTGATTTTCAGCGACCAGACGACGACTGAAATCATGACGGCGCACACGGCGCATACGGCGACCAGGAAAGGTACCAGGGAATGCATAGCTCATATTGTTCTCCTAACTCAAACCAACCGGAAAATCCGGCGGGCGTTTTCATCAGTTTTCTGCCCTAGCCATTGAGGGTCTTCTTGTCGCCAGACAGCAACTTGCTGGACGATATGGGGTAAAAAACAGGGTTCATTACGGCGGGATGCCGGCTTAGGATGTATATCTCTCGGCAATAAATAGGGCGCATCTGTTTCTAATAACAAATACTGAGCAGGAATTCGCGGCAGTAACGCCCTCAGCTCAAGGCCTCGACGTTCATCGCAAACCCAACCGGTAATGCCAATTGATAAACCCAATGCTAAACAGGAATCCAATTCATTCGCTGTGCCGGTAAAGCAATGCACTATCGCCGCAGGAATTTTGTCTAACCAAGGTGAAAGTAACGCGATGAAACGTTCGTGAGCGTCGCGGCAATGCAAAAAAACCGGTAAAGAAAGCTCAGCTGCCAACGCTAGCTGAGCAGTAAAAGCGATTTCTTGCTCCGCGGGCGTCGAGAAGTTGCGGTTAAAATCCAATCCACACTCACCAATAGCCACCACGCTGGCATTCGTTGCCAATGCACTAATTTGCTGCTCAATATTGGTTTGCCAAGTACTTGCCTGATGAGGATGAACACCGGCAGTTGACCAGCAATATCCGGGATTTTCGGTGGCAAGGTCGAGTGCCATTTGGCTCTCTTCAGCATCAGTACCTGTGATAAGCATACCGGTCACCCCAGCATCTTTTGCACGAGCAATAACTTGAGGGTGATCTTTTGAAAATTGTGAACTGGTTAAATTAACGCCAATATCAAACATGAGCTTTCCAAAACAGAAGCCGCCTCATTGGGCGGCTAAAATATCAAGGTATCGATCTAAGGGGCTTTCGGATGGTTATCGACTTCTTCATCCTCTTCCTCAATATCTGCGCTACGTTTTTTCCCAGTATAAAAACGGGCAAAGAACACGCCGACCTCGAACAACAGATACATCGGGATCGCTAATAATGTCTGTGACAAGACATCTGGTGGCGTGAGAAGCATGCCGACAACAAAAGCGCCCACAAACACATAAGGGCGTTTTTTCTTCAAGGCTTCTGGTGTTGTCACCCCAGCCCAACACAATAGAATTATCGCAATCGGAACCTCGAAAGAGATACCAAACGCCATAAAGAGCGCCATGACAAAATCTAGATACTTAGTGATATCCGTTGCAATCAACACGCTTTCTGGCGCTGTTTTGGCAAAAAAACCAAAAGCTAACGGGAAAACAACAAAGTAGGCAAACGCCATACCGAGATAAAATAAGAGGCTACTGGATATCAATAGCGGAACCATTAAGCGACGTTCATGCTTATACAGTGCCGGGGCAATAAATGCCCAAACCTGATAGAGGATCATCGGTGCAGAGACAAATACCGAGACCATCATCGTCAATTTAATCGGGGTAAAGAAAGGCGATGCAACATCAGTTGCGATCATACTGGAGCCAGCGGGTAGTTGCTTAATTAAGGGGGCTGAAACCAGCTGATAGATATCATTGGCAAAAAAAACCAATACCAAAAAAACCACTAAAACAGTGATTATGCAATTCAATAACCGCTTACGCAGTTCTATCAGATGCGTAATAAGGGGTTGAGTATCATCAACAGCCATGTTTACCGATCGCCGCCAGTTTGGTGAGTTCGAGGTTGATTAGCACTGAGTGAATCCGTGCTCTTGGAGTCAGTAGTGACAATCTGCGCCTGAGTGACTGGTATTTGTGCTACAGATACAACTGAAGCGTCCCCAGGTTCAGAAGCGACGGATTTAGCAGTTGGTGTTTCAACCGGAACAACGGGTTTATCCACGCTTGCGGTATCAACAATAGATTTTGAGACTACCTGTACGCTCTCATCACTCATATCCGGCACTTGCGGCAACGCCGAAGCTTGGGTTGCTGATTCAGCGGGTGTGACACCATCATGGATAGCTTCCGGCTCCGTCACCAATGGATTATGGATAGTATGCGGCGCTTCAGGTCCAATATCAGAACGATAAGAACGCTTCAATGCTTCTGCCGCCTCTTTGAGTTCATCCATTGAGGCTTTCAGCTCAGGTGTTAAATTCTGCAAGCCCGCCTGTTCTGCTTTTTTCAAGCTATCTTGCAACTCTTGAACTTTGAGCTCTTGTGCCAACTCATTTTGCACCGTTGCTGCAAGCGAACGTAACGTACGAATCCAACTGGAAACTGTTCTTACTGCAACAGGTAATCGTTCCGGTCCAAGAACGACCAGACCGATTACAAGCACCAATAGCAGTTCACTAAATCCAATGTCGAACACAGCTTATCCCTGCTCTTTATCGTGACTCTTAGATTCTTCAGCTTTGGCTGCTGGCTGCTGTTTTTCAGTAATCGACTTAGCAAAATCAGCATCGTTGCTGGTTTTGTCAGCATTCGTTGGAGGGGTTTGTGGATCATCACCTATCGCCTTTTTAAAGCCTTTGATAGATGCACCCAAATCTGACCCTAGCGTCCGCAGTTTATTTGTACCAAACAGCAGAACGACGATCACGGCAATGATTAATAACTGCCAAATACTTATACCGCCCATCACATACACCTCTATTTATAGGGGTTATTCCACAGAGAACTATATTATACGTTATATAGCTGCTGTGAATACTAATCAAACTTACCGCTTTTTGAGCTAGCTCATAGCTGGCTCAACATATTCACATAACTCACGCGTGTGTTATGACCCGCCACCAAGCATTTATAATGATAAACGACCTAGCGGGTACGCTGCCAACCAATTAACCAAGCCAACACGCCTACCGTGATGAATCCTATAGAGATTTCTGTTGCATTGGCTAAAAACAAGAGAGTACCACTCACTAATAGTGTAGCGCCTACACCGAACAAATACCGTGACTGACCCTGCCGTTGTTGCTGACCTTGTATCTGTAAAGTGAGCTTATCCACACTTTGTTGTAATAATTTATGCTGCTGCAAACTGTCATAAACCAATTCTGGCAATTCAGGCAGCTTCTCTGCCCAAAATGGGGCCTTTTCTTTCAATGCACGAATCACTGCAGGCAAACCAACTTGGTCTCGAAGCCAGCTTTCAAGGAATGGTTTTGCTGTCGTCCAAAGGTCAAGCTGAGGGTATAACTGACGCCCTAATCCTTCAACATATAACAAGGTTTTCTGCAGTAACACGAGTTGCGGTTGCACCTCCATGTTAAAACGGCGTGCAGTATTAAACAGATTTAACAGCACATGCCCGAATGATATTTCCGCCAGTGGTTTTTCGAAGATAGGTTCGCAAACAGTACGGATGGCAAATTCAAAATCCTCAACATTGGTATCACGGGGAACCCAGCCGGAATCGACATGTAGTTCAGCGACCCGACGGTAATCGCGGTTAAAGAATGCAATGAAGTTCTCAGCGAGATAGCGCTTATCCGCTTTGTTCAACGAGCCGACGATACCGCAATCGATACCAATATAAAGTGGATCATGGGGATGTTCGTAGCTAACAAAGATATTCCCAGGGTGCATATCAGCATGGAAAAAACTGTCGCGGAAAACTTGAGTGAAGAAAACTTGAACGCCACGCTCAGCCAGCAGCTTCATATTTGTGCCTTGATCTTCTAAGGCTGCAATATCTGAAACCGGTATGCCGTATATCCGTTCCATCACCAAGACACTTTCACGACAATAGTCTGAATAAACTTCTGGGATGTAAAGCATCTCACTATTTTCAAAATTACGGCGCAATTGAATGGCGTTAGCGGCTTCACGTAACAGGTTTAGCTCATCAAGCAGTGTTTTTTCGTACTCACGAACGACTTCGCGTGGACGTAATCTTCGCCCATCAGGCAAAAGCTTAGGGACCCAACCCGCCAAACGATACATCAAACGCACGTCCGCTTTAATGATCGGTAGAATATCAGGACGAATGACTTTGAGTACCACTTCTTGGCCGTTATGCTTCAAACGTGCCGTATGTACCTGAGCAATGGAAGCAGAAGCAAGCGCTTGTTGGTCAAAATCATCAAACCAAGTTTCTAACGGCCCACCCATTGCAATTTCAATGTGTTTTCTTGCCAACGCACCATCAAAAGGCGCAACCCTATCTTGAAGTATTGCAAGCTGATCAGCGATTGTTGGCGGGAAGAGGTCTCGGCGGGTAGACATCATTTGGCCAAACTTGATCCAAACAGGCCCTAACTCTTGCAAGGCAAGGCGTAAACGCTCACCTAATGGTTTCTCTTTATGGCGATTGGGTAGCCAAAAAAACAAGTAGCGGCCAAGTCGTAAAGGTAGCGTTAAGCGTATCTTCGGGATTAATTCATCCAACCCATAACTCAAGAAAACTCGAATAATGAGGTAAAGGCGCCGAAGTTCTCTTGGCGTCATTGTTTTGTCTCCATGGTCGCCAATCTGGCACTTAAAGCCTCAGTCTCACGAACAGTCGCCTCAACCTCTTCGTTGAACCAAACGACTTCCAGCGGGGCTGGTGCTATTTTCCATTCTTCCGTTATGGTTTCAGCAACATAGTGCTGCTGTTGGCGTAACTGCTTATTCAGGAAATGATGACTTTTGTGGGCTACCTGTCCAATAGTCTCCGCTGCAATATCACCGATATAGGGTGCCAACCATTCTGCTGGATCCCATTCAGCCAGATCCAAGAGTGCAACAAGTTGCTGAATCACCTGTATATCACCTTCAACGATCAGCTCACCACTGCGCATCAAAGGTGAAAGTTGTTGGCGATCACGCAGTTTTGCCAAGACTGAAATGTCCGTTTTCACGATACAATCAGCATCACCATCCCACTGGCTTAAAACATCCACCTGCCGCTCACTGAATACCATCAGCAAAGGAAAACTCATCTCGCGTAACTCAATGCGCAAGACCTTCCCAGTTAATCGTAAACGCGCGGCTTTCATACTCTGGTCACGAAATAACACACTATTGAGTGATGTTTCGATAGCGGCGGTAATGAGCGGTATCAGCAACGCTGGCTTTAAAGAAAATGGTTTCAATATCAGTGAGCTTAGCGACATATCTGTATTCCTGTTAAAACTTAAAGCCCCGATGTAATGCAACGATACCACCGGTTAAATTGGAATAAGTTACGTTTTCGAATCCAGCATCAACCATCATACTTTTGAGTGTTTCTTGATCGGGGTGCATCCGGATAGATTCCGCTAAATAACGGTAACTCTCAGAGTCCTGAGCCACAAGCTCACCAATTTTTGGCAGTATATGGAAGGAGTAAGCATCATAGGCTTTACTCAATGGTTCCAGAATCGGTTTGGAGAATTCGAGAACGAGTAAACGGCCACCGGGCTTTAAAACTCGAAACATTGAACGCAGCGCTTTTTCTTTTTCAGTGACATTTCTCAAACCAAATGAAATCGTGATGCAATCAAAGTAATTATCAGGGAAAGGTAGCGCCTCGGCATTTGCCTGTACATAGCTGACATTACCGACAATGCCTTTATCACGCAGCTTTTCACGGCCCATACGCAGCATAGATTCATTGATATCAGCTAGAACAACTTCGCCCTGCTCACCCACAAGGCGAGAGAACTTGGCTGTCAAATCGCCCGTACCGCCTGCCAGATCCAACACCCGCTGACCGCGACGCACGCCACTACAGTCAATGGTAAAACGCTTCCAAATACGATGAACGCCAAATGACATCAGGTCATTCATCAAATCGTATTTAGCGGCGACGGAATGAAAAACGTCTGCCACCATGCTTTCTTTTTTTTCTTTGGCTACGGTGCGAAAACCAAAATGAGTGGTTTCCTTCTGCTGATCTACCATTTTTTATGCCTGCTTTTCAGTCAATCTTTCTAGGAAGTGTACCAGAACGCCGAGGAAAGCCCCACCTCACCTGGTATTAAGATCACTGCTTAATGGCAGTCTTCTCAACATCATACAGAAGAGGAACATGCAACTAACCCTGATACTTCAGCGGTGCAGGATCAGTAATATCGATGTTACTTGGATATGTCTCTGATTCCGCATCATCGGATAGCGCTAGATCGCTCTCGGGTTGATCCTCCATTCGGGCTTGCTCTGCCAACGATGGACTGATCGGCCGTTTTACCTCGACCCCCAAAGCGCGAAAACCTTCAACTTGCCCTATCAGGTTACCACGCCCTTGCGACAGTTTGTTCATTGCCTGACGATAACTTAGTTGTGCTTTATCGAGGCTCTGCCCCAATGACGCCATATCATCGACAAATAATCGGAATTTGTCATAAAGTTTGGCCGCTCTTTCAGCAATGCGCTGCGCATTTTGGCTTTGATGTTCATAACGCCATAAATTAGTGATCGTCCTTAGCGCGACCAGCAATGTTGTTGGGCTGACCAGCATAATGTTGTGCTGTAGCGCCTCATTGATCAATTCTGGCTGGCGATCAATAGCCACCAAAAAGGCAGGTTCTACCGGAATAAACATCAGCACATAATCAAGTGAGCGTAAGCCTGGGAGTTGCTGGTAATCTTTGCGGCCTAACATCCTGATATGAGCACGCAGCGACGATAAATGCTCACTCAATGCCGCCTCACGTTCTACATCATCCTCACTATTAAAATAACGCTCATAAGCCACCAGCGACATTTTAGCATCAACAACAACATCCTTACCCTGCGGTAAGCGGACGATAACATCGGGTTGCATACGGCTAGTGCTATCAATTTTTACATTTACTTGAGTTTCATATTCATAGCCTTCACGTAGTCCTGATGCTTCAAGTACTTTAGCCAAAACCACTTCGCCCCAGTTCCCCTGCGTTTTATTATCCCCTTTAAGGGCTTTCGTCAGGTTGAGTGCTTCGTGCGCCATTTGGGCATTGAGTTGTTGTAGGCTACGAATTTCATGCGTCAGTGTGTGCCGCTCCCTAGCCTCTTGACCAAAACTGTCCTGCACTTGACGATGAAAGCCAGCCAACTGCTCTCGCAGAGGTAGCAATAGGTGCTCGAGACTTTGCTTATTTTGTTCATCCGCGCGGCGACCTGTTTGCTCAAAGATGCGGTTAGCTAGATTTTCGAATTGCGTTGTCAGCCGCTGCTCACTGTTCAGGAGTAATCGTTGTTTCTCTTCTGCTGCTAGCCGAGTCTCTTCCAAGCGAATAGTGACTTCACGTAGTTCAGCTTCTTGAGCACTGTTCACTTCTCTCTGCGCGCGCAGCTCTTGATTAAGCTGCTCACATTCACTACGCCAATGCGACATTTGTTGCAGTTTTTCGGCATTAGCCGCGAGCTGACTATGCAAGTTGCGTAATTCCAACTCCCCTTGGCGCAATTGCTGTTCATCACGTTGCAACGTGGCTTGTAATTCCACCCTGTTCTGCTGGGTTTGCTGTAGTGTTTGCTCTAGTAATCGGCGCTCAATATCTTGCTGTGCTTTATTCCGCTGCTGATAGAAGTTAGCAATCAACCAGCCAATAAGCCCACCAATCAAGCCGCCCCCCAGCCCATAAAATAAACTGATATCCACGGTTATCTCCCCATTAACCTCATGTCAGTCAAGGTAAGGGGATACTGTATGGATGTCCAGAGTGTTTTTCCGTTACATGCTATCTTGCGAAGCTGTGCGCATAAATAACAAGCAGATAAAAAAACACTCGCACTCATCGAAGCGATTAAGCTAAAACTGTCAGCCGCTGGTCAAGGGTATGCCGCCGAGAAGATCAATCCATCCAGTGAGCAACCCACTGAATGCCAAAGGCACCGGGAGCTAAAATACCGAATGCCCAGATGATGGCGGAAGTGATATTAGCTAATTGGAAATAGAATTTTGGCATGGCGCAGATACCTGCAACCAAAGGGACGACGGCACGTAATGGCCCAAAAAAACGGCCGATGAAAGCACCAAAGAAACCCCAACGTTCGAAGAATGCATGGCCACGCACAAGTAACTGGGGATTGCGAGAGAGCGGCCAAAGGGTACCGACTCGGTCTTTGTAATGGATACCAACCCAATAAGAGACCCAATCACCAAAGAAAGCGCCGGCTGTAGCTGCAGCCCAGATTGGCCAAAAAGAAATACCACTTTCACCGATTAGTGCACCCAACCCAAGCAAGATAACCGTTGCAGGCAGCAATAAGGAGAGAAAAGCAAGGGATTCACCGAAAGCGAGTATAAAGACGATAGGCATGGCCCATGATTCATGCTCACGAACAAAATCAATAATGAGAGTAATGACGTCATTCAGGGTCACATGCGTTTTCCTTTCGTTAAAAAAATAACTATTAGCATACTAAATGCATCGCTATTTTGGCTTAACAAATAATAAACGGCCGGAGGATTCCGACCGTTGATAGACCCAAAGTAATTGAAGTTACTGTGATGTAGCAAGCAGAGAAGAGGCCCATTCAAGGGCCTCGTAACCAAACAGCTCACTGCATGGCGACTTCAAAAATGAAGGGTATGCAGGTTAACGCAATGAATGTGAAATATTAGGCATTGGCTGTCACGACTTTATTGCCAGCCATCTCAGCAGATCTGCGGATCCACAATTCACGCCATTTTTTCAGTGCGGATATCAGGATAATCACGCCCAGTGTCATCATGATAATAGAGATGATGCCATTGAACAGATTGTAGCCTTTAGCCGCTGAATTGAAGTATACGTGGGTGATCATCCAGTAACCGGCATAGTTTACGGTGACAAACAGATAAGCGAGAGGAATCACACACGTCAGCATGTATATACGCTTGGTTGCCAACCGCAGAATAATCGTCGCGCCGATGATTAAGCCAACAGAAGCCATTAACTGATTAGATACGCCGAACAGTGCCCAAACAGAGTTGATATCACCAGAATTGAGGAGGTAACCCCAAAGCGCACAAGCAATAACACTGCATGCTAGAGTGCCAGGTAACCAATCGGTACGTTTTAATGGTGCCCAAATATCGCCCAAGAAATCTTGCAGCAGGTAGCGAGCAACACGAGTGCCTGAGTCAACCGCTGTCAAAATAAAGACAGCTTCAAACATAACAACAAACTGGAAGAAGTAAGCTGCCATGCTACTGAACCAGGGTACACGGATGAAGATATCAGTCATACCGACAGCTAAGGTCACAGCACCACCGGTACGTCCATACAGATCTAAGCCGATTTCTTGGCTCAGTTGTGGCAAGTTAACCACTTCCATGCCAAGCAAGCTCCAAGCCTCAGCGGAAGAGTTAATCGCAAAATAGTCAGCCGGATGCAAAGAGGTTGCCGCGATCAGGGCCATCACCCCAACCATACATTCGGCCAGCATTGCACCAAAACCAACAGGTAAGATATCGCTCCATTTGTCTATCTGTTTTGGTGTCGTACCAGACCCGATAAAGGCATGGAAACCAGAAATAGCACCACACGCAATGGTGATCGAGATAAACGGCCAGACTGGGCCAGCTAAAACAGGGCCGCCACCATGAATAAACTGTGTTAATGCGGGGAATTGGATTTCAGGGTTAATAAATACAACACCAACGATCAGTGCGCCGAAAACACCAATTTTCATGAAACTAGAAAGATAACCACGAGGAGTCAATAACATCCAAACAGGTAACGCAGTCGCAAAGAAAGCATACATTGGCAAAATAATGCTAACGGTGTCTGCTTTCAGCATTAACCATTCGCCGAGCCAAGTACCTTCAATATAAGGGCCGACAAATACGCATACCATGATGGCAGCGATACCGACATAAGAAGCCCCTTTCATGCTACCGGTCATGCGTTCCCATAATCCCACGCAGATAGCGATAGGAATGGTCATGAACACCGCGAACGTCCCCCAAGGGTTACGTTCCAGAGCATGTACCACAACCATTGATAATCCAGCCATGGTAATGGTGATGATGAACAGCATTGCCAGGCCAGTACACCAACCCGCAACTGGACCGAGTTCTGCTTTAGCGACTTCGGACAGGGATTTTCCCTGATGTCTCATCGAGGCAAAGAGCACGACCGTATCGTGAACGGCACCACCGATAACACACCCGATTAATAACCACAGGAAACCGGGTAAATAGCCATATTGCGCGGCAAGTACTGGGCCAACCAAAGGGCCAGCGGCAGCAATTGCTGCAAAGTGGCTGCCAAAGTTCACCCACTTTTTAGTTGGGACGTAATCTTTACCATCTTCAAAGGTGTGGGAAGGTGTGACTTCAGTATCATCGACTCGCAGTACCTTACGAACAAAAAAGATACCGTATAAGCGGTAGCATATTGTCAGGATACACGCGGAGGCGATAACAAAGGTAATCGCATGTTGCATGAGCATTCTCTCCAGGGAATTTGTCAGGCGTTAACATACGCTCAGCGCCTAAGAGAAATATCAGCAATCTGATTAAGCGGTAGTTTCTACCATTAAGCGGTTAAAAAGAGCCGCCCAGTGGCGGCACTATAGGATTTAAAAATGAGTAAAACAGGATTTAAAGGTCGGTAAAACGGGGATTTAAAAACCGGTGACGCTGATCAATAAGAAATAGCCAGCCAGTATTTAAAGTACGGAAGTCATTACTCTAGAAAATATGACTGAAGCTTTTCGCGCTCAAGGCTACCCAGACCAAACTCCTGTTGCAGCCATTGCTCTCGGCTACCATATCGCTCTTGAATACTACGCAATGCGGTTTGAATAAACTCTTCTTTGGCGGATAACACGAATGCAAATTGGCCGAGTGCCTGAGCGTTGAGTTTCAGCGACAACTGAGCCAGCATGTGCTCACGAAATGGTGCCAACGTCGTTTCCGTTAATAGGTAATCTTCTAATACGGTTGATTCATCCGCGCCAAGTGCAAATAGTACGAGAGCAGAACCCACGCCAGTGCGGTCTTTTCCGACAGCACAATGTTGGACGATACTGGCCGCAGCATGCTCTGGAGAAGCGCAGTTTTGCAGCAAACCTGACAATTGCTTATAGGCCAGATTACTAAAGGGTAGTCGGCGATAAAGCTCTAACATAAAGGCGCGTGCATCAAACGTCGCCAGTGTCTCGTTAGTGAGTTTCTCTAGATTGGCATTCACTTCACTGCTCAGTGGATTCGCAGGAATATTGTGATAACTGGCCCCTTGCCACAAGACATCAGGTTTGGATAGCACTTCATCAGCATCGCGATAATCAATAATTTGAGCCGCAGGGCCGCGACTGAGAAAATCACAATCTTTGGCGCTTAAACTGTCGAGTGAACCAGAGCGAAATAGCAGGCCACGCTTGATACGGCGACCATCAGCAGCAAGGTTACCACCGAGATCTCGAAAATTAATGCCACCATCAAGCGGCAATAGGGAAGGATGAAAATGAGTCGGCTGCGTCATATTTCCTCTTATTATTGTTCACTATGTCAGCTAAGACCTTAACAGATAATCTGATGAAATAAAAAACGGGCCACTTATTGGCCCGTTCGTCATGCACTTATTGGCTTGTAGCCAGCTAACCGCGAGCAGTTACAGCAGGTGGCGTGCGGCTTCTACCACAATTTTCACTGCGTGGCTTTCCGTCGCTTTCATGGTTTCTTCATTTGGGATCTCTTGCTGGGTACGGTTTACAATCACCCCAGCAACCATGCCCGCACGCAAACCTTGGCTGGCACACATGGTCAGCAAAGTTGCAGATTCCATTTCATAATTCATCACGCCCATTGATTGCCATTCTTCCATTGAGCCTTTAAAGCGGCGCACAACGCGGCCAGAGAAAGTGTCATAGCGCTCTTGCCCTGGATAGAAAGTATCTGAAGAAGCCGTTACACCAATATGAGTTGTTGCGCCCACTGATTTTGCAGCGTTAACCAGCGCCGTTGTACAATCAAAATCTGCTACCGCAGGGAATTCCATTGGCGCAAAGTGCAAACTGGCACCGTCTAAACGCACTGCAGCAGTGGTGACCAAGACATCACCGACATTAATATGTGACTGAATAGCCCCAGTCGTACCAATACGCAGGAAGGTACGGATACCGAGCTGCGCTAACTCTTCAACAGCAATTGAGGTCGATGGACCACCAATACCCGTTGAGCAAACAATCACGGCTTTACCATCTAACTCTGCCCGCCATGAGGTAAATTCACGATGGGAAGCCAGATGTACTGGGTTATCCATCAATTTAGCGATTTTCTCAACACGCTGTGGATCACCTGGAACAATTGCCAGAGTCGCCCCTTGCAGATCATTTTTAGTTAAGCCTAGGTGAAAAACGTCAGATTTAGCCATGTTTGAGACTCCTCTTTCATGAGAGATGTTGTAGGGAGGTACAGGTAACGACTTTACTCAAAATCATCACATTATTTCGTGATGACAGTCACCTTGATAAAAGAAATGATAATGTTGAATACATTTAATTTGTGACACAAATCACATTAACAATTTATTAAGATGCTTTTTTAGCCAAGAATAGCCAGTACCAGCAGCTATTTTGTACGTAAATAGCAATGATAGAACTCATTGATTAATGTTGTCGCAATATCTTATCGATATTGGCCAGTATGACTTATCAAATGCCTGCTATGTCACAGCGAAGTCATCAATCACGACAAAACCTGATCTCATTAATCTCAAAGATTACCTATAGTTAAAATCGATAGCAGAGAACAAAGCCGTCATATTGTATTGGGTAATTTTTCTTCATATGCAAGGAGACCACAGTGAAAACTGATCTACTGATGACACTCAGACAGGCTGCAGGTGGCTTCACACCCGCCGTCGCACCACTGGCCTCGACGACCCGCCATACCGATCACCAAGGTATTCACTGCGGAGAAACCACGATCCCGTCTCAGGGTGATGAATTGCCCGCTTATATTGCCAAACCCGCACAACATACTGGCCCTTATCCTGTCGTGATTGTTGTTCAAGAAATATTTGGCGTGCACGAACACATTCAGGATATCTGCCGTCGATTAGCGAAACAGGGATATCTGGCTATCGCCCCTGAGCTGTTTTTTCGTCAAGGTGATGCTAAAGAATATGAAGATATCAATGCGTTAGTCAAAAATCTGGTGAGTAAAGTGCCAGACCGCCAAGTGATGGTCGACCTTGATCACGCGGCACATTGGGCCTCTCGTCATGGCGGCGATACCAGCAAATTAGCCATCACCGGTTTTTGTTGGGGCGGCCGAATTGCGTGGTTGTATGCCGCCCACAATCCACAGTTAAAGGCTGCTGTGGCTTGGTATGGTAAATTGGTGGGTGAAAAGACCTTACTGCTCCCGAAATATCCTGTTGATGTCGCTATCGATCTCATTGCGCCCGTGCTGGGGCTGTATGGCGGCAAAGATGGCAGTATCACGCAGGAACATGTCGACATCATGCGTCAAGCATTGCGAGCCGCGAATGCTGATGCCGAAATCATTGTTTATCCAGAGGCGGGGCATGCATTTAACGCTGACTATCGCCCCAATTATCATGCCGAGTCTGCTCTTGATGGCTGGCAACGCATGCTTGACTGGTTTGCCCAGCACGGTGTAGCCGCCAACCCTGTGCCTGAAAGTGATCAATAACCACCATAAAAAAGGGCGCATTAAGCGCCCAAATCTCACAGCACAGAGTTAATCATTGTTAAGTAGACACACGGCTAAATAGACAAGTCGCGAGATAGACGTGTCATTAGGCAGGTATCTGCTAGTTAAACGCGTTCTTCACGTAGGCGCTGTGCAGCTAGCACCATGTTAGCCAATGCCTGACGAGTTTCCGGCCAGCCACGCGTTTTAAGGCCGCAGTCGGGATTGACCCACAAACGTTCTGCTGGGATGCGTTGGGCGGCTTTACGTAATAGCGCCTCAATCCATTCCACACTTGGCACATTCGGTGAGTGAATATCATAAACGCCGGGGCCAATTTCATTCGGATACGCGAAATCTTCAAATGATTCCAGCAATTCCATATCTGAACGTGAAGTTTCGATGGTTATCACGTCCGCATCCAGTGCCGCAATGGAATCCATGATGTCATTGAACTCGCAATAACACATGTGCGTGTGGATCTGAGTATCGTTTTGCGCGACCGCGGCATTCAATTTAAAGGCATCAACGGCCCATTGCAGATAAGCTTGCCAATCAGCGCGGCGCAGCGGCAGCCCTTCACGCAGTGCTGGTTCATCAATCTGAATGATACCAATACCTGCTTTTTCAAGGTCTTCCACTTCGTCACGCAGCGCTAATGCAATTTGCTTAGCAATCGTTTCGCGGCTCACATCTTCACGCGGGAATGACCAGCACAGAATGGTGACCGGCCCCGTCAACATGCCTTTTACCGGCTTATCTGTCAGTGATTGAGCATATTTGGCCCATTCAACCGTGATGGCTTCAGGACGGCTGATATCACCAATAATCACTGGCGGCTTCACGCAACGGGATCCGTAGCTCTGCACCCAGCCGTTTTGTGTGAAGATAAAACCGTCCAGATGTTCGCCGAAGTATTCCACCATGTCATTACGTTCAGCTTCACCGTGTACTAGCACGTCCAGCCCCAAACGTTCCTGTTCAGCGATGGCTTGCTTGATATGTTCACTGATACCCGTGCGATAGTTTTTACCATCCAAACGGCCTTGTTTGAAGTCCAGACGCAGGCCCCGAATTTCGGTGGTTTGTGGGAATGAGCCGATAGTGGTGGTCGGCCAAGCTGGCAAGTTGAAGCGTAGACGCTGCGCTTGCGCACGCGCTTCATAAGGCTGCTGGCGTTCGATATCTTGCGCTGTAATTGCCGCCAGACGTTGTTCCACTTGTGGATTATGAACACGGCTGGAAGCTCGGCGAGCGCGAATAGGTGCGCTGTAAGCGGCCAACTCAGCCAATTTATCGTCACTCGGTTCATTTAGCGCATGTGTTAGCAGTGCCAATTCAGCACATTTTTGCAGGGCAAAGGCGAACCAACTTTTGACTTCAGCATCGAGACGCGTCTCTTCACTTAAATCAATTGGGCTATGCAATAAGGAGCAAGAGGTGCCAAGCCATAATGGGCGACCATTAATCAGTGGTTTCAGGCGCTCGAACCACTGGCTGAGATCGGCTCGCCAAACGTTACGACCATTAATCACCCCCAGAGAGAGCAACCATGTGGCTGGCAACTGTGCATTCAGTTGCGCAATATCATCTTGACCCGCGACCACATCAACATGCAGACCCTGCACTGGCAACGCGCGAATAGTGTCAAGATTATGACCGATACTGTCGAAATAGGTGGTCAGCAGCAACTTAACCTGACCTTGTAGCGCCTGATATGCCGGTTGGAAGGCTGCCAGCCACTCCGCTGGCAATTCTAGCACCAGCGCGGGCTCATCAATCTGGACCCACTCAATGCCACGTTTAGCCAGTTCAGCCAAGACTTGTTGGTACACTGGCAGAATGTCTTTTAGCAAAGAGAGTCGGTCGAACTGCTCCCCTTTCACTTTGCCCAACCACAGATATGTGACAGGCCCCAGCAAGACCGGCTTAATTTTATGGCCTAACGCCAGCGCTTCATCGACTTCATCCAGTAGCTGAGTCCAGCCCAACTTAAACTGCTGGCCTTGTTGGAACTCAGGCACCATGTAGTGATAGTTGGTGTTAAACCATTTGGTCATTTCTGCCGCTGCCGCCGGTTTACCTGTCGGTGCACGGCCACGGCCGATGCGGAATAAGGTATCCAAGTCAATCGAGCCATCCGCGTTTTGGTGGCGCTCTGGAACGTTACCCAGCAGCAAACTGGTGGTCAATACATGGTCATACCAAGCAAAGTCACCCACTGGCACTAAATCAATGCCAGCTTGTTGCTGCTGTTGCCAATGGCGGGCGCGCAATTCACGACCCACATTGAGCAATTCTTCTTGCGTGGAGTTGCCAGCCCAGTAACTTTCTTGTGCCTTTTTCAGTTCACGTTTCAGTCCAACACGCGGAAAACCCAGTGTGTGATTTAAAATTGTCATCGTCATATTTCCCATTTAGCCATCCAGATGTTTACACATCCATAATCAGCAGGTACTGTATATTCCACAAGCGCAATTTGTTCACTGTCACTGTGAAGGACTCTCATGATCGAACTGAAACACTTACGCACCCTGCAAGCTTTGCGTAATACCGGCTCACTGGCGGCGGCGGCGACACAACTTCATCAGACCCAATCGGCCTTGTCCCATCAATTCAGCGATCTGGAGCAACGTCTGGGGTTTCGCCTGTTTGTGCGTAAAAGCCAGCCGCTGCGTTTCACCACACAAGGTGAGATCCTGCTTCAGTTGGCTGAACAAGTGCTGCCACAAATCAAACAGGCCCTGCAAACCTGTAACGAGCCACATCAAACCGCACTGCGCATTGCTATCGAGTGCCATAGCTGCATTCAATGGCTGACACCTGCGTTGGATAACTTCCACAAAAGCTGGCCGCAAGTCGCGATGGATTTCCAATCCGGTGTGACTTTCGATCCACAGCCCGCCTTGCAGCAAGGCGAACTGGATTTGGTGTTAACGTCAGATATTTTGCCGCGTAGTGGTTTGCACTATTCGCCGATGTTTGATTTTGAGGTGCGATTAGTCTTGGCACCGGATCACCCATTGGCGAATAAAGCCCGTATCGAGCCAGAGGATTTAACCGAAGAAGTCTTGATGATTTACCCAGTGCAGCGTCAGCGTTTAGATATCTGGCGGCACTTCCTGCAACCTGCGGGAGTGAATCCGGTGCTGAAAAATGTCGATAATACGTTGCTACTGATTCAGATGGTGTCCGCTCGCATGGGGATCGCCGCACTGCCACATTGGGTGGTAGAGAGCTTCGAGCGTCAGGGATTGGTTACCACCAAAACATTGGGGAATGGCTTGTGGAGCCGGTTATACGCTGCCGTCCGTGATGGAGAGCAGCGCCAACCAGTAACAGAAGCGTTTATTCGTTCGGCTCGGCAACACGCTTGCGATCATCTGCCTTTTGTAAAGAATGCGGAGCGACCCAACGCCGGTGTACCCATAGCGAGGCCATTATCACAATTGCCCCAATGATAAAGCTGGGCCAATGGGGTTTTTCTTGCCAGATGGCCAAATTCACCAGTAACCCAGCCGGAACATGCACGTTATTCATGATACCCAAGGTGCCGGCATCGACCTGTGTCGCACCATAGTTCCACATGAAATAGCCTAGGCCAGATGCGCCGACACCAAGCCATACCAGCACGCCCCACTGTAATTGAGTCGTTGGCAGTTTTTCTGGATTGCCAAAGGCAAACCACGCAAAGACCGCGACCAACAGTGCCCCAACGTAGAACCATGAAAATGCCACATGTTGCGGGATCGGGTGGACTTCCATCAGCCGCTTGTATCCTACTTGCCCGATAGCAAAACAGATATTGGCGGCCTGAACTAACACCAGCCCCCACCAAAAATGCTCACTCAAGTGGTCATAACGGATGATTGCGGCCCCGACGACAGCCAAAAGAGCACTGAGAGCATAGCCCCAACGCAGGCGCTGACGGCGCAACAAATCATAAATTAAGGTGACATATAGCGGGGTCATCACGGTAAACAGCAAAAATTCTGGCACCGTCAGGTAGAGGTATGCGCGGAAGCTGAATAAGTACATGATGCCGAGCTGAATAGCGCCCACAATCATATACAGCAGGATGACCCGCCAAGGGATATTACGCCAACGCAGAAACGGTAAAAAAACCAGCGCAGCGAGGCCAACTCGCATCAGCACAGAGAACCAACTGTCCACCTGCCCTGCCAGATATTCGCCAATTAGGCTGAACGAAAATGCCCACAAAATGGTGGTAATGACCAGTAACGGCACGATAATTTGGCTCATTGAGGTGATAAAGGGCGATTGTAACGGAAGTGAGAGACAAATTTTGCGTTAACTGGGTTTACATCTGGTTAAATATAAACCCATTGAGCTTTCATGCAGCGCTTTTTATCTTGCTGATTACATCCCAACGCCAATGATGGTCAGGATTAACGGGGTCGTGACAGCGGCCAACACAGTAGACATCACTAAACTGGCGGCGGCAGGGCCAGTTAACACGTTAAATTGCCGTGACATCAGATAAACATTCACGCCTGTTGCCATTGATCCCAGCAACACCACCACTTGTGTTTCCAGCACCGGTAGATTCATCGCCCATGCCATCGCCCAAATCACCATCGGCTGGACAATCAGTTTCAGGAAACAAATGGCGCTGCTGATTTGCCAGCCTTCCGTAACACGGTATTCCGCCAACCCCATGCCCAGTACGATCAACGAGAGTGGTGGCGCGATCTGTCCTAACATGGTGACAGGCTGGTCGATAAACTGTGGCAGTTGTAAGCCCGTTAAGCTAAATAGCGTCCCTGAGATAATCCCGATAATTAGCGGGTTAGTCAGCACGCTACGCGCCGTCTTCGCAAACCCTGCCATCGTGGGTGAGCCATTACGCGCCCACTCAACTGAAATCGTGACTAAAGTCCACAATATCAATCCGTTAAATACTAATACTAGCGCGACGGCTGGAATGGATTTCTCCCCCAGCATGATAGTGGCGATAGGTAATCCAAGCATCACGTTATTGGAGAAAATCCCACCGAGAGCAAACACAGACCCGGACACACCGTCCAGATGAAACACTCGATTGGCGATAATACGCCCGAGGACAAACACCACCAGACAGCTACCAAAAAAAGCAATCAATAGACGCGCATCTACCGCCGGACGTTCAGAGAAATCGCACATCATACGGAACAGCATGGCAGGTAAGGCGAGGGAGAAAACAAAACGGGTCAGGCCATCCGTGATGGTCGATGGCCATTTACCAAACCGCACTAAACCGTATCCGAGTGCGAGCAAAACAAATAATGGTGAAGACAGTACTATCTGGTGCCAGAGCGAGATAACAAAGGCGGGCATGGGTCACATCCTGTCAAACTGGGCCAGATCTGCCCATAAGTATAAGAATGACTGACCTGTTCCGTTTCCTGTTCTGTTTATCCCAACATCATTGGTGTGACAGGTAGGCGGCAAGTGAGCCAACCCCGATAAACATACTCACGTCTGTCATTGAAGCCAGCGCACATGGCAAACACCCAGTCACGTTAAGTATGAGGGGAAAAATCGGGACCAATCAAATCTATACGGTCAGTACAGATGCAGTCAACGCCCCAACTTAACAATTCCTGCGCGCGCGCCGTTTGATTGACGGTATAGACCAAAATATGTAGCCCCGCCGCTTTGAGCAATGCCACACGCTCTGCCGTCAATTGTTTGTGGTTGATATGCAAAGAGACGCAATCCAATTGCTGAGTCAGTGCCCGCCAATTTTCATCCCACTTATCCAGTAGTAGCCCTCGCGGTAACTCTGGTGCCGCTTGCTGCGCGGCAACTAAGGCGTCGAATGAGAACGAGGACAACAGGGGCGGTATCGTCTGACCTTGCCATAATTGACGAGCCGCCAGCGCGATGGCTTGCCCAGTGATCGTTTCCGCGCCTGTAGTGGGCTTGATTTCGATGTTTGCGGCTATCGAGTGTTGCGCACAGCGAGCAGCGACTTCGCTGAGCAGTGGTAAGCGCTCACCCCGAAATGCCGTGCTATACCAGTCGCCAGCATCCAACTGAATCAGTTTCTCCCAAGGTAAATCACCGGCGACGCCCCAGCCATTACTGGTCCGTTCCAGCGTGTCGTCATGTAGCAAAAATATCTGGCCGTCATGGGATAATTTGGCATCGAACTCGATCATTTTATGGCCGTAACGCGCCCCGACATCAATCGCAGCCAGTGTATTTTCCGGTGCTAATGCACCGCCACCCCGATGAGCCACAATGGGAGGATAAGGCCAGTTTTTACTCATGATTCCATCCGTAATCCGCTTTCTGAATCAAAAAAATGCAGCGCCGCAAACGGGAGAGATAAGTGCAGCTGACTGCCCGCCGCTGGCATCTCTTCGTGGGATAAACGAGCAATGATACTCTGCCCACCCCATTGACCATGCGCCAGATTATCGGCCCCCAATAATTCCAAGGTCAATAACGTCATCGGCACCCCCAGCGCTGAAGTTGTCTGCTGAATATGCTCTGGTCGTATACCTAGGGTCAAGTACCGCTCTGCCCATTGCGGTTGTGGGACAGCCAAAGGTAAGCGCATCCCATCCGATAAAATAAATGCGCAACCGTCCGTACTGACGGTGCCAGCGAACAAATTCATCGCCGGTGACCCGATAAAACTGGCGACAAACAGTGACGCGGGGCGTTGGTATACCTCGCTGGGTGTACCGATTTGCTCCGCAACGCCTTTGTTCATCACAATCACTCGTTGAGCGAGTGTCATCGCCTCAACCTGATCATGGGTCACGTATAAGCTGGTGGTTTTTAACCGACGATGGAGCTGTTGTAGCTCAAGCCGCATCTGTACACGCAATTTGGCATCCAGATTAGACAGCGGTTCATCAAACAAGAAAACCGCAGGCTCACGCACGATAGCTCGCCCCATCGCGACCCGTTGCCGTTGCCCACCAGAAAGCTCGCGCGGTTTACGTTTTAACAGTGGCTCCAATTCCAGAATTCTTGCAGCTTCATCCACGCGCTGGCGAATTTGCTCTTTACCAAAACCACGAATTTTTAGGCCATATGCCATGTTGTCGAACACGCTCATATGGGGATACAGCGCGTAATTTTGAAAGACCATGGCAATGCCACGATCTTTAGGTTCCAGTTCGGTGACGCGCTGATTATCAATGTAAATATCGCCACTGGTGGTGCGTTCAAGCCCCGCCACCATACGCAACAGCGTTGATTTGCCACATCCTGAGGGGCCAACCATGACGATAAATTCACCGTCGGCGACATCGAGATCAATTTGCTTAATCACTGGTGTAACGCCGTCATAAGATTTAGTGACTGCCTGAAGCTTTAAACATGCCATATCAGATTACTTCTCACTGTCTACCAAGCCGCGCACAAACCAACGCTGCATCAGAAGGACCACCACGACGGGCGGAATTAAGGTCAGAATCATCGCTGCCATGACTTGATTCCATTGCGTAGGTGCGCCAGAGCTTGAAATCATGCTGCGAATTCCCGCCACCGCCGTGCCCATAGACGCATCGCTGGTAATCAAAATGGGCCAGAGATATTGGTTCCAACCATAGATAAAGGTGATAACAAATAGCGCGGCCAAATTGGTTTTTGACAGCGGTAGAACAATGTCCCAGAAAAAACGCATCGCCCCTGCACCATCGATTCTCGCGGCTTCCAATAGCTCATCCGGCAAGGTCATAAAAAATTGCCGAAATAGGAATGTTGCGGTGGCAGAGGCCATCAATGGCAGCGTTAAACCCGTGTAGCTGTCCAACATGTTTAGGTTCGCAATCACCTGAATGGTGGGGAAGATGCGCACTTCGACGGGCAACATCAGGGTGAGGAAGATCAGCCAAAAGAATAGATTGCGCAGCGGAAAACGGAAATAAACGATGGCATAGGCAGAAAGCATTGATACGGTAATTTTGCCAATCGTAATCGCCAACGCCATCACGAAACTGTTAAACAGCATCAAGCCAAAAGGTGCGCTGTTATTGCCAACACCTGAGTGCCAAATATGGCTGATGTTCTGCCACAAATGCGGCCCAGGGATTAATGTCATCGGCACTTGAAACACTTGTGTGTCATCCAAAGATGCCGCCACGAAGGCCACATACAATGGGAATAAGATTAATAGCACGCCAATCATCAGCATGATGTGACAAAAAATATCGAGTCCGCGACGATTCTCAATCATTGGTAACGCACCTTACGCTCAACATAGCGGAACTGAATCACTGTCAGGCCAATCACTAGCAACATCAGCACCACTGATTGCGCGGCAGAGCTGGATAAATCCAATCCGGCAAAACCTTCGCGATAGATTTTATAAATCAGGGTCGTGGTCGCCTGAACAGGGCCGCCGCCCGTTGCAGCATCGATAACCGGGAATGTATCGAAGAAGGCATAAACCAGATTCACCACCAGCAAGAAGAAGCTGACCGGTGATATCAGCGGCAGCACCAAATTAAAGAAACGGCGCACTGGCCCAGCACCGTCAATCGCGGCAGCTTCAACCAGTGAACGGGGAATAGATTGCAATGCGGCAAGGAAAAACAAGAAGTTATAGCTGATTTGCTTCCAGACTGAGGC
This sequence comes from Yersinia massiliensis, assembly GCF_003048255.1. Classification (NCBI taxonomy): domain Bacteria; kingdom Pseudomonadati; phylum Pseudomonadota; class Gammaproteobacteria; order Enterobacterales; family Yersiniaceae; genus Yersinia; species Yersinia massiliensis. Next base: position 4,647,602 of record NZ_CP028487.1, read on the forward strand.
TAGCACCACCAGAAACATGGCCTGCCCGCTATTTTGTGCATGATTCCAGTCATAGCCCAGCGTCGCGAGGAAGTGGGTGATCAACCCCAGCCCTGGATTGAACAAAAATATCCACAGGACAGCAGCCACGGCGGGGGCCACGGCATAAGGCAAAATCATTAATGTTTGATAAATGCGGCTACCGCGCACCACGTAATCCACCATTGCGGCCAAAAACAGTGACACGATCAGGCCAATACCGGCCACCAATGAGCTAAAAATCAGCGTGGTGTAAAACGAGGCTAAATAGTATTCATCCTGAAATAGCTGAATAAAGTTGCTCAGCCCAACAAATTCACTGGAGAGGCCAAACGGGTCCAACATCTGTACGGAATACCACAGTGCCTCACCGGCAGGCCACAGGAAAAAAACGACGGTAATGACTAACTGAGGTAAAACCAGCAGATAAGGTAATCCACTACAGGAGAAACCGGGACGGGAAGATGACATAGAATTAACCGTTAATCTAACAAGGTACGCGTTGCGGTAGAGAGCCGTTTGGTCTTGCCAGTTTTAGGGCCAATATTTGCCCCAAACTGGCAAGTTCACTGCTCAATAATGCTATTTATTTGCCTGTTCAAAGCGACGCAGTAAGACGTCGCCCCGCTTCACTGCGCTATCCAATGCTTCTTGAGGCGCTTTTTTACCCGTCCACACCCCTTCCAGCTCTTCATCAACCACGGTACGAATCTGCGGCATATTGCCCAGACGTAACCCTTTGGTGTAAGGCAATGGTGGCTTATTCAGCATTTGGCGAGTGGCGACATCAGCACCAGGGTTCTTCTCATAGAAGCCCTGCTGCTTAGTCAACTCATAGGCGGCGGTGGTGATCGGCAGGTAGCCTGTTTTCTGGTGCCATTCAGCGGCAATTTCAGGCTGAGCCAGATATTGCAAGAATTCGGCCACGCCTTTGTAAGTGTCTTTATCTTTACCGTCCATCACCCACAGGCTGGCACCGCCGATAATGGCGTTTTGCGGCGCATCTTTCGCATCTGCGTCGTAAGGCATCATGCCGACACCGTAGTTAAATTTCGCGTACTGACGAATATCAGCAAGCGAACCTGAAGAAGCGGTGGTGATGGCACAATCACCGTTATAAAACTTCGCGGTCGATTCATCTTTACGGCCGAAATAGGTGAAGTCACCTTTCTTATTCATATCCGACAGCAGTTGAATATGCTTAACCTGCAAGGGTTTATTGAACTCCAATACAGCATCGGTGCCTTCAAAACCATTATTACGGCTAGCGATGAGCTGACCATGCCATGCGCTGAAGTTCTCAATTTGGATCCACCCCTGCCAACCACTGGCGTAACCACAACTTGAACCTGCAGCACGGAGTTTGGCTGTATCTTCCGCCAGTTCTTGCCACGTTTTAGGCGGTTGATCCGGATTCAAACCTGCTTTCTTAAAGGCATCTTTGTTGTAGTACAGCACGGGTGTAGAACTGTTAAATGGCTGCGACAACAAATGACCTGTTTTGGCATCGGTGTAATAGCCTGCGACCGTCGGCACGAAAACAGACTCATCAAAATTAATATTGGCGTCTTTAAAGACTTGGAAGACAGGCTTAATCGCCTTGCTCGCCATCATGGTTGCCGTACCCACTTCATAAACTTGCAAGATTGCCGGTGCTTTACCAGAACGGAAGGCCGCAATGCCAGCCGCAAGGCTTTGTTCGTAGTTACCCTTATAGACAGGGATGATTTTATAATCGCTGTGCGACTGGTTAAAGCGGTCAGCTAATGAATCAACTTCTTTACCCAACTCCCCTTCCATTGAATGCCAGAAAGGGATTTCAGTCACGGCCATGGCATTAGCGCTAAAAGCCAAAGTCAGTGCGACACAAATCGACGTTTTACGAATGGTATTGTTAAACATATCTAGCCCCTGAATAAATCTGTCTAGCTCACATCAATGAATAAGCGTCGGTGAGCGAAATAAATCAGTTTTTGTTCGCAGGCAAACATGACACTCTTTCATGACAGAAATATAACCTTTATATGACGGAAAAATGGCAACTCAGCAGAAATTAAGTGACACTTTTATTCAGAGTGATTTTAATTAACCGCATAAGTAATTTGAATTAGGTTTACATCTAATTATTACCATGGCTAGTGAATTAAATATAAACTTGGCATTCATTAAGCCTATTTATTTAAGTTATTTTTTTAGCTTAATCTAAGGTTTTCATTATTGAGACGACTTACATGCCATGCTAGTGTTGCCCCACTTTTTTGACAGCCAATATATTGATGCAACGTTATTAACACCCTAAAAAATCGTTGCTTTACATATATAGCTCACAAAAGTCATTACGAATAAACATCACCACCATTAATAATGGTTTATTTCAATAAGAGATTTCTAGGTATTTATGATGAAAAAAACACTACTATCCATTATATCCATGGCCGCATTGCTTAGCGTAACAACGACTCATGCCGCTCCTTTTGAAAAAAACATTACTGTTGAAGCTAAAATTATTGATGTAATAAAATTAACGAAAGCTAATGGCACAAAGCTTGATAATATAAAACTGGACTATGACTATACCAAAAATGATGGCTCTTATACAAACACCACAGGTATTAAAATAATAGTTACCAATGCAGACCCTAAAGTCAAAATTAAACTTGCAGAAGATTTTAAGCTAGTTGACTCAACCGATAATACTAAAGAATTTACTGACCACAGCATCACACTTAATGGTGACGATATTACTACCGGTGATGGCTCTTTTAACCTAGCAGCGAAGCAGTTTGCAGGTGATTTAACCATAACTGCCAAGCAACCGGCCGTAGCAGCAGGGACTTATTCCGGAACGCTCAAATTGGTGCTTGAATCAGAAGCTTAATTAAGTAAAAAGTCGCTTCACTTAATTACAGATAACATACGGCCAGGAATTAGTCTCTTGGCTGTTTGCTCCTTTTGACATAACAATACGATTGCAAACCCAATCTTGATCATCAACAAGATCAACAACACGTCTATTAGGGAGATGCTTAATCATATTATTAATCTTGTAAACGGAATGGAATCCAGTGAAAAATAAAACCAATAAAATAATATTTTCAACGATATTACTTCTTATACTAAGCTCAGGCCATGCCGAAGATATCACCATTGAGCATCTCATCCCGCCAGGGTTCTCACCGGTTGAAGAGCACAATACATTGCAATTACTGGGTGTGTTGGATGGTAAAACACTTCCCGCGCCAATTTTTTACTCAGAAGAAAAGCAACAATTAACCTTCGATAAGAAAAAGTATCAGCTTAACAAGATAGGTGATAAATCAATCTTGTTATTAGACGAGATCTTACCTCAGATTCCATATTTACAGTGTAAAACGGGTTGTGACTATATTTTGTCAGGTCATAACATCATGCTGGATAAAGTTAATAATGTCATCACTATCAATAATAATAACAACCGCTATCTGATGCCATCCACGACATGGGGGTTGGTGCATAATCAATCTTTTGACTTACGAATGACGGCAAAGAATTATCGGGCTATATCCGGCCGTGGGCAAGGTTATATTGGCTTACCTTTACAATCTTATGGCTTTGTTAATTGGTTTTATAACACCACCCGTTCAAAGAATAGTGATCAGCAGTGGAATATCCCCCGATACCAACATCACACTCAAAAAGGCATTGATAGTGGCTATCTGCAAAAAAATTTTCAGGCGCTCTATTTCCGAGTAGGGAAGCAAAACAATCTGGATAACAGCGCGGGGAGTATCAACACCCTCATTAACCCAGCCTTAAACCAATTTATTACCTTGGGTAGCCAAAGCTATCTAGCCCTAGATAGGCTATCTGCAGGTAGTTTAGTGTTGTATGCCACGACAGAGGGAGATTATGAATTTTACCGCGATAACCAGCTTATTCGCCGCATTCCAGCACAGCTAGGCCGCAATGAAATTAACTACAATCAACTCCCCGGTGGCTATTACAACGTTGACATTCGTTTAGTGGACCACACTGGCCGCATCGTTAGTCAAGAAAGCCAAATCATCAGTAATATCAGTGCACAAACCCACTATGGATGGTTTGTCACGATGGGCAAAGGCAGTACTCCCCATCATCGAACCTCCCCTTACTTAGTGCAATTTGGTCGCAGTATGAAGATTGAAAACCTGCAAACCAATATCTCGCTGCTTAAAGACAATGCCCAGCACTGGGCTGCTGAAGGGAATATATCGCGACCATGGGGTTTCGCTGACCTGACTATCACCCCTAGCCTCGGCATGATGTCAGGTGAAAAACACGGTGGTGGTTATCTGCGCTTAAACGGTGGGAATACAGCACTAGGGTATCTCTCTGTCGCCCGTTATCAAACACCCGATGTATCGATATATGCACCCAGCTACGGGAGCACATCGGTTTCTTATAGTCGCCGTTTTGGCCCGACACAACTCAGCTATCAATTTAATCAATATCAACATAATAGACAGCATCGGCTTCAAAGCAGTTGGGATTGGCGGCAACCACAATTTGGCCTGAATTTATCACTCGGCATACAGAAAGGGAGCCAATGGATCAGCCTGAATAATGCGAGTGGCGACCGTACTAACGATTACAGTGTTTTTCTCAACACGACATTCTCACTACGCCAAAGTAGTGCCAATATCAACAGCGCTTATGCGCAACAGCAATTGACCACCAGTGCCAGTTATCAGAAGGAATTCACTGATAGCCATGGCAACAGCTCGTTAGGCATTGATGGCAGTACCAGCAGGAATAGCCAAAGTATCGGTAGCTTTGTTCATCGTACTGGTAGCCGTGGCGATGTATCCGCTCGAGCAGGTATCGATAGCAAAATCGCCAACGGTGGATTCAGTTTCAACGGGATGTTAGCCATTAGTCCGCAAGGGATGGCTCTGGGTCGTAGCAGCTATAGCGGTTCGGCATTACTGATTGAAACACCTGAATTATCAGGTACATCTTATAGTTTCCACGCTGAAGGGCATCCCATCACGGGTGCGGGCCGGTACGCTATTCCCCTTCCCCGCTATCAAGACCGCTACTTTATCCGGACCCATAATGACCGCAGCGACCTCGATATGCATATCCAATTGCCCGTCAATATCGTGCGCGCTCATCCAGGGCAAGTCTTTTCCAGCAAAGCGGATATTACTTTAGAGCTACTTTATAACGGCTTCCTCAAAAATGTTAATGGGTTACCGGTGACAGGGGTGATCCAGGAAACAGGTGATAACGTCCACCCTAATGGGCTGTTCTCAATCAGCTCAAGCACCATTTTAAGCAACATTACCGTCCAAAGCGGTTCGACCCTGTATCGCTGCGATATGCGTCAGCAACGTGATCATATTTATCGCTGTGACCTCATTCAATCTCAACAGGAATTACTATGAGAAACATGAAATTATTAATCGCTATTTTGCTACTCAACTCGATAACTACAACTTATGCCCAGCTAGTGGCGATCCCTACCCGTACAACGGTTGAAGCACTGGATCAACATCGCACAATTCAAGTTTATAACAGCGGTGATAAGCCACTTTATTTAGATATCTCACTGTTACGGGTTGATAACCCCGGCGCAAGTTCAGAGAAAAAGACGCTAATCAGTCACATTTCTCAACCAGAAATCATTTTTAATCCCAGTCGGATTACGTTAGGGCCTAAACAGAAACGGGATATTAAGCTGTTACCGTTAAAATCACCGGAACAGGAAACCCTATACCGACTTTATATAGAGCCAATTGTCGAAACTAAAGTCACTGGCATCAGCACAGATAAAAACAAGATCCATGCGCCCATGACCATCAGTATCGGTTATGGAATACTCATTCATCATGTGCCGTTGTTATCAGCACAAACACGCCATTGGCAACATCAATGCTTGCCTGATAACAACCTAGTACTTAGCTCTACGGGCAACGTTCACAGTAAATTGACAGAACTCACCTCTCAAGATCAGACCAAAATAGCGAATAGCTTGAATGTATACGCCGGTACACCGGTTACCTTGCCAGTGAAACAGCTTAGCGGGAGGGTAAACAATGAACCGTTTGATCTTCATTGCAGTTAGTTTGCTGCCATTTCGCGTTTTTGGGGCAATCGATATTCAGCCCCATGTGCTGGAGATGCGACAAGCCAATGCGGTGGTGAATGTTATCAATCACAGCCTGACAACCGAGTATGTCACTGTTCAGCTGTATCAGATCAATAACCCCGGCGTATCGCCCGATCAAGAGTCATTAACCTCTGTTGGTGAGCAACCGCAACCGTCGCTATTTGCGGTTCCCGCTAAGTTAATCCTTGGTCCTAAACAAAGTGGAAAAATAGTGCTGAAAGCCCTCAAGGCACCGGAAAAAGAAGAGGTCTATCGGTTATCTGTGGCGCCTGAAAAAAACCTGCATATAAGTGGAGGCCATGGGGCGGTCTTAGGGGTGCAACTCAGCTATATGGGATTGGTCCGGTATTTACCAACCTCACTCACACAACAGTGGCAGCATCGCTGTATCAACGGATCAGTCGAATTACACAATACGGGAAACTTCCGCTTACGATGGCACCAACTCGATATTAAAGACCATAAAATTGATGATTTTAACCTCTATCCCGATCAACACAGACAGCTGGCTACTGATAAGGTCAAAGGTATGATTGAGGATGAATCCTTTAATTTACAATGTAATATGAAATCGAACACGGCAGATTAAAACAAGGAACGTTATGAAAATAATGAAAATAGGCACCTTATTCCTGCTCTTCTTTTGGCAGCCCGTGTTAGCTGTGGTACCGATTCAACTAGGGGAGATTGAGGTCAAATTAGACGTCACCGCACAACCTAGAATTGAGATTGAGAAACCCACGGGTGGCTGGTATCACAATATAAAGCTGAGCCATAACCCAGAAAATATACGTCTATTTCAGGCAGAGGTTCCTGTGAGAGTCAAACTACGGCGGCAAGACGGCTTCAAGGTTTCAATCAAGGCACCACTAATACTCCGTCAGGAAACAAAATTGGCCCATTCATCGCAGCACCTATTCTCACCCGCCAAAATAAGTTGGGGGAAAGATCGTGCCAATATAAAACTTTTATCGACTACGCCAGAAGTATTTACTGTTAATAACGGTACTGCAAGCCTGACGAGTGCTGATTATCTATTACATATTTCTGCATTAGCACCTAGTGGGCAAGGTACTGCTGGGAAATATCATGGGAAGTTAACATTAATTTTTGAAACCAACAGCTAATCGTCATGGAGCGACATGAAGTGAACGTTAAGAATAAGTACTTATTTATTGGTCTATTACTCTCGATAGTCGCCTCCACGGCGATGGCGGAACCCTATTTTTACAACAATTACGTTAAAAATTATACCCATTGCTCAATTAAACTATTAGATGACAACAGTGTTGAAGTCTATTTTAGAGCACATCTGGCTAATAATATGTCCTATAAGCGACGAACGGACACGGGCGAATATATTTACGAATCAGGAGAAACTAATCATAGTATACATACTAAACATTTACGTGAATGGGCTAGGATAATTAACCAACCTAACACTGAAATTATTGCATTGAAACACAAAGGTGCTTTAGTTTCTCTCTATTTTTATCTTCCTGATGGAACACCAGATTTAACTATTAAGCCTCAGGACATTAGCAATATCTCACTCAATGGCACATCACCTCTTAACCTCAGTAATAGTGTTAGAGGCATAAAATTTAAAACAAATAACATCGTGAATTATGCTGTGTCATTTACCATTCGTCCCAATATGCTTAAAAGCATAAGAATCGGTGCGACGGTTGGCGGGATACTAACCGCCAATAAGGAAGAATATCCGTTACTTTCATCAAAAGGTGTTTCATTTAACTCATTAGGTAATCGATGCGAATTATTTGACCCACAACTCGGTATTGCGCCGCAGGCATTAAGAGTTGATCCAAAATTCCGCTTAACCTCGGAAACATGGCAATTAAAATCAGTGGACTTGGACCATTTGCTTGAAAGCATGGCCAATGGACAATCCGTTCACGCCCCACTCGTCAGCCCAATAGCGAGTCGGTTTTGTCTCCATTATCGTGCTCTGGGGGTAAGCGGTTACCGCTATATGATTAAGGCCAGTAATCTAAATGGGTTAGCGGGAAATAATCAGTATTTTCAATTAAAAGAAAAAGCAGGTCATCACGCCATTAACTACAAAGTGAGAATGAAACATATTGAAAATTCTGAATCCGATTTCGATCTGCCAAAAGACCAAAAGTTTATTCAGTTAAGCAATAATAATAACAATATGGAACAGATGTGCTGGTCACCCAAAATACGGCTTTACAATACTGATACCAATATCGATGAGGGTCATTATAGTGACACGTTGAATTTTACTATTACCCCTGAGGCGTGATGCGCATGGGGCCTAAGAATAAACCAGCAAACAAGTCGCAACGGTGAATTATCAAAAGGTGTTCAATTTAGTAATAAGCTAAAGGCCCGAAAACGGGCCTTATCACAGGGGAATGCTAATCCGAATATTAACCGCCAAGATACGCTGAACGCACTGCCTCATTTGCCAGTAACGCTGCGCCGGTATCTTCCAAAACAATACGGCCATTCTCCAGAACATAGCCCCGGTCAGCCAATTTTAGCGCCTGATTTGCGTTCTGCTCAACCAAGAAGATGGTCATCCCCTCTTCCCTTAGCTGCTGAATAGTATCAAATATTTGTAGAATAATAATCGGCGCTAATCCCAGAGACGGCTCATCCAAGAGCAGCAATTTAGGCTGGCTCATCAAAGCACGGCCTATCGCCAACATCTGTTGTTCACCACCGGACATCGTACCTGCCCGCTGAATACGGCGCTCAAACAGCCGTGGAAACAAATCGTAGACCCGCTCAATGCGCTGCTGATACTGCTGGCGATCAGCAAAAAAACCGCCCATCGCCAGATTCTCTTCCACTGTCATCCGAGAAAAGACCCGTCGACCCTCCGGCACAATCGCGATCGCTTCACGCATAATGCGAGCGGTCTGCCAGTCGGTAATATCCTGCTCACCGAAGATGATACTGCCCTCAGTCGCGCGAGGTTCGCCGCACAAGGTCCCCAGCAAGGTCGTTTTACCTGCGCCGTTGGCACCAATCAGGGTAACGATCTCGCCCTGCTGAATATGCAAACTCACCTGATGTAGCGCCTGAATTTTGCCGTAATGGGCTGAAACTTGATTAAATGACAACATGTTATGATTATGCCTCGCCCGCTTTCCATTTACCCAACATAAGCTTACTCACCCAAATAGGCCCGAATCACATCCGGGTTATCACGGATTTCAGCGGGTTTGCCTTGCGCCAATGGCGTTCCCTGATTCACGACATAAATGCGGTCAGAGATTCCCATGACCAGCTTCATATCATGCTCAATAAGCAGCACTGAAACTTGATGCTGGCCTCGTAACTCCATAATCAACTGATTCAGTTCATCCGTTTCTTTTGGGTTCAGGCCTGCTGCGGGTTCATCGAGCATCAACAGCTCAGGGCGAGTGACCATGCAACGAGCAATTTCTAAACGGCGCTGCTGACCATAGGCCAGATTCCCCGCCTGTCGGTTTGCCAAGTCGAGTAACCCGACTCGCTCCAGCCAAGTTGCTGCACGTTCTAGTGCGTCAGCTTCTGCGCGTCTAAATGCTGGCGTTTTCAGCAAACCGGCAAATATGCCACTTTTCAGGTGCTGATGTTGCGCCACCAGCAGGTTCTCTATCACCGTCATTTCACGGAATAAGCGCACGTGCTGGAAAGTCCGAATCACGCCCATACGGGCAATCACTTGGCCTGGCAGCCCTTCCAAATGACGATCACGTAACTTAATCGTGCCGCCAGTCGGGCGGTAAAATCCGGTCAGGCAGTTAAAAATGGTGGTTTTCCCCGCCCCATTCGGGCCAATCAGCGAGACAATTTCTCCCTGATTAAGGATCAATCCAACGTTGTTGACCGCCAGCAATCCACCAAACCGCATTGACAGCCCTTCAACGGTTAACAAAGGTTGCGTATTCATGCTTTCTCCCCTTGTTTCGCGTCGATATCGGCAACTTTCAGCTTCAGTTGTGGCCGTTTCATCGGTAACAATCCTTGCGGACGCCAGATCATCATCAACACCATCAATGCACCCAACAACAACATGCTATAAGCGTTGAGGTCACGCATTAATTCACGCGAAACCACCAGCAATATCGCAGCCAAAATAACCGCGAACTGTGACCCCATCCCACCAAGAACCACAATTGCTAGTACGAAGGCTGACTCAACAAACGTAAAGGACTCAGGGCTAACGAAGCCTTGCCGTGCGGCAAACAATGTCCCCGCAAAGCCAGCAAAAGCAGCACTAATGGTAAATGCCGTCAGCTTAATTTTGGTTGGACTCAGGCCCAGTGAGCGGCAGGCAATCTCATCTTCGCGCAACGCTTCCCATGCCCGACCCAATGGCATCCGTAGCAACCGGTTAATCACGAACAAGGTCAAAACCACCAGTAACAGCGCCACCATATACAGGAAAATGATGCGATCACTTGGGTCATATGTCAGGCCAAAGAAATTATGGAAGGTATCCCAACCACCGTCTTTTGCTGTACGACTAAATTCCAAACCAAACAGCGTAGGTTTTGGAATTTGGCTAATCCCATTTGGGCCACCGGTAATTTCTGTATTATTGAGCAGTAAAATACGGACAATTTCACCAAAGCCGAGTGTCACGATCGCCAGATAATCTCCGCGCAAACGTAATACTGGGAAGCCCAATAAGAAACCAGACAGCGCGGCGACAATCCCTGCTAAAGGTAAACTTTCCCAGAAACCTAAGCCGTAATAGTGATTGAGTAATGCGTAGGTATAAGCACCAATGGCATAAAAACCGCCATAGCCCAAGACCAGTAAGCCAGACAGACCCACGACGACGTTCAATCCTAGCCCGAGCATGACGTAAATCAGCGTCAATGTGGCAATATCGACCGAACCCCGAGACACCAAAAATGGCCATGCTATTGCAGCAATAATAATCGCCGCGGCTAACAGTTTTTGGCGAGGCGTGGTGCCGTCAAAGCTCGGCAGTACCCATGCAGGGCCTGAGACTTTTTTGATGCCTTGTTGGATGACTGGACGCACTAATTGGAAGAAAAAGACCACAATACATGCCGCGCCAATCCACAACCAGCGGACTTCTGACGCGCCTTGCACAATCAGTTTAGTGCCATCTAACTGTAACTGTAGCCCCATCACAAACGAGGCGAGAACAAGCAGAACAAAGCTGGAGATAATGGCGTTAACGAAGTTGAGTTGTTTCATACTTTTTCAACCTCCGGACGGCCTAAGATCCCAGTAGGCATGACTAACAGCACAACAATTAGTAATGCAAATGACACTGCATCTTTGTATTCAGTGCTGAGATATGCAGAAGTCAGTGCTTCCGCCACGCCCAAAATCAAGCCACCAATCATCGCACCTGGAATGCTGCCGATACCGCCCAGCACTGCCGCCGTGAATGCCTTCATACCAGCCATAAAGCCAATATATGGGTTAATCACGCCATAGAATTGCCCCAGCAATACACCCGCAACCGCAGCCATCAATGCACCAATAACAAACGTCAGAGAGATAACCCGATCCGTATTGATACCTAGCAAACTGGCCATTTTTAAATCTTCAGCACAGGCGCGGCAAGCGCGGCCCATACGGGAATAGCGGATAAATAGCGTCAGCGCCAACATGGCGAGGAAGGTGACAATCCAAATCGTTAACTGCATGGTGCTGATAGTTGCAGCGAAACCATTAACCTCAGCCAATGTCCATTGACCAGTCACCAAGCTTGGTAGTGCCAGATCTCGCGAGCCTTGCGTCAAGCTGACGTAGTTTTGCAGGAAAATCGACATCCCGATCGCGGAGATCAATGCAATTAAGCGCTTAGAACTGCGAACCGGCTTATAGGCCACTCGCTCGATGCTCCAGCCATAAGTACTGGCAATCACAATGGAGACCAGGAAGGCACAGCCGATCAATAGCCAGCTGGCATCGATCCCCATCATCATCAAGGCGGCGATCACGATAAATGAGACGTAGCTACTGATCATATACACTTCGCCGTGAGCAAAGTTGATCATGCCAATGATGCCGTACACCATGGTGTAACCGATGGCGATCAGCGCATACGTGCTGCCCAACGTTACGCCGTTGAACATTTGCTGCAGAAAATAAAGAAACTGCTCTGACATACCCTAACCCTTTGATTCACTTACCTGGCTGCCCTAGCCAATTGCGTCTAATCTACTGTGTGCAGAGGAGAAAAATCCCCCCGGAACGTGGGGGGATGCAATTGGTTGAAGGGGACGGGTTGTGACATAAACAACCCTATAACTTGATGTTTCTAATATTATTGTTATTTGACTGCGGTAGATGAACCATCCGCATGCCATTCAAAAATACCGAACTCAAACCCTTTCAGATCGCCTTTCTCATCCCAGCTCAATGGACCCATTACCGTTTCAACCGGTTTGCCAGTTTTCAGATCTTTGACCAAATCGGCGGGTTCTTGGCTACCGGCACGGTCCATCGCTGTTGTCAGCGATTGCAGTGCGGCATAAGTGGTCCAGACGAACGGGCCAGTTGGATCCAGTTTTTTCGCTTTCAGCGCGTCAACGATAGGTTGGTTAGCTGGAACTTGGTCATAACGCTTCGGTAATGTCACCAGCATGCCTTCAGAAGCGTCACCTGCAATGTTAGACAGTGAGGAGTTGCCCACACCTTCTGGTCCCATAAAGCGAGCGGTCAGGCCTGCTTGCTTAGCCTGACGCAGAATTTGCCCCATCTCTGGGTAGTAACCACCGAAGTAGACAAAATCCACGTTCTCTTTCTTCAGACGAGCAACCAATGTGGAGAAATCTTTATCACCGGCAGTCACACCTTCAAACAGCACAGGTTCTGTACCTTGCTTTTTCAGGCTATCACGCACTGAACGCGCCAGACCTTCGCCATACTGCTGTTTATCGTGAACTACCGCGATACGTTTAGGCTTGATGGTTTCAAGGATGTATTTAGCGGCGGTTGGGCCTTGATCAGAATCCAAGCCGGTGGTGCGCATAATCATTTTGTAGCCACGAGTGGTCAGATCGGCGTTTGTCGCAGCTGGGGTGATCATAATCACGCCTTCATCTTCATAAATGTCTGAAGCAGGCTGAGTAGAAGAGGAGCACAGGTGGCCGATAACATAACGAATACCATCGTTAATGACTTTGTTCGCGACAGCAACAGCTTGTTTTGGGTCGCAGGCATCATCGTATTCCACGCCGACCAGTTTATTGCCGTTAATTCCACCTTTGGCATTGATGTCAGCAATAGCTTGACGTGCACCGGTAAATTCCATGTCACCGTATTGGGCAACTGGGCCGGACATTGCGCCAACAATGGCAACTTTAATGTCTTCCGCCAGAGCAGAATGGCTCATCGCCATCGCGATACACCCAGCCAGTAACATTTTACCTTTCGTTAATTTCATCCGCGAATTCCCCATCTGTCATTGTGAGCGTGCTTGTTGTGTTGGTCTTAACGTTTTATCGTGCTGCAACGTTTTATTCATATGTAATAATGATTTAGTCTCAAAATTGAAGCTTTTCTCAAATAAGACTTTATTTTTCATGTCATTAAACAGGAGTTTTATGCTGTAAATCAACTAAGACAAGCAGAAACAAGCGGTGTAAACAGCATAAAATTAGGATTAAATTGAATGGGTTTTACTCAAATGATAGTGGCTTATGCTACTTATGTGATCATTTACTCTGTTAAAACTCGGAAAATGCAGTATCGAAAAAACATTTTCCCCCACTGACGTACAGAAAAACTTACACAACACTCTGGTCTGTGATCTAGTACAATAAACCACAGCATAATATCCTTTACTTTTTTATGGTCTCTCGACGATGAAACTGACAATTGAACGACTCACTACCCTTACTCATCAAGATCTTATCGATTTAGCCAAGATTTGGCCGGGGCAGCAGCAAGCTAACTGGCAACAATGGATTAGCGACGGTAAGCCACTCTTTGCGGCACGGTTCAATGAGCGTCTACTCGGGGCTGTGAAAATTGTCGTGGATGGCCAAGAAGCCAGACTAGAGGATTTATGTGTCAGGGAGGTGACTCGTCGGCGGGGTGTAGGGTTATACCTAATTGAAGAGGCGCTACGCCAGCTACCATCAACTCAACACTGGGTGATGAGCGATAAGCAGGTCACCGCTGAAAATCTCGCAGCCCTAGAGGGTTTTATGCTTGCCTGCGGGTTTAGCCGTGATAATCAGGGCTGGCAGCGATAATTAGCCGCCAATATCAGAAAAGCAAAAGGGCGATATCACTATCGCCCTTTGTCATATCGCAATCGCTGTTACGCCCTATCAGGCTTCAATTGCCATACGTAATTTTTTCATCGCATTTTTTTCTAACTGACGAACACGTTCGGCAGAAACGCCGTACTGATCGGCCAATTCTTGCAAGGTAGACTTGTTCTCATCGTCTAGCCAGCGTGCGCGGATAATATGCTGGCTCCGCTCGTCCAAGCCTTCCAACGCATAAGCCAGTTTATCTGCTGCGTGGTTATCCCAGTTATCCTCTTCGATGCCATCGGCAAAATCAGAGGTTTTATCCTGCAAATACAGGACTGGAGCCATAGATTGGCCGTCACGCGCTTCATCATCTGGAGAAGGATCGAACGTCATATCCTGAGCGGACATACGTGATTCCATCTCGCGAACATCTTTACTGGTCACACCCAGCTCTTTGGCAACTAACTCGACTTCATCTTGGTTAAACCAGCCCAAACGCTGCTTGGTTTTACGCAGATTAAAGAACAACTTACGTTGAGCTTTGGTGGTCGCGACTTTAACAATCCGCCAGTTACGCAGAACATATTCGTGAATTTCTGCTTTGATCCAATGTACCGCGAAGGACACCAGACGCACCCCGACTTCAGGGTTGAAGCGACGAACCGCTTTCATCAAGCCAATATTACCTTCTTGGATAAGGTCAGCCTGTGGCAAACCATACCCAGAATAATTACGGGCAACATGAGCGACAAAGCGCAGGTGAGACAGGATAAGCTGTTTAGCCGCTCCCAGATCGCCCTGGTAATGCAGCCGTTCAGCCAGCTCCCGCTCTTCCTCTGCTGTCAGCATTGGATAGGCGTTGGCAGCCCGAATATAGGCTTCCAGACTACCTTGGGGTACTAAGGCTAAAGTTTGCATTTCTTTGGTCATTCAAAACCCTCTCATTGCATTTGGCTATAGTGCAGATTTCTCTCAGCGCAGATATTTTAGCATCTGCTTATGCAGATTCAAGCGCTGGGCACCTTATCATTTCACTGTGTTGTTCGACCGGATGTTGCCATAAAAGTTCAAACTGGATCACATTTTTTGCAGTGGATCTTCACAGGGAACTGACGGCGTGTAGCAGGAAACATCGATATCATTTAGTGGTAAGCAGTGCCTCTTTCCCTGCGTTAACTGAACACCGCAGGAAAAGAGTATAACAAACATTCTTTATTGCGGTGTAAATCGGCGTAAATGTTGTACCGTTGCCAACCAAGCTGCGATCCAACCGATCATGGCGGAGATCAACACCAACAATAGTGATTCATCCCAGCTTAAGCCATGCAGTGTAAAGCTCGTGCCGAACACCGTCGCTACTTGCGTGACCACCGAGCCTAACTTCCACACCAGTGCTTCAGACAGAATCAGCGACAGCACTGCACCACCGAAACCCAGCATCGCCCCGCCATTCAGGAAGGGCCGTAAAATGAATCCATCAGTCGCGCCAATGAGCTTCATCACATTGATGGTATCGCGACGGCTGAAGATACTGAGCCGCACACTGTTACCAATGACCAAGAACACTGCGACCACCATCAAGACGCCAATCATCGCCGCAACCTGACCAACCAACCCCGTCAGCGCAGCCAAGCGGGCAAACCAACTGTCATCCATGCGAACTTCAGCGACACCCTCGACTTTGCTCACTCTGTCACGCAAGGTATCCAGTGTGCCTGAGCTTTGGAAATCCAGTTTAGGTGTGATGATGGCAACGGCTGGTAGCGGGTTTTCTTCCAGCATATCCAGCGCACCGCCAAAACCAGACCAGTTGCGGAACTCGCCCATCGCTTCTTCTCGCGACAGATAATTGACTTTTTCAACACCGGCTTCTGCTTTCAGTGTAGTGACAACATTTTCAGCCGCATTATCATCCAGTGCCTTATCCAGATAAACCGTCAATTGCGGGGTGGGATACCATTGATCCGCGGCCTGACTGACGTTTTTCCACACGATATAACAGACACTTGGCAGCGTCAGTGAGATAGCAATAACCATCACCGTTAGCAGCGTTGCTAAGGGTTGACGCATCATATCGGCAATCGCATTGACCCAAGAATAGCGCCACTGTTCGCGCCACCCGCCTTTCAGCGCCTTGGTTTTTGCTTTTTGTGCATTATTCGCCATGATGCGCTCCTAACATCCGCCCCTGACTCAACGTCAGAATGGGGTAGCGCCGCCGAGCAATCAACGACGTATCGTGAGTTGCCATCAGGACAGTCACGCCCACACGGTTAAACTCTTCAAATAAGCGCAAAATGCCTTCAGATAGTGCATCGTCTAAGTTGCCTGTGGGTTCATCCGCCAGTAATACTGCTGGCTTATTTACCACCGCACGGGCAATACCGACACGTTGCTGCTCACCACCGGAAAGCTGAATTGGGAAGTTCTTCGCTTTGTCCAGTAACCCGACTTTATCCAGTGCCGCAGATACCCTACGGCGGATATCTTCCGTGCTCGCACCGGCGATAATTAAAGGCATGGCAACATTGTCGTAAACCGTTCTGTCCAACAGCAGATGGTGATCTTGGAAGATCATCCCGATCTGGCGGCGCAAGAACGGCACTTCGCGGTTTTTCAAGCGGCTGATATCGTGACCACCAAACCAAATATGGCCAGCACTGGGGCGCTCGATACCACAAATCAGTTTCAGCAGCGTACTTTTCCCTGCCCCTGAATGGCCGGTTAAAAACGCCATTTCCGCTGGGCGCAGATGAAAATCGACCCCTTGCAGCGCCTGCCGTCCGCCTAGATAAGCTTTACTGACCTGTTCAAAGCGAATCATCCGTATTAATCCTCTCGGGCAAAAAGAGCCTCAATAAAATCGTCAGCCTTGAATGGCCGTAAGTCTTCTATACCTTCCCCAACACCGATATAACGGATAGGGATACCGAACTGATCTGCAATGGCAAAGATAACCCCGCCTTTAGCGGTACCATCCAGTTTAGTCAGTGTAATCCCAGTCAGACCCACTGCTTCATTAAAGAGTTTTGCCTGACTGACCGCATTTTGTCCGGTACTGGCATCTAACGTCAGCATAACCTCATGTGGGGCATCGCCGTCCAGCTTTTTCATCACGCGGACAATCTTCTTCAGCTCTTCCATGAGATGAGCTTTATTCTGTAAACGCCCTGCGGTGTCGGCCAGTAACACATCAATACCACGGGCTTTAGCCGCCTGAATGGCATCGAAAATGACCGACGCTGAATCTGCACCGGTATGTTGAGCAACCACGGCAATCTTGTTGCGCTCACCCCAGACTTGCAGCTGTTCTACCGCTGCGGCGCGGAATGTATCACCCGCAGCCAACATCACCGATTTACCTTCTGCTTGGAATTGACGCGCCAGCTTACCGATGGTGGTTGTTTTACCCACGCCATTGACGCCGACCATTAAGATGACATACGGATTTTTACCACTGACATCCAATGGTTTATCTACTTTAGCCAGAATTTCGGACATTTCCTCTTTGAGCTTGCCATAGAGCGCTTCGGCATCTTTTAATTGCTTCCGGCTAGCATGCTCAGTCAACGAGGTAATGATTTTGCGGGTCGTTTCAACACCAACGTCGGCGATTAGGAGCTGTTCTTCTAGCTCATCAAAGAGATCGTCGTCGATTTTCTTACCACTGAACAGCCCCATAAAACCAGAACCGAGATTCTGTTTGGTTTTGATTAAGCTGCGTTTTAACCGCGCGAAGAAACCCTCTTTCGTTGGCCGCTCTTGTTCCTGCGCGGCAACGGGAGCAATGATGTGTTCAGGTTCTTCTTCTGGTTCAATATCTTCTTCTACGTCTTCTTCGACGATAACTTCGTCAACAATCGCTTGCGATGCCGATGTTTCGACTACATCGATAACAATATTCTCTTCTGTTATCGGCAACTCTGGCGCGCTAACCGTACCTTCATCCCACTGTGCAACATTATCGCTCTCCTGTTGACTGGCAGAAAAATGATGCTGCAAATATTCAGGTTCGGTAGAGAAATCAATCGGTTCATCAACGACTTGTGCTGTTGGTTCAGCCTCGACTTCCGGCAACGTTTCAGCGGCAGCTTCACTAATAACAGCACTGTCCCACTCACCTGGTGTGACTGCGGAATGTTCGACTACCGGTTCGCGTGATTCAACTTCTTCAACTGAGGCGCTTTCAGGAACAGCTTCCGCGTGTTCATCGCGAGTAGCTTGCTCATTGGCGATCGACGCTTGTTCGTCGATCGGCTGTTGTTCGTGGATAGACTGCTGCTCAGCTTCACCAGCAACACTCTCTTTGTCAGTAGCCAATGGCTCTGCTGTTTGTTCTTCACTCTGACGGCCAAGACCCAGCCAGGAAAAAAATCCGCGTTTTTTTTCTTTTGCCATTTTGGACTCTAATTACTTTGGGTTTACATAAATAAGATAATAGTTCGCCAGTCTATCACTTTCCCCTGAACAGCAACACGCGCACGATGCTGCTTTCTATTGTGAATTCAATCAGGAAAACCTTCTCGAAACGGATTAACGCTGTTGATAAGCAGCTCACCCCATCGCGCTTCATAGTCGACGAGGATATAACCTTTCCTCAGCACTGCACACATAGGTAGAATAGAACCAATTCATTTATTCAGTGCTGCAATACTGGCCAATTTTCAAGCAAAGCGACTTATGGCAAAGCGACCAACAGCAAAAGACAAACAAGCACCGCAACAGTCCGCAGGACAAATCCGTATCATTGGCGGCAAATGGCGGGGGCGTAAATTACCTGTCCCCAATAGCCCAGGGCTGCGCCCCACCACGGATCGCGTCAGGGAGACGCTATTTAACTGGCTTGCCCCTATGATTCAAGGTGTTCGCTGCCTTGATTGCTTCGCCGGTAGCGGTGCCCTAGGACTAGAAGCGTTATCCCGTTATGCTCACGAAGCTACGCTGCTGGAATCTGACCGGTACGTTGCGAAACAATTGAACAATAACTTGTCGTTACTGAACGCCGAAAATGGGCAAGTTGTGAATACCAACGCGCTTCAGTGGTTAGCTCAACCGGGGCAACCTTTCAATTTGGTATTCCTTGATCCCCCTTTTCGCCAAGGCTTGTTGGCTGAAACCATCAATTTGCTGGAACAATTTAACTGGCTGACACCCGAGGCTTGGATTTATGTCGAAGCCGAGTCAGAAAGCGCGGCCACCGATGTTCCGGCCAATTGGCAATTGCACCGTGAGAAGATTGCGGGACAAGTGGCCTATCGCCTCTATATACGCCACCAAGAGACTCACCTAAACGCGGACTCAGTTGAAGAACAGGAGCAACACCATGTGGATTAATCTCGGCCGCTTATTGATGTTAGGGGTATGGTTCTTCTTACTGCTGAATCTGTTCCAGCCGTTCCCTTCTCCCTTAAAGTATTTCATCAATGTTGCCATGATATTCATGGTGCTGATGCACGGCCTGCAACTGGTTCTGCTCAAATCAACTCAGCCGAAAGACCAACCGATCAGCGGCTTGCAACAGTTTAAAATTTTTGTGTTCGGCGTATTCGAATTACTGGCTTGGCAAAAGAAACAACCGCCGCTGCCTAAAAAATAATGCGGCGTGATGTCACAACGTTCTAAACGGTTATTTCTAAGCTGTTGCCACGTGATTAACTGTTGCCGCGATTTAATTTGGGGCAAAACCAATATAGCGGGTGCCTTGTAAACGTAATGTTCCCTTTGCACCTTGCTCTATACGGTTGAATTCCTGCTGCGGTACGATCATTTTGATTTGACTGTCGGTTGAGGCATCGATGCTGCTGAGAAGCGGCTGGAAGTACACCTCGTAGCGTTTTTCCTCTGCAACAATCTCTTCGCGCTGACGGGAGCGGCGATTAGGTGCCAGCACTTCCCGCTTTTCTGCCACTTCGACTTGCAAACTACGTACTGGCGAACGATCGTTTTCTGCATCCTGCTTTTTTTTCTGCCAATACTGGCGAGTCGCTAGAACCGCGATCAACACCACGACTGCAATCAATAATAAGGGCGGTTTACTCATAAGGGATGACCCGAAAAACCTTGTTCAAACGTGAATAATGAGCTTCTTTGACAGACCTTAGGGCTTATTGCCTGGTAGATAAGGGAAACTCATCACATTACTGCCCAATTCAGAGATCCGCGCGCTGCCTTTTTCCGTCACTGCATCAATACGAATCACGGAATGCAGAGGGATATAGCTACGATTAACGCCTGAAAACTCTGTTTTCAGTTTTTCTGTAGAAGGGTCCACCAACAATGTTGATTGGCTATCGAAGACAAAATCAGCAATCTCAATAAATCCAAATAAAGTACTCGGCCCGACTTCTCGGACATAAAGCTGATAATTCTTACCGTTATTCATAAATTGGATACGATAAAGTAACTGTTCATTAGCCATGGCGTTATCTGCCTCTATCCCTTGATTTAGCGGAATGAAATCGGCGTTAACATATCATGTGGGCCAAACAAGACCAAGACCCGCACAGGCTGATTCTACCGCGATATCTGATTATGCGTACTGCTACGCATTATGTGTCATAAAACAGACAAATCCTGCATCTCGTCTCTATCGCTCTTGCCCTCCATCCTTTACACTTATTCAGGTATATGTTTGATGTTATTGCCGTTGCGTCTTTTTTATGACAAGTCAGGTATCTCGCTGAAACCTGCATAGAAAAAAGGATAAATAATGAGCTGGCCATTCCTTGCCGTATTCTTTTCTGGTTGGTTGTTTGTCGATGCAACTTACCGTGGCCCACGCTGGCAGCGTTGGGTATTCAAACCCGTCACCCTGTTACTGTTACTCTTACTTGCTTGGCAAGCACCCGTTCTTGGCCCTGCCGGTTATCTGATTGTCCTGGGCTTACTGGCGACCTTAGTTGCCGATGCCTTATTGCTGCTACCCAGTGAGCGCTTACTTTATGCTCTAGGTGCGTTCTTCCTATCTCATTTACTGTATACCATCAGCTTTGCCAGCCAGATGACCTTTACGTTCTTCTGGCCGTTGCCTTTGGTTTTAATCATCATCGGTGCCTTACTGCTCGCGACTGTCTGGACAAAATTGGATGAGATGCGTTGGCCCGTCGTTGCCTTGGTCGGTATGACGTTATTGATGGTTTGGATGGCAGGTGAGCAGTACTTCGCCCGCAGCACAGACATGAGTTTCTCTTTACTGGCAGGGACATTGTTCTTACTGGTTTCCCATAGCATTTGGTTGTTGAATCGCTATCGTTTTTCTTTCCGTGCATCAGATGCCATTGTCGCAGGTTGCTATTTTGTCGGGCATTTCTTGATTGTCCGGTCGCTGTATTTATAAGGCCACTCTCGCTATCAGTTTGCATTGTTAGTGAGTGAATCATTAGTGAGCCAGTAAAATAGGTGAGTGCCGTAACACGGTTAAATCGATTGATACGACACAGGGTTCCAAGGAAGGAACTCATTATTGAGATACAAGTGACATCCCCCCCTTAACCATCCCTCCCTGATATCAGAACACCTATTTAGCGATACTTCTCATTCGCACTATTGACTCTGGAGTTGACTCTAAGGTGTAGAGTGCTCTTACACCGAACAAATCCTGTGAAGGAGGCTATGATGCATTCACATTCTGAACATAATCACTCAACGGATACACAAAACAACTGTGGCTGTGGTCATACTCATGCTAAAAAGCAGGTGGGTTGTAGCAGCTCAGCAGTAACTAATACCAGCACTGACAGCTCAAGCTCAGTAAGTGAGCACTCACACGGTAATGGAGGTTGCTGTAGTCAGAGCCATACCGAAGAAGGCGATGACGAAAGCGACATACTGACGGCAGCGACGCCCGCTGGCAGTCAGCGTTTTAGCTGGCAAGTCAAAGGGATGGACTGCCCAAGCTGCGCGCGAAAAATTGAAAATGCCATCAGTAGTCAGATCGATATTGAAAATGTCAAAGTGCTGTTTGCCACAGAAAAATTAGTGGTTGATGCACGTATGGATATCCGCCTGCAAGTCCAGCAAGCCGTCAAACAAGCAGGTTTCAGTTTGGTCGATACCCAATCACCAACTGAGAACAAGGTCGCAGCGTCCGAATCGCGTCTGCGCGAATATCTGCCAATCGCATTATTAACCCTCTTGATGCTCATCAGTTGGGGAATCTCTTTTTACAGCGCCGAATGGGCTGAGATGGCCTTCGCCGCCACGACCCTAGTCGGGCTGATTCCTATCGCCAGCAAAGCTTGGAAACTCATTCGCACAGGCACACCTTTTGCCATCGAAACCTTGATGACCGTTGCGGCTATCGGAGCCTTGTTTATTGGTGCTACCGCTGAAGCCGCGATGGTATTGCTGCTGTTTATGATTGGTGAGTTGCTGGAGTCCTATGCGGCAAACCGCGCGCGCCGTGGTGTCAAAGCACTCATGGCATTGGTGCCGGAAGAAGCATTGTTGTTGAAAAACGGTGAGCGAATCATGGTTCCGGTGGCCAGTTTGCGCCCCGGCGATATCATTGAGGTAGCCCCAGGTGGCCGCCTACCCGCAGATGCCGAATTAATCACTCCGTTCGCCAGTTTCGATGAAAGCGCCCTGACCGGGGAATCGATTCCGGTTGAACGTTTGCAAGGTGAGAAAGTCGCCGCAGGATGTTTATCTGTTGATCGCGCCACTGAAATGCGGGTGATTTCGGAGACTGGGAATAATGCCATTGACCGTATTTTGCAACTCATTGAATTAGCAGAAGAACGTCGCGCCCCGATTGAGCGTTTCATCGACCGCTTCAGCCGTATTTATACGCCAGCGATTATGTTTCTTGCCGTACTGGTGATACTCATCCCGCCATTAGCCTTCGCCGAGCCTTGGGAGAGCTGGATTTACCGTGGGTTAACCTTACTGTTGATTGGTTGTCCCTGTGCGTTGGTTATTTCTACACCAGCAGCCATTACTTCTGCCTTGGCAGCCGCCACGCGGCGCGGCGCTCTAATCAAAGGTGGAGCCGCACTGGAACAACTGGGGCGCATTCAAACCGTGGCCTTCGACAAAACCGGTACGCTGACAGAAGGCAAACCGAAAGTGACCGATATTCTGCCGGTGGCAGGTGTCAGTGAGACTCGCCTGTTGTCATTGGCAGCAGCAGTCGAAGCCGGTTCCCCACATCCATTAGCCGTCGCGATTATGCAACGAGCGCAACAAAACACCCCACTGCTGCCACTGGCTGAAGCACGTCGCGCACTGGCTGGCGTGGGGGTTGAAGGTCAAGTCAACGGGCTTCTCGTGCGTGTTAGCGCACCCAGTAAACTGCCTGAGGGGCTAATATCAGGTGAATGGCAGGAGCAACTCGACAAGCTTGAGAGCCAAGGTAAAACGGCCGTCGCGGTGCTGGAAAATCAGGCATTTATTGGCTTACTGGCGCTACGTGACACACTGCGCGCCGATGCTAAACTCGCCATTGATTCGCTCAAAAACTTGGGTATTCAGGGTGTGATGTTAACGGGCGATAACCCACGGGCTGCGGCGGCAATAGCCAACGAACTGGGGATTGATTACCGCGCAGGGCTGTTGCCGGCCGATAAGGTTCAGGCCGTGATGGCACTCAATGAAGCCCAGCCGACGGTGATGGTCGGGGACGGCATCAATGATGCGCCAGCAATGAAAGCCGCCAGTATTGGTATTGCCATGGGCAGCGGCACTGATGTGGCGTTGGAAACCGCCGATGCCGCGCTGACCCATAATCGGCTCACTGGGCTGGCGGACATTATTTTGTTATCCCGTGCCGCTAACGCCAATATCCGCCAGAATATTGCTATCGCGTTAGGGCTGAAAGGGGTTTTCTTGGTCACCACTCTGCTAGGCTTAACCGGCTTGTGGATGGCGGTATTAGCCGATTCAGGTGCCACCGCTTTAGTCACCGCTAATGCGCTGAGATTACTACGGAAAAAGGATAATTAAGTCTCATCGGCCAAGGGGCGAATCAGCCGACTTTTGCCCCTTTCTTGAGTAGGTAGCGATATGGCGTCTGCTGAGTATCTTGCGCTAACAACTGATGATCCATAAAGCGACAGAAACCGGGGATATCACGGGTGGTGGCGGGATCATCAGCGATGATAAGCAGCGTTTGACCGTCTTCCATGTGCCGGACCGTCTTACGGACCATCATCACCGGTTCTGGGCAGCGCAGGCCCAATGCATCAAGTGTTTTATCGGGATGAGCAAAAATATCGGTCATGGCGGTTCTCTTGTCGGTCAGTATGTGGCAGCGTAAAACTGTAGAAATAAAGGTAAGCTTCCTGACGAAAACGCATCGCGCTTTATGCGGCAGTTGGGTTTACGAGACGGGAGGCTTTACGAAACGACTGTCTTTTTGAAATGACTGTCTTTACGAAGCGACTGCCTTTATTAAGCGAGACAGTTTACCCCGTCGATTTTTAGGTGCAAGTACCGCTAACGTTTGCGCTAAAATTAACCATTGCATTCGTTGCGCAAACGGGTATCATGCCGCCGCGCCGTAAAAATACGGTACATTTTGTTTGGGTTCCCTCACCCCAATAACCAAAAAGGTCACATTTATGTTTTCGTTTACACCCCAACAGCGGATGACCGCTTTGGTATGGCTATCGCTATTCCATATTGTCATCATTACCTCCAGTAACTATTTGGTGCAATTACCGATCGCTATCTTCGGTTTTCACACCACATGGGGGGCATTTACCTTTCCGTTTATCTTTTTAGCGACCGACCTGACTGTGCGGATTTTTGGTGCGCCCTTGGCACGCCGGATCATTTTATCTGTCATGGTGCCCGCGTTGCTGATTTCCTACCTGATTTCAGCCCTGTTCTATCAGGGGAGTTGGCAAGGATTCCCAGCGTTAACCACTTTCAACCTGTTCGTGGCCCGTATTGCCGCGGCGAGCTTTATGGCCTATGTGCTCGGTCAGATTCTGGATGTTCAGGTGTTTAACCGGCTGCGCCAGCGCAGTGCTTGGTGGGTTGCGCCAACTGCCGCAATGTTCTTTGGCAATATTAGCGATACCATGGCGTTCTTCTTTATTGCGTTCTATCGCAGTACTGATCCCTTTATGGCCGCCAATTGGGTGGAAATCGCCTTAGTTGATTACAGCTTCAAGCTGCTGATCTGTATGTTGTTCTTCTTGCCCGCTTATGGCGTGATGCTCAATGTGCTGCTGAAATACTTTGCCCGCAAAACTAGCCAGCAAGCCTTGGCTACGGCTCACTCTGCAACACGATAAGGTTCCGTTAGGCAGCCACACGTTGTGGTTGCCTTTCTCTGCGCTAGATTGTTCCTAAAACCACCTCTCCCCCATTCCCTTATTGAACAATGGTTGCTTTTAGCCATCGAATAAGGTGCGATATACTCATTAATCAATAATAGCTGATGAGCTATTGTCGTCAGTTATCCATCACGTAACACGCGCTCAGCATCAATAAGGAACACCCATGCATAGAATCACTCAGTTTCTCGCCGTCGGCCTGCTGGTTGTAGGACTAAGCGCCTGTGATAGTGGCAGCGATAGCAATGTGGGCCAGCCAATCAGTTTGATGGATGGCAAAGTCGCGTTGAGTTTACCCGCTGATTTATCCGATCAAAGCGGGAAGATGGGCAATCAAGCCAATAATATGTACGTTTACGCCAATAAAACCGGCGATAAAGCGGTGATTGTGATTTTAGGGGATCGCACCAACGAGGCGTTGGATGTGTTGACTGGTCGCTTAGCTGAACAACAGCGTGTGCGCGATGCCAACTTGCAAGTGGTCACGAATAAAGCGATTAAAATTGATGGACAACCTTTCCAGCAGTTAGACAGCATTATTACCAGCGGTGGTCAGAAAGCGTATTCTTCAGTGGTGATCGGTAATGTCGGTAACCATTTGATGACATTGCAAATCACCCTGCCTGCTGAAAACCAGCAGCAAGCGCAAACTGAAGCCGAATCTATCATCAGCACCTTGACGCTGAAATAACCCGTTCTTAAGCGTTATGCACAGGGTGCTAGCAGCCCTGTGGTTTCAAAAATCAAGTGACATCCCCGAAGGCATTGGGACCACAGGTAGGCAGCCAGCAAACTCATCCCGATGAGCTGACACAAGTCAGTGATTCGGGTGAGTGCGCGCAGCTAACACCCCTGTGGTTTCAAGGACAATGGGGATTGAGAGACTGCGCTAGCAGGGTAATCGGATGCTCACACTGCTTACTCGTCGACATCTCAATCTGCCATTTACAGGTTTCGCAATCGGTGATGACCAGATCGACACCGCTGTCCTCAATTTGCTGGAATAGCGATGCCCCAATCCCTTGCGCGGTAGCGTAATTCTCTGATTTAAAACCATAAGTGCCTGCGATACCACAACACTGAGAATCCAGCACCACCAGCTCAATATTGGGAATGCGCTGTAATAACGCCAAGGTATAGGCAGTCCAGCCCATTTTCTCCATATGACATGGCGTGTGGTAGGCAATGCGCAGCGGCTTGTTTTCGGCAGAAAAGAGTGGCTTAAGCGGTAGCTCGCGCCCCTGATCCAATAAGCGATAAAGGTAACGTGTTGCTAACTCCACTTTATCGCGCACGGGGGTGGTATCGACATCCAGTAAGTGCGGATACTCATCACGCAACGTAAAAGTACAGCTTGAAGAGGTCGCCACGACGGGGATATCTCGTTCAATCACCGCATCTGTTAGCGATGCCAAATTGACCTGCGCCTGTTTCTTAGCTTGCGCGATAAACCCATTGGCGATCAGCGGTACTCCACAACATTTTTCCCGCTTTAGCAACTGCACACCAATATTCATCGCATTGAATACACTGACTAAATCTTTGCCCAATTGCGGGTGATTGTAGTTAACGAAGCAGCCATGGAAGAACGCGACTTGCTCTGCATACTGCTGCTGTTTTTCAGCCTGTTTGTGATACCAACGGCGAAACGTACCGAAGGAATATTTCGGCAGTTCACGGCGGTGATCTATCTTCAGGGCCTTATCCAGTAAGGTTCGTACCGGTTTCAACCCGGTTACTGCATTGATCACGGGCGCGAAAGGCGTCGAGAGCGTGCCCATAATGTCGGTATGGCTGAGGATCGCATCACGCAGTTTGGGCTTATTGCTGCTGTAATTGGCTTTTGCGCGCTGGATGATGTCCCCGATTTTGACATCTGACGGACAAGCAACCTCACAGCGTTTACAGTTGGTGCAATATTTTAATGCATCATCGTACAGTGCAGGGTCTTTCAGACGTAAGCGCTCACCATCAGGACCAGCCTGTTTCGGCCCTGGATAGAGTGGGTTAACCTTCGCCACAGGGCAATAGGTGGTGCAAACCGTGCACTTGATGCAACTTTCAAAACTGTTATCCCGAGCCAAATGCTTATCCTGCGGTAGATCTTGAGAAAAAGTGTCACTGTCTCCGTGCTGTGGCAACCACGTCATAATGTCACCTCCATTGCGCTAACAATCTGTTCTGCGGCGAACAAGGCGCTCGTCAGTGAAACCCCCGCGCCACAGCCTTGCTGCAAGGGATCGTACCCCCCCAGTACCGCGCCGATGACGTGCAGGTTCTCCAAGGCAATACCGCCACGTAGCGCCCGCAGCCGGTTATCGGTATTGACACCAAACTGTAAATAAGGCTGCGGAGCAAACATATTGCTACGGCTCCAATCCGCGCGATTCGGCAACGATAAGACATCCAGATCCAGTATCGGCTCGTAGACCCGTTCGAAGGTGGCGACCAGCCCATTACTGAAGAAACTCCCACTGGCGAGCACCATCTGAGCCGCACGCAACGGAATATCTCCGTGATTGCGGGTATAAAGCCCAGTGATGCGGTTATCGACCATTTCGGCGCGTAAGACGGCATCACCCGGCATTGTCATGCCACCGAGTTGCTGAAAACGCTGACGCAGCGCTTGGTGTAAGCGAATGCCGAGCAAGGAAGGAGGCAGTGTCGGCAACAGTTGAATCGGTTTGCCTACCGCCGCGCGCAGGGCGTCTAACGGCGCAGACTCATCCAACCCAATACAGGCAGGCAGTAGAATGGTGTCGGCTTCACAAGATAAGCGGGAGAGTTCATCAGCTAGCGCTTGCCGGTTCTCCGGCAGGTCCAATACGCGAGCAATATTCACAGCACGGAACTCACTCGGATTATCGCGCAAGCGATCAAGTGCCGGTAAATGCAGGTAGTCAGCCGTGGCCTCGATACCTTGATCTTGCAAAGCACTAGCGACCATCTGCGGCTGAAAATCGAGGAAGCCTTCGATACCAATCACCGCGACATTTTGCCACGGCAACGGGCCTTCCAACGGGGCCACTGGGATATCGATGGGGCTGAGCCAAGTAGGTCGGCAGCCCCCTAATGGTGTCAGCCGCAAGTGGTTTTTTGCCGCACTCCCCACCAGTTTTAGGCCACAACGCTGAAGTAGCGCTTCAGCTTGCGGGGCCAATTCATTTAATTCACCCGTCGGTCCGAATTGCCGCATTTTACTGTAGGGATGTTCAGGGGCCATTTCAGCTAACGCATCCATGGCCGAGAGTGGCTGACCAACAGCCCGTCCATCAGGTAATTTTGCCAATAAATCCAATGAGCCAGAGGAGAAATGCAACGCATTTTGGCCCGCGCTGACAATGGCACAGTATTTACCCTGCTCTGCCAGACGTATCCCGCAGGCCAGACCTGCCAGCCCACCACCGATGATAATGACATCAAATTTCATCGCGTTTCTCCTGAATAGGGGCCACAGAAAGGGTGTCATCCAAACCACACAATCCTTGATAAACCCAATGGGTAAACTCACTCTCCCGTAGCGCATCACCCCAAGCTATCGGGCGCACACCTTTCCAACGCTCATTGAGAAATTGCGTCAGTTGCTCACGGGATTGTTGCGGTGTTGTCACTTTAAAGCGGTTAAGCAAGCCAGCGGCTCGGCAGGCGCAGAGTTCCCCTTGGCAGGTTCCCATACCGACCCGAGTGCGGCGGCGTAAGTCTAATAAGTTGTTCACCGACAAAGAATCAACGGCATAACGTACTTCACCCGCCGTCACCGCTTCGCATTCGCACACTAAGCTGTTATCGAGTCGGTTCCCCGCCAAGAGCTGTGTGGCACGGTCGCCGTGGCGATAAACCGCTGAGCCGCGAATACTGGCGGGTAGAGAAATCACTTTGCTGAGGGTTTGTTCCGCGGATTGTTGCGAACCGGGCAGTGGTGTTTGGGCTGTGGTACAAGCGGCGGTCACACCGAGCTTTTCACAGACTTTATCGGTGGCCCACTCCGCCATCAACCGGTAGGTCATTAACTTGCCACCGGTAATGGTGATAAGCCCTTCCAAGCCATCACGACGAGCATGATCCAGCAATACGATACCGCGGCTGACGTTACGCCCTGATGGATCATCATCGCTGGCGACCAGCGGCCTAACACCGGCGTAGGCCCGTAAAATACGGGTTTGTGCCAGTTGCGGCGAGAGTTTAGAACCTTCGCGGATTAAGGTATCCACTTCTTGCGCTGTAACCACCATATTATCTATTTGGTCATATTCGATGTGCGTAGAGGTGGTGCCGATCAATGAAATGGTGTCCCCGGGGACCAGAATGTCAGCATCCGCCGGTTTACGGCAGCGGTTGATCACCATGTTATTGATGCGATGGCCGAGGATCAGCAGTGCGCCTTTGGCAGGGAACATGCGAATACGAAGATCGGCATATTCGGCAATGTGCTGCCCCCAGATCCCTGCCGCATTGACCACAATTTGCGCATGGATTTCATATTGACGGTTGTTTTTATGATCGAAAACGCGCACACCGCTCACACGATCGCCTTGGCGTAATAGCCCGATAACCTCGTGATAAGTCAATACCTTCGCGCCGTGCTCACGGGCATCCAGCATATTGGCGGCGGTTAAGCGGAAGGGATCCACGGTGCCATCAGGTACACGAACCGCGGCAATGAGCGCAGGGTTAGCGGCGGGTTCCAGACGTAATGCCTGCTTGGGATCGATGGCTTCAGCCTCGATCCCCGCCTCCTGACAGCGAGCTATAAATTGCTGCTGATAGTCCAGTGAATCTTCCGGCAGTGTGATAAACAGGCCGTCGGTTTGCTCGATACAGTGGCGCGCTATACGTTTTAGTATTCGGTTTTCTTCAATACATTCACGAGCGGACTCACCATCAGTCACCGCATAGCGAGCACCACTGTGCAGTAAGCCATGGTTACGTCCCGTCGCGCCGGTGGCAATGTCATGCCGCTCTAACAACGTGCACGCCAAACCACGACGCGCACAATCTCGAGCAATCCCTGCGCCGGTCGCGCCCCCACCGATGATGATGACATCCGTTTCTGTGTAAGGAGAACTGTTCGTCATGAAAGACCCCACTTTATCAGACAGCCGTCTGGCGGCTCATTATGTGTCTATTGAGCCACAGTCTTTATGGTTATTGTTTGATAAGGAACAAAAACGAACCAAAAACGAAAGTAACATGGTGTTTTAAAACCATGATTGTGATCAAAGTCACAGGTAATTTCTGATTACTGGTTTCAAAATGTTAACCAATCGCTCAAAATTGCCCCCGCTTTCATATAACTGTAACAAATGCGCCATCACTCACAGATAACTTGCGTGAATTTATCTAGCATGGCGTTCGTTATAGAACATAAACGAGAGCACGTTAGCCGTTTAACCGCCGGTTGCAGAGCCACCGGGGTAAAAAACTACAAAAAAAGCCATCGGAGGCACTCATGTTGAGTATTTTTAAGCCCGCGCCACATGTGGCAAGGCTTCCCGCAGACCAGGTCGACCCCACTTACCGCCGCTTACGCTGGCAAATATTCATGGGCATTTTCTTCGGTTATGCCGCCTATTACCTCGTGCGTAAAAACTTTACCTTGGCGATGCCGTATCTGATCGAACAAGGATTCTCTCGTGGAGATCTGGGTTTCGCTTTATCCGGTATTTCCATTGCTTACGGTTTCTCAAAATTCATCATGGGTTCGGTTTCTGACCGTTCCAACCCGCGGGTGTTCCTGTCTGCCGGTTTGATTCTGTCCGCAGCCGTGATGCTGTTCATGGGCTTTGTGCCTTGGGCAACGTCCAGCATTGCCATCATGTTTGTGCTGCTGTTCTTGTGTGGCTGGTTCCAAGGAATGGGTTGGCCGCCATGTGGCCGTACCATGGTTCACTGGTGGTCGAAGAAAGAACGTGGCGGGATAGTGTCTATCTGGAACTGCGCCCATAACGTCGGTGGGGGCTTACCGCCTTTGCTGTTCCTGTTAGGGATGGCATGGTTTAACGACTGGAAAGCAGCACTTTATATGCCTGCTTTCGCGGCTATCTTGGTCGCACTTATCGTATTGGGTCTGATGCGCGATACTCCTCAATCTGTGGGTCTGCCGCCGATTGAAGAGTACAAAAATGACTATCCAGACGATTACACTGAAAAAGCAGAAGAAGAACTGACTGCAAAACAGATCTTCATGCAATACGTGTTCCCTAACAAACTGCTGTGGTATATCGCCATTGCGAACGTTTTCGTTTATTTACTGCGTTACGGCATTCTTGACTGGTCACCGACCTACCTGAAAGAAGTGAAGCACTTCGCGCTGGATAAATCATCATGGGCCTATTTCCTGTATGAATACGCGGGTATTCCAGGAACGCTGCTGTGCGGTTGGATGTCTGACAAGGTGTTTAAAGGCAACCGTGGCGCAACAGGTGTGTTCTTTATGACACTGGTGACTATCGCGACCATCATTTACTGGCTGAACCCAGTCGGTAATCCAGGTATCGATATGGCTTGTATGATCACCATCGGCTTCCTGATCTATGGTCCGGTGATGCTGATTGGCTTGCATGCCCTTGAATTAGCACCGAAGAAAGCAGCAGGGACGGCAGCCGGCTTTACCGGTCTGTTTGGTTACCTTGGTGGCTCGGTCGCAGCGAGTGCTATCGTGGGTTATACCGTTGACTACTTCGGTTGGGACGGCGGCTTTATGGTCATGATCGGCGGTAGCATCATGGCCGTGTTGCTACTGATCATCGTGATGCTTAGCGAGAAAAAACACCACGAAGAAATGGCGAGAAAGCAGGACTTATAATTTTTAGATAAACCCAGCGTCATTGGTGTTGCAGTGCTTGGCTGTGGCAGCAATGACAAGGGGTTAAGTTGTACACAGGCTGTGCCGTTATTTATGGATTAGATAGCGACATAGCCTTTTTTACACCCCAGAACCTACACCCAATAGATTTCAAGATGCCGCTTACACCGTTGCAGCTTGAGAAATGGAGGGATAAATGGAGCACTATCAATGCAAACCCAAATCAAAACACTGGTAGCGAGTATCATTCTGGCATCCTCTGTCGCTGGCATGGCGCAAGCTGCAGAATCAGCAGCCGCTGATAAACCTGTACTGACCAAACCTTCTGCAAACAAAGTCGTTATCGCGCATCGCGGTGCCAGTGGCTATTTACCTGAGCACTCGCTGCCCGCCAAAGCCATGGCTTACGCGCAAGGCGCTGATTATTTGGAGCAAGATTTGGTCATGACCAAAGATAATGAGTTAGTGGTTCTACACGACCATTATCTGGATCGAGTGACGGATGTCGCCGATCGCTTCCCTGATCGCGCACGTCAAGATGGCCGCTATTACGCCATTGATTTTACGCTGCCCGAAATTAAGTCACTGAAATTTACCGAAGGCTTCGATATTGATAAAAACGGTAAAAAAGTGCAGAGCTATCCGGGCCGCTTCCCGATGGGCAAATCTGACTTCCGTGTGCATACCTTCCAGGAAGAGATTGAATTTGTTCAAGGGCTGAATCATTCGACCGGTAAGAACATCGGTATTTATCCTGAAATCAAAGCGCCTTGGTTCCATAAACAAGAAGGCAAAGACATCTCCACCAAGGTGTTGGAAGTGCTCAAGCAGTACGGTTACTCCAGCAAAGCCGATAAAGTTTATCTGCAATGCTTTGATGCCAATGAACTCAAGCGCATTAAGAATGAGCTGGAACCGAAGATGGGTATGGACCTGAAACTGGTTCAACTGGTGGCTTATACCGATTGGAATGAAACCTACGAACAAAAACCTGATGGTAAGTGGGTGAATTACAACTATGACTGGATGTTCAAACCCGGTGCGATGAAGCAAGTGGCGCAATATGCTGATGGTATTGGCCCTGACTACCATATGCTGGTGGTCGAAAGCTCCACGCCAGATAACATCAAGCTGACGAATATGGTCAAGGAAGCCCATGCCAGCAACATGATGGTTCATCCGTTCACGATCCGCACGGATAGGCTGCCTAAATACGCCACTGATGTTAATCAGCTATTCGATATCATCTACAACCAAGCACAGGTCGATGGGGTGTTTACTGACTTCCCAGATACTGGCGTGCAGTTCCTGCAAAAGCAGGGACAGCATCAGTAAGTTAATGTCCGCAAGCTAACATTAATACGTAAAAAAAGTGGGGCGATAACGGTTATCGCCCCACTTTTAATATGCTGATGCTTAGATGCTTACTTATCTGTGCCTAAAAACATTTTACGCAGATAGTGTGGTACAGCGTCATCCGCATTCGAGCCGATCACTTCTAAGTTTGGTAGCATGTCTTTTAAGCGCTGATGGGCGTCTTGCATAATGCAGCCCTTACCTGACATGGACAGCATTTCTAAGTCATTCATACCGTCGCCAAAGGCGATGCATTCTTTTAGCGAATAACCGATAATTTTTGCCACTTGCTCGAGAGCGTGGCCTTTAGAGACGCCACCGCCCATCACTTCTAAGCAAGTTGGGAAGGAGAAACTGACATTTACGCGATCGCCCCAACGTGCATTGATGGCCTCTTCCAAAATCAATAACTTGTCATGATCTTCGCAAGTAAAGTAAACCTTGCATACCCCTTCCGTTGGCAGCAACGCCGGTTCAAATACTTGATAGTTAAAGACCGATTCGCGGAAAAATTCTTTCTGTGCAGGGCTTTCGCGGTTCATGAACCATTCATCATTCAGATAAACGTTGGTCAAGATATCCGTATTATGGTGTTCAATATTGTACAAATCACGGGCAATATCCGCGTCGAGGTTATGGCTGAAAATCAGCTCCCCTGCCGTGTTGTGTACGCGTGCGCCGTTGGAGGTGATCATAAAAGCGCTGATCTCCAAGCTGTCACGGATTTGCGCTACATCGATATGATGACGACCGGTGGCAAACACAAAGTGCACATCACGCTGAGTCAGCAACTTAAGTGTTTCTTTGGTATATGGCGTCAAAAGGTGGTCAGGTGATAGCAGCGTGCCATCTAAATCGGAAGCAACGACATGATACATAGCGGTATGTTCTAACCTCTGGTGGCGTCGGAACCTTCATGGCCGACTGATGATTGATGTTGCGCAAAAAAGCGCAATATGGCGCTTAGCGCCTCGGCACGCAGTGTGTCCCGCTCGAACAGGATCTCATGGCGTGCGCCTTGAATGACCTTAGGCTGCCCCCCTTCGCAAGGGTGCCCCGCCAGCGTCATTGCCTGAGAAAATGCATTCTGGGCCGGGTTATGAACTACCCGATCCTCACTGGCCTGTAATAACAGTACCGGTGTGGTAATTTTGTCTGCCTGCGCAATGATTTGCTCTCCCACCAGCAGACTCTCACGGATCCAATGATAAGTTGGCCCACCTACACGGATTTCAGGTGCGTCGGCGTATTGGCGTAAATAGCGGCGATATCGCTCACGGCTATGGGTGAGCATATTCACCAAGTAGGGCAGTGGCCGCCATTGCCCCGTCCCTATCGCGTAATAATTACGTAGCGCCTGATGCCGTTCGGTCCAATCGACAATGCGGTGTGCTAGCCAACCCGGCATGGGTAAATGGATACCGAACATCGGCGCACATAATGCGACCGCATTAAATACGCTCGGTTCTCGCGCCAAAAAGCGGGTCAAAATGGCACCGCCCATTGAATGGGCAAGCGCAAACCGATGCTGATAATGACTGCTGGTGATTTCACGCTGAACTAGCTGCGCAAAATCCTCAATATAATCATCGAACTTAATCACATGGCCGCGATGGGGATCGTCAAGCATCCGCCCTGACCGACCCTGCCCACGATGATCCAGCACAATAACATCATAGCCTTGCTGGAACAGATCATAAGCGACTTCAGGATATTTAACGTAACTTTCAATGCGGCCAGGCACCACTACCACCACACTCGTATGTTGCGGTGCACGAAAGCGGACATAACGAATGGGGATATTATCGACCCCGAGAAACTCGTCTTCATCCCGTTGCTGCCAGAAATCCAATAATGGCCCATTCACAAAAGCGGCAAACTGCGCTTCGCGGTTAAGCCAATGATGCATGTGATTCCCTGATGACATTGTTTGGTTATCTAATGGCATGTTTGGTTGTCTAATGGCATGGTGTGATTAATGGCATCCTGTCACCGTTGAAAGCTACGATTTTGTGAGCCATAGCACAATGATTAGCAATGGAGTATTGTGACATAAAATGACACGTTCAGGGAACTTTGCCGATGACCTTAGACTGGTGGTTAACCTATCTACTCACAACACTTATCCTCAGTCTCTCGCCAGGTTCTGGTGCCATTAACACCATGAGCACCACAATTAGTCACGGTACGCGCGGGGTCATTGCCTCAATTTGTGGCTTACAACTGGGGCTGGCTGTGCATATTGTACTGGTTGGCGTGGGCCTTGGCGCTCTCATTTCACAGTCCCTGCTTGCATTTGAAATATTAAAATGGCTGGGGGCGGCATACTTAATCTGGCTAGGGATTCAGCAATGGCGGGCCGCTGGCGCGCTGGATTTACATGCACTGGCTAATAGCATGCCTCGGCGAAAGCTGTTTAAGCGGGCAGTATTTGTGAACCTGACCAACCCCAAAAGCATTGTTTTTTTGGCGGCGTTGTTCCCACAATTTGTCTTGCCGCATCAACCGCAGGTCGCACAATACTTGATTCTCGGCAGTACCAGCGTAATCGTCGATATCATTGTGATGATTGGTTATGCCACCCTCGCCACACGCATTGCTGGCTGGATAAAATCACCCCATCAAATGAAATTATTAAACCGCATCTTTGGTGGCTTATTTATGCTGATCGGCGCGCTATTAGCGACCGCTAGAAAAGTGTAAAGCGCCGCTCAAAGTATGATGCCCCAACCGGTAACAACGACTGATTGGGGCATTTTCGGCGAAATATTCACTAGCGGGAAAGGATAAGGTGAATACCAAAACCGGCGAACAATACTCCCGCCAACCCATCAATCCATTTGGATAACCGCTGATAGCCTCGGCGCATGACCGGTAGAGCAAACACGCAAGCCACCACGCTAAACCAGACAAAGGTTTCAGCCACGATCAGCACGAACAAACCCCAACGCACACTGGCACTGACATCATCGCCAACAAATAGTGAGAATACACTGCCGAAATAGATAACGGCTTTTGGGTTCGAAAGATTAGTCAGGAAACCACGTAGGAACGTCCGTCCACGAGCGGGCAGCGCCACTTGCTCGTCACTTTCGATTCCATGACGTTTGGCACGAGCAGACTTCAGCAGTTGCCAACCCATCCAGCACAGATATAGCCCGCCGCCAACCATGATAATTTGATGTAACCACGCCATTTTCTGCAAGATAAGATTCAGCCCCATGAGGGCCACTCCCGCCCAGATCACAATGCCAAGGGAAATCCCTATCACGCCTTTCATCGCCTCACTACGCGATCGGCTTGCGGCCGTTTGCGAGACGAAAAAGAAGTCAGGGCCTGGGCTCATTAGTGCGACCAAGTGAACCAGTGCAACGGTCAGAAATAGCATTAGCATGGAGAGACTCTCATGACAGTAAATATGGGGCGTTAATCATCGTTGTTGTCCACATGGTCGCGGATCATCGCCATAAACGGGGCACCAAAGCGTTCCAGTTTACGTTGACCGACGCCATTGACACTCAACAGTTCGCTGGCCGTTATCGGCATCTGCTCTGCCATCTCCAGCAAGGTGGCATCATTAAACACGACATAAGGCGGAATGTTGCCTTCATCAGCAATAGATTTGCGCAGCTTACGCAATTTGGCAAACAATTTACGGTCGTAATTGCCACCATAGGATTTCTGATTGGCACTGCTGCGTACTTTCAGGCTTTGAATGCGCGGCACAGCCAATTGTAGCGGCAATTCAGCTCGCAAAACCGGACGCGCGGCCTCGGTCAGTTGTAAGGCAGAAAACTGCGCAATGTTCTGACTCAATAACCCCAGATGAACCAGTTGGCGTAAGACGCTCACCCAGTGTTCGTGGCTTTGCTCGCGACCTAAACCATACACCGACAGTTTGTCATGGCCGAATTCGCGGATACGCTGATTATTCGCCCCACGCAATACCTCGACGATATACCCGAGACCAAAACGCTGACCGACCCGATACACACAAGAAAGCGCTTTTTGTGCATCCGCCAGCCCATCGTAACGCTTAGGCGGATCAAGGCAGATATCGCAGTTACCACAGGATTGCTGTTTGCCCTCACCAAAATAGTTGAGCAACACTAACCGGCGGCAGGTTTGTGCTTCAGCAAATGCGCCCATGGCATTTAATTTATGCCGTTCGATATCTTGCTGTGCGCCTGCCGGTTTTTCTTCCAGACAGCGGCGTAACCATGCCATGTCTGCCGGGTCATACAGCAACATTGCCTCGGCAGGTAAGCCATCACGCCCCGCACGCCCTGTTTCTTGGTAATAAGACTCGATGGTGCGCGGGATATCAAAATGCACCACAAAACGAACGTTGGGCTTATTAATCCCCATGCCAAACGCAACAGTCGCCACGACGACC
Source organism: Yersinia massiliensis (assembly GCF_003048255.1). Classification (NCBI taxonomy): domain Bacteria; kingdom Pseudomonadati; phylum Pseudomonadota; class Gammaproteobacteria; order Enterobacterales; family Yersiniaceae; genus Yersinia; species Yersinia massiliensis. Next base: position 4,685,823 of record NZ_CP028487.1, read on the forward strand.
TGCAAGTCGTCACGCTGAAAAGCTTCTTGTACCTGTGCTCGCCGTTCGTTATCCAACCCTGCGTGGTAGGCTGCAACGCTGAGTCCGCGGCTTTGCAAACGGGCGGTGGTGTCTTCCACTTTTGCGCGGCTATTGCAGTAAATAATGCCACTTTTGCCACGTTGGTCTTGGACAAAACGCCATAACTGATCGAGCGGTTTAAACTTCTCCACCAAGGTATAGCGGATATTGGGGCGGTCGAAACTACTGACCTGAATAAGTGGCTGGTCCAGATTGAGCAAACGCACAATATCGCCACGCGTCGCTTCATCAGCCGTGGCAGTCAGTGCAACGACCGGTAAATTCGGGAAACGGTGCTTCAATTGCCCAAGGGCGCGGTACTCAGGGCGGAAATCATGCCCCCACTGGGAGATGCAATGCGCCTCATCTACCGCCAACAAAGCAGGACGCCATTGATGCAGTTGATCGAGAAAACTCTCCATCACTAGCCGTTCAGGGGCGATATACAGCAGCTTGATTTGACCCGTGCGGCAGCCATCCATCACGGCTAATTGTTGTTCGCGCGTTTGAGATGAGTTTAAGCACCCCGCGCCAACACCGTAGGCGAGCAGTTGGTCAACTTGGTCTTTCATCAGAGAGATTAGGGGCGAGACGACGAGCGTTAGCCCGTCAGTCACCAGTGCCGGAATCTGATAACACAAGGATTTCCCCCCGCCAGTGGGCATCACGACCAGACAGTCTTGCCCTGATAAAGTGGCGTTGATAATTTCTTGTTGTCCGGGCCGGAACTGCTGATAGCCGAAAGTATCTCGCAATACTTGCACTGCCAGTAATTCCCGATTTATCACTGCTGCGGTCGACACACTGTTCCCCAACTATAAGATCTGCACAGGCCGGTTAACCGGCCTGTGTCTGAAACTTTTCTAACGCCGGATGACGTTAAAGGACATCGTTCAACATGATACCCACACCCACCCGTGTTTGCCTAAAGTTATAGTCAATCATTGACTCACCATAGCCACTAAACACTTGGGTGTAGAAGCGAACATGACGCGTGATGGGATAGCTCCAACCCATTTCCGCGCCACCGAAACCGGTATTCCAGTTATAGTGACCATCAATACTGAATACGCTGTCACCCAAGGCGTAACCCACTTTCAGACGATAATAACCCATATACTTATTGATATCGGGGTTGTCATCTTTCTCATCATTTTCGGGTAGGCGGTACCAAGGTTTCAGGTCAATCTCTAAATTACCGCGCTGTGCCATCACGCGAGTATAGATCCGATCCCAGCTACGTGAAGTCGGGTCTGCCTTACCGTTAGATTGGTGATTGTAACCAAACTCCACTTCACGGAACGTCCAACCTGCCACTTCATAATCCGTGGCCCATGCCAAGAATAGCTGTGGTTCATAGTTGGTTTCACGGAATGGCGAGGATTCATCGCTATTGGACGCCTGCCACCAAGAACGTTGAGTATAAGACGCGCCCAGTAATGAGTTATCACCGAGAATGCCGCGCCAAATAGGGAAGCCTAAGCTCAACTGAAATTTAACTTCATCTTTCTTGGCATGTTCAGCCCAATCATAAGAGCTAATCGCTTCTTTATTGATATCACTGGTATAGGTATATAACAGATAGTTTGTTTCATACGGATATAGCAGGAATGGATTATCGTGATCCTGCAACATTGCAGCGATAATACTGCCACGCACTTCCGGTGCATCATGAATTTTCTCAACCTTCGCAGGTTCAGCCTGTACTAAGGTTGGAACCAGTAACAATCCTATTAATATCCGCCAAAATCTACCCATTATTATCCCCCTATCCCTTTACGAATCATTTCTATTTGTAATGAAAGCAGCTCATTCTACACGCAAATCTTATGTGGTTTCAGTATTGTTTAGATTTATGAGTTAATGAGTGGCAAGTAACGAAATAGGCGCATAAAATAAACAATCAGTTAACTTATGATGATGTTACCCAAAGGTAATATCGAAGAGAATCGCAAGCAATGTCTGTCACTCCCTTAACGTTAGATGAAGCTCGCCAGATGATTGGTGAAGTTTTTGTATATCACATGCCCTTTAACCGTGAGCTAGGGCTGAAGTTAACCCGTTTCGAGCAAGATTACGCAGAAATCACTTTCGATAATCATGACAAACTGGTGGGTAATATCGCGCAACGCATTTTGCACGGTGGCGTTATCGCCGCAGTGCTGGATGTTGCAGCGGGATTAGTTTGTGTCGGCAACAGTTTGGTTCGCCATGAACCTTTGATTAAAGAACAATTGCAAATGAAATTAGCCAAAATGGGGACCATTGACCTGCGAGTCGACTATCTACGCCCCGGCCGTGGCGAGCATTTTATCGCCAGCAGCAGTATTTTACGCAATGGCAATAAGGTCTCAGTTGCCCGTGTTGAGCTACACAATGACCAACAAATGCATATTGCCAGCGCAACTGCTACCTATCTGGTAGGCTAATTCGCTTTTCAGCGGTGATGATTCGTAGGCTGAAGTTGAGTACACTCACCGCATCTCCTTTCTTGTTCTGAGCCACATCATGGATAAACAACGAACACGTCAGGGCATCTTTTTTGCTCTGGCTGCCTATTTTATTTGGGGTATTGCGCCCGCCTATTTCAAGTTCATCCAAGAGGTGCCAGCAGATGAAATTTTGACCCATCGAATCATTTGGTCATTTTTCTTTATGCTGATTCTGCTGACGGTCAGCCGGAATTGGCCGCAAGTCCGCAGTGCCTTTCGGCACGGTAAACGGGTGCTATTACTGGCGGTGACGGCGGTATTGATCGCCAGTAACTGGCTCATCTTTATCTGGGCGGTGAACAATAACCACATGCTGGAAGCCAGCTTGGGCTATTTCATCAACCCGCTGGTGAATGTGTTATTTGGCATGCTATTTTTGGGCGAGCGCTTTCGCCGCCTCCAGTGGGTTGCTGTGTCATTAGCGTTCGGTGGCGTGTTGATCCAGCTGTGGCAGTTTGGCTCACTGCCCGTGATTGGGCTAAGTTTGGCCATCACCTTCGCGTTATATGGTTTGATACGCAAAAAACTGGGGGTTGATGCCCAAACAGGCATGTTGATTGAAACCATGTGGCTATTGCCAGTCGCGGCCATTTATCTGTTCTTTATTGCCGATAGCCCAACCAGTCACATGGGGGCAAATGCGTGGTCGCTGAACGTGCTATTGGCCGCTGCTGGGGTGATTACCACGATCCCATTACTGTTCTTCACTGCCGCCGCCACGCGCTTAAAGCTGTCGACGCTGGGCTTCTTCCAGTATCTCGGGCCAACATTGATGTTTATTCTGGCCGTCACGTTTTACGGTGAGACGATTGGCAGTGACAAGATGGTAACGTTCGCCTGTATCTGGGCGGCTCTGCTGCTGTTCACGTTGGATGCACTCTACACCCAACGTAGAAGTCGCCGCTCATAAAGCAAAACGCCCGTTGACTGAATCAGCGGGCGTTTTGTATTGGGGCCATCGTGGGGATGGTTTATCGCCAATGGCAAGTTTATAGCCGATGGAAAGCTTTTAGCCAATGGGGAGCTTTTAGCTAATGGAAAGCTTATAGCCAGTTTTTGCGTTTGAAATAGAGGTACGGCGCTAGGCCAGCAATAATCATCAAACTGATCGCCCCAGGGTAACCAAATGACCAACGCAATTCCGGCATAAACTCAAAGTTCATCCCATAGCTAGAAGCCACCAGCGTCGGCGGCAGAAAGACCACCGATACTACCGAGAAGATCTTGATGATGCGGTTCTGCTCGATATTGATAAAGCCCATTGCGGCCTGCATCAAGAAGTTAACTTTCTGGAACAAGGATTCATTGTGGGGCAGCAAGGATTCGATATCGCGCAACACTTCACGCGCTTGCTCCAACTGCCCACTCGGTAAGCGGGCTTTACGCACCAAGAAATTCAGCGCTCGCTGGGTATCCATCAGACACAATCGTACTTTCCAGCCGATATCTTCCTGTTCTGCCAACGTAGACAGCGCGGCATCATATTCATCGCCCTGCTGTCCTTCCATAATGACGCGGCTTAACGCTTCCAAATCACTGTAAATATTCTCGATTTCGTCGGCTAGCTGTTCAATTTTGGTTTCGAACAAATCCAGCAGTAACTCGTAGGCATTGCCATCCACCAGAGTCTGGTTACGGGCGCGCATGCGATACAAACGAAAAGCCGGTAATTCACGTTCACGCAGGGTATAGAGGCGACCATCACGAATAGTAAAAGCCACAGTTGAGTTGCCAGCATGGTCTTCCGCATCTTCGTAATAGAAGAAGGAGTGAATATGCAAGCCATCCTCATCTTCAAAGAACCGCGCAGAGGCTTCGATATCATCCAGCTCGGGGCGGGTCGCCAAGCTCTGCCCTAACTCACACTGGACACGCTCACGCTCTCCCTCTTCTGGCTCGACTAAATCGACCCAAAGTGAGGTGGTCAGATCATCTGATTCATCCAGCTCCAAACGGGATAAGCGATTGTTACTTAATTTAAATGCGCTCAGCATGTGCCAAAACTCCCTTAGGGTGATGGATAGGGATAACGCATTGAAGCACAGAAACCAGTCAGTATTGAGAGAAATACTCTATGTTTCAGACCATAAGGAGATCTGACTCACAGCGACAGCTTAGCGGGGTCGCTGACAACCACGAAGGCTATCAGCAGAAGGAGGATAGCCTTAGAAGTTGCACCTGATGCACAGATTATTGAGCCAGTATCTACTGGGTGTGTCCAAGGCGAATGTCCTCATCTAGAATAGTGCGCGCATGTTACGCCGAGAAGAAAAAGACTGTCAACAGAGTGTTAGGAATTCTGCCCCGTTCATGCTGATATTGCTGAATATCACAACCGCATGATGCCAACAGGCGTCTAGGATAAGCACCCTCCATATAGAAAAACTTGGTATGGCAGTCACAAAAATTTAATGGGAAATGAGGGACAGAAAGTCGTCAGCAAAACCGGTGTTAAGACTTCACTCCAGTAATAACGCTGAAATCGCTAAAGGTGGGTAATATCTCGATATCGCAAAAACCCGGAATCTGAAGCATTTGCTTCATTTCTGAATGAGCGTATTTTTTCCCTTGGCTCCAACTCAACAGTGCAGCATTAAATCCAGCGACCGTCAGTGGTCCGGGCTCACTATCATTAAATAACATTTCATGAACAATGATTCGGCCCCCACGCGGTAGAGCTTTACAATAATAATAGTTAGTGAATTAATTCCCGTGGAAATAGGGTGAATTAATGTTCAAGAGACAGGCCTCATGTTCGATTGATTTGTCACTAGCACATGATGTTTAAGCTAACTTATCAATGACAGCTAAAACTATACTCACATCGTTGCTATCTGCGCTTTGTTGTTTTTTATTAGCATGATGATCAAAAAAAACCGAAGCCATGACTGACTTCGGTTTTGCGTATCCTGTATGACTATTTAGTCGATTATTACGCCAAATTCCTATACAGGCTTTCCCATTGGTGTTGGTAAGAATATTAGCGTTTTATTTTTTTAAACTGCCTGGTCGTGTCCGTCAGTGCAATTTCTGTCGGTAAACGTTCCATCGAACTGGCACCGTAGAAACCATCACATTGCGGGCAGTTATCCATAATATATTGTGCGTCTTCCGGTGTAGAGATTGGCCCGCCGTGGCACAACACAATCACATCGTCACGTACCGCTTTGGCCGCTGCGGCCCATTCGTTAATTAAAGGTACGCAATCCGCGAGTTTGAGCGCAGTATCTGCACCAATATTGCCGCCGGTGGTCAAGCCCATATGAGGAACAATAATATCGGCACCTACTTGCGTCATGGCAATAGCATCTGCGGCGCTAAAAACATAGGGTGTCGTCAGCAGATCTTTTTCATGGGCTAGACGGATCATGTCCACTTCCAAGCCGTAACCCATGCCGGTTTCTTCCAGATTGGCGCGGAAGTTACCGTCGATTAAACCGACAGTTGGGAAGTTCTGTACGCCAGAAAAACCCAAGTCTTTCAGTTGGTCGAGGAAGTGGTCAAATTGGCAGAATGGATCCGTACCATTCACCCCAGCCAGTACTGGCGTGTTTTTCGCCACTGGTAGCACTTCTTTGGCCATATCGACCACAATGTCATTGGCGTTGCCGTAGGCCAACAATCCGGCTAGCGAACCACGGCCCGCCATACGATAGCGGCCTGAGTTATAAATAACGATGAGATCAATCCCACCAGCCTCTTCACATTTGGCCGATAGCCCTGTTCCCGCACCGCCACCAATGATAGGTTCACGGCGAGCGATCATTTCCCGAAATTTGGCCAAGATGGCCTGGCGTTGAAATTTTGGCATTTGCTTCTCCACATTAAACTGGCCCTATAAGGATGGGCTCTTTGCAATTTCTTTAAAGTTCTCGACCGCAGCTTGTGCGAACTGAGGGTCATTAATATTGTATGGATAACGGACCAAGCGGCGTTTATCGGTCTGAACGACTGTTGTTTCCAGCGTATGGATAAAGGCATTCAGCGCCTTTTCATCCCAGAAAATTTGGCCAGGTGCATCCAGTGCAGAGAACCCCCTTCGGGGATTAAGAAGCGTACCTCTCCTTGGCAACGATTTAGCTTCTCGCCAATCCAGCGTGCCATTTGAATATTTTCTTGCTCGGTGGTGCGCATCAACGTCACCTGCGCATTGTGCTTATAGAACAAGCGGTCGGCATATTTAGCCGGAATGGTGGTTGGGCTACCGAAGTTAACCATATCCAACGCGCCGCATGACCCGACGTAAGGAATTTCACTATAGGCAATGGCATCGAAGCGATCTGGGCCGCACGCCAATACGCCATCAAATAACAGATCGCAGACTTCTGTCGTCGTGAGATCAAGGGCACCCGCTAGCAAGCCACTTTCAGCCAGTTTTTCCATGGCTTTACCGCCGCTACCCGTCGCGTGGAACACAAGACAGTCATACTCTGTTGATAATGCGGCACTGACCGCCTGAATACACGGAGTGGTCACGCCGAACATGGTCAAGCCCAGTGCGGGTTTGTCCTCGACTGGCGATTCTTCTTTGGCGAAATAAACCGCACCCGCAATTTGGTGAGCGGCATTGCTCAATACCCGCCGAGAGATACGATTTAGGCCGGCGATGTCAGTTACGGAATACATCATGGCAATATCGCTGGCACCGATGTAGCCAGAAACATCACCGGACGCCATGGTTGAAACCATCAGCTTAGGAATACCAATAGGTAAGCTTTGCATTGCCGGTGTGACGAGCGCCGTCCCGCCGGAGCCGCCCAATCCTAAGAGAGCGGCGACATCATCACGGCTAGCAATGAACCGTTCGAAAGCGGTCGCCATGGCACTGATCGCCCGACCTCTATCACCACAAAATACCGCCTGACGCCCCTCTGGGTGATGGCTTGCCACCGTCTCAGCCGTGATATCCGCGCCACCGTCACGTATGCCTTCTTTCGTCGATAAATCAACCGTAACGGTTGTTAGCCCGGTGGCTTTAATCAATGCGCTGACATAGGCCAGCTCTTCGCCTTTGGTATCTGTGGTAGTCGCAATAAAAATATGACGAGGCATCTAAACATCCTTCTATGAATGCGGAATGTCGCAAGAATTGTCAGCAGCTCACTTTATTTGGACGCTTATTCTTTTACTTACCGACGAACGACTATTTAGTGACGAACCATTATTTAGTGACGAACAAAGCAGCGAACTGGTTAAGATGGAATCATATTGAGACTAGAGTATCATTTCCGCAAAGTCTAATGACCGAATATGAGACTACAGTCTCAAAATTAATTTTTACGTGAAAGGCTTTCATAGAGATTTGTGCAGACGGTTTGTTATAGTGGGCCCAAAGACGATCTGTAGATTCTGGAGTGACCGTGAAACATCAGGATAAGCAAGACAACGCCTCTCCACCTTTAACTGGCACCAAGGCCAGAACCCAGCGGTTACTGATCGATACTGCAATGGCGATGTATGAACAAGGCGCATTTCCGTCGATCACCGAAGTCGCCATTGCTGCCCAACTTTCCCGAGCGACGGCTTATCGCTATTTTCCGACGCAAAGTGCACTGGTTTCGGCCATGGTCGATGAAAGTCTCGGCCCTATATTGGCATGGCAACCGACACAACCGGATGCGAGGCAACGCATTGCTGAATTACTCTCTTTTGCTTATCCGCGCATGTTGCAACATGAGGGTGTGTTACGTGCCGCACTGCATTTGTCGTTGCAGCAATGGGCTGATAACAGAAGCAATCCGAACAATGAAGAGAAGTTGGTCCGTGGTAATCGTAAGCGGTTGTTAAAAATGGCGGTCGAGCCATTGGAAGGGAAATTGTCGCCGGAAGCTTTGCAACGGGTGGTTTATGCTTTTTCGTTAATTTACGGTTCAGAAGTGTTTATGGTGCTGAAAGATATTTGGCATTTGGATGACGCGGGTATTCAGGATGTGACCCAGTGGATGGGGAAAGCTATTTTGTTGCAAGCTGAAACCGATGCCAAACAAGCGGCTCAAGGCGAATCAGAACCGCTAACACCGCGATGAGTTCAAGGCAGCAAACGAACAAGTCCCGATGAACTGACACTAGTCAGTGATTCGGGCGCGTGAGTGCCGCTAACAACGCTGCGGCGTCAAGACCGAAGGGTTTACCCAAAATCATTGCCGTTGCAGCTAGGCAGCAAACGAACAAGTCCCGATGAGCTGACACTAGTCAGTGATTCGGGCGCGTGAGTGCCGCTAACAACGCTGCGGCGTCAAGGATGAAGGGTAAACTTAGACAGCTTCAAGCCTTGCATACGCCGCCACCAACCACTTAATCCCCTCACCTGGGAACGCCACTTGCAACCGACTATGTTCACCGCTACCTTCCAAATTAACGATGGTGCCTTCACCAAATTTAGGATGGCGCACACGCTGGCCCAATGAAAAGCCGCTGTCGTTCTCATTCATTGGCGTGCCCATACTACGGTGGTTCACAGGGCGTGAGACTGTCGCACGCAACCGGACTTCTTCAACGCACTCTTGCGGCAATTCGCCGATAAAACGAGAAGGACGATGATTAACTTCTTTGCCGTACAGCCGGCGGCTTTCGGCATAACACAGTGTCAGTTTTTGCATCGCACGCGTCACACCAACGTAAGCCAGCCGACGCTCTTCTTCCAGCCGCCCGCCTTCATCCAACGACATCTGGCTCGGGAACATCCCTTCTTCCATGCCCACGATAAAGACTTGCGGGAACTCCAACCCTTTCGCTGAGTGGAGAGTCATTAATTGCACCGCATCCTGATAAGCGTCTGCTTGCCCCTCGCCTGCTTCTAAGGCCGCATGAGAGAGGAACGCTTGCAGTGGCATCAGATCCTGATCTTCATCCTGATAACTGTATTGGCGAGTCGCATTGACCAGCTCTTCAAGGTTTTCAACGCGCGCTTGGCCTTTCTCGCCTTTTTCCTGCTCGTACATCGACCATAAACCAGAGTCACGGATAACGCGGTCTGTTTGGACATGTAAAGGCATATCGGCGGTTTCATGCGCCAGTGAGTCGACCAACTCGACAAAACGTTGTAGTGCAGAAGCTGCGCGGCCTGCCAGTACCTTTTCCTGCAACAAGGCACGAGTGGACTGCCATAAAGTCAACTGACGGTCACGGGCCGTTTGGCGCACCACATCGAGTGTGCGATCACCGATACCACGAGTTGGCGTGTTGACCACGCGTTCAAAGGCGGCATCATCATTGCGATTAGACACTAAGCGCAGGTAAGCCAGCGCATCTTTGATTTCCTGACGTTCGAAGAAGCGCTGGCCACCATAGATGCGGTACGGCATGGCAGTTTGCAGTAAGGCTTCTTCCAATACGCGCGATTGGGCGTTGCTGCGGTATAAGATGGCGCAGTCATTGAGCGCGCCACCATTGTCCTGCCAAGCGCGAATGCGGTTAACCACAAAGCGGGCTTCATCCAGCTCGTTAAACGCGCAATAGATTGAGATGGGCTCGCCTTCGCCCCCTTCGGTCCACAGGTTTTTCCCCATGCGACCTTCATTATGGGCAATCAGGGCGTTCGCTGCGGTCAGAATATTACTGGTTGAACGGTAATTTTGCTCCAAACGAATGGTCTCTGCGCCGGGGAAATCGTTCAGGAAACGTTGGATATTCTCGACCTGCGCCCCGCGCCAGCCATAAATTGACTGGTCGTCATCGCCGACGATCATCACATTCGCGCGATCCCCGGCCAGCAGACGAATCCATGCGTACTGGATGTTGTTGGTATCTTGGAACTCATCCACCAGAATGTTGGTAAAACGTTCGCGGTAGTGGTTCAGAATATGGGGTTTGTTGAGCCAGAGTTCATGGGCGCGTAGCAACAGTTCGGCAAAATCCACCAACCCTGCACGGTCACAGGCTTCCTGATAGGCCTGATAAATGCGCAGCCAAGTGGCTTCAACTGGATTACCATAACTTTCAATGTGCTGGGGGCGTAGCCCTTCGTCTTTTTTGCCGTTGATGTACCACATGGCCTGACGCGGCGGCCACTGTTTCTCATCTAAATTCAACGCTTTAATCAAGCGCTTTAATAAGCGCAACTGATCATCGCTGTCCAGAATTTGGAAATCTTGCGGTAGATTGGCGTCCAGATGGTGAGCACGCAGTAAACGGTGTGCCAGCCCATGGAAAGTGCCGATCCACATCCCGCCCTGACTGGTGCCTATCAGATGTTCGATACGGTGGCGCATTTCTGCCGCCGCTTTATTGGTGAAGGTGACCGAGATAATGGAATACGGTGAGGCGTTTTCTACCGACAGTAACCAAGCGATACGATGCACCAGCACACGGGTTTTTCCGCTGCCCGCACCGGCCAATACCAACAGGTTGCAGCGTGGCGCAGCCACGGCTTCGCGTTGTTTTTCATTCAGGCTGTCGAGCAGATCAGAAACGTCCATAGGCACCGTTTATCGGGTAAGGGAAGCGGGCAAAATCACCGTTTTCGGGATGTTTTGCCACCATTCCACTGTGAATTTATACAGAGTTATTGCAGGGGATTATAGCAATGCTGTCAGGGAAGCCAACTGCGAAATCTCAATATGTGGCAATAATCGGCTATCACTGGCGGTCATCAGGCTTTGTTGACGGTCATTAATCCAGCATGCCTGCATGCCGCAGCGCAGAGAACCTGCCACATCCGTGGTCAAATCATCGCCAACATGCAGGATATTTTTCAGTGGGATATCGAGATGATTTGCCGCTTTATGGTACATATCGCGGAACGGCTTGGCACGGCCATGGGGGCCGGATCGCAATACAAACTGAAAATAGTTATCGAGGCCGCAAGCTTTTGGGTCGGCATTGCCGTTAGTGATTGCCACCAGCGGATAATGTTCCGCAAGTACGCTCAGGGTGTCATGGGTTTCTGACGGTACATAAATCCGGCTACGCCAAAGTGCAAAGTTCTCCATGGCAGCATCGGCCCCAGATTGCGCCTCTGACTTGCTCAAACCGTGGCGCATCAAACCCAGTTCGATGGCATGCCAGCGCCACTGAGTCACATCGTGATAAATGTCTGGATCTTGCGCCAGTAACTCACTGCGAAAACGTTGGAAATCCGCAGGTTGCAACTGCGCTAAATTGGGATGGTACTGCTGTAAAAAAGCCACTGATTCTTGTTCAGTACGGGTAATAACCGGCCGATTGTCATACAGCGTGTCATCCAAATCGAAGGTAATGGCGGAAATACGCTCAAGTGGACGATAAAAATGCATCAGGATTTGCCTCGTTTGGCCCGTGGATGAGCAGCATCATACACTGTCGCCAGATGTTGAAAGTCGAGATGAGTATAAATTTGTGTGGTAGTCAGATTGGCATGACCCAGTAACTCTTGCACTGCGCGCAGATCGCCGCTGGATTCCAGCATGTGGGTGGCGAATGAGTGGCGCAGTTTATGCGGGTGAATATGGCTACTGACGCCCTGCTTCACGCCCCACTCTGCAAAGCGTTTTTGCACATTACGCGCTGAAATTCGCTTGCCCGTGTTGGCTAAGAAGATGGCATCATCTTGCGGCTCGAACAATTCACGCAGCGCCAGCCAGTGATTCAACCAAGTCACCGCCGTTTTACCGATCGGCACTTTGCGCTCTTTGCTGCCTTTCCCCATCACCCAAACTTCACCGCTGGCCAAATCCACGTGCTTGCAGTTCATGCCAACCAGTTCAGAGAGACGCAGCCCCGCGCCATACATCACTTCCAGCATCGCACGATCACGTACTGCCAACGGGTCATTGAGATCGATATCCAGCAGTTTATCCACTTCATCGACATCAATATTCTTTGGTAGATGGCGGCCAGCACGCGGCGTACTGACCCCTTTCGCTGGGTTAGCGATTAACACACCTTGGCTGACAAGCCAATTGAGAAAACTGCGCAACGCCGAGAGCCGCAATGCCAGACTGGAGGCGTGCAAACCGGCACGTTTACTGCGGGAAACCAGTGAGCGAACTTGCACAGCATCCAGTGTTTGCCAGTGTGCTAACCCCATTTGCTCGCCCATTTCCATGAGCGCCTGTAATTGGCGTTGATAGCTGGTGATAGTCAGTGGGCTAAGCTGACGCTCCACTTTAAGATAGCGCAGGAAAGCCTCTACCTGTGGGGCAAGTGAGGCGCTGAATTCGGTCATGCTGGCTCTATCCAGCGCTCCAGCAGGCTTGGCAATAACATGGATAACTGACTCAGCATCACGGTACCCATGCCTTGCTGATAGTGCTGTGTATCGCGGCTGCTAAAGATAACCACACCCAAATCGCCCTCTTTACCCAGCAATGACAGTGCCACAGAGCCGACCTGTTTTGCCTGAGGCAATAACAGCAGCAATTCTGGCCCATTTAAGCTGCCGAGATAATGATTTTCACTACCTAACCGTTGAATGCGCAGTGGTTCGAAAGCATGGCGAGACAGCCCTAGATGAGCGAAATCAGAGGGTGCGCCGATGTGCCAACGGTCGTTAAACAACCGAATATTGGCACCGCTTAGCCCGAACTCTCTGGCCCAACGTTGCAAGCGATTGAGCATATCTTGCAAGCTAGTGGCGGCTGCTAAATGGCTTTGTAGTTGCAGCAAACGGTTGAACAGCACTTCGTTCAAGCCAGCTTGTTCCATCAACAAGGTGATTTCTTCTTCCAACTGGCCAATCTGATTACGCTGCCGCCCCAGTTGCCACTCTACCAGCGAGACACTGCCTCGAACCGGATGAGGGATATGCATCTGTTCGACCAGACGGGCATTGCGGATAAAGAAGTCGGGATTTTGCAATAAGTACTGCATGACAGCATCGTCATCTAACTCGATGCCCGCTAACGCCTGCTCCTCATAACTTTTCATGTCACACCCGTCATACTTCATTACCTGTTATCAATAGTTATAGATGGATGAATCCATCATATACATGGGTGGCTGGCCCCGTCATATACAGCGGATAGCCTGGCCCTTTCCAACTGATATGTAAACTGCCGCCCGGCAGTTCTACCGTGACATCCTCATCCAGCAGTGATTGCTGGATACCGACCGCGACGGCAGCACAAGCCCCGCTGCCGCAAGCTTGGGTTTCACCCGCACCGCGTTCATACACCCGTAGACGGATACTTTCGCGGCTAACCACTTGCATAAACCCAATATTAGCCCGTTCAGGGAAACGCTCATGGCTTTCTAATACGGGCCCCAGCAACGCAACATTGGCGACCGAAACATCCTCTACCTGTAGCACACAGTGGGGATTACCCATCGACACCACACCGCATAATACCGTTTGTTCCGCCGCACGGAAAATATAGGTTTTCTCCGCTTTAGTGGCGCGGAAAGGAACGGCTTGCGGGTCAAAATTGGGTTCGCCCATATTCACGCACACCAATTCATCTTCCGTGACACTCAATACCATACGGCCAGTTTGGGTACTGACACGGATATCACGTTTATTAGTTAAGCCTTTTAGCCGGACAAAACGAGCAAAACAGCGTGCACCATTGCCACACTGAGCAACTTCACTGCCATCGGCATTAAAAATACGATAGTGAAAGTCCAGTTCAGGATCGTAAGGCGGTTCCACCACCAACATCTGGTCAAAGCCCACGCCAGTGTGCCGGTCTGCTAATCGACGGATTAACTCCGGCGAAAAGTAAACATTTTGGGTAACTGCATCGACAACCATAAAGTCGTTGCCAAGACCGTGCATTTTGGAGAACTGCATCTCATACTCCGCTGTCTTTCATTTTATTTCTGGCTACATTCGGTACTGGCAAAGCTCGGTACTGACATTATCTGGCGGCGATGAGGTTAATCACTGGGGCCCGGCAATGGTCTGGCTCTGTTTAGACCCTGATAAATCTTGCTGATTGCGTTCTATCTGGCCACTATCAGGTTGTGTCGTTTCTGTTTTTGGTTTGTCTGCCGGTGGAAAGTATAACGGGCCTTTCAGGCCACAACCGGATAGCGCGAGTACCATCATCGCCACCAGCGGCCAACATAGTTCTTTTTTCATTTTTAACGCCTGTAAATTGTTTTAGCGCATTAATGCCTGTGATTCATGCGCCCAAGGTCTCTATAATCGCAGGTGGATCATGAAAAGCAATAGGAATTGAATATGAACGATACCGAGTTTCATCAGTTAGCCGATCAATTGATGCTTTGCATTGAAGAAACACTGGATGCTTTTAGCGGTGATAGCGATATCGATTATGAAACCAATGGCGGGGTGATGACCCTGACGTTTGAGAATGGCAGTAAGATTGTCATTAATCGCCAAGAGCCCTTACATCAGGTGTGGCTGGCGACCAAAGCGGGTGGCTATCACTTTGATTATCGCGATGGTCACTGGTATTGCTCACGCAGTGGCGCAGAGTTTTTTGCCCAGTTATCCGAAGCCGCCACTACGCAAGCGGGCGAAGAGGTGAGTTTTAGCGAGTAAACACGCAGCGAATACAGGCGCAGCCAGTAAACGCATCCCGATGAGCTGACTCAAGTCAGTGATTCGGGTAAGTGAACGCAGCTAACACCCCTGCGGCTTCATGAAGGGGTACCCCAAAGCCATTGGAGTCGCAGGTAGGCAGCAAGTAAACGCATCCCGACGCGCTGACTCAAGTCAGTGATTCGGGTAAGTGAATGCAGCTAACACCCCTGCGGCTTCATGAAGGGGTACCCCAAAGCCATTGGAGTCGCAGGTAGGCAGCCAGTAAACGCATCCCGATGAGCTGACTCAAGTCAGTGATTCGGGTAAGTGAACGCAGCTAACACCCCTGCGACTTCAAGGGCGAAGGGGGGGAGCGTTAATGCAACTGAAACTGCTGCTGCACCGGCAAACTCACCTCTTTATCAGCAATATACAGGTGAGATAACGTATTGCTGCGGAAAGGAATAACCTGTGTGCGGCCATCTAGCTGCACAATTTGATAGAACTGCGGCAGGTTAAAGTTGATAAAGCTGGAGCCGTAAGTAAAACGATCGTGAGACGACGAATAGAAGCGGCTGACGTCGCGCACTAACTCCTCTTTACTCCCTTCACAATGGTGATAAACCTCAACGCGGTTTGACTCATCCAAAATATAAATGTTAAAGCCTTTTTCATCTACGGTACCTTCGAAGAAGAATTGAATGATCCCTTCGCTGGCAAAACCGTCCACCACCGGCGGCAGATGAACTTGATCGGTTTCGACCTGAATCGATAACCCATGCAGTTTGTTATTAGAAATAGCGCCGTAAAATTCGACCGCATTCTCTAACTTCTGAACTGAAACGCTCAAGCGCTCGAAGAATAGCCCCCATGTTTGGCCGGAAACACGTACCGCTTTGAAACGGCCTGGTTCCTGGCGGGTGCTGGATAAGCGCAGCTCCACACATTCAGACACGAGTTGTTGGATTCGAGTGCGAATCAAACCACGTAAATGCTGGCTATAGCAGAATACATCCACCGATTCTGGCGGCGCGGCATCCTGATGCATTTTACCCAAGATGGTTTTCAGCGCTTCCAATACCGCTTGTTCACCACTGAAATGCAAGGTACGCACTTCATTCCATGAGTTGCGGTAGAGCAAATCGATACTGCCGACCAAGCATTGCTGCTGTTCACCAAAGCTGAACACATCTAGCTTACGGAAATCAAAATGCACCACCTGATTGCGGAAAGCCGCTGTCGGATCATGTTCTAGATTAACGATAATGGCTAAGTGGCGAATCTCGCACGGGCTGTACAGTGCTTTCGGCGTTGGCGCAGGTAAACGCAGCGGGAAATGGTGAGAGATATCTGTCACCAATTCTTGCAGTTTCACGGTGTTACACAAATCGGCGCTTTTCATGTGCAACCGCGTCTTGCTGGTCAATAAGCCGTTAAAGTAGGCCCATGACACTAATTTGTTCAGGTAGCGGTTATATTCCAGCGGTTGATGACTGACAATGGCATCCATGGACGGTGCTTGATTGTATAAATACCAACCTGGGCGATTCGCGCGCCCCGCCGGAACATGAATAAAGGTCAGGTGTTCTTCCGAAAGATCGGGCGATATTTGCGGGTTAACCAGCGTCACTTTGCCCGGTAAGGCTTCGAAGGCTGCATAGAGTTTACGGGTTAGAACCCCGATATCTTGCGGACTAGCACTAACACTCAGGTTGTTGCGGCGCGCAAAGCGAATCAAGTTACGATAACTCTGCATCATCGCATCCAACAACTCGTTATGCGCTTCACGTACCCGCTCAATCTTCCAATTAGCGCGATTATCCAGCACAGCCAGACTCTCATCGCTCCAGCCCCACTCACTGACTAATTGGCCGAGGATTTCACGCCGCCAGCCGACACTTGCGGGGGTGCGAGACAATTTTTCGCAGACTTTCAGATAGAAGCAGCGGCGGACTAAGTTCAGCCGTGTGGTGTCATTGATTTGCGTCAGGTAGCGAGTGACGCGATCAAGCATCATGCAATAAGCATCAAGACCGAAGGCGACGATTTCACCGGCATGGAGACGTTGTTTGATTTCCATCGCCAATAATTGGGAGTTAGGGTATTCCCAAGAATAGGCTTCAAGCAGCAAGGTTTTCAGCACCGCTTTATACGGTGAATCGATACTTTTATAGAGCTGCCACAAGCTGGCACCGAAATACTCTTCAGCTGACAGGGTGCTTAAACCGCCCAGGTCCAGCCATTCATTCGGTGTTAATACGCCCTGTGCATAGAGCGACAGTACGTAATCATCGTAATTATTTTCTTCTTCGATAGGGACCATATTCCACAGAATACGTTTCCCTGCCAGACGAACCGCACTGCGGTAAAATTCATCCAGCAGTAAAATATGCTGGGTCGAGCCACAATCTTCACCGCCCAAACTGCCACTGGCGTTATGGCGGAAACGGTTTTCATCTATCAGGAAGAAGCTAACTTCAACGCCCATTGATGCGGCCCACTTTTCTAGTAGGCTGCATTTTTGCTGTAGGCGATGGCGCTCGTCAGAATCGAGCCAAGCCTGATGACACACCCACACATCCAGATCCGAGGTATGACACTGCCCGATGGATGACGTACTCCCCATCGAATAGACACCTGTAATCGGTAATTCACCGCCGACACTCTGCTCCAGAGGCGCGCCCCACTTGGCTTCAACCTCAGACAGATAATCCTGTTGCGTTTCATTAGGCGTGAACATGCAGATGCCATGGGGAACGTTACCATCAAGGTAGCCCGGCATCAGTGGGTGATGACTATGTAGTAGGGTCGGTAGCAGACTGTAAACCTTTTGGAAGGCTGGCCCCATGGCCGCCAAGGCGCGATCGACTCGTAATTGGTTGATCGCATCCAGTCGCTGTTTCAGTGTCTCGATGTAGAGGTACAAGACGTCTCGCCTGATTGTTCCGGTGCTTAGAAAGAAACCCGTGTCCCAGATTCGTTTGTTGTTTATTTGTCATTCGCTCAAAAAAATGTACTTTTTGTTGAAATGATCAAAAAACATGTTTGTTTGAAGAATATTTAACGAATTATTGCTGGAAACGTGATCAATCTAACACCTTGCTGATTGACCGTAAAGAAAGTAAAGCTATCCCTACAATTATAACGTCTCTTTCTGACTAAAATCATTCACATTGCAACAAGGCAAAAACGAATGAACTTCAGCAAAAGCCGCTGACAACGCAGCAATGCGCGAAAGAAAGGTATCAAACCCTTATCCCGCTACGCATTTGTTACAATAGTTGCTTTCTTGTACTCTTAGCCGCCTCTTCATGTGGCTCCCGCACTGACACTCTTCATCGGTCAATGGTAGGATGGGCCACAAAATATAAAAACGGTAACAAGCAATGTTAGACAATATTATTCGAATTGCCACGCGACAAAGCCCGCTCGCCTTATGGCAAGCACATTATGTTCAAGACTTATTGCAAGCGAATCACCCCGGCCTGCGTGTTGAGCTGGTTCCGATGGTCACTCGTGGGGATATTATTCTGGATACGCCTTTGGCGAAAGTTGGCGGCAAAGGTTTGTTTGTCAAAGAGTTAGAGCTTGCCTTACTGGAAGGGCGAGCGGATATCGCCGTTCACTCCATGAAAGATGTGCCAATTGCGTTCCCTGAAGGTTTAGGCCTGGTCACTATTTGCGAGCGTGATGACCCGCGCGATGCTTTTGTCTCACCGAATTACGCCCATTTGGATGAACTCCCTGCTGGCAGCATTGTTGGCACTTCCAGCTTGCGTCGTCAGTGCCAATTACGCGAACGTCGGCCTGATCTCATTGTTCGCGACCTGCGGGGCAATGTCGGTACTCGCCTTGCCAAGTTGGATAACGGTGATTATCACGCCATTATTCTTGCTGTCGCAGGTCTTAACCGCCTCGGGCTGGAAACACGTATTCGCTATGCTATGCCTGCCGAAGAATCATTACCGGCAGTCGGTCAAGGTGCCGTGGGGATTGAATGCCGCTTGGATGATAATGTTACCCGCCAGCTATTGGCTCCCCTGAATCACCGCGCCACTGAATTACGCGTGCTCGCCGAACGCGCCATGAATACGCGCCTTGAAGGCGGTTGCCAAGTCCCTATTGGCAGTTACGCTGAATTGGAAGGCAACGAATTGTGGCTCCGTGCCTTAGTCGGCGCACCTGATGGTAGCGAGATTATTCGTGGTGAACGCCGAGGCCCAGCAAATCAGGCAGAACAAATGGGGATAGAGCTGGCTGATGAGCTGCTTTCACGCGGTGCGCGCGAAATATTGGCTGATGTTTATCAGGATAACCCTCCACTATGACTATTCTGGTGACCCGCCCCTCTCCGGCTGGGGAGCAGTTAGTCAGTCGCCTGCGTGCGCTGGGCCGGGTTGCCTATCATGCTCCGTTGATTGATTTTTCACCCGGTCATGACCTGCCTAAATTGCCGGCATTGTTGCAAGAAATGCAGGCAGGTGACTTGGTTTTTGCGTTATCGCAAAACGCCGTCCGCTATGCTAACCCGCTGTTAAAAAGAAATAACCTGTCATGGCCGACACAGTTATCTTATTATGCTATTGGTCGTGGCACGGCGTTGGCACTGCATACCGCCAGCCGTTTGCATGTCACGTTTCCCCCCATGGGTGAAACGAGTGAGATGCTGCTATCATTGCCTGATCTGCAAAAACTGTCGGGCAAAAAAGCGCTGTTGTTACGCGGGAATGGTGGACGAGAGTTATTGGGCGAAAGCCTAGCGCAGCGAGGTGCAGCGGTCACCTTCTGCGAATGTTATCAACGCAGTCCGATATTTTATGATGGCAGTGAACAAAGTGCTCACTGGCAACGCGCTGGCGTCAATATTCTGGTGGTGACCAGCGGCGAAATGTTACAACAGATCTATACTTTAGTTCCTGATTACTATCGTTCTTCCTGGTTACTACGCTGCCGCTTAGTGGTGGTGAGTGATCGTTTGGCTACCTTGGCTGCCCAAATGGGTTGGAGTGATATCAAGGTGGCAGAGAATGCTGATAATGACGCGCTGATCCGCGCGCTACAAGACCTAAAACATACCTAAACCTGACTATGGGACGCCCAATATGACGGAACAAAATACCCCATCCGCACCAGTGGAAGAGACAACCACTGCGGTTGAGAGGCACCAACAGCCAGCACCTGAAGAGCGCCGAGAAAAACGTACCGGCCCAATTCTGGGGGCAATTGCAATTGCATTGGCCATCGCGCTGGGGGCAGGGCTTTATTATTACGGACAGCAACAGGCCCAGTTACAGGATGCGGCAACACTGGCGCTACAAGAACAACTGGCTGAACTGAAACAGAGTCAGTTACAAGAGAAACAGCAGCTTGAGTCATTGTTACAACAGCAAGGTAAAGCATTAGAAGCGGCTGACCGCCAACAAACCTCACTGATTCGCCAACTTAATGAGTTGCAGGAGAAAGTCGCCACCATTTCAGGGAGTGATGCCAAAACATGGTTGTTGGCACAAGCTGATTTCCTGGTGAAGATGGCGGGTCGTAAGCTGTGGAGTGATCAAGATGTCACGACTGCAGCGACATTACTGAAAAGTGCCGATGCTAGCCTTGCTGATATGAATGACCCTAGCCTTATTGATGTTCGTCGCGCATTGACGGAGGATATCAGCACCCTTTCCGCCGTCAGTCAGGTGGATTTTGACGGTATCATTCTTAAATTAAATCAGCTTTCGAATCAGGTCGATAACCTGCGTTTAGCCGATAACAATATTGATGATTCACCGATGGATGCCGATAGCGATGAACTGTCCAGTTCCTTGTCTGAATGGCGTCAGAATTTGACCAAAAGCTGGCACAGCTTTATGTCTGACTTCATCACTATTCGCCGTCGTGATAGCAGCGCAGAACCTCTGCTCGCACCGAATCAAGATGTTTATCTGCGAGAGAATATTCGCTCACGCCTGTTAGTGGCGGCTCAAGCCGTGCCTCGCCATCAAGATGAAGTCTACAAACAGTCACTTGAAACAATTTCTACTTGGGTACGCGCCTATTTTGATGTGAATGATCCGAGTACTAAGGCGTTCTTGGATGAATTAGAAAGTCTGAGTCAGCAGTCAATTTCAATGGATGTACCTGATCAATTGAAGAGCCAGCCAATGCTGGAAAAATTGATGCAAACTCGGGTCCGTAACTTGCTAGCACAAGCGCCAGCTGCCGCTCAGGGGGAATAAGTATGCTACGAGTTTTACTGTTATTCCTCATTCTGACCGCAGGGATTGTTCTTGGTCCTATGTTGGCGGGCCATCAGGGTTACGTGTTGATCCAAACCGACAACTATAACGTTGAAACCAGTGTGACCGGTCTGGCCATCATTCTGGTGCTGGTTTTAGTCGCCTTCTTGATCGTTGAATGGATATTGCGCCGTATCTTCCGCACTGGTGCCCGTACCCGCGGCTGGTTTATGGGCCGCAAACGTACCCGTGCCCGTAAGCAAACGAAAGCCGCGCTAATCAAACTGGCCGAAGGTGATTTCAAGCAGGTCGAGAAGTTGCTGACCCGTAATGCCGATCATGCTGAGCAGCCGATGGTGAACTATCTGTTGGCGGCAGAAGCAGCTCAACAGCGTGGTGATGAGTTCCGCACCAATCAATATCTGGAGCGGGCAGCAGAAGTAGCCGATACCGATCAATTGCCGGTTGATATCACCCGAGTACGTATTCAATTGGCACAGGGGCATATTCACGCGGCGCGTCATGGCGTTGACCGTCTGCTGGATCAAGCACCTCGGCATCCAGAAGTTCTACGTTTAGCGGAACAAGCTTATCTGCGCTCAGGGGCTTACAGCTCATTGCTGGAAATTCTCCCGTCAATCAGCAAGGTTCAGTTGCATACGCCTGAAGAAATTGCCGCACTTGAGCAGCAAGCTTATATTGGCATGATGAATCAATGCATGGCGGAAGAAGGCAGTGATGGCCTGAAACGCTGGTGGAAAGAGCAGAGCCGCAAAGTTCGCAACGAGATCCCACTGCAAGTAGCATTGGCTGAGCATCTGATTGAATGTGATGATCATGAGGTCGCTCAACAAATTATTCTGGAGGGCCTGAAGCGCCAGTATGATGAACGCTTAGTGTTGCTGATCCCACGCCTAAAATCGGGTAACCCTGAGCCGCTAGAAAAATCATTGCGCCAGCAAATTAAGCAGCACGGTGCGACCCCCTTACTGAATAGCACCTTGGGTCAACTTATGCTGAAACACGGTGAATGGGAAAAAGCCCGTGAAGCCTTTGCCGCTGCGCTCGCACAGCGCCCTGATGGGTATGATTATGCATGGCTAGCAGATGCGTTGGATAAGCTGCATCGCCCAGAGGAAGCAGCACAGGCCCGTCGTGAGGGGTTGCTCTCGACCCTACGGCAGAATGGTGATTCGCTCTGATTGAGTTATTTTAGATCGACAAACCGATGGGTGCATTGAGATAGCTGACAAGGTGCCCGTTGCGGAGAGGACAAGCAGATCGTAAAGACGCCGTAAAATCATCCCTGATGGCTCGAGCCGCGCCATCCTTGGCGCGGACGCTTTACTCTTCTGCCTGTCCTCACCGCTCACGATCGAGTCATCGGTGTTGGTCAGCAGTCTAAAAGCGCCTACGGGCGCTTTTTTGTTAACTTATTATGGTCAAAAAAAACGCCTGCCATTAAGGCAAGCGTCTAAATTTTCAGGTCTACAGACAACAATGTCGGCGCCTCACTCAACGTTATGCCCGGTATGTGATGAAGATATTCAACATCGTTTACGTGGACAATAGGCACCCTAAAATCGGCTCTGCATCATCTCTGGGTTTATGAAGCCGAACTGGTTATCAAAACCAAGCTGTCATAATAAGTGAGATGAGCATCTACAGGTTAGATATTGCAGTTACCGTGCCAAATTGCGTAATCAGCTGCTATTTTATTCATAAAAAACTGAAAAACCATTTAATTAACTGATTATTAATGGTTTTATTTTTATATCTCATTTCTATACTCTCTCTCTACCCAAAGCCCCCCGTCACGATACACATCTAGTGATCTGTCGCTACAAAACGACGTTATCAGTCACCATCATTTTTATTTATATTTATCAGATGGTTGTACGTCTCCTTTTAGAGACAATGTATGAGTCGTTTGTCGTGAAAAACCAACACCAACAATTGGAGAGGATTAATTGCCGATCTTGTCAGGCTAATGGCTTAATTTGATCAAAGGGCAGCAACAAATGTTTGTGGTGTAAGAAAAACGAGTTTATGCCGTAAGAGGAACGACAACGCTGCTGTGTCGGTAGTGGCTAACAAGACAGAGTATGGGCTAGAAAGTCATGATGGCTGGCAGCAAGCGACAGGTAAGCCGATATGTCCAGTAAACAGATTTGATATCGACAAAGTACAGACGAAAAAAAACCCCGCATTGCGGGGTTTCTTTTGAAATTGGTCGGCGAGAGAGGATTCGAACCTCCGACCCACTGGTCCCAAACCAGTTGCGCTACCAAGCTGCGCTACTCGCCGATTTCTTGCTTCTTACTCTACATGGTCTTTCGACCTATGTCCATGTAAATATTAATAAAATCTACATGTTGTGTGGTGCGAAGGGAGGGACTTGAACCCTCACGTCCGTAAGGACACTAACACCTGAAGCTAGCGCGTCTACCAATTCCGCCACCATCGCATGTTCCACAAAATTTGGGGTGGCTAATGGGGCTCGAACCCACGACAACTGGAATCACAATCCAGGGCTCTACCAACTGAGCTATAGCCACCATAACTTCTTACTACAGACTTCTTACATCATAAAACTGACTTCGTACTTCATCGTACGCGGCAATCTTACCACCGCAGCTCTTGCACACAAAATTAATGGTGCGCCCGACAGGATTCGAACCTGAGACCTCTGCCTCCGGAGGGCAGCGCTCTATCCAGCTGAGCTACGGGCGCTTAGCGCCGTTGCGGGTGAGGATACTACGGTTTTAATACTTGGCTGTCTAGTGCTTTTTTAGAAGAAATGGCGCGTTTGCTTACGCTTTGCTCACTCTGCCACAAAAGTCAGCCATTGTTAGCCGTTACCTCACCCGTTTGCGGGTTTTATAAACGTTCGGTTTCAACAACCCTCGGATTATTCATTTTCAGCCCAAAATAGCAGGCCGAGACTAACCCAAGGAAAATCACCCCAACTAACAGCGATAAACGGGTATCAGGGTTAATCCCCATCCCAACTAACACACAGATCAAAAAGGCGATCGTAAGATAGTTAACATAAGGGAAGAGGATGGATTTAAATGGATGCTGCTTTAATGCCTCTTTGTGTACCTGTCGAAAACGGAGCTGGCTGACCAGCACCACAAACCACGGCACCATCCCTGGCAACACACTGGCGCTGTAGACGTACACAAACACCTGCTGCGGGTTAGGAATAATGTAATTGAGGCTAGATCCCACCAACAGGCACAAAATCGTGACCGCGATGCAATAAACGGGGACACCACTGGCAGAAAGTTTCGTCAGGAAAGCCGGTAACTGGCGGTTTTTCGCCAAGGCATACAACATCCGCCCACCACTGTACATGCCACTGTTACAGCCAGACAGTGCAGCTGTCAGCACCACGAAGTTGATGATACCTGCGGCGGCGGTGATCCCTATCTTGGCGAAGGTCAGAACAAAGGGGCTACCTTCAGTGCCAATACCATTCCATGGAAAGATAGTGACGATGACAAATATTGCGCCCACATAGAAAATCAAAATGCGCCACAAAATATTATTGATGGCTCGCTTTAACGTCACCTGTGGGTTTCTAGCTTCACCGGCAGTAATGCCGACCAATTCAACGCCTTGATAGGATGCCACCACAATACATAACGCGAACATAAACCCTTTCCAGCCACCGGCAAAGAAACCGCCGTGGGCCGTCAAGTTATCAAAACCAATCGGTTGGCCGTGATTACCAAAACCGAAGAAGATAACGCCCAGCCCCACTAGTATCATCACAATGATGGTGGTGACTTTGATCATCGCAAACCAAAACTCTAGCTCACCATATAATCTGACCGCGGCCAGATTCGCTAGCGCCACGATGGCAACCCCCGCGATAGCAGGCATCCATTGGGGGATTTCAGGGAACCAAAACTGTACATAGACGCCAATGGCAGTAATTTCAGATATCCCCACCGCTATCCACATAAACCAATAGCCCCAAGCGGTCAGATAACCAAAATAGGGGCTGAGATATTTATGTGCGTAGACGGCAAATGAGCCTGCAACCGGCTCCAGATGCAGCATTTCACCCATTGAGCGCATAATAAAGAACACAAATAGCCCGGCGATAATATAGGCCAGCAACACCGACGGCCCCGCCCATTTCAATGTACTGGCTGACCCCATAAAGAGCCCGACGCCTATAGTGCCGCCAAGGGCTATCAGCTCGATATGCCGAGCTTCCAGCCCACGGTGCAATCCTTTTTTCTCTTCGTTGTCTGCCATAAATCCCTCTGTAAACCTACTGGTGTGTGTCTGTTCCGGATGCCCGGTTATTGTTTTTTTAAGCAAAAAAAATGCGAGGCCAAACGAAAACATTCAGCCTGATTATTAATAACGACAAATTAAATGATAGGGAAACAGACCATAATAAAAAATGTTTGTGTCCACGAAACCCTAACCGGCCCGTATCGTTCCGTATCTGCGCCAGATAAGCAAACAAGAAGTTAAAACTTTATAGAATAAATAAAATAAAATTGATTCCATAATGGAATTAAAATGAAGGCGGAATAAACAGAGGAGACAGGTGAAATGGTTATCCTAGTAGGGCCATCTCTGGCCCTACTCTGCACATATACTTACAAGCGACCGCTGTAATAATAACCCACAAATTTAAGTAGTTTGAATTGGCGGCGAATACGGCTTGGTTGTGCCAGTAGGCGATAAAGCCACTCCAGCCCCAGATTCTGCCAGATCTTTGGTGCACGCTTAACATGACCGGTAAAGACATCGTAAGTCCCGCCAACGCCCATATACAACGCATCAGGGTAAAACTTACGGCAGTCACGCATAAACATTTCCTGCTTAGGCGACCCCATGGCAACGGTCACAATCGCCGCACCGCTGGCAGCGATACGGGCAAATAGCGCCTCACGCTGTTCCGGCGTGAAATAGCCATCTTGGCTACCGACCAAGTTCACGTTCCATTGCGCACGTAGCTTGGCTTCTGTTTCGGCTAGGATCTCAGGCTTACCACCGACCAAAAAGACTGGCGTGCCTTGCTGGCCCGCACGTTGCATTAAGGCTTCCCATAAATCCGCCCCTGCAACACGTGAAAGTTGCGCCTGTGGGTATTTACGACGAATCGCGCGTACCATGCTGATGCCATCGGCATACAGATATTCAGCTTCGTTAATCAATTCGCGCAAAGCGGTATCGTCTTCGGCCTTCAGCAGCTTCTCTGCATTCATGGCCACCAGCGTACCCGTTTTGACCGGACCACTGCTCAGCAGGTGATCCAGCGTCTGATTCATGTCACGAAAACCCCAAATCTCGAAACCACGGACATTGTATTTAGGAATGTTCGTTTCTTGGGTTGGAATAGCAGTATTCAGTTCCATTACAGTCCTTACAGTTGATTGCCCGTTTCAGGCATGGACAGGCGCTTAGACTTGCTAACACGGCGTTGTACCCGCTGTGTTATCAACCCTGCCGTATCGAACAACCAGTACAACAATTTCGCCAGTACCAGACAGGCACCAAAAATCACGCAGAAGAACACCACGCGCGAGACGAAGGAGTCTAGACCCTCTCGCGCCAAAACGATGATGTTAAATATCGCCCCAAAACAGAAACTTTGTAGAATAGCCGCTTTGTAGCGGTTCTTTTCTGCTTTCCCTTGCTCGTAAAGCCAGTCGAACCACTTAATGATAAGCCCAACGACAATGGCCCCCAGCGGGATAAACAGTACGCCACCCATCACCACCAAAGAACCGATAAGCGTCGGTGAAATCGCCAGTCCAGAGTGGTTATCCAGCACATCCCAAGTAAAGTAATTGGCCGTATTCAGGACCAAATCAGGGCGTTCCGGCCACAGGATGCTAGGGATAAACACATAGAAATCACGGATAATGGGGGCTAAACCTTGGAAATCAATTTTGTCGTAGTTTTGCAGCAATAACCCGAGGTTCTCCCACGGTGAGAACGTATCTCGCGTCAGGTATAAGAAGGTATAAAACGCTTCCGCGCCGTTCACATCCAGCCCATAGCGTTTAAGCGCCAGCCAGAACATCCCAACAATACCAAAGACACCGGCAGCGGCCAGCATCCACAAGGTTATCCAACCGCGAACAATCCCGATAAACAGGAATAAAGAGAACGCGATGATGATATTCGCACGAGTGCCGCCGACGATAACGTAGGTCAAGATGCCAAAGGCTACCGTGCTGGCGAGGAAGAAGAACCAAGCACGCATATCTTGTTTCAGGAAGTAGACCACTAACATCGCGGGGATGAAGAAGTAGAAAAAGCGCTTTAAGGCAACGCCAGAGACATCACTGGAGAAGATTTTGCTGTAGGAATCGAGCTTAAATAGCAGGAAACCATTTTGCATAAAGAAAATGCCCACGGTACCAATAGCCACCAGTGCCAGCAGCACCCACGTCAAATTGGTTTCTACCCGATTCATGGTAAAAATCGGCGTCCGTGGTTGGCTACGCGGCTTGGTCAGGCGTGTTTTGTAACTTACATAATAAATGGCATAGAACGCCGTGGCAGACAGCATGGCGTAGAGCAAGTACTCAACCGGTACTACCGCGACACCAAACTGGAAAACCAGCATACAGGTCAGTGGGAAGCCGAAATAGAAGGTCAGCAAGTAGAGCATCGAAAACAGCACATTGAAGTTAAAGCGCACGCGCCGAAACTCTTGATACGTCAAGATGAGGATAAACACCAATGCGATCAGGTAGACACTAAATAGACCGCCAAATTGCCCCAATGTCATGGGTGTTCTCCTGCTGCCAGTGCCAGCGCTTGCTGCCAGCCCTCAATGTAATTGGGGTTAAAGAAGGCGATTGATTGTTTATCCAATCCAGCTAATTGGCGCTGTGCCTCACGAATCAAGGGTTCATCCAATGAGTCACCATAGAACAGCACGGGGATATGTTGTTCCGCCAAGTCTTGCCAGAAGGGATTTTTACGGCTCAAGACGAAAGGCACACCAAATTGGGTGAGTAAGCATAGGGTGCCAATGCCTTGCTGACGATTAAAAATAAAGTAGCCCAAATCGCATTCGCGCAGGATATTAAGGTAGTCATCAAAGGGGATCTGATCGGTCAGGATACGGAGATTCTCTGGCGCGAACAGTGCCAATCCCGCCTGCCGAACTTGCTCGATATAGATTTCATTATTCGCCGGATAGCCCATGGGCAGAATGACTCTGGCATCTGGCCCAAACTGCTGATGAATCGCTTTCAACGCCTCAATGTGGCGGTTTGTCGTATCACCCGAGTTCCCCACTAAAATCGTCATTGGCCCCGCCATCGGCTTTTCTACGCTGATATTGGTTAACGCGGGGTCCATACGGGTTGGGAAGTAAAGCAATGATGCAGGCACCCGAGGATGGCGTTGCTGGAAATAAATCAAATCACCACGGGTCGCAAATACGTGCCCTACCCGCCCTTGAGCGAGGCGGCGCAATACGTAGAACAGTCGAAACTTCCAGCTTTTGGCATCTTCATACAAATCAGCGCCCCAAACATGCCAGTAGACCTGTCGCGGTTTGATTTTGCCGCTTAACAGCGCCAACCAAAGGGTGGCATTAAACTGGCCGTGCCAGAAAAAGCGCGTGCTGCGGTCCGCTTGTGCACGGGCGATGACTGCTTCAGCCAAGGCTTTTTTATTGCTGTGTGTTTCGATATCCAACTGTGTGAATGATGGGAAAGCTGCCGTCTCTTTTGCCGCCACCATAAAGTGCCGTACCTGCTCTACCGGCACACGTGTTGCCAGCACATCATTGAAGAAGCGCATTACAGTCAGATTATGGTGCGGGATATCAGATCCCAGTACATGAATCAGGGTTGTCATTTTTTTCTACTGTAAAGAGTGTTTACGGTGATGAATGTCTACGGTACATAATGAATACGCAGCTACAGAGCGCAAAATAGACAATATAAGTCGCCATATAGGCTTGTGCCGCGCCTAAAGAGCCATTCATTGGAATTAACCAATGGGCAAACCCGGTCAACAGTAAGAACTGGCTCACTTCCGTCAAAATGTAAAAGCGCAGCGAGGCTTTGGCAATGACCAGATAGCCAAACACATACGACCCTACTTTCAATACATCGCCAACCAACTGCCAAGCAAAGAGGTCACGCATAGCCGTGAACTGTTGCGAAAACAGCAACCAGATAGCAAAGTCACGTAACAGCCAGACCATAAAACTGGCCGTGGCCACCGCCGGTAACACAAATTTCAGTGAGCGCAGAATTTCGCGAGAAATCTCCGCTTTAGCTTTGAGTCGCGACAGTGTTGGTAGCAAATAGACGGTAAATGATGCCGTTATAAACTGTAGATAAGCATCTGAAATACTGCTCACCCCCTGCCAGATCCCTACTGCATCCCAACCATATTTGTCAGCCAGCAAGTTACGCATCATCACGTAGGCCACCGGCAAGGTCACTGAGGTAATCAGCGCCATGATGGTAAATTTGCCTAAATGACTGGCTAAGGCTTTATCCCAGCTCAGTTTAAGATAGCTCAGCGGAATGGTTTTGCGGCGAATAAGTAGGGTTAACGCAGGAATGACCACCAAGGCGGGAACCAGTGCCAAGCCCACTAATGCACCGGGGTATCCCCCAATACGAAAGCAAATATAATAAGCCACCACACCAATCAAGCTACCCGCGATCACCGCCAACGCATTACCCATCGCATCGCGATAGCCTTTGAGGATCGCTAAAAACAGGTTGGCGTAAGCGATACCCATTTGGATAAGCGCGACCACTCGCACGACATTCTGGTAATCGCTATGACCAAACAAAGCAATACTGACGGGTTTTGCCGCCAATAGGAAAATCAGCGCCAGCAGCGTTGAGAACCCCAGCACAATAGCCGATGAGGTGCCCAGAACCGCACGCAAACGTTCAGGTTGCTGATGATATTCAGCAACATATTTCGTAATACCGTTAAAGATACCCGCGCCAGAGAGCACGCCTAATACCGTAATTAGCTGGCGAAAATTCCCTGCCTGCCCAACACCACTGGGGCCGAAGGTCACCGCCAGCAGTTTAACCACTAACAGCCCTACGCCGATTTTAATCAGCGTAGAGCCAGCAGTCCAAATCGATGCTTTTGCCAGAGACATATCAGGCGAAGTAACTCAGCACAGTGTTAATGACCGTTTTCTGATTGATATCAGTCAGGTTATAGAATATTGGCAAGCGAGCCAGGCGCTCACTTTCTTTAGTCGTAAAGCGGTCTTCACCCGCCATACGGCCAAATTCTTCACCGGCCGGACAAGCATGCAATGGAATGTAGTGGAATACCGACATGATCTCTGCTTCTTTTAGGAAGCTAATAAATTGAGAGCGATCGTCGATGTCACGCAGTTTGATATAAAACATGTGCGCATTTTGTTCTAAATCAGTGGGAATGACTGGCAAATCAATGCGCCCAGCGTCCGCTAATGGCTTGAAGGCATTGTAGTAGGTGTGCCATAGCGCCAGACGGCGTGCGTTAATTTGTTCTGCGGCTTCCAACTGCCCCCAAAGGTAAGCGGCCTGCAAGTCAGACATCAAATAGCTAGAGCCAATATCACGCCACGTATATTTGTCTACCTGCCCGCGGAAGAACTGGCTACGGTTAGTGCCTTTTTCACGAATGATTTCAGCACGATCAATCAGTGACGGATCATTGATGAGCGTTGCGCCACCTTCACCGCCAGCGGTGTAGTTCTTGGTTTCATGGAAACTGAAACAACCGATGTGGCCAATCGTCCCCAGCGCTTTGCCTTTATAAGTGGACATCACACCTTGAGCGGCATCTTCGACCACAAACAAATTGTATTTTTTCGCCAGCGCCATAATGGTGTCCATCTCGCAGGCCACACCCGCATAGTGAACGGGCACGATCACCTTGGTTTTATCGGTAATCGCGGCTTCAATCTTGGTTTCATCGATATTCATCGTATCGGGACGGATATCGACGAACACCATTTTCGCACCGCGTAGCACAAAGGCATTGGCGGTCGATACGAAAGTGAAGCTTGGCATGATGATTTCATCGCCGGGTTTGATATCCAGCAATAATGCCGCCATTTCCAACGAGGCAGTACAAGACGGTGTCAGTAAGACTTTCGGGCAGCCGAAATGCTGCTCCATCCACTGCTGGCAGCGACGGGTAAACCCACCATCACCACATAATTTCCCACTCGCCATTGCGGCCTGCATGTAACCAAGTTCGGTGCCTACTACCGGTGGAGCGTTAAATGGAATCATTTCATCCCCTGCATAACCAATACGCGGTGCTCTCAATCGAAGCACCACTGCGAATATAAAGACGTAAAGCAGCAATATTGCTCATCTGCGTGGCGACGCGTAACCGCTGTAACCCACGACGCTGGCACCACTGCTTTGCCGCCGACATTAATGATGTACCGATGCCTTTACCCTGAGCATCAGGGAATACCGCTAGCAAGCCAATACGTGCGCTACCATCTTGCAAATCCCGCAACGTCACAAAACCCGCTGGTTGCCCCTGCGTATCCATCACCAATAAACATTGATGATCAAAAGTGCCCAATACCGCCTTTTCAGCCCACAAGGCATAAAAACGCCCACTGTCTTGTGGGTCATACCAAGGCGCACGAAAACGACTTAACGCAAAGGCATCCGCGGCAACACGGCGCAAAAGCGGGATATCGTCGAC
The DNA here is from genome assembly GCF_003048255.1 of Yersinia massiliensis. NCBI lineage: Bacteria > Pseudomonadati > Pseudomonadota > Gammaproteobacteria > Enterobacterales > Yersiniaceae > Yersinia > Yersinia massiliensis. The sequence continues at coordinate 4,717,703 of NZ_CP028487.1, forward strand.
TGTTGCGACGCTAAGCTCAGCTTCTGCCTCAGATGTAGCATTTTCCGTGCCAATCACGGTTTTTGCAGCGATAACTAAGGAAAGATCGACTTCACCTTCCACTAATTTGAAGTCTAACTGACCAAGAGCATCAATCAGGTCAACACGATGCGTTGGCACTTTGGCTTGAGTGAGGGTAAAAGCATCCAACTCAGCCGGGTTAAGTTGCGGGGCTGAGTCAGAGAAAATCAGTTTTGCACTGTGGCGCTGGAAAAATTCACTTTCCCAGGCCAGTGGCTCAATACTGGCGTGGACGGGCATGTAACAGATCCAACAAATATTTGCCGTAACCGGTTTTAGACAGCGCGGTTGCTGCGCGTCTTACACCCTCATCATCTAACCAACCATTGCGCCATGAAATTTCTTCCAAACAGGCGATTTTGAAACCTTGCCGTTTTTCAACGGTTTGCACAAAAGTACTGGCTTCAATCAAGCTGTCATGGGTGCCGGTATCCAACCAAGCGAAACCACGGCCTAACAGTTCAACCGTCAGCTCTCCGCGCTCCAGATACATCTGGTTGATACTGGTAATTTCCAGCTCGCCGCGGGAAGAAGGTTTAACCTGCTTAGCAAAATCAACCACTTGATTGTCATAGAAATAAAGCCCAGTCACCGCCCAATTGGATTTTGGCTGGCTCGGCTTCTCTTCGATAGACAAGGCGCGGAAGTTATCGTCGAACTCCACCACACCAAAACGTTCTGGGTCCATAACCTGATAGCCGAATACCGTCGCACCGCGCTGACGGGCAGCAACCGTTTTCAGTTTTGGGCTAAAACCTTGGCCAAAGTAAATATTATCGCCTAGCACCAAACAGCATGGCTCATTGCCGATAAATTCTTCACCGATGATAAAGGCTTGTGCCAATCCATCTGGACTCGGTTGAGCGGCATAACTCAGATTGATACCGAATTCATCGCCATTCCCCAGCAAGCGCTGAAACGACGGTAAATCTTCCGGCGTAGAAATAATCAGGATATCGCGGATCCCTGCCAGCATCAGCACTGACAGCGGGTAGTAAATCATTGGCTTATCGTAAACGGGAAGTAGCTGTTTAGAGACACCACGGGTGATGGGATGCAATCGAGTGCCAGAGCCACCAGCCAGAATGATACCTTTCATACGATCTCCTGAAAGAGACAATCGCCTGAAACCATCAGGCAGACGTTATACATAGGCAAAACATCATGCAGACTGCGGCATGATGTCATCCCAATGATGAATAGAATTCAGATGCAGGAAAGCGGCACCGATGAACTTACATCAGTCGTAAGCGATTCGGGTATTCGAGCGCAGCTAACACACCTGCAACTTGAAAGATGACGATTCTCAGTCGCTCAAGCCCAAACGCTCACCGGCGTAAGAACCATCCTGAACACGTCGCCACCAAGATTCGTTATTCAAATACCACAACACGGTTTTGCGGATACCACTTTCGAATGTTTCCTGTGGTCGCCAACCCAGTTCCCGCTCAATTTTACTGGCATCGATGGCATAGCGCATATCATGGCCAGGCCGATCTTTGACGTAGGTAATTAAGTCACGGTAATGAGTAATTCCAGCCGGTTTTTCTGGCACTAATTCGTCTAACAATGCGCAGATAGTTTCGACCACTTCGATATTTTTGCGCTCGTTATGACCACCGATATTGTAGGTTTCACCCACCACACCTTCGGTCACGACTTGATATAAGGCGCGAGCATGGTCTTCAACATACAGCCAATCACGGACTTGTGCGCCACTGCCATACACCGGCAACGGTTTGCCTGCCAACGCATTGAGAATCACCAACGGGATCAGTTTTTCAGGGAAATGGTACGGGCCATAGTTATTCGAACAGTTGGTGACCAACGTCGGTAAACCATAAGTACGCAACCAAGCACGTACCAGATGGTCGCTAGATGCCTTAGACGCCGAATAAGGGCTGCTAGGTGCATACGACGTGGTTTCTGTGAAGAGATAATCTGTGCCATGCAGGTCACCATAGACCTCATCCGTGGAGATATGGTGGAAGCGAAACGCCAGTTTGGCCTCAGTACTCAGTTGCTGCCAGTAATGGCGAGCCGCCTCTAACATAGTGTAAGTGCCCACTACGTTAGTTTCGATAAAGGCCGCCGGCCCATCAATAGAGCGGTCAACATGGCTTTCAGCCGCCAGATGCATGACAACATCTGGCTGATATTGCGCAAAAACGCGGTCCAATTCAGCACGGTCACAAATATCAACCTGCTCAAATGCATAGCGCTCGCTTTTGGCGACCACGGCCAGAGACTCCAGATTACCGGCGTAGGTGAGTTTATCGACCACCACGACGCTATCTGAAGTGCCATCGATAATATGTCTTACCACCGCAGAGCCGATAAAACCGGCCCCGCCTGTGACTAGAATACGTCTCAACGCCATACTCCTTTGGTATCGACAATCCACGGTTGCTTCACATCTTCAGGTTTGATGGCCTTGAACTGGTTATGATCAACCAACATCACCAGCACATCTGCCTGCTGCAATGCGGTCGCCGTGTCTTTCAGCGTCACATGACCTGCCAGTGACTTCGGCAATTGCTCAACATTGGGTTCAACCACCAAAGTTTCACCGGTGTGCCATTCCGCGATCAAATGGGCGATTTCAACGGCTGGGCTTTCACGCAAATCGTCAATATTTGGCTTAAATGCCAAGCCAAAGCAGGCAATTTTAACTTCTGAGGCGCGTTTGTCTGTCGCGGCTAAACAATCAGCAACAGCGGCTTTCACGCGGTCAACAACCCACAGCGGTTTGCCGTCATTCACCAGACGTGCGGTGTGAATCAGACGCGCTAACTCTGGATTTTGAGAAACGATAAACCAAGGGTCTACGGCGATACAGTGACCGCCAACGCCTGGGCCAGGCTGCAAGATATTCACGCGTGGGTGGCGATTCGCCAGACGAATCAGTTCCCATACATTGATACCTTGTGCATCACAAATCAGTGACAGCTCATTGGCAAAAGCAATGTTAACGTCGCGGAAGCTATTTTCAGTCAGTTTACACATCTCAGCAGTACGCGCGTTAGTCACGACGCACTCGCCTTCTAAGAAGATTTTGTACAGTTCACTGGCGCGGGCAGAGCATTTTGCAGTCATGCCACCAATAACACGGTCATTTTGAATCAGCTCAACCATCACCTGACCCGGCAACACACGCTCAGGGCAGTAGGCAACGTTAATATCCGCGTCTTCACCCGCGTTCTGCGGGAAGCTCAAATCTGGGCGAGCTTCAGCCAGCCATTGTGCCATTTGTTCTGTAGCACCCACTGGCGATGTGGATTCTAGAATGACCAAGTCACCCTTTTTCAGTACGGGTGCGATAGATTTAGCGGCAGATTCAACGAAAACCATATCCGGATCATGATCGCCCTTGAAAGGTGTCGGTACAGCAATGAGAAACGCATCTGCGGCCAACGGCTTAGTGACAGCCTGAAGGTAGCCCCCTTCAACGGCAATTTTCACCACTTTGTCTAGATCGGGTTCGACGATATGAATCGCGCCACGATTAATGGTTTCAACTGCATGGGCGTTGACATCGACACCAATGACTTTCTTCTTGCGCGAGGCAAAAGCAGCCGCTGTTGGCAGGCCAATATACCCAAGACCGATAACAGAAATTGTTTCAAAACTCATAGCGTCACCTGATGATTCTTTAAAGCTTCAAGGATGCGTTGACAGGCATGCCCGTCACCGTAAGGATTATGTGCCCGTGTCATTTGATGATAAGCAGACTCATCAGTTAGCAAGCGGGTCACTGCATCAACTATCTTATTAATATTAGTGCCAACCAGCAAAACGGTGCCTGAATCGACAGCTTCAGGACGTTCGGTGGTATCACGCATCACCAAGACCGGTTTACCCAATGAAGGCGCTTCTTCCTGAATACCACCAGAATCGGTCAAGATCAGGTAGGCATGGTTCATCAGATAAACAAATGGGAGGTAATCTTGTGGGTCAATCAGAATGATATTATCGATACCTTTCAAGATACGATTGACCGGCTCACTGACGTTCGGATTGAGATGCACCGGATAGACCACTTGCACATCAGGATGCCGACGGGCAATTTCCGCTAATGCGCTGCAAATCCGCTCAAAACCACCACCAAAACTTTCACGGCGATGCCCTGTAACCAAGATCATTTTTTTGCTGGTATCGAGGAACGGGTAACGCTGAGCCAAACTAGCGCGAAGTTCAGGGTTGTTCATCACCCGATCGCGAACCCAAAACAGCGCATCAATCACCGTATTACCTGTGACGAAAATACGGCTATCCGGTACCATCTCGCGTAACAGATTCTGGCGCGAATTCTCTGTCGGCGCAAAATGGTACATAGCTAGGTGACCTGTCAGTTGACGGTTAGCTTCTTCCGGCCATGGGGAGTAGAGATTACCAGTACGCAGACCCGCTTCGACATGGCCGACCGGTATGCGGTGATAAAACGCAGCGAGACTGGTCGACAACGTCGTGGTGGTATCACCATGAACTAAGATCACATCTGGCTTAAACTCAGCTAGAACAGGCTTTAACCCCTCCAGAATTCGGCAGGTTATTTCCGTCAATCCCTGTCCCGGCTTCATGATATTCAAATCATAATCCGGTTGAATTTCGAATAAACGTAAAACTTGGTCCAGCATCTCACGATGCTGAGCCGTCACGCAGACTCGCGATTCAAAGGCTTCATCCTGAGCCAAGGCGTGCACCAGAGGAGCCATTTTAATGGCTTCAGGCCGGGTGCCAAAAACAGTCAACACTTTCACAGTGAATCTCTTTAAGGTCAGTTAGCCGCAGACAACGCCTGCAAGTTGGGCGCACAATGCGCCCAGTAACGATTTATACGCTTTTACGGAACGCCGCAGCATGACTTTTTTTGTCTGGCTGCGACGCTAATTTATTCAGGCGTAGATTCCATCACACGCCACAGATTAAGGTTGCGTGTTAGTACGACGAACCAATACGACTCCGGCCCCAACCAGTGCCCCAATCGCGCCCCACATAATCAGCAGGAAAACACGACGCGGGCTATCACGTGTCACCGGATCTTCAGGTGTACGTAAGTAGCGATAGGTTTGGAATGTTTTATCCAGTGTCGGACCGACGTTCAATGTTGCCAGCATCGCGCGGTTCTGATCGTAATCAATATCAAAACTTGGGCCAGTAGCCAGCAATGTTTCTAAGCGAGCCTCAAGCATAGGCTTGCCTAACATAAACATTTTTGAATCAGGAAGTTGCTCAGCTGGAGTATCCGTTTGATTACGGTTAATCCCTTGCTGGCCCGCCACTTTCAATGCTTGCTGAACTGCGGTGACTTCACGATTAAACACTGCTTGTGCCACTGCTTCCTGCCGCTTAACCTGCGCTTTCATTGATTGTGTACGTGCAGCCCACGCCCCCACAATCTCATCATTCAAATGGCTAGCCGCACGTTGGTTGGCAAAATCAATGTAACTCCGCAGCAGTTTATTAGAATCAGTGGCGGTTTCTGCCGTCAGCTTAATACTGTCGTTGAGTATTTTTTTGTCATCACGCGGCGTGAAAACAATATTATTCACCAGTTCATCAAGCAATGCCGCGTCTGCTCTGGCATCACCTTCTAAGCGTTGTTTGTAGTAATCACTTTGCAGCCAGAAGTCACGGCGGGTATCGTATGCCGCTAATTGAGTAATAAACTCGCTGTAGGCTTCATCAGAAATACCGGGTTGTTCACTGGCAACACCACTATTAATGCGAGTGTCCAGATTACGCAAAAACTGTTGCTGAGAATAAAAACCGCCCAGGTTATTCACTGTCGGTCTGTCGGTAATGGCCGTCGCACTCCACTGCTGTTTCACCAGATAGGAGATACCCAGCGCAATTGCGGCGAAAAGAATTGCCATCCCGATGATCCATACTTTGCCACGCCAAAGCGTACGGCACAGGCTACGAATATCTAATTCGTTATCCACAGTAGGCTCATTATGGGGAGATCCTGTTTTATCCGTCGACATAGATTCTGATTTCATCACTGCCTAAAAGCCTCTGATTAAGATTCATGCTTATTTTGCGATGCACGACGCATCCGGCGCTTCATACGCTTGATAAAACGTGCCACTCGCCATGCCCGTTTGATGCAGTAATCGTACAATAGAAATGCAAGCAAGAATAATGCCAACATAACCCATTCGGGGATGAATGTGAGCCGTTCACCAATAACACCAATCGCCGCTAATATCGCAGCAGCTAGGGTAATTAACACAAAAGCCTGCCGTGAGGTAAAACCAGCACGCATAATTAAATGATGGATATGCTGACGATCAGGAGAGAAAGGGCTCATCCCTTTACGTAGACGCCGGTACATAATGGCGATCATATCCATTAATGGGATAGCGATAATCCATAATGCAGTCACCGGATTAATCGGATGTGAATTCCCTTGCGTGGTTTGCAGCAGCATCCAAATGGCAGTGAAGCCAATTAACGTGCTGCCGGCATCCCCCATAAAGACCTTATAGCGACGCCCTAGCAACCCGAGGTTAAGCAAGATGTACGGCAAGATTGCAGCAATCATAGCGAAACACCATAACGCCAGTGCCATCTGCCCACTCTGATACAGCAAAGCACCCATGGCACCAAACGAGACGCAAGATAGGCCGCCGAGCAGACCATCTATACCATCCACCATATTGAAAGCATTGATCGCCGCCCAAACTGCGAATAACGTCACAACATAGCCGAAGGGGCCAAGTACCATTTCCCACGGGCCAAAAGTATGCCCTAGGCTACGTAAATAAAGCCCACCGATCGCCATCATGGCAATACCGACCATGGCTTGTACAAAGGCTCGGATCTTTACACTGATATCGAAACGATCATCTAGCGCACCGACAAAGACTAATAAACCGGCACAACCTAGATATAAACGGAAATGGGGAATCTGCTGATTGGTGATCAGAAAGGTAAAACAAATACCCGCGAACACGGATATACCGCCCACTAATGGGATCAAACCCTGGTGGCGTTTGCGATAGTTAGGTTTATCGACTAATCCAATTCTCTTGGCAACTTTGCGAGCAACAAATAAAAATGCCAATGAAAACAGGAATATAACAAATATCTCAGTACTCATAGTGAGTAAATTCACGTTTAACCGCTCTCTGCAAAAAGTTACATCAGCTTAGCATGTAGGTTGGCGCAAACCATGCCTTCGCCACGCTTTCAGTTATTTCTGAATATGATGACAGCCTTGCTTGTTATTCCCAACTCTATTTTTGGTATTTTCTCGTTGGCCCTAAGAATAAATACCAAAATAATCGTTAGTTTGATCTGGTTATCCACTAAATGAATTACAAACTCGGCTATCGTATATTCCAAAAGCAAAAAACGCCACGACGAGCGTGACGTTTTTAGTTAGTACGATAAAATTATGAGCGTCTCATATTATCGAAGAACTGATCGTTGGTTTTCGCGGTTGCCAGTTTGCTGATAAGGAACTCCATCGCATCGATTTCACCCATTGGATGAAGAATACGGCGCAAGATCCACATTTTTTGCAGCTCTTCAGTGGTAGTCAGCAACTCTTCTTTACGTGTACCCGAGCGGTTGAAATCAATCGCTGGGAAGACACGTTTCTCCGCAATTTTGCGGGACAAGTGCAGTTCCATGTTGCCTGTACCTTTAAATTCTTCATAGATGACTTCATCCATTTTAGAACCGGTATCAACCAACGCGGTGGCAATGATGGTCAGGCTTCCGCCCTCTTCAACATTACGTGCAGCACCGAAGAAACGCTTAGGGCGGTGTAAGGCGTTCGCATCCACACCACCGGTCAGCACTTTGCCTGAAGCAGGTACAACGGTGTTATAGGCACGAGCCAAACGGGTAATGGAGTCAAGCAAGATGATAACGTCTTTTTTGTGCTCAACCAGACGTTTTGCTTTTTCAATCACCATTTCAGCGACTTGAACGTGACGGGATGCTGGTTCATCAAAGGTAGAAGCAATTACTTCACCTTTAACCAGACGTTGCATCTCGGTGACTTCTTCCGGACGTTCGTCAATCAGCAAGACCATCAATACGCAATCAGGGTGGTTATAAGCGATGCTGGTCGCAATATTTTGCAACAGCATGGTTTTACCCGCTTTAGGCGGTGCCACAATCAGACCACGTTGACCACGACCGATTGGCGATGCCAAATCCAGTACGCGAGCAGTTAAATCTTCTGTCGAACCGTTACCACGTTCCATACGCAAACGAGAGTTAGCATGTAGTGGGGTTAAGTTTTCGAACAGGATTTTGTTACGGGCGTTTTCCGGTTTGTCATAGTTAACTTCGTTAACTTTCAACAATGCAAAATAACGCTCACCTTCTTTAGGCGGACGAATCTTACCGGCAACGGTATCACCAGTGCGAAGGTTGAAACGGCGAATTTGGCTTGGGGATACATAGATGTCGTCGGGACCGGCGAGGTAGGAGCTGTCTGCAGAGCGGAGGAAACCAAATCCATCCTGCAATATCTCCAACACACCGTCACCGAAGATATCTTCTCCACTTTTCGCATGCTGCTTAAGAATAGAGAAAATAATATCTTGTTTACGCATCCGGGCTAGGTTTTCCAGCCCCATATTTTCGCCAAGTGTTATCAGATCAGAAACCGGCGTGTTCTTTAATTCGGTAAGATTCATAATGGTGGGTTCTTAAACTCGGGGTATGTCTCGAACTATGGTCGTGAATGGTATGGCAGCGTCATCCGTGCCTGTTTAATGGGACATTCAATCACCGGCCTTGGACAAACTACGCAAGCAATCACTTACGCGAGATTTGCGCGACTCAACGGTAAAAAGATTGAAAGTGCCTTCGACTGATTTTGTAAAACCGTTAGACTGTCAAAAAACTGATTGAGCTCATAATTATTCTCAACACACATTATTTCGACATAGAGTAAATCTTAGATTCAAACTTAATAGATACTACAGATCTAATAGGTACTACAGATTTAATAGGTACTAAAGAATTAAGCTAGATGCTACAAACCCGGATTGAATACACAGGAAAGTTTTATACGCAGTGAAGTAAACTTAACACGCTTCTTTGCAGGCGTCTAGCGGTCAGTGTGAGAAATCACAACTGCCGCTACACACCCAGCTATACCTACCCTCTTTCAAGGTACTGCCGCATTGACTGCTCACTGCATTCCGGCTCACTGATAGGCTGTTAGCTTATCGGAATTCTCTTGCTTGTCACTGGCGACGCATCTTGAAATATTTGGGTTTAGGCTGTTTAAAGCCGCTTACAGATTGGCATCCAAGAATGCTTTCAACTGGCCTTTAGACAAGGCTCCCACCTTCGTGGCCGCAACTTGACCGTCTTTGAATAACAACAGCGTAGGAATACCACGGATACCGAATTTAGGTGCCGTCGCCACATTGTCATCAATATTCAGCTTAGTGATGGTCAATCGACCTTCATACTCTTCAGCAATTTCATCCAGAATCGGAGCAATCATCTTGCACGGACCACACCATTCAGCCCAAAAATCGACCAGAACCGGACCGTCAGCTTTCAGTACGTCAGTGTCGAAACTTTCATCACTCAGGTGAATAATTTTATCGCTCATGTTCTACTCCAAAGGATTGTGTCTACCTCGTTGGTGTAGCATTAACCAACAATAGGATGACTTTATTTCACCGGATACGCTTTCGTAAAGCAATAGTTAGCTGATATTCTACCACACTATGAGCAAAACACACTTGACCGAACAGAAGTTTTCCGACTTCGCCCTGCACCCGCTAGTTACTCAAGCTCTTGAAAGCAAAGGGTTTGAGTATTGCACGCCGATTCAGGCGTTAGCATTGCCACTCACCCTTTCTGGGCGTGATGTTGCGGGTCAGGCGCAAACAGGAACCGGCAAGACGCTGGCTTTCTTAGCGTCTACTTTCCATTATTTGCTTTCTAACCCGGCAGAAGAGGGTCGCCAGACAAATCAACCTCGCGCGTTGATTATGGCACCCACGCGTGAATTGGCAGTGCAAATTCACTCCGATGCAGAGTCACTTTCCCAAGCGACAGGGCTGAAATTAGGCTTAGCGTATGGGGGCGACGGCTACGATAAACAGCTTAAAGTGCTAGAAAGTGGCGTTGATATCCTGATCGGGACAACTGGCCGTTTAATTGATTACGCAAAACAGAATTATATTAACCTCGGTGCGATTCAGGTCGTGGTCTTGGATGAAGCAGATCGTATGTACGATTTGGGCTTTATCAAAGATATCCGCTGGCTGTTCCGCCGTATGCCATCCGCTGAAAAACGTTTGAACATGCTGTTCTCTGCCACACTTTCGTACCGTGTACGCGAACTGGCCTTCGAACAGATGAATAATGCGGAATATGTTGAAGTGGAACCGTTACAAAAAACCGGCCACCGCATCAAAGAAGAGTTGTTCTATCCTTCAAATGAAGAAAAAATGCGTCTACTTCAGACGTTGATTGAAGAAGAATGGCCTGACCGCTGCATTATTTTTGCTAATACCAAGCATCGTTGTGAAGAGATCTGGGGTCATTTGGCTGCTGACGGTCATCGTGTCGGTTTACTGACAGGTGATGTTGCGCAGAAAAAACGCCTGCGGATTCTGGAAGACTTCACTAAAGGTGATATCGATATTCTGGTTGCTACCGACGTTGCGGCACGTGGCCTGCATATCCCGCTGGTCACCCACGTCTTTAACTACGATCTGCCTGACGATTGCGAAGACTATGTTCACCGCATTGGCCGTACTGGCCGAGCAGGCGAAAGTGGTCATTCCATCAGTCTGGCCTGTGAAGAATATGCGTTAAACTTACCGGCTATCGAGACCTACACGGGTCATAGCATTCCGGTCAGCAAATATAATAGCGATGCGCTATTAACAGATTTACCGGCGCCGAAACGTTTGGCTCGTCCCCGTACTGGGAATGGCCCACGCCGTAACTCTGCCCCACGCCGTAGTGGTGCACCACGGAATAACCGTAAGCGACCGAGCTGATAAAAACGATGCTGAGTTCCACCTCACTTTATGCTGCCATCGATCTTGGCTCCAACAGTTTTCATATGTTGGTAGTACGTGAGGTGGCAGGAAGTATCCAGACGCTGGCCCGAATTAAGCGAAAGGTCCGTCTGGCAGCCGGCTTGGATAGCCAAAATCACCTATCGCAAGATGCGATGGAACGCGGTTGGCAATGCTTGAAGCTTTTTTCAGAGCGTTTACAGGACATCCCGCGGGATCAGATTCGCGTGGTCGCGACAGCCACCCTGCGTCTAGCGTCCAATGCTGAAGAGTTTCTGCAAACGGCAACCGAGATCCTCGGCTGCCCCATTCAGGTGATCAGCGGCGAAGAAGAAGCTCGGCTAATTTATCACGGTGTTGCACATACCACCGGTGGGCCAGAGAAACGCCTGGTGGTTGACATTGGTGGTGGTAGTACCGAATTGGTCACGGGCAATGGTGCTCAAGCCAACATATTAGTTAGTTTATCAATGGGTTGTGTTACTTGGTTAGAGCGCTATTTTAGTGATCGTAACCTTGCAAAAGACAATTTCGAACGTGCTGAGCTCGCTGCTCGTGAGATGATCAGACCCGTCGCGGCACGTTTTCGTGAACACGGCTGGCAAATCTGTGTCGGTGCTTCAGGCACGGTACAGGCCCTGCAAGAGATCATGGTCGCCCAAGGGATGGATGAGCTGATTACCTTGCCCAAATTGCAGCAACTCAAGCAAAGAGCAATTCAGTGCGGCAAATTGGAAGAGTTGGAAATCCCCGGTTTAACATTAGAACGAGCGTTAGTTTTCCCCAGTGGCCTGTCTATCTTGATAGCGATATTCCAAGAGTTAGCGATTGAAAGCATGACGTTAGCTGGCGGCGCACTGCGCGAAGGGCTCGTTTATGGCATGCTTCATCTGCCGGTTGAACAAGATATTCGCAGTCGCACTGTACGAAATTTACAGCGCCGCTATTTACTCGATACTGAGCAAGCTAAGCGCGTCAGTAAATTAGCAGACAATTTCTTGCTACAGGTCGAAAAAGAGTGGCATCTCGATAGTCGATGTCGCGAGTTATTGCAAAATACCTGTTTGATTCATGAAATTGGCCTCAGTGTTGATTTTAAGCACGCTCCTCAACATGCTGCTTACCTGATTCGCAATCTTGACCTACCTGGTTTTACTCCTGCACAAAAACGGCTCTTCTCGGCACTGTTGCAAAATCAGAGTGACGCTCTCGATCTGACGCTATTAACTCAGCAGAACGCATTGCCCGTCGATATGGCGCAACATTTGTGTCGCTTATTACGTCTGGCAATTATCTTCTCTAGCCGCCGTCGGGATGACACACTTCCGGCAGTCAGGTTGCGTGCAAATGGCGAAGCACTTTATGTGCTGTTGCCTCAAGGCTGGCTACAGCATCATCCTTACCGTGCAGAAGCATTAGAGCAAGAAAGTCATTGGCAAAGTTATGTGCAATGGCCATTAATATTAGAAGAACTCAGCTAAGGATTTCTTCTGTTGGGTGACTTTTGGTCACCCAATAATCTTCCTCTCCTTGATCAACCTCATGTTACCTCAGACAAAAAAACTGAAACCCTCAGAATGTGATCGTCCCCAGCTTAAAATAGAAACAATGTGTGTATTTTTATAAAACAGCGTTTCTATATTGAATAATGAGTTTCTATATCGCCTTCTGGGAAAGAACGCTGTGTCCAAATTTTCAGTCATTTATGAGGAATAATAATGCGAGCACAGCTTCAACGCCCACATACAGCAGGTATGTTGGTGATTATCTCCAGTCTGATGGTCGGATCTCCCTTGGCGATGGCCGCTAAATCAACGAGCCACGATGCCCCTCAGCAGCTACAAGTCCCTACTCTCGCCTATGACGAGAGCAGTATTGTTTTAGTTTGGAAAGCGCCGGAAGATACCCGAAAAATTGTTGATTACCAGATTTACTCTGCTGGAAAATTGTTGGGTAAAGCCACTGATAACAATGATAAATTCTCACCAGCGAAGCCCTATATGGATAACTTCTACGCGAATGATAAAGAGAATTTTCAACATAAAATTGTGCTCCAGAATTTTACCGTTGACGGTCTGAAACCTGATACTCGTTATCAATTTACGGTCAAAGCACAATATGCTGACGGTACATTATCCGCAGCTAGCCAGCCTGTTAATGCCAAAACCAGTGCAAAGCCACAGATTGTCAACATCCGTGACTTTGGTGCCATTGATGATGGCAAATCGTTGAACACCAAAGCGATCCAGCAAGCCATTGATAGCTGCAAGCCGGGTTGTCGTGTCGATATCCCTGCAGGCACCTACAAAAGCGGCGCACTTTGGCTGAAGAGTGATATGACCCTCAATCTGCAAGCAGGATCTACGTTGTTGGGTTCAGAGAACCCAGATGACTATCCGGCTGGCTATCGCCTCTATCCTTACTCAACGATTGAGCGCCCTGCCTCGCTGATCAATGCCATCAACCCTAATAGCAGCAAGCCGGGTACATTCCGTAATATCCGAATTACAGGTTCAGGCATTATTGATGGCAATGGTTGGCAAAGAGCCAAAACAGCTGAAATCACGGATGAGTTAGGTCGTCCATTACCGCAATACGTGGCGAGTAAAAATAGCAAAGTACACGAAGACGGTATTCTGGCGAAAAATCAGGTCGAAAAAGCCGTTTCCGAAGGTATGGATTTGAAGAATGCTTATGGCCAACGCCGCTCCAGCCTAATGACTTTACGCGGAGTCGAGAACGTTTACTTGGCCGATTTCACTGTCCGTAACCCCGCGTTCCACGGCATCATGAATCTGGAAAACCATAATGTGGTGGCTAATGGTTTAGTGCATCAAACTTATGATGCTAACAATGGAGATGGTATTGAGTTCGGCAATAGCCAAAATGTGATGGTGTTTAACAACTTTTTTGATACCGGCGATGACTGCATCAATTTTGCTGCGGGCACCGGTGAGAAAGCACTGGAACAAGAGCCGATGAAAGGCGCATGGCTATTCAATAACTATTTCCGCATGGGGCACGGCGCAATTGTCACCGGTAGCCATACCGGTGCTTGGATTGAAGATATTCTGGCTGAAAATAATGTGATGTACCTGACCGACATCGGCTTGCGCGCCAAGAGCACCAGCACTATCGGTGGCGGTGCACGCAATGTTACATTCCGTAACAATGCAATGCGCGATTTGGCGAAACAAGTGATGGTCATGACACTGGATTATGCTGATAGCAACGCCAACATTGATTATCCACCGGCGAAGGTTCCAGCTCAATTCTATGATTTCACCTTAAATAATGTGACGGTGGATAACACCACCGGCAAAAATGCCTCAATTGAGATCAAAGGTGATTCGGTGAATCAGGCTTGGCACCGCTTAGTCCATGTCAATAATGTGCAATTAAAGCAGGTGACACCAACGGCAATCAGTGATTTACGTGACAGCGAGTTTAATAATGTGGTCTTTACTGAATTGCGCGGTGAGACACCATGGCATTTTAGCGATGTAAAAAACGTCACTGTTGATGGTAAGCAAGTTGCGCCTTAATCCGTAAACGAATGGGCAGGTTCATCTGCCCATTCAGCACATACTCAAGGCTGTTTCTTCGCATTTGCTAACTGAGCACGAATATTGGCCAGATGGCTCTGGCCTTTTTGCATTCGTTCTTGCGGGCTAACGACCTTACGCTCATTTTCCCATTGCAAATCATCCTGCGGTAACTCCATCAGGAAACGGCTAGGTTCAGGCCGTATCAACTCACCATACTGACGCCGCTCTTTACACAAGGTAAAGAACAGCTCGCGCTGAGCACGAGTAATACCCACATATGCCAGTCGCCGTTCTTCATCAACATTATCTTCATCAATACTGCTTTGGTGCGGCAGTAAACCTTCTTCCATCCCAACTAAGAACACATAAGGGAATTCCAGCCCTTTCGACGCATGTAGTGTCATTAATTGGACTTGATCCAGTTCACCATCACTTTCTCCCCGCTCCATCATGTCACGCAGCGTAAAGCGTGTTACGACCTGCGTTAGCGACATCGGCTCATTTAGCTCAGAGCCTTCTAACATCTCTGTCATCCAGCTAAATAATAGGTTCACGTTCTTCATCCGCATTTCAGCGGCTTTCGGACTCGGAGATGTTTCGTACAGCCAGCTCTCATAATCGATACCGTGGATCAGATCCCTTACTGCCGCCACTGGTTCGCGTTCGACCAACCGAATAATGGCATCCATCCAGTGCGTAAAGCGCTGCAATGACTCCAAACCACGGCCTTTTAGATGTTCACCCAGCCCCAAATCAAAGCTGGCACGAAATAGGCTTTTATTACGCAAATTGGCCCATTCACCCAATTTTTGGATAGTCGCCGACCCTATCTCACGCTTTGGCGTATTAACAATACGCATGAAGGCACTGTCATCATCTTGATTGGTCAAGACCCGCAAATAAGCCAGTAAGTCCTTAATCTCTGGGCGTGAGAAAAATGAATCTCCCCCGGAGATTCGATAAGGAATACGGTTTTGCATCAATAACTTTTCAAACAGACGCGACTGATGGTTACCACGATACAAAATGGCATAGTCACTGTACTGCGTTTTTTTAACAAAGTGATGAGCAATAAGCTCGCCGACGACTCTCTCGGCCTCATGATCTTCATTATTGGCAGTAATGACTTTTAACTCATCGCCATACTCCAACTCAGAAAAGAGTTTCTTCTCAAAAACATGCGGGTTATTGGCAATCAGAATATTCGCCGCTTTTAGAATTCGTCCTGAAGAGCGGTAATTTTGCTCCAGCTTAATCACCTGCAGCTGAGGGAAATCTTCATTCAGCAACACCAGATTTTGTGGCCGTGCGCCTCGCCATGAATAGATTGATTGGTCATCATCACCCACCACCGTAAAACGTGCTCTGCTCCCCACCAGCAGTTTCACCATATGGTATTGGCTAGTGTTGGTATCTTGGTATTCATCTACTAATAGGTAACGCAGGCGATTTTGCCAACGCTCCCGCACTTCCAAATTATTTTGCAGCAGTAGCGTCGGCAGGGAGATAAGATCATCGAAGTCCAATACATTGCAGGCTTTCAGATGAGCGTCGTATAAGCCATAACAATGAACGAACAATTTATCACGCTCGGATCGCGCTAATGCGGCAGCGCCGGCAGGATCCAGCAGATCATTCTTCCAATTGGAGATCGCTGAGATCAGCTGTTGCAGGAGCGCTTTATCATCTTCCAGCCACTTGTGGGTCAAATCTTTCAATAACCCCATTTGGTCCTGCGCATCGAACAGCGAGAAATTAGATTTCATCCCCAGCGCCGCATACTCTTTTTTGATGATCTCCAACCCTAACGTATGGAAGGTCGCAATCATCAAACCACGGGATTCTTTACGCCCTAGAGTCTGGGCCACTCGCTCTTTCATCTCACGCGCGGCTTTATTGGTAAAGGTCACCGCTGCGATATGTTTTGGTTGATAACCACACTGGCGTATTAAATGGGCAATTTTATTGGTGATCACCCGAGTTTTACCCGATCCCGCACCGGCCAACACCAGGCAGGGTCCGGTGACGAATTCGACGGCTTGTTGTTGGCTGGGATTTAATCGCATGTTACATGGGTCGCTCTGTGGGTTATCGGGGGAACAGGATTGTAGCAGAAAGCCGCTGTCGAAAAAAAATCACCTGCACCTTTTGATTTGTAAAACAGCCTCGCTAGTCGCCCCATCCCGAATAAAATACGCTACACTGGCGCGCTTCTAGAGCCTATAGAAGATAACCTTCGTTCAAATAACATTGTGGTGATTGTAATTATGGCAAACAAAGCTTCTGCGCTGCACATTCTGGTAGATGATGAAAAGCAGGCAAACGATATTCTGGCGCAATTAAATAGCGGCGCGGATTTCCAAGCGTTGGCGAAGAAGTTCTCCAACTGCCCGTCAAAACGCAACGGCGGTGATCTGGGTGAGTTCAACAAAGGCGATATGGTCCCAGCGTTCGATAAAGCCGTCTTCAGCTGCGAACTACTGCAACCTTATGGTCCGGTAAAAACTCAGTTCGGTTATCACATCATTAAAGTGCTATATCGGAACTAAGTTTAGTTTGCGTCTCCTGAATAAGAGGCGCAAATAATATCTTTACCATCTGACATTTCCCTACCTACATCATCAACATAATTCGTTTCATAAAGTTCTTATACTTAAAAATCTTACCTGTCATTTCTCTATGCAATCTTCACTTAACTATAAATAGGTACCGTAAATAAATCCTAAAACGAGCATGTTCTAATGTAAAACTAGGGTTGTAAAAACCCTAAAAATAGCAAAAAAAAGCCATTACAGACAAAAACAACAAGAAAGATCTTATTAATTTTAAATTCGATTTTCATTAAAATCCTTTAAATACATGACGTTATTCAATCTAAAACCCTAAAGTCAGTGTGATAGGAATTTTCCCACAAAAACTGGTTCGCTTATCCTATGTGCAATAAGGATTACCTTATATATTATATTTCACATCAAGTAAGGGATGTGCCAAAAAACAATAAGCACTGAATTACTTTAAATATAAATCCGTGGAAATTGACAAGTATAATCGAATAAAAATCGCCATTACAGTCATAGTCCATTTCATTACTTAATAAATAAAGTTAAATCATCATATATATGATGATTAGACTCACTTTAAATTAACGCTTTGGAGTTTTAAATGAATAAGATTACTTTGGCTTTGGCATTATTCTCTGCATCTACAACTTTTGCTATGGCAGCAAGTAATAATACAATTACTTTCCAGGGTGAAGTTACTGCACAGACTTGTTCAGTTACTGTAAACGGTGTTGAAGCAAATCCAATGGTTTTATTGCCGACTGTATCAAGCGCTGACCTTGATACTTCTGGTAAGAAAGCAGGTAAAACAACCTTCACTTTAGGTGTTTCTGGTTGTACTGCTGACGCAAGTGATATTGATATCAAAACTGTTTTCATTGGTAACCAAGTTTCAGCGACCGGTAACCTGAAAAATAGCGGTACAGCAACGAATGTTGAGCTTCAATTATTAAAAGATGCAACAACAACAACAGGTATAGATTTGAATAGCGGTTTGGCGCAAGATGGTATCGTATTGAAAGCAGGTCAAACATCTGCAGAACATGATTTTGCAGTCCAGTATTATGCAACTGGGCAAGCCACACCAGGAACAGTGATTGGCTCTGTACAATACGCAGTTTCTTACCTGTAATATGAGTACTGTCGGGTGGGAAACCACCCGATTAATTCCCACAGAGGATATACCCATCATGCTTAATACACATAGCTACGGCTACCGTTTTCTGTTTGCCACTCTATTAATATTTATGGGTATCTCCTTTGCCAATGCCAGTGTCGTTATGGGTGGCAGCCGTATTATATATCCGGCGGGTGCGAAAGAGCACAGTGTACAATTAACCAATAATGATAACTTTGCCAATGCTGTTCAAGTTTGGTTAGACAGTGGGGATGCTCAATCCACACCAGAAACGGGTAAGGCCCCGTTTATTGTTACCCCACCATTCTTCCGCATTGAAGCAAATGCAGGTCAAACATTACGCCTGAAATATACCGGTAGTGGGCTGCCAACAGATAAAGAATCTATATTTTATCTTAACTTCTTACAGGTACCACCCGTCAATAAAGCAGAGAAAAACAATAAAATGTTAGTCCTGCTGCGTAACCGCATTAAGCTATTTTATCGTCCTGACAGTATTGTCGGCCGATCAGACCAAGTCCCGAGTGCATTAACATTCAGTGTTCGCCAGCAAGGCAGTAATGTGGTTGTAACTGGCAAAAATCCTACAGGCTTCTTTGCCACTATTGCCAGCGGCGAAGTAGTTGGCGGCGGTAAAAAACTTAAGATGAAGTCAGAGATGATACCGCCAATGTCTCAAGCTGAATGGATTATTCCAAATTCCTCAGCACCTTCAAATCCTGTTATTAACTTTCGTATTGTTAATGATTTCGGCGGGCAAGATACCGGCAGCTATCGGACTCAATAGCCTTTTCCGGTAAGGGAATATTTATGGGTTTTGCGCGCATCATATTCAAGGCGAAATTTTCTGGCCGTAAGAAAGCATTAACATTATGTATCAGCTTAATCTTACATGTTGATACTGTTTTAGCTCAGGAAGCATCACAGAATCTAGAGTTTGACGAGTCTCTCTTTTTAGGTACCAATTTTGCCGCGGGGCTGAGTCAACTTAATAAAGAGAATGCCACGACAGCGGGTAATTACGATGCTGTCGATGTCTTGATCAATAACAAGCAGTACAAACGTACGACAATTAAGTTTGTTAAGGATACTGATTCATCAGAGGTTCACCCCTGTCTGAGCGATGAGTTCTTAACGGCTGCAGGTATTAAAGTCATCGGTAGTGACAGTGCCATGGAGAAAGAACCTCATGTGCCCGATGCTACCAATCCGGAACCAGCACCTTCGAATTCCGCGGCAGAAACCCCAACTGGTGAATGTGTCCCACTGTCTCAACGGGTAAAAGGGGCTTCATTTCACTTTGATCAGGCCAAACTGCGCTTAGAGCTATCTATTCCACAAGCTTTATTAAAAAAGCAACCTCGAGGCTATATTGAGCGTTCGGAATGGGACGCGGGTGAGAACCTCGCATTTGTTAACTACAGCACTAACTTTTATCGTAGCGAAACACAGGGTACACAAAATAATACCTCTGATTACGGGTTCCTTGGTCTAAAAGGCGGCTTGAATTTAGGGTTGTGGCAAATTCGTCAACAATCAAACGTGCGCTATGCCAGTAATTCAACGAACAGCGATACACAATGGAATAATATCCGTACTTATGTGCAACGCCCTATTTCACAACTCGATAGTCAATTAACGCTGGGCGAAACATTTACCGATAGTACATTATTCGGCACCATGTCATTTCGTGGTGCCAAAATGGCAACTGACCAACGTATGTGGCCAGAGTCAATGCGTGGCTTTGCGCCAGAAGTCCGTGGTGTTGCCACGAGTAATGCGCGAGTGGTTATTCGCCAGAATGGGCAAGAAATATATGAAACCAACGTCGCACCCGGCCCATTTGTTATTAACGACTTATATAGCACTGCTAGCCAAGGTGACCTCAATGTTGAGGTAATAGAGGCAAATGGCACTCGCTCCACATTTACCGTTCCGTTTAGTGCCGTACCAGATTCAATGCGTCCAGGTGTGAGTCGTTATAATGCCGTTGTTGGGGAATCACGTGATTTCACCGATATCGATAGCTATTTCTCGGACTTCACCTATGAACGAGGTCTGACAAATCAATTAACGGCCAACAGTGGGATTCGTTTAGCACAAGATTATACGGCACTACTTGTTGGGGGCGTATTAGGGACCCCCGTTGGTGCATTTGGTCTAAATACTACTTATTCCCACGCTAAAGTTGAAAATGATCAAACTCAGGATGGCTGGCGAATGCAGGCTACCTATAGCCAAACTTTTAATGAAACGGGTACTTCCTTCTCATTGGCTGGATATCGTTATTCAACAAAAGGCTATCGCGACTTAAATGATGTTTTCGGTGTGCGCTCAGTAGAAAAGAATGGTGGAAACTGGGATTCATCCACTTATAAGCAACGCAGCCAGTTTACGACGACCATAAATCAGTCACTGGGCGGCTATGGGCAACTGTCGGCATCAGCATCAACCAGCGATTATTATAACGATACTCAGCGAGACACGCAGTTACAGCTTAATTACTCAAACAGTTATCGCGACATCAGTTATAACGTGGCCATTAGTCGGCAACGTACAATTTATACTTCAACGCTCTATAACTGGGATACCGATGAGACTGATGCCACGACGACATCAACGCGTTATGGCAATACCGAAAATATCGCGTCGTTGACAGTGTCTATTCCATTGAATATAGGTAACAGGAATCAGTATTTATCCCTGTCTGCCAACCGTAATCCGAAAAGTGGTAATAACTATCAGACGTCACTATCAGGTACTGCCGGTGAACGAAATAGCTTTAACTATTCCGTCAATGCGGGTTACGACGACAGCAATATCAGTGGCAGTTCGAATACTTGGGGGGCGAATGTGCAGCAGCAGTTCCCTAATGCAACAGTCAATGGTAGCTATTCTCGTGGTAGTAATTATACCCAATATGGTGCGGGTGCACGTGGTGCGGCGGTTATTCATAGCCAAGGCCTGACATTGGGGCCTTATTTGGGCGAGACTTTTGGCTTAATTGAAGCCGATGGTGCCCAAGGGGCGACCGTGCGTAATTCGCAAGGGGCAAGAATTGATAGTAACGGTTTTGCGCTGGTGCCATCACTCACACCCTACAATTACAATACGATTGGTTTAGATACGAAAGGGATTAATCGTAATACGGAACTGAAAGAGAATCAGGGACGCGTGGTTCCTTATTCTGGCGCAGCAGTTAAAGTGAAATTTGAAACCTTAACGGGCTACGCTGTATTAATTCAAACCCAAGCGGCTGAAGGTGAGGGGCTACCACTCGGTGCAGACGTCTACAGTGGAAAAGACGAGCTTGTGGGGATGGTAGGTCAAGGCAATCAGATCTACGCTCGGGTGAAAGATAAAAAAGGATCACTCTATGTTCGCTGGGGCGATAACAGCAATGAACAATGCGAATTGCCTTATGCGTTTGATTCAAAAGAAGCCGAGCAAGATATTATCCATTTAACCGGCAGTTGCCACCGTTAACGATGCGAGAGAAATAATGTTTAGACAAAAAGCACCATTACTATCTTGCGAGGTTTCGTCGCCAGCGGTCGCAACGCGATATCGTTGCACCTGCGTGATAGCGGGAATGATGGCACTGCTTGGGCTATGCAGCACACCTGTATGGTCAGCCTGCACCAAAATTACAGCGCAAAACCAGCTTAGCGCTGGCGATGGCACGGCGGGAGCATGGGCAGGTTCACTGGACAATAATAATGGCTCACTTGGCTTACCGAGTGTCATCGATCTCAGTACCAATGCCAATTTTCAACCAGATGGTACGCTATTAGCGGCTGCAACTTCTGATTTCACCACTTTCGCCTTAAATACGGGTTATGGCCCTGAACGCGTACTCTTTCGTTGTGCGGCGGCAGATGTCGACCAACTGTTCGAGATGTATGCCACTAACGGAGATAATGACTATGGTGGCAAAAATGAAGATGGTGCCATTGCGGGGAATGTTCCTTCTGGATTTGCCACCGTTGTCGCCAATGTCGTGATTCGACTGACAAATCTTTCAACCGGTGAATATTACTCTCGCTTGTGGAAAGGACGCCGTTTAACGGGACTTGATACGGACAGTACTGGCCGTATCTTAGTCAAAGCGAAGAATTTCAGTAATCTTTATACTGAGCTTTTTCGCATAAACTATACCCGTGCAGGGGCTTATAATGTGGCTTCATATGCCTATGCCTATACCCAGCCAAATGCCTATATTGCCTTTAAAGGCCCAGGGATAAGTGGCCCAGTTGAAGGCACCGACTCAGTATCAAATTGGCCTGGTTGGTATGGGACTTGGCCTGCTTCCATCGGGCTATACAATTATATGACTTTTCGCCGCACAACAATATGTGCGGTCACTAACTTTACGCCGACAGTTATTTTACCCAGAATTTCTGTCGCCGAGTTAAACAATGGTAATACCAGCTCTGCGGATTTTAATGTGGATTTTCAGTGTCAAACAGGCATTAATTCAGGTGTCACCGCGGGTACAGTGGCAATGGGCTTTTTGGTGCCCGCGGCCAGTGTTGCAAAAGCACAAACGTTAGGATTAATGAATGGCAGTGGTGGTATCAGCCATTTAGTTTCTGAAAATTACGGTGCTGCGGGAATGGCAAGCGGAGTTGGCATCCGTATTTACCGTAATAATAGTCCAATGTATCTGTTATCAAAGAATGTGACTCAAACAGGTAATAATGGTGGCTGGTATGGCATTTTCCAAGGTGCACAACAGATAACTGGCACGGTGTCGGGGGGGAATAGCTACACGGAGAACTTTCGGGCTGAGTTAAGCAAGATCAGCGGGCAAACGGTGACAGCGGGAGCGGTGAATGCACATGCGCAAGTGGTTATTCGAGTCCAATAGCGTGCTTTTCAAACGCGTTAATCGTGGAATCTACTGTTCGCTCCTTTTGCTGATGATGGCCAGCAGTGTGCCAGCGATGGCCAGCGTGATAGCCGAAAGAACACGGGTCATCTTTAGCGGGGGCAGCACCGAAGAATCGCTGCAACTGGTCAACAGCAACAGTTATCCAGTCGCCGTACAGGTCTGGGTGGATGATGGTGATTTACTGGCCACACCGGAGAAAGCGGTTTCCCCAGTATTAGTGCTGCCACCTTTATTTCGGTTACAACCGCAAGCACAGCGCAGTTTGCGGTTGATTTTATCAGGGGCCAGTAAATTACCTGTCGATAGAGAGTCTGCATTTTGGCTTAACGTTTACGAAATTCCGCCGAAGACCACCACTAAAGTTGAGGATGAATCTTTCGTTACCCTCGCCTTACGTATGCAGTACAAAATATTTTATCGACCGAAGGATATACCCGCACCGGAAGATACCTTAGGCAAAACACTAACTTTTTCTTTAGTGCGCAACGGTGACACTGCACTGATTAAAGTGAATAATCCCACACCTTATTATGCATCTCTGGCCTCAATAAAATTAGGTTCATCGGAAGCATTGCCTGATATGGTTGCCCCTTTTTCTACACTCGACTTCCCGCTCAATCACTTGCCCACTAGCAACAACACGGCTTTAAATTTTGTCTTAATCGACGATTCAGGCAACAGTAAGCCCCTGAGTAGTCATTTAAAATAAAGGCTCGCAGTTCTGGATTGTTCTTGTAGGGTAGACAAAAAAACGCCGCCATTAATCAATGGCGGCGTTTTACGTTGACTCAATCATTGTCATGAAGCTAGGCAGCTGCAGCTAACTTACGGACAAGGATATTTTAGCCCGCAACTGCGATACGTTTCATATCCGTCATATACCCACGCAGTTTATGACCGACAGCTTCAATTGGATGTTGGCGGATAGCTTCGTTAACATCACGCAATTGGGCATTATCGACCGCAGAACCGGCGATACTTTTACCCAAATCACCCGCTTGCAGTGAATCCATAAACTTACCTTTCAGCAACGGCACAGCTGCATTGGCGAACAGGTAATTACCGTATTCTGCGGTATCCGAAATCACCACGTTCATTTCATACAGACGTTTACGTGCAATGGTATTCGCAATCAGCGGTAATTCATGCAGGGATTCGTAATAGGCAGATTCTTCGATAATGCCAGAATCAACCATGGTTTCGAATGCCAATTCAACACCGGCTTTTACCATCGCAATCATCAACACGCCGTGGTCGAAATATTCTTGCTCAGAAATTTTGCCTTCAAACTGTGGCGCATTCTCAAAGGCAGTTCTGCCTGTCTCTTCACGCCAGCCCAGTAATTTTGCATCATCGTTAGCCCAGTCAGCCATCATGCCACTGGAGAACTCGCCTGAAATGATGTCATCCATGTGTTTCTGGAACAAAGGCGCCATAATCTCTTTCAACTGCTCAGACAACGCGTAAGCACGCAGTTTTGCTGGGTTGGATAAGCGATCCATCATCAGCGTGATACCGCCTTGCTTCAGGGCTTCGGTGATAGTTTCCCAGCCGAACTGAATCAGTTTTTCAGCGTATGCCGCGTCAGTACCTTCAGAAACCAATTTGTCGAAGCACAGCAGTGAACCAGCTTGCAACATACCGCACAGGATAGTTTGTTCGCCCATCAAGTCAGATTTCACTTCAGCAACAAAAGAGGACTCCAGCACACCTGCACGGTGACCACCTGTCGCTGCTGCCCAAGCTTTAGCAATGGCCATGCCTTCGCCTTTAGGGTCGTTTTCTGGGTGAACCGCGATCAACGTCGGGACACCAAAACCACGTTTGTATTCTTCGCGCACTTCAGTACCTGGGCATTTTGGCGCAACCATCACGACGGTAATGTCTTTGCGCACTTGCTCGCCCACTTCAACAATATTAAATCCATGGGAGTAACCCAGTGCTGCTCCATCTTTCATCAGTGGCTGAACAGCTTGAACAACCGCTGAATGCTGCTTGTCTGGCGTCAAGTTAACGACCAGATCTGCCTGCGGGATCAGCTCTTCATAGGTGCCCACTTTGAAGCCGTTTTCCGTCGCTTTACGCCATGAAGCGCGCTTCTCAGCAATGGCTTCTTTGCGCAGGGCGTAAGCCACGTCCAGACCGGAGTCACGCATATTCAAGCCTTGGTTCAGACCTTGTGCGCCACAGCCCACGATCACCACTTTTTTACCTTTCAGGTAGCTTGCTTCATCGGCGAATTCGTCACGTGCCATAAAGCGACACTTGCCTAATTGCGCCAACTGCTGACGCAGGTTCAAGGTGTTGAAATAGTTAGCCATGGTATTACTCCGTTCGATTCTGTTTTGTGGGTGTAGGGGATAACCTTGGTTTCACTATATGACAGGAAACACATTGCTGAAATTGATATATTAACAACGTCATATTGCAGATTCTGCAATACAGCTTAATCCTGATGCAATACAATGGTTCTTCTCAACCAAGAGGCTGTATGTGATGGATTTACGTGACCTAAAATTGTTCCTGCATTTAGCTGAAAGCCGCCATTTTGGCCGCACCGCTAAAGCCATGCACGTCAGTCCCTCGACCCTTTCACGCCAGATCCAGCGCTTGGAAGAGACCATCGGCCAGCCACTTTTTTTGCGCGACAATCGCACCGTGCAACTGACCGATGCAGGCACTCAATTAAAGGCTTTTGCACAGCAGACATTGCTCCAATACCAGCAATTGCGCCATGCTTTGGGCCAACATGGGCCATCACTGAGTGGAGAGTTACGGCTTTTTTGTTCTGTCACGGCAGCTTATAGCCACTTACCGCCCATTCTCGATCGCTTTCGGGCTCGTCACCCACTGGTTGAAATCAAGCTCACGACCGGTGATGCGGCTGATGCTGTCGATAAGGTGCAATCTAATGAGGCTGATCTTGGGATTGCAGGCCGCCCTGAAGTCCTCCCCAGCAGTGTGGCATTTACCCAGATTGGTGAAATTCCGTTAGTGCTGATTGCACCTGCGCTGCCTTGCGCGGTGCGATCTCAGGTATCCGTCGATCAGCCCGATTGGGCTAACATCCCGTTTATATTGCCGGAGCATGGCCCCTCGCGAAAACGTATCGATTTATGGTTTCGTCGCCAGCGCATCGCTAACCCATTAATTTATGCAACCGTCTCTGGTCATGAGGCGATTGTGTCGATGGTCGCATTGGGCTGCGGCGTAGCATTAATCCCGTCAGTCGTGGTGGATAATAGCCCCGAACCGGTACGCAATCGTATTTCGCTGCTGGATGATGTCTCACTGGTGGAGCCATTTGAATTGGGTGTTTGCGTGACGAAAAAACGGCTCAATGAGCCGTTGATAGAAGCGTTCTGGGGGCTGTTGTAATTGAACTCAGCCGTGGTAGATCTGAAAATTGTTTATACCGGCGCTACCAGCGTATTCGACTTCATTGCGGGAATAAAATGAGTATCTACCGACGTTGGTACACCCTCATTGAGGTCAAAGCCATTCATCGAGCTCATCAAATAATCTAACGTCTCATACTGATGCTCTAGATGACGATGTTCCCCATCGTGCCCACTAGTGTCACTAAAGTCTTTAGTCTTATGTCCATCGGCTTTATATTCGCCTCCAGAACAGAAAGTCAGAACACCATCTGAATTAAATTCTTGCGTTGATTGATTTTGGGAAAGCAGTTTTCCATCAGGGCTATAGTTAAAGTCATAGCTATCAATGACTTTGACGATCAATTTGCCATCATAGCCAAACTCTTGAATCTCTTCGGCTAGGTAAGTTCTGCTATTAGCGGAATTAACTTCTTCACTTATCGTAATACTCTTAAATTTAACGTCATTATCGTCATATACATTTTTAATTCTTTCGATAAGAGTGCTATCAACACCAGGTGTTACTTTTCTTGTAAGCGTTTCGGTTGTTTGCTCATGATATTTTTGCGTTGCTGTCGTATGTTCAGTCACTTTATTTTCAGAACTAGAAATTGACTCTTTTGCCGGGTTACTAACCAACTCCCCTGCATGGTTATACTTATTTTGAATGTTAGATATTAGATCGCCATTAGAATTAAATTCTTTGCGTATTTCAGTTGAGCCCATAATCTGACCTTTAGCGTCATTAGTGCGGTGGTACTCATATGACGACTGTAACTTACGACTAGAATCATCGTGAGTGTGAGTTATCTCAACCGCATCTATTTCAACGCCATTAGCATCGTAAGTATATATATTTTCCTGATAAGTCAGCCCATGGTGAGTGAGACTCACTTTTTCCACTTTTGACTTTAACTTACCAAATGAATCAAATTCTTGAGATATCCTTGTAGATTCATTACCACAAGTTGTATCGCTGTAAATTAAATTACCTGAAATATCAAAATCACTGTCAATAACCTTAAATTCATTGTCATTATTTAAATCTTGTTCGGAAGAATAAAACTCCTCACAAACATTATATGAAACCCCATCTGCATTAAATGATTTTGATAGAATCACAATCTCAACTAGCTCGTCATTATTATGATATTTTCTTTCTTCATAACGAATATCCCCATCCCCTCCACTATTATTAATATACTTTCTTTTGGAAAAAGAAATCAATTCTTCCTTGCCATCATAATGTTTAATTTCACTATAAGTTATCTTGTTATCAATGTTAAGTGTATTATCTTGCTTATTTATTGCAATTAAAATCCCGTTACTATATAGAAATGAGTGCTCAATTAAAATGTTTCCTTTCTGATCAAAAAACTGCTCTTTTTCGTTCAAAATACCACCACTTGAATTAAGTGTTTTTTCAGTTTTAAGGACTACATATCCACCTCCATATTGACACTCTGATACTCTAGTTATGGCGGACTTACCACGCCCAGTGATGACATGCTCTTTACGTTTAGTTAACTCTCCAGATGCATTATAAGTCGAATCATCACGTTCAGTTATCGCGCCTCCTTTATTACGGATAAAGTTGGTAACGATCTTTGAAGTTGTTTTATCTTTTTTGTTATAAGCCATTCGCTCACGCCAAATCAACTTACCTTTACCATCAAACTTATCTCGCAATACATCACCATTTTTATCTTTACTTTTTTTAATCGGCAGGCCATCCAAATTAATGTCATCGCGACTAATGGTATGACTGTCGTAAGTATTTTTATCATTCATAGAGACACCTATATTATTTATAAGATTAAAATAATTTATTTTATGATTATATTTATCTAAGGTCACAATAAGTAAAAGTGATGATAACTTATATCTAATGAAAAATTATCGAGTGCACTTAGACGCTGACAATGTTATCTCTAGATAACTGACAACATGAGAATTAATAAGAAAGTAAACGAAATTACATATTGAACAAGAAAACATAATGACAGTTAACCTCAAAATATTTATTTTATATTCCATCTATCATTAATATCATCGTAAATAATTCACAGACTTATATAACTTGAATGAGACTCATAAAAAAACGGCTCAATGAGCCGCTAGATAAAATGATTTAAGCCCTCTATCGATCATGAGATATGAGAGCCCGTTGCAATATAATTGCTAACCCGCCAAGAAAAACTTAAATGCGGGGTTATTTGTTTCGTCATGGCAGTCATAGCCTAACGCAGCAAGATGTTGCTCAAATTGCGGTTCAGATGACGACAACTCAAACCCTGCCAATACTCGACCGAAATCGGTACCGTGGCTACGATAATGGAAGAGAGAAATATTCCAGTGTGTGCCCAAGGTATGCAGGAATTTCAGCAATGCACCCGGTGACTCAGGGAATTCAAAACTGTACAGGCGCTCACGCAATGGTTTTGACGGGCGGCCCCCCACCATATAACGCACATGGAGTTTCGCCATTTCGTCATCAGACAAATCCACTACCTGATAACCTTTTTCCTGCAACTCGGCGAGGATCTCTGCCCGCTCCGCATAACCGCGCGTCAAACGCACCCCGACAAAAATGCAGGCGTTGTCTGCGTCAGCGTAACGGTAGTTAAACTCCGTCACTGAACGGCCACCTAGCAATTCGCAAAAACGTAGGAAGCTGCCTTTTTGCTCAGGAATAGTGACAGCCAGCAGTGCTTCGCGCTGTTCACCCAGTTCACAACGCTCAGACACATAACGTAAACCGTGGAAGTTAACGTTAGCGCCAGAAAGTACATGGGCTAAGCGCTCACCTTTAATATTGTGCTGCTGCACATATTTTTTCAGGCCCGCCAGTGCCAAGGCACCGGAGGGTTCTGCGATAGCACGCACATCTTCAAATAAATCTTTGACCGCTGCACAGATAGCATCACTGTCGACCGTGATCACTTCGTCCAGATATTCCTGGCACAGACGGAAAGGTTCATCACCGATACGCTTCACCGCCACACCTTCAGCAAACAGCCCAACACGGGCCAGATCGACCGGTTTACCTGCATCTAACGCTGCGCGTAAACAGGCCGAATCTTCCGCTTCGACGCCGATAACTTTAATCTGCGGCATGAGCTGTTTGATCAGCACGGCTACCCCTGCCACCAGCCCACCGCCGCCGACCGGAACAAACACCCGATCAAGATGTGCATCTTGCTGGAGTAATTCCATTGCCAGTGTTCCCTGCCCTGCAATCACGGCTGGGTGATCAAAAGGGGGAATGAAGGTATAGCCCTGCTGTTGAGATAGTGCGATAGCTTTGCCTTTGGCTTCATCAAAATTGGCACCGAACAACAGCACTTCACCACCAAAGTTACGCACCGCATCCACTTTGATGTCGGCAGTCGCGACTGGCATCACAATCAACGCTTTGATGCCTAGCTTGCTGGCTGAGAGCGCCACACCCTGCGCATGGTTACCCGCAGAAGCGGTAATCACACCACAAGCTTTCTGCTCTTCAGTCAGGCTCGCCAGCATCGCATAAGCTCCACGCAGCTTAAAGCTATGCACCGGTTGCCGGTCTTCCCGCTTCACCAAAATGGTATTACCCAAGCGAGACGAGATTTTTTCCATCGCTTGCAGTGGGGTGACTTGCGCCACCTCATACACCGGCGCGCGAAGTATCGCACGCAGATATTCTGCCCCACAGGGGGCAGCGGATAAGGGTTGTGATACCGCCATGGGGATTAGCCTCCCAGCTTACTTTTGTCGCGCACAGCACCTTTGTCCGCGCTGGTCGCCAATAAGGCATAAGCGCGCAGTGCATAAGAAACCTGACGTTCGCGGGCTTTCGGTGACCATGCAGCAGCGCCACGGGCCTCTTCAGTTTCACGACGAGCAGCCAGCTCAGACTCACTCACATCCAATACGATGCCACGGCTCGGAATATCAATATTGATAAAGTCGCCATCCTGCACCAAGCCAATCAAGCCGCCACTGGCCGCTTCTGGCGAAACGTGACCGATAGACAACCCTGATGTGCCGCCAGAGAAGCGACCGTCCGTCAATAATGCGCAGCTCTTGCCTAACCCCATGGATTTCAGATAAGTGGTTGGATAGAGCATTTCCTGCATCCCCGGCCCACCTTTTGGCCCTTCGTAGCGGATAACGACCACATCACCGGCCACGACTTTGCCACCAAGAATCGCTTCTACCGCCGCATCTTGGCTCTCGTACACTTTAGCTGGGCCGCGGAAGATCAAACTCTCTTTATCCACACCCGCGGTTTTAACGATACTGCCATTTTCGGCAATATTGCCGTACAACACGGCTAAGCCGCCATCTTGGCTGTAGGCATGTTCACGGGTACGAATACAGCCGTCTTCACGATCAGTGTCCAGTGATGGGAAACGGCAATCTTGCGAGAACGCTTTCGTGGTGCGGATACCCGCGGGACCTGCGGCGTACATCTGCTTCACGCCTTCGTCTTTGGTCAGCATCACATCATAGGTGTCCAACGTTTGGGTCAACGTCAGCCCTAAAACGTTTTTCACTTCTCGATTCAGCAGGTTTGCACGATCAAGCTCGCCTAAAATCCCCATCACCCCACCCGCACGGTGTACGTCTTCCATATGGTATTTCTGTGTGCTCGGCGCGACTTTACACAAATGCGGGACTTGGCGGGATAAGCGGTCAATATCGCTAATATCGAAATCAACATCGCCTTCCTGCGCCGCGGCCAGTAAGTGCAACACGGTGTTGGTTGAGCCGCCCATCGCGATATCCAGCGTCATGGCGTTTTCGAATGCCGCTTTATTGGCGATGCTGCGCGGCAAGGCAGTGATATCATCTTGCTCGTAATAACGTTTGGTCAGCGCAACAATATGCTGACCGGCATTGATGAACAGCTGCTTACGGTCAGCATGAGTCGCCAGTAGTGAACCGTTACCCGGCAAGGCCAAGCCCAGCGCTTCATTTAGGCAGTTCATGGAGTTCGCGGTAAACATCCCTGAGCAAGAGCCGCAGGTTGGACAGGCTGAGCGCTCGATTTGCTCACTGTCGGCATCACTGACATTAGGGTTCGCCCCCTGAATCATGGCATCCACCAGATCCAACTTAATGATTTTATCCGACAGCTTGGTTTTGCCTGCTTCCATTGGGCCGCCGGACACAAAGATCACGGGGATATTCAGTCGCAGAGAGGCCATCAGCATCCCTGGGGTGATTTTGTCGCAGTTAGAGATACACACCATGGCATCCGCACAGTGGGCGTTCACCATGTACTCAACGGAATCGGCGATCAATTCACGCGAAGGCAGGGAGTAGAGCATGCCGCCGTGGCCCATCGCGATCCCATCATCCACCGCTATGGTGTTGAACTCTTTCGCCACGCCACCAGAAGCTTCAATTTGCTCCGCGACCAACTTGCCTAAGTCACGCAAATGAACGTGGCCCGGGACAAACTGGGTAAATGAGTTAACCACTGCAATAATCGGTTTGCCGAAGTCATCATCGGTCATACCGGTAGCGCGCC
This sequence comes from Yersinia massiliensis, assembly GCF_003048255.1. Taxonomy (NCBI): domain Bacteria; kingdom Pseudomonadati; phylum Pseudomonadota; class Gammaproteobacteria; order Enterobacterales; family Yersiniaceae; genus Yersinia; species Yersinia massiliensis. The sequence continues at coordinate 4,749,820 of NZ_CP028487.1, forward strand.
ACAGTGCGCGGGCGCCCGCCATATTGCGGCCATGGGTGGTGGTATGGGAACGGTACTTTGGCATTGTCTCTTTACTCCGCTTTTTTTATTTTGCACATCAATTCGGTGTTGCAAATAATGGGTTGTGTTACAAATAATTGATTGTGATGCAAATAGTCTGTCATGTTGCGAATAACCTGTGTCGCAAGTGGCGAACGAACCACTTGCGATGTCTGCTAGCAATTACTTCGCTGATGAGTCGGGGTAGACTTGATCCAACCAACCCCATTTGTCTTCAGTCTCACCAGTGAACAAGCCAAAGAACGCCTGTTGAATCTTGCCGGTAATTGGGCCACGTTTACCGATACCCACCTGAATACCATCTACGCTGCGCACGGGTGTAATTTCAGCCGCAGTACCGGACATGAAGACTTCATCCGCCAAGTAGAGAGATTCACGTGATAACACTTGCTCACGCACTTCCAGCCCCATATCTTTCGCCAATTTGATGATGGCGTCGCGGGTAATCCCCGGCAGGGCAGAAGAGGTAAACGGCGGCGTAAACAAGATGCCATCTTTAACTTCAAACAGGTTCTCACCGGCACCTTCAGATAGGAAGCCGTGGATATCCAGCGCAATCCCTTCCTGATAGCCATGACGACGTGCTTCACTGCCCACCAGCAAGGAAGAAAGGTAGTTACCACCGGCTTTCGCGGCCGTTGGGATCGTGTTAGGTGCGACACGGTTCCATGAGGACACCATGGCGTCAATGCCTTGCTCCAGCGCTTCTGGCCCCAGATAAGCTCCCCACGGGAATGCCGCAATAATGACATCGGTCTTATAGCCGTCTGGCGGATTGACGCCCATCCCTACATCACCGATAAACACTAATGGGCGGATATAGGCGCTGGTCAAATTATTTTTACGCAGTGTCTCGCGGCAAGCTTCCATCAGCTCATCAACCGACTGAGAGACAGGCATGCGGTAAATTTTGGCTGAATCATGTAAGCGTTGCATGTGTTCGCGGTGACGGAAAACAACGGGCCCTTTATGGGAATCGTAGCAACGAACACCTTCGAAGACTGACGTGCCATAGTGTAACGCGTGAGACATCACGTGAACTTTCGCCTCTGCCCACGGAACCATCTCACCGTTAAACCAAATGTAATCAGCTTTCTTCGTCATTCTTTTCTTTCCTTGTCGCGCATCAGGCGCGTATCTGTAATGAATTGGGTTGTAGGATTTCGACGCAGGCGACATCCATAAGCTTACTCAGCTGAGAAGACAGTAAATCGACAGGCCGTTGGCTGGCAACGGTCAATTCAATATTAATATTCTCATCATTATTCGTTGGCGACATATTCATAGCACAAACCTGAAAGCCGCGGTGCCGCACAACCCGCAATACGCGCTCTAACATTTCAGGGCGGAAGCGGGCTTGGATAGAGAGTTGATGTTGTATCATGAGATTTTCTCCAGCATGGTTTCATTACCTGCGCCTGGCGGCACTAACGGCCAAACGTTTTCGAGTTCGTCGATGGAAACCTGGAGCAGATAAGGGCCTTCGCTGTTAAACAGCGCATCCAGGGCGGCGTCGACTTGGTCTTTGCGGGTGATACGTTGGCCGGGGATATTAAAAGCACTGGCCAGAGTGATGAAATCGGGGTTATCAGAAAGGTTTGTTTCGCTATAACGTCCATCAAAAAACAGCTGCTGCCACTGTCGAACCATCCCTAATCGCTGGTTATCTAACAACACGATTTTCAGCGGCAACTGTTTTCGTTTTATCGTGCCCAATTCCTGAACATTCATCATAAACGAGCCATCGCCTGAGACACAGATAACCATATCATCGGGACGGGCCATTTGTGCACCTACCGCTGCGGGCACACCAAAGCCCATCGTACCCAAACCACTGGAGGTGATGAAATTCTCAGGGCGGGTAAAGCTCATATGCTGCGCTGTCCACATCTGGTGCTGACCGACATCTGTTGTCACCACGGTTTGTGGGGCTTTGCGCTCAGAAATTTGCTTCAGTAACAACGGGGCATAAATCGCTTGCCCAGGGTGATCGTAACGCCAGCTATGCTGCTTTTTTAACGCCATAACTTCATCGCGCCACGGTTGAATACTCAGTGGTTGTTGCAGCGCGGGCAGTAACACTTTCAAATCGCCCTGTAATGCCACGTGTGCCTGACGCAGTTTGCCTAATTCGGCTGGGTCAATATCCATATGGATAACTTTTGCTTTTGGGGCGAAGGTGTTCAGCTTGCCGGTTACGCGGTCATCAAAACGCGCGCCAACCGCAATCAACAAGTCACAATCTTGGACGGCAAAGTTCGCCGCTTTGGTGCCGTGCATCCCCAACATCCCAAGATAGCAGGGGTGCTCAGCATCAGGCGCGCCCAAACCTTTCAGGGTGGCAACCGTAGGGATATCCGTCGTCTCAATAAAATCACGCAATACAGGTACGGCCTGTGCCATGCCCACACCACCACCGACGTACAACATAGGTTTTTTAGCCGTCGCCAGCATATCCCATGCTTGCTGTAACTCAGCGGCAGAATCAACAAGGTATTCTTCAACCGGCATCAGATGCGGGGTCAGCTCACCCACAGCTAACTGAATGTCTTTAGGAATATCAATTAAAACTGGCCCCGGACGGCCGCTGGTCGCGATGGCAAATGCTTCAGCCATGATACCCGGCAGCGCCTCCAGAGACTCAACGAGGAAACTGTGTTTGGTGCAGGCCAGTGACAAGCCTAGTACGTCTATCTCCTGAAAAGCATCGGTGCCAATCAGAGCAGAACCCACCTGACCGGTGATGGCAATAACAGGAACAGAGTCCAGCAAGGCATCCGCCAAACCGGTGATCAGATTCGTGGCTCCAGGGCCTGAAGTGGCAATGCACACACCGACTTTACCGGTTGCACGTGCATAACCTATCGCGGCAATTGCAGCACCCTGTTCATGGCGGCAGAGCAAATGCTCGACACCACCATCATACAAAGCGTCGTACACGGGCATTATCGCACCACCTGGGTAGCCGAATACCTTATCAACACCCTGCGCACGCAACGCTTGAACCACCCACTGAGCACCATTCATAGTTATTTCCCCGACCTTTTGCGGGAGGCACAGGATTTTATTCTGTTGTGCATTTTATGTTCCTCGCGTCTTTAACGTAACAATAAAAAAACCCCCGGACCTTTCGGTGCGGGGGTTCTCTTGAGATTAAGGCTTGATTTTTATGCCTTTCTTCGTCCAAGTGCAGCCCCGCACGGTGGGATAATAATCACCACCACGCTAATTAGGACTAGGTTAATCACTTGGACAATTGCTTTCATAATTAGGTTGTTCATCTGTCTTGTGTCGAACGAATACCTACAGAGTTATCACAGTTATTGGTCGTCTGACAATATTTATTTAATTTATTATTCTGTGAGCACACACATGAAACGCCACAAATATTTTATTTATCAATCAGTAAAAGCCACATCAGTAGACTGGTCTTTTTTTGCGTGATTGGCCGCAATTCTAAATTCTACACTCTCCGTTACAACGAAACTTCTCGGGAGGTTTCGCAATCCCAAACTTTTTCCGCACGCAGAAAAAAATACTGAGGCACTATCTCGGCTGCGGTATCGACAGCAAAGGAATGCATGATGTCACTGGCAACTATTCACACTCGGGCCACACTGGGGATTCAAGCACCCAATGTGACGGTAGAAGTCCATATCAGCAATGGGTTGCCCGCTCTCGTCTTGGTCGGCTTACCCGAAACAACGGTAAAAGAGGCACGTGATAGGGTTCGGAGCGCATTGATCAATAGCGGCTTCACCTTTCCCGCTAAACGGATTACCGTCAGTCTGGCACCGGCAGATTTACCGAAAGAAGGTGGGCGTTATGATCTCCCTATCGCATTAGCGATACTGGCCGCATCAGAACAGATTCCTGCGGATAAACTAACGCACTATGAGTTCTTGGGTGAACTCGCCCTTTCAGGTGCGCTAAGGCGTGTTAGCGGCGCAATTCCGGCAGCACTCGCCAGTCGTGATGATCAACGGCAATTAATTCTTCCGACAGCCAACAGCCATGAAGTGGGTTTGATCCCGCAAAGTAACAGTTGGGTTGCTGACCATTTATTGGCTGTGTGCGGTTTTTTGCAAGGCGAGAATACGCTTGCTCAGGGCCAATATTTAGCATCATCCCCCTCTTGGGATAACAATCTTGATCTGCAAGATATCATCGGCCAATCACAGGCTAAACGTGCGTTAGAAATTGCCGCAGCCGGAGGCCATAACTTATTACTGCTCGGGCCGCCGGGGACAGGTAAAACCATGCTGGCAAACCGGTTAACGGGGCTTCTGCCGCCCCTGACGGATCAAGAAGCATTGGAAGCTGCCGCTATCAATGGCCTAATGCACACCAACGAACTTCCGGCGCAATGGCGTTGCCGTGCTTTTCGAGCCCCTCATCATAGTGCCTCGATGGCCGCACTCATCGGTGGAGGTTCCATCCCCCGCCCCGGTGAAATATCGCTGGCCCATAATGGGGTTTTGTTTCTGGATGAATTGCCGGAGTTTGAGCGCCGTGTATTAGACTCACTCCGTGAGCCTTTGGAGTCAGGTGAAATTGTCATTTCCCGTGCGGCAGCCAAAGTTTGCTTCCCAGCAAAAGTACAACTCATCGCCGCGATGAACCCCAGCCCCAGTGGTCACTATCAGGGCATTCATAACCGGACATCGCCCCAGCAAGTTCTGCGTTATCTGGCAAAGCTGTCTGGTCCGTTTCTGGATCGGTTTGATTTATCGATAGAAGTTCCATTGCTTCCCTCAGGGATGCTTGGCGCACAAAAGAATCAAGGGGAAACGAGCGAAACGGTTAGGATGCGAGTATTGCAGGCAAGGCAAAAGCAGCTTGAAAGAGCCGGAAAGATTAATACTCAGTTGAGTAGCCAAGAAGTTGCCGAATATTGTTGTTTAGCACCTGAAAACGCTATTTTTCTTGAACAAGTTTTGCTGACATTGGGGTTATCAGTGCGTGCTTGGCACTCTATTTTGAAGGTGGCCCGAACGATTGCTGATCTTACTCAGGAAGATAACATCCAAAAGCATCATCTTTCTGAAGCACTAAGCTATCGTTGTATGGACCGGCTACTGTTGCAGTTGCATAAGAGTTTGATGTGACAAAGGACTAAAAATGAAAAAGGGAGCAAAAGCCCCCCATTTTTCAGTCGCTATACTCATACCCAAGTCAGTGATTCGGGTAAGTGAACGCAGCTAATCATCGCTATCAGTATAATCCTCCACCGCATCCATCTGCGGCTTACCGCCTGATAGCGTGTGGAAACGTTTAGGACGACGAGTCCGAGTCACATATTTTGACCAGACTTTTTCCTCTGCACTGACGGGTTCACGCTCACCGCGACAGACAGCGACAAACAGCTGTTCTTCTTCCGTTGCAGGCTGGCGTTTACCCAAGTCGAGTTCGTTGAAGGCGTAACCATGGCGCTCTAGCAATTGCGCCTCTTTAATGGTGAAATCGCCGTGACGCGAGAACCCGCGAGGATAATGTTTATTATCAAAAAAACGATTGGTCGTGATGAAGCTTTCCGCCATCTGACACGCTCCTAATTCTTTTATGGTCGTGCTGTTTATGGCGCGGAGTATTAGATACGCTTGACATCGTGTAAAACAAAACATTTAAATCTTAACGACAAAAATAATTGGAGATAGGTGTGGATACTGAATTACTGAAAACCTTTTTGGAGGTCAGTAGAACTCGCCACTTTGGTCGCGCAGCAGAATCTTTGTACTTAACACAGTCGGCGGTGAGTTTTCGTATTCGCCAATTGGAAAATCAATTAGGTGCAAATTTATTCACGCGCCACCGCAATAATATTCGTCTGACTCCGGCAGGTGAACGATTAGTTCCCTATGCCGAAACACTGATGAGTACTTGGCAATTGGCTAAAAAAGAGGTTGCTCACTCGCCGCAACATACCGAGTTATCCATCGGTGCCACCGCCTCACTCTGGGAAGCTTATCTTACCCCATGGTTGCAACAGCTATACAATCAGCGAGGCTCATTGCACCTTGAAGCGCGTATTGCTCTACGGCAATCGTTGGTAAAACAATTACACGAACGGCAATTGGATTTGTTGATGACGACCGAACCACCGAAGATGGATGAGTTAGCGAGTCAATTATTAGGGCATTTTTCATTGCGACTTTTTTCGGCAACACCCGTTGATTTACTACAAGATACTGACACCCAAAATGAGCATGAAAATGCAAATGAGGCGCCTTATATAAAACTTGAATGGGGGGCTGATTTCCATCAGCAAGAGAGTCGGATACTCGACAGTGAGCAGATACCGGTATTGATAACCACCTCGGCTCATCTCACTCGGCAACTATTAGAAACGACCAGTGGTTGTGCATTCTTGCCTGAACATTGGCAAAAAGAATATCCTCAGCTCATTGCTAACGCTGATATCCCCGTCATTGTGCGGCCACTGTATGCCGTTTGGTTGCAAAACAGTGATCAACAACCATTGATTCGACAGCTATTAAAAACCCCTATAAATAACGCAACACAAAGCACTACACAGGATTAAGCGGCGGTGACTGAGGACGTGCTCGGCGGTTTAAATAAAACGCGCTCATCAACTTCTGAATCGCAATAAAGCTAAATAGCAAAATGCCGATGACAATCTTGGTCCACCATGAACTGAGTGTGCCGTCAAAGGTGATATAGCTCTGTATCAAGCCCTGAATGAGTACGCCAAACAGAGTCCCAAAGACAGTTCCGACGCCGCCAGTGAGTAATGTTCCACCGATAACAACAGCCGCAATCGCATCTAACTCAACACCGCTGGCTGCCAATGCATACCCTGCAGAGGTATAGAGCGAGAATACAATGCCTGATAAGGCAGCGAGAGTACTCGATAACATATAGATTTTGATGGTGGTTTTTCTAACTGGAACTCCCATCAACGCAGCGGAAACACTGTTACCCCCAATCGCATAGACGTTATGGCCAAAACGTGTTCGGTGAGCCAGCAGAACGCCAAATACCACCACCATTAACATGATGAAGGCCAGTAAGGTGAATCGCCCTCCACCTGGGATCTTCCAAGCAAAATTCGCTAATGTACCGTAAAGCGGGTGGTCAATAGGAATAGACTCTTCGGATACGATAAAACTCATGCCCCGCACGAAGAACATCCCAGCTAAGGTGATAATAAACGCAGGGAGTTTTAGGTAATCAATAATCCAACCCATCAATCCCCCAAACATCGCTCCCATAAACAACACAATCACAAAGGCATATGCGGGATGAATGCCATATGTGCCGATCAATTTCGCCAGCAATACACCTGTGAACGCAATCACTGAGCCGACAGATAAATCGATACCGCCGGATAAAATAACGAAAGTCATCCCTACCGCGACAATCCCCAGAAAGGCATTATCAGTGAGTAAATCGCACCAGACTCGGGTGGATGAAAAACTGGGGAATTGGCTAAGACAAAATGCATATCCCAGAATAAAAACGGCGATAGTAATCAGCAAAGGAATATTGCGCTTTAACATTATTTTCGCCTCCGGAAGATATGGCTAAATGAGATCATCGGTGACTGCACCACCAAGACGGCTAATACCACGATAGCTTTAAGGACGAGGTTAAATTCGGGTTGATAACCTGAGAGTAAAATCCCAGTGTTCATCCCCTGAATAATCAAAGCGCCAATCACCGAGAGCAGAAGGTTAAAACGCCCCCCCATTAAAGATGCACCACCAATAACAACCGCCAGAATCGCGTCTAACTCCAGCCATAAACCTGCATTATTGGCATCTGCACCACGAATATCGGCGGTCACAATAATTCCGGCGACTGCGGCGCAGATACCACAAATCACATACACCGCAATGAGCACCAACCGAGTACTGACTCCCGCATTACGCGCTGAACGAAGGTTAATGCCGACAGACTCAATAAATAGCCCCAGTGCTGTTTTGCGGGTCAATAGCCACACAATAATCAGCATGCTAAACGCGATAACCACGGACATTGGCAAGTACATCAAGGTACTACTGCCTAATTCAGCCAGACCACCGCTATCAAATGTGACAATTTGTCCTTCTGTAATGAGCTGGGCAATCCCCCGCCCTGCCACCATGAGCATCAACGTGGCAACAATCGGTTGGATTTGAAACACCGCCACTAAGAACCCGTTCCATAACCCACATAACGCGCCAACAGCGATGGCAGCGGCCAACACGGTTGGTAATGGTTGCCCTGCGCTCGTCAATGTCGCCGCTGTCGCGCCTGCGATTGCCATTACCGCGCCAACAGATAAATCAATACCGCCTGTCGCGATAACTAATGTCATCCCCAATGCCAGTAAAGCGACTGGTGCACCTCGGTTTAAGATATCAATAATGCTGCCGAACAGCCGTCCATCCTGAATATGGATCGAGAAAAAGTGCGGGGCAACCAAACTATCGATTAATAAAATAACCGCCAGAGCACCAAACTGAGTGGCACCTTTCGGTAAGACCCATTTAACTTTACGCGGTCGTTGCGGCATCGATAGGCTCCTATTCACCATGAGGTACTCCTTATTACACCGCAATCGCCTGCATAATCGCAGGGACAGAAATCTCACCATGTTCGAGTTGTGCAATATGTCGACGGTCACGTAGGACAATGACGCGATCGGCATAACCCGCCAATTCTTCTAATTCAGATGAGATGATTAACAGTGCCAACCCTTCGTCACAGAGTTTCTCTATCAACCGAATAATTTCAGCGTGTGCCCCCACATCAATTCCACGTGTTGGCTCATCTAAAATTAAGAATCGTGGTTTTGTGGCTAGCCAGCGGGCTAGTAACACTTTTTGCTGGTTTCCACCGGAGAGATACTGAATTTGCTGCTCGGGGCTGGGTGTACGAATACCAAGTTGCTGGATAAATTCCTCAGCGATTTGAGTTTGCTCACGCATTGAAAGGGGCCGTAGCCAGCCGCGTTGAGCCTGTAAGGCCAAAATAATATTTTCTCGTACTGTTGCCGCACCGACAATGCCGTCCGTCTTGCGATCTTCGGGGCAATAGCCAAATCCGAATTTTGATGCCTTGCGCGGTGTTCTGATTTTGACGGGTTTACCCTGTATTTTGGCTTCGCCAGTATCAGGTGTGGTGACACCAAAAATGAGCTGTGCTGTCTCAGTGCGTCCAGAGCCTAATAACCCTGCTAGCCCAACGATTTCACCGGGCGAAACAGATAAATCAAAACTCTCTACTACACCACGACGACCATAATTTTTAAACTCAACCAATGGATTGCCGGCCGCAATATTATGTTCGCCCCGTTTCAGTAATTGCTCATCGAAGCTATGGCCCAACATCATCTGGACCAATTCAATACGAGGGAGTTCTGGCGTTGTTTTCGTGCCAACGAGCTTACCATTGCGAAAAACAGTTATGCGATCACTGATCCGATAGACCTGATCGAGGAAATGGGTCACGAATATCATGCCAATACCTTGATCGCGTAATTGGCGTAAAATATCCAGTAACATGCTGACTTCTTTGGCATCTAGACTGGCCGTTGGCTCATCCAGAATCAGGACTTTTGCTGATAGGTCAACCGCTCGGGCAATCGCGACAATTTGCTGTATCGCAATAGAGAAATTCGCTAGTGGCTGCTGTACATCCAACGTTAAGCCATAGCCTGTCAGCAGCTTCGCCGCCTGCTCATTCATCGTCCGATGATCAATGAATCCCCAACGCAAAGGTTCGCGACCAATAAAAAGATTGGCTGCAACCGATATGTTAGGCAGTAAATTTACCTCTTGGTATACCGTACCAATCCCCATTCTCTGAGCATCAGCGGTATCAACGGGGCAAATGGCTTTGCCATCCAAATAAACTTCACCGGCGCTGCGTTTATAGACCCCAGTTAATGCTTTGATTAACGTTGATTTCCCGGCCCCATTCTCCCCTAACAACGCAACCACTTCACCACGACGCAGAGAAAAGTCAACAGAATCCAATGCCTTAACACCTGGAAATTCAACTGACAAACCACGGACTTCTAGCAGTGTTTCCATCAGATGTACCCACGTTCAAAAACGACTCAGATATTGCCTAAATACAGGTGACGAAAGGAGGCGGGGCAAGCCCCGCCATTTGAATCAATAACCTAGGCTTTTCTTAGACTCATATTCCTGTTTGGCTGTATCTGGCAGTAACAGGCGGGACTCTGTTTGGATAAATTTAGGTGGCTGAGTACCGTCTTTCTTCAGCGCAATTAATGCATCGAAAGCAGGGCCTGCCATATTTGGTGTTAACTCAACTGTCGCGTTTGCTTCACCGCTACTCATTGCCTTGAAGATATCAGGAACACCGTCGATAGAGACGATTTTGATTTCTGAACCTGGTTTCAGGCCGGCCTCTTTAATGGCTTGAATGGCACCAATCGCCATATCATCGTTATGTGCATACACGGCGCAAATATTTTTGCCGTTTTGCTCAGCCTTAATGAAGCTCTCCATGACTTCTTTGCCTTTACTACGGGTGAAGTCACCTGATTGAGAGCGGATAATTTTCACGTTAGGAGCTGAGGCTATTCCATCAGCAAAACCCTTCTTACGGTTAATCGCCACGCTAGAACCCACTGTGCCTTGCAGTTCAACGACATTACAAGGCTTACCTGCCACGTCTTTCAGAAGCCACTCGCCTGCGACTTTGCCTTCATAGACGCTGTCTGAGGCAACCGCTGCGGTATATAACGAAGGATCATTCACTTCGATCATACGGTCGAGCAAGAATACGGGGATTTTAGCTTCTTTTGCTTCCTGTAAAACTGGTGTCCAGCCTGTTGCAACCACAGGTGCGATAAAAATGGCATCAACGCCTTGAGCGATAAACGATCTCACTGCTTTTATTTGGTTTTCTTGTTTTTGTTGAGCATCCGCGATTTTTAATGTTATCCCGCGTTTTTCCGCCTCTTGCTTAGAAACTTTTGTTTCCGCCGAGCGCCAACCCGATTCTGAACCAATTTGAGAGAAGCCCACGACTAACGGAGCCGCCTGAACTGCACTACACATTGCTGCTGTTACAGCTGCTGCTAACAGTAAACGCCTGTACATATTTATCTCCTCACTTGCCATCGTCGGGCCGTTGATTCACTACTATTCCAAAGAACAGTTAAGATAATCATTCAGGTCATTAACAGCCCTGAACTTCGGCCAATTTGCAGATAATGTCGGTCGAAAAACACATTATGTTTTTTAAGGTGAGCTTCCTGATAGCTGAAATGTTAATTAGTTTTAGTACATTTTGTAAAAGTAATAATGAGCAGTGTCACACCACAGAATAACAATCATTTTGTACATAAATTCAGCTAAATAGGTATGCATTGGGAACGTTACCTTTTAGCTTTGTTTGAATTTTTAAAATGAAACACAGTAAATAAGGATATCTGTTCAGGCATGGGATACTTGTTCAAGTCACCGAGTCAATGCGGAGATAAACCCAAAATAGAGGAGTAGAAATCATTACAGCAAGGAGGTGGGGGATTAAACACGCTCAGAATGTAGCTAACAGCACAAACTGATACTGCACAGAAATAAAAGCGGATATGGCACAGATTTTTTAAACATAAAAAAACCCTTCGCTTTCACGAAGGGTTATTTATTTATCTGGCAGGGGCGGAGAGACTCGAACTCCCAACACCCGGTTTTGGAGACCGGTGCTCTACCAATTGAACTACGCCCCTAAATAGGGTGGCGGAACGGACGGGGCTCGAACCCGCGACCCCCTGCGTGACAGGCAGGTATTCTAACCAACTGAACTACCGCTCCACCGATTCTGTTACGTGTATCTTCCTGATACTTACCCTTTACAGGGCCAGCGCTCCTCGCTGTGCAAAACCGTCTCTGACGATTTTGTCAGTTACCAGATGTCACTCTGATAACTCGTGTTTGATGCCTGGCAGTGTCCTACTCTCGCATGGGGAGACCCCACACTACCATCGGCGCTACGGCGTTTCACTTCTGAGTTCGGCATGGGATCAGGTGGGACCACCGCGCTATGGCCGCCAGGCAAATTCTGTCTCAATCAACCCACTACACGTCTCTTCGCGCAGCCAGTCAACCCAATCTCGGAACTTCGCTGAAAATCTCTCAATACCACCAAAACACCTTTGGTGTTGTAAGGTTAAGCCTCACGGATCATTAGTACTGGTTAGCTCAATGCATCGCTGCACTTACACACCCAGCCTATCAACGTCATCGTCTTTAACGTTCCTTCAGGGGGCTTAAAGCCCCAGGGAAGACTCATCTCGAGGCAAGTTTCCCGCTTAGATGCTTTCAGCGGTTATCTCTTCCGAATTTAGCTACCGGGCAATGCCATTGGCATGACAACCCGAACACCAGTGATTCGTCCACTCCGGTCCTCTCGTACTAGGAGCAGCCCCTCTCAATCTTCCAACGCCCACGGCAGATAGGGACCGAACTGTCTCACGACGTTCTAAACCCAGCTCGCGTACCACTTTAAATGGCGAACAGCCATACCCTTGGGACCTACTTCAGCCCCAGGATGTGATGAGCCGACATCGAGGTGCCAAACACCGCCGTCGATATGAACTCTTGGGCGGTATCAGCCTGTTATCCCCGGAGTACCTTTTATCCGTTGAGCGATGGCCCTTCCATTCAGAACCACCGGATCACTAAGACCTACTTTCGTACCTGCTCGAGCCGTCACTCTCGCAGTCAAGCTAGCTTATGCCTTTGCACTAACCTCACGATGTCCGACCGTGATTAGCTAACCTTCGTGCTCCTCCGTTACTCTTTGGGAGGAGACCGCCCCAGTCAAACTACCCACCAGACACTGTCCTCACCCCAGATTATGGGGCCGAGTTAGAACATCAAACATTAAAGGGTGGTATTTCAAGGTTGGCTCCATGCAGACTGGCGTCCACACTTCGATGCCTCCCACCTATCCTACACATCAAGGCTCAATGTTCAGTGTCAAGCTATAGTAAAGGTTCACGGGGTCTTTCCGTCTTGCCGCGGGTACACTGCATCTTCACAGCGAGTTCAATTTCACTGAGTCTCGGGTGGAGACAGCCTGGCCATCATTACGCCATTCGTGCAGGTCGGAACTTACCCGACAAGGAATTTCGCTACCTTAGGACCGTTATAGTTACGGCCGCCGTTTACTGGGGCTTCGATCAAGAGCTTCGCCTTGCGGCTGACCCCATCAATTAACCTTCCAGCACCGGGCAGGCGTCACACCGTATACGTCCACTTTCGTGTTTGCACAGTGCTGTGTTTTTATTAAACAGTTGCAGCCAGCTGGTATCTGCGACTGGCTTCAGCTCCGAGAGCAAGTCTCTTCACCTAGCGCCAGCGTGCCTTCTCCCGAAGTTACGGCACCATTTTGCCTAGTTCCTTCACCCGAGTTCTCTCAAGCGCCTGAGTATTCTCTACCTGACCACCTGTGTCGGTTTGGGGTACGATTTCGTGTTACCTGATGCTTAGAGGCTTTTCCTGGAAGCATGGCATCAACTACTTCTGCACCGTAGTGCATCGTCATCACACCTCAGCGTTGATAAGCAACCGGATTTACCAAGTCACTCCGCCTACATGCTTAAACCGGGACAACCGTCGCCCGGCTAGCCTAGCCTTCTCCGTCCCCCCTTCGCAGTAACACCAAGTACAGGAATATTAACCTGTTTCCCATCGACTACGCTTTTCAGCCTCGCCTTAGGGGTCGACTCACCCTGCCCCGATTAACGTTGGACAGGAACCCTTGGTCTTCCGGCGTGCGGGTTTTTCACCCGCATTATCGTTACTTATGTCAGCATTCGCACTTCTGATACCTCCAGCAGCCCTCACAGACCACCTTCAACGGCTTACAGAACGCTCCCCTACCCAACAACGCCTAAGCGTCGCTGCCGCAGCTTCGGTGCATGGTTTAGCCCCGTTACATCTTCCGCGCAGGCCGACTCGACCAGTGAGCTATTACGCTTTCTTTAAATGATGGCTGCTTCTAAGCCAACATCCTGGCTGTCTATGCCTTCCCACATCGTTTCCCACTTAACCATGACTTTGGGACCTTAGCTGGCGGTCTGGGTTGTTTCCCTCTTCACGACGGACGTTAGCACCCGCCGTGTGTCTCCCGTGATAACATTCTTCGGTATTCGGAGTTTGCATCGGTTTGGTAAGCCGGGATGGCCCCCTAGCCGAAACAGTGCTCTACCCCCGAAGATGAGTTCACGAGGCGCTACCTAAATAGCTTTCGGGGAGAACCAGCTATCTCCCGGTTTGATTGGCCTTTCACCCCCAGCCACAAGTCATCCGCTAATTTTTCAACATTAGTCGGTTCGGTCCTCCAGTTAGTGTTACCCAACCTTCAACCTGCCCATGGCTAGATCACCGGGTTTCGGGTCTATACCTTGCAACTAGACGCCCAGTTAAGACTCGGTTTCCCTACGGCTCCCCTATTCGGTTAACCTTGCTACAAAATATAAGTCGCTGACCCATTATACAAAAGGTACGCAGTCACACCACGAAGGTGCTCCCACTGCTTGTACGTACACGGTTTCAGGTTCTATTTCACTCCCCTCGCCGGGGTTCTTTTCGCCTTTCCCTCACGGTACTGGTTCACTATCGGTCAGTCAGGAGTATTTAGCCTTGGAGGATGGTCCCCCCATATTCAGACAGGATGTCACGTGTCCCGCCCTACTCATCGAGTTCACAAGCAGTGTGTTTTGGTGTACGGGACTATCACCCTGTACCGTGCGACTTTCCAGACGCTTCCACTAACACACCACTTGATTCAGACTCTGGGCTCCTCCCCGTTCGCTCGCCGCTACTGGGGGAATCTCGGTTGATTTCTTTTCCTCGGGGTACTTAGATGTTTCAGTTCCCCCGGTTCGCCTCGTTAGACTATGTATTCATCTAACGATAGTGCAACGAATTGCACTGGGTTTCCCCATTCGGGTATCGTCGGTTATTACGCTTCATATCAGCTTACCGACGCTTTTCGCAGATTAGCACGCCCTTCATCGCCTCTGACTGCCTAGGCATCCACCGTGTACGCTTAGTCGCTTAACCTCACAACCCAAAGATGTTTTATCGTGAAGATAAAGACCTTCATGCTGTGATTATTGAGAGACTCTCATACAGGTTACTGATTATCCCGATACTTCTACGGTGAGATAACGTTCAGCTGTATGGTTTCAATTTTCAGCTTGTTCCAGATTGTTAAAGAGCAATATTTCACAACACACTGAGGCCTTGCGACCGCAGTACGTTTTGAAATAGTTTTTTATATGGTGGAGCTAAGCGGGATCGAACCGCTGACCTCCTGCGTGCAAGGCAGGCGCTCTCCCAGCTGAGCTATAGCCCCATATAAAAAGCAAATCACCTTATTGCTGCAACTCAACAGGGAATGGTGAGTTGGTGGGTCTGAGTGGACTTGAACCACCGACCTCACCCTTATCAGGGGTGCGCTCTAACCACCTGAGCTACAGACCCAACAAGGTACTAAAGCCCGACTAATTTCTCAGTCCGGCCTTATTTGCTCGTTACTTTCTATCAGACAATCTGTGTGGACACTACGCAATGCGTATCGTGAGGTAAGGAGGTGATCCAACCGCAGGTTCCCCTACGGTTACCTTGTTACGACTTCACCCCAGTCATGAATCACAAAGTGGTAAGCGCCCTCCCGAAGGTTAAGCTACCTACTTCTTTTGCAACCCACTCCCATGGTGTGACGGGCGGTGTGTACAAGGCCCGGGAACGTATTCACCGTAGCATTCTGATCTACGATTACTAGCGATTCCGACTTCATGGAGTCGAGTTGCAGACTCCAATCCGGACTACGACAGACTTTATGTGGTCCGCTTGCTCTCGCGAGTTCGCTTCACTTTGTATCTGCCATTGTAGCACGTGTGTAGCCCTACTCGTAAGGGCCATGATGACTTGACGTCATCCCCACCTTCCTCCGGTTTGTCACCGGCAGTCTCCCTTGAGTTCCCACCATTACGTGCTGGCAACAAAGGATAAGGGTTGCGCTCGTTGCGGGACTTAACCCAACATTTCACAACACGAGCTGACGACAGCCATGCAGCACCTGTCTCACAGTTCCCGAAGGCACCGAAGCATCTCTGCTAAGTTCTGTGGATGTCAAGAGTAGGTAAGGTTCTTCGCGTTGCATCGAATTAAACCACATGCTCCACCGCTTGTGCGGGCCCCCGTCAATTCATTTGAGTTTTAACCTTGCGGCCGTACTCCCCAGGCGGTCGACTTAACGCGTTAGCTCCGGAAGCCACGCCTCAAGGGCACAACCTCCAAGTCGACATCGTTTACAGCGTGGACTACCAGGGTATCTAATCCTGTTTGCTCCCCACGCTTTCGCACCTGAGCGTCAGTCTTTGTCCAGGGGGCCGCCTTCGCCACCGGTATTCCTCCAGATCTCTACGCATTTCACCGCTACACCTGGAATTCTACCCCCCTCTACAAGACTCTAGCTTGCCAGTTTCAAATGCAGTTCCCACGTTAAGCGCGGGGATTTCACATCTGACTTAACAAACCGCCTGCGTGCGCTTTACGCCCAGTAATTCCGATTAACGCTTGCACCCTCCGTATTACCGCGGCTGCTGGCACGGAGTTAGCCGGTGCTTCTTCTGCGAGTAACGTCAATCACTGCGGTTATTAACCACAATGCCTTCCTCCTCGCTGAAAGTGCTTTACAACCCGAAGGCCTTCTTCACACACGCGGCATGGCTGCATCAGGCTTGCGCCCATTGTGCAATATTCCCCACTGCTGCCTCCCGTAGGAGTCTGGACCGTGTCTCAGTTCCAGTGTGGCTGGTCATCCTCTCAGACCAGCTAGGGATCGTCGCCTAGGTGAGCCATTACCTCACCTACTAGCTAATCCCATCTGGGTTCATCCGATGGCGTGAGGCCCGAAGGTCCCCCACTTTGCTCTTTCGAGGTCATGCGGTATTAGCTACCGTTTCCAGTAGTTATCCCCCTCCATCAGGCAGATCCCCAGACATTACTCACCCGTCCGCCGCTCGCCGGCAAAGTAGCAAGCTACTTTCCGCTGCCGCTCGACTTGCATGTGTTAGGCCTGCCGCCAGCGTTCAATCTGAGCCATGATCAAACTCTTCAATTTAAGATTTGTTTGATTTGCTACCGAAGTAGCGATGCTCAAAGATTACTTTCTGCAAATATGCATTCGAACCGAGGTTCAAATGTTTACTGCTTTGGTCACTCTTCAAGACTTTGATATTGCTTCTGCCTGTCGAAACAGGCTTCGATATCGTCTTGCGAGTGCCCACACAGATTGTCTGATAAATTGTTAAAGAGCGTTCGTTACCTGTTAACCTTGCGGTTAATCTGACGGTAACGCGGGAGGCAGATAATACGCTTTCCCGCTGAAGAGTCAAGGTTTTATTTGCTTTCTTTCGAACTCAAACTGATTCTTTTCTCTTCCTAACCCGGCGAAGTCTATTTCGTTGTTCCCAGTCAGTGGAGGCGCATTATAGGGAGTTCCTGACAGGCTGCAACCCCTAATTTCAAAAAACTTTTCAACCGCTGTTTCTTTAGTCAAAACGCCGTTAAATTGGCAGTTTTTGCAGCGTTGGGAAGCCATAACCCTGCAAAACGGGCAATAAAGCGTCAGTATCCGTATTCAACGCCATACAATACGCAATGTTTTCATCCTGTGAAGAAGCCACATTTTCCTGAGAAGAGATCAACCAAGCGGTACGCCGAGCGATTGCGGCACCGGAATCAACCATCCGAGTACCTTCTGGCAGCACTTGCGCTAACTCTTCCGCTAATAAAGGGAAATGGGTACATCCCAATACAATGGTGTCTGGCGGTTCACGCATCGCCAACCATGGATGAAGGATTTTCTTTAATGCTTCCGCAGGTACCACACCACCATGCAGTTTGGTTTCTGCCAGCTCCACCAGCTCAGATGACCCTAATAGCTCGATTTTGCAGTCTGTCGCAAAACGTGAAATGAGATCTAAGGTGTAAGAAGCATGAACGGTGCCACGCGTCGCCAATAAACCGACGATACCATTACGGGTGAGCCGCACGGCAGGTTTGATAGCAGGAACCACGCCAACGACTGGGAATGCGAAGCGCTCGCGTAAAGCAGGAAGGGAGACGGTGCTGGCAGTGTTACAAGCAATGACCACAATCGCCAGAGGGTGACGCTGTTGTACTGCGGTGACAATCTCTAATACGCGTTCAACGATGAACTCACCGGATTTCTCCCCATAAGGGAAAGCAACGTTATCGAAAGCATATATATAGTGGAGATCCGGCAATAGCTGCCGAATCTCTTGATAGACAGAGAGCCCGCCAACACCTGAGTCAAAAATCAGTGCCGTCGGGCGAAGAGCGGTATTAGCCTTAGAAGTTGTAGCTTCCTGTGAGGTAATACTCTCGTCCAGCAGTTCTATAGCCATAAGCCGTTTCATATTCTTTATCAAACAGGTTAGCAATTCTACCACGAACTGTTAGATGAGAAGTAACGGGATACGATGCAGAAACGTCTACTGTGCTATAACTCGGCAATTCACGCTGCGTTGTGCTGTACGCAGAGGTGTTATTGTCATAGCGTTTGCCGAAGTACTGATAAGAAACGTCCATGTCTAAGTTGAACATGGTCCAATCTAACTGATACTTGGCCTGATGCTTAGAACGACGGGCTAACACTTCGTTATTTTCATCGTTGCGCGGATCAATATATTGCAATGTGACCTGATGAGTGAAGATACCGGTATCAAGATTTCCGGTCCATTCCACACCTTTTATGGTCGCAGAGTTAACATTGTAATATTGCCCAATGTAGGTCAACGGGTCAGAGTAGTAATCGATCAGATTTTCAATTTTGTTGTGATAAGCCGATAAGCGCCAGTCAACCGGCCCCGTCACCCCTTCTAATCCCGCTTCCCATTGGCGAGACTCTTCCGGTTTAAGGTTACTGTTGGGTTCAATCCGTGGGCTGAAGCGCTGCGCGCCGTACTGTTGACCCAAGGATGGTGCCAAGAAGCCGGTACCGTAAGATAACGTCAAACGATAATCAGGAACGAATTCCCAGCCAGCGGCTGTTTGCCATGTCTCATGCCAACCAAACTGCTCATCTTTATCTGCACGGCCAGAGGCTTCAAGTGTGACGCTATCGAACTTCTGCTGCCCAGTCAGATATAAACCGGTGTTATCACGCTTGTAGGTATCAGAAATAGTAGTGTTGGATGAAGCCAAACGTTGCTGCTGCCAATCAAGCCCTGCGCTTAGCGTCGCATTTTCAAAGCTATAAGTGTTGCCCCATTGCAGATTACGCTGATCCATATCATCGAGCGTGGTGGCGACCCCATAGCGGCCTAATTGGCTGCTGTAATTGTAATCTTTATATTTTTGGTAACTCGCAATGAACTGAGAAGAGTAAGCGCCTGAAGCATAACGCAAGCCAGCATCATAAGTGTGGTTATACAAACGCTCTTTATCACCACTGTATTCTGGCAGATAAGGGGTACTGCCGACGTCGTAATCGGTGCTATTGGTGTAGCCATAACCTCGGACAAACCCAGAGAACTCTTGGTTGAACTGATGATCCAATCCTGCCCAGAAATTTTTATTACGAAAACCGTCTCGGTCACTGTCTACCGAATAATTAGAGTCTGGCTTGATATTAAAGCCATTGGTGGTTTGATACCCACCTGCAATCGTCGCTAATGTATCGCCAAAGCGGTGGCGCACGCTGCCATCATATTGCTGATAGCCTTTGGAACCGACACCTGCATTTATCTGCACGCCTTCTTTATCAGATTGCGTGATCACATTGATGACGCCACCAATCGCCCCCGAGCCATATACGGCAGAGCGCGGCCCACGAATATACTCAACTCGCTGTACCAAGGAGATGGGTATCTGATTAAAGCTAGCAGTGTTGACGATACCGGTACGTGCCAAGGGGATACCATCAACCAGCACCAAAACATGCCGTGCCTCAGTGCCGCGAATATAAACGGAAGAGCCTTGCCCCATCCCGCCAGTCTGAGCGATATCGACACCCGGTAAACGGCGCATCACTTCATTGAGGCTTTTGGCCTGCCAGCGATCAATATCATCTCGGGTCACTACATCAGTGGGTGCTAATACGGTGGAAACAGGCTGTTTGAAACGGCTGGCTGTCACCACCATTTCGTCATTATTACTCGTCGTGGTGTTGTTCTGCGCCCAGCCAGAAAATGCCGTCACAGAGAGGGCTGTGAACAGCGTATATTTTTTAATTATCATAAAGCATCCAAACTCAATTGGCGGATGCCGCAGAGCCATGGCCGGTAGTACGCGACGACCACGAATATTGCGACGTTATACCGGCAGGTCTTCGGGCTTGGGATCTCTAAAAAAAGAGCGGGCGATGACTTCCCGTCCTTGCGGACAGTGTCTGGTTGAAACCTATCGCCGTGACTTCCCCTTACCGCTGCGCGTCAGCTCCGGATTTACACCGGATTCCCTTTTAACTCTTAGGTGTTTAAGTACAGCATGAGGCCGGACCGCAATGTTACGATTAAGTAAAATGGATGTCTAGACTTCCATTATTCTCATGATGAATAAATAGAACAAAACTGGACATCAGGGCCACTTTCCCTACAATCCGCAGGAATAACACTCTTTATTATGCTCAAACGAGAAGAAACATGACTCACAACATCCTGCCGACTGACGGCTATGATCACCAATTGGCAGAGAAATCCGCCCGTCTTCAGGCAATGATGTTGCCGTTTCAGGCACCCGCTCCCGAGATATTCCGTTCGCCTGCTGAACATTACCGCATGCGGGCAGAGTTTCGCGTTTGGCACGATGAAGACGATTTGTACCACATCATGTTTGACCAACAGACCAAGCAGCGCATTCGGGTCGAGCAATTCCCTGTAGCCAGCTTGCTCATCAATCGTCTGATGAGCGCCTTGATGACGGCTATCAGAGCCGAACCTGTTTTGCGCCGTAAATTGTTCCAGATTGATTACTTATCTACCCTAAGCGGGAAACTGATCGCCTCTTTGCTGTATCACCGTCAGTTAGATGAAGAATGGCAACAAAAGGCATTGGCGTTACGTGATCAGCTTCGCGAACAAGGCTTTGACCTGCAGTTGATTGGGCGAGCATCGAAAACCAAAATCATGTTGGACCACGACTATATCGACGAAGTGTTGCCGGTCGCTGGCCGCGAGATGATCTATCGTCAGGTCGAAAATAGCTTCACGCAGCCAAATGCCGCGGTGAATATTCATATGTTGGAATGGGCGCTTGATGTCACTCAGCATGCCAGTGGGGATTTACTGGAGTTGTACTGCGGTAATGGCAACTTCTCGTTGGCACTGGCGCGTAATTTTGATCGGGTGCTGGCGACTGAGATAGCCAAACCCTCAGTAGCAGCGGCTCAGTATAATATCGCGGCTAATCACATTGATAACGTGCAGATAATCCGCATGTCCGCGGAAGAATTCACCCAAGCAATGCAAGGTGTTCGTGAGTTTAATCGCCTGAAGGGCATTGATTTGAGCGGCTATAACTGCGAAACCATTTTTGTCGATCCGCCGCGTAGTGGGTTGGATGATGAAACCGTCAAGTTGGTGCAAGCTTATCCGCGTATCCTGTATATTTCTTGCAACCCCGAGACACTGTGTGCCAACCTTGAACAGTTACAGCACACTCATAAAATCAGCCGCTTAGCACTGTTCGATCAGTTCCCCTATACCCATCATATGGAGTGCGGGGTCTTGCTAGAAAAGCGCGACTAGCTGCCGCTAAGCTATCTACACTGATGAATAGATGCCGTTGGACTCCCAACGGCACATTGACTCGTTACGCCTCATAGGCCATACGCGATTACTGCGGTGAATGGTTTTCCGTATTATCCGACCCGATTTCCGAGTCTGCCTGTGCCGATTTCCGTGCTTTTAGCCTGAACAAAATCCAAAATACCAAGGCCACACTAAGAATAGAGGGGAGAAAATTAGAGCCAATCGCCGGATGCTCGACCCGTACAATGGCGCTATACAATAAAATCCCCAATAGGAAGCAAGCCGAAACTAACAGTGGTAATCCTTGCGGCATCGCAAAATGGAGATAACGCTGATGTAAGCAATAAACCGCCAATATTAATGTAATTAGCGGAAAAATTGAAAAAGGCACAAAC
Organism: Yersinia massiliensis; assembly: GCF_003048255.1. Lineage (NCBI taxonomy): Bacteria > Pseudomonadati > Pseudomonadota > Gammaproteobacteria > Enterobacterales > Yersiniaceae > Yersinia > Yersinia massiliensis. The sequence continues at coordinate 4,772,050 of NZ_CP028487.1, forward strand.
GCACTAAATAATGCATTGAATGAACCATTTATTGCCAACCCCGTCGTCAACGCCAGCAGTAGAGTGCCCATTTCGCGGCGAGGCTGTTTTTCAGGATAAGCGTGTTCTTCAGATGAAGAGTGCTTTTCAGAATTAGCGTGTTCCATCATTTTCCTTTTCTTATTAAGTACGGGGTACTGCGAGTTTCTCCTGCTCGCGACGATACCAATAATAAGCACCTTTGGAGATCATCCGCAGTTGTAAGACCAAGCGCTCTTCTAACTGTCGCCGTTGTTCAATATCCACGTCTAGCACTTCTGCACCCGCACTGAAGACTATTGTGACCATGGCCTCAGCTTGAGCTTCGGTGAAGCTACGCGGCATGTGGTTTTCCAGCTCCAGATAATCAGCCAACTCGGCGATAAAATGCTGAATTTCACGTGCAACCGCGGCACGGAAAGCGGCAGAGGTCCCTGAACGCTCCCGTAACAATAAGCGGAAGGCGTTAGGGTTATTGCCGATAAATTCCATAAATGTAGAAACTGACGTGCGGATAACACTGCCGCCTTTGGCAATCCGCTGACGTGCTTGTCGCATGAGCTGACGCAACATCAAGCCGCTTTCATCGACCATTGTGAGGCCCAGCTCGTCAACATCACGGAAATGCCGGTAAAAAGAAGTCGGCGCAATACCAGCTTCACGAGAAACTTCTCGCAAACTGAGGCTGGCAAAACTCCGCTCTGCACTGAGCTGACTGAACGCCGCTTCGATAAGGGAACGACGAGTCCGCTCTTTTTGTTGTGCTCTGACGCCCATAATCGTGCCCAAGGGATATCCAAATTCTCAATCTAAGACATATAGTCAGCAATATACCAAACTTTATAGTAACAACCGTTATACAAAAGCATCATCCCAATACGGAATTGCCGCTTTACAGTATCCATCACGGTGATTTACCTATTGCTGATTGGGTTATACTCTGGATGATGTTAATGTACCGTTGTAATTTTGTATAATAATAGGTCTCTCCTACATGCAACAGCACTTCCATTTTGATGCCATCGTTATTGGCTCGGGTCCTGGCGGTGAAGGTGCCGCTATGGGGTTGGTCAAGCAAGGCGCCCGGGTTGCCGTGATTGAACGGTACAATAATGTGGGCGGTGGATGTACCCATTGGGGCACTATCCCTTCCAAGGCTTTGCGCCACGCCGTTAGCCGTATTATCGAATTCAACCAAAACCCACTCTACAGCGACAATGCTCGAACCATCAGTTCATCTTTCGCTGATATTTTAAATCATGCAGACCGCGTGATTAACCAGCAAACCCGTATGCGCCAAGGCTTTTACGATCGCAATCATTGCCAGATGTTCTCCGGTGATGCCAGCTTTATAGATGCCAATACTATCAATGTCCGTTACGCCGATGGCACTAACGATACGCTGCGCGCTGATAACATTGTTATTGCGACCGGTTCACGGCCCTATCGCCCGGCAAACGTGGATTTTACCCACGAACGTATTTACGACAGTGATACCATTTTGCAGCTCAGCCATGAACCACAACACGTCATTATCTACGGTGCTGGGGTGATTGGCTGCGAATATGCGTCTATCTTCCGCGGCTTAAGCGTCAAAGTGGATTTGATTAATACCCGTGACCGCCTACTGGCTTTTCTTGATCAAGAAATGTCAGATGCTCTGTCTTACCACTTCTGGAATAACGGCGTGGTTATCCGCCACAACGAAGAATTTGAGCAGATCGAAGGAACGGTTGATGGGGTGATTGTTCATTTGAAATCAGGCAAAAAAGTGAAAGCCGATTGCTTGCTATACGCCAATGGCCGTACCGGTAATACCAGTGGATTAGGGCTGGAAAAAATTGGTTTGGAAGCAGATAGCCGTGGCTTGCTGAAGGTCAACAGCATGTACCAGACAGCGCTGCCTCATGTGTATGCCGTCGGTGATGTTATTGGTTACCCGAGCCTAGCCTCTGCGGCCTATGACCAAGGGCGCATTGCGGCGCAAGCGATGATCAAAGGCGAGGCGAATGTTCACTTGATAGAAGATATCCCGACGGGTATCTACACCATTCCCGAAATTAGCTCGGTAGGTAAAACCGAACAAGAATTGACGGCAATGAAAGTGCCTTACGAGGTCGGTCGCGCGCAGTTTAAACACTTAGCCCGCGCTCAAATTGTTGGGATGAATACTGGCAGCTTAAAAATTCTGTTCCATCGCGAAACTAAGCAGATACTTGGCATTCATTGCTTTGGTGAGCGCGCGGCTGAAATTATCCACATTGGGCAAGCTATCATGGAGCAAAAAGGCGAAGGTAATACGATTGAATATTTCGTTAATACTACCTTCAATTATCCAACAATGGCTGAAGCCTACCGCGTAGCGGCACTCAATGGCTTAAACCGCCTGTTCTAACGTTGGGTTCATGCGCGCTTGCATGTGCTCACGTATCGCCTCGGCAAGTTGCTCATAGCGGCCACGCAATGGGGAGCCGGGGCGGTATACCAAGGCAATCGTACGCTTGGGAACCGGCTTATAACATTCCAGATAACATACTCCGTCACGCTGCCTTTCATTTGGCACAGCCAGTGAAGGCAAGAGTGTGATACCGCTACCTGCTGCAACCATATTGCGCAAAGTTTCTAAACTGGTGGCACGGAAATGCGTGTCTTCATCTGCCCCTGCTTGGAAGCAAAAGCCCATCGCTTGATCGCGTAAACAGTGACCATCTTCCAGCATCAGCAACTTTTCACCCGCCAATTCATGCATTTGTACTCTGTCACGATCTGCCCATGGGTGATCGGCGTATATCGCCAATTGCATCGGTTCATCAAAGAGTGGGACTTCAATAAACGCCTCTGTTTCTTTGACTAGCGCAAGGATGGCACAGTCCAGCTTGCCACTGTCTAATTGAGCTAATAGGTTCTGGGTTTGTGCTTCATGCAGATACATTTCCAGTTTTGGGAATGTGTGATGCAGCGTTGGAATGATTTGCGGTAGTAAATAAGGCCCGACCGTTGGAATCAGTCCGATGTGCAAGGGTCCAGACATGCTCTCACCCTGTAAACTGGCCATTTCTTTCAACACTTTCACTTCACGCAGGACTGTTCTTGCCTGCTCCACCAGCAATAACCCAGCTTGAGTAAATAAGACTTTACGGCTGGTGCGCTCCAACAGCATGACACCTAATTCATCTTCCAATTTACGAATTTGGCCGCTTAAGGTGGGTTGACTGACATGACAAGAATCGGCAGCACGCCGGAAATGCCTGAATTCAGCCAGCGCCACCAAGTATTCTAGATCACGAATGTTCATCGCTGCTCCACTTTATGATAGCCCTTGACGATAGATAAGATAGCAACCAGTGATTAGAACTATCAAGCGATAAAATCAATAATGTTTCCCAACGAAGAAACACCCATAAAAATTTAAGCATTTAATTTTTTAATCAAGGAGTTGCAATGTTCGCTAGCCAAGAAGGTCAAAAAATCCCACTGGTGACTTTCCATACCCGTCAGGGCGACAAGTGGATTGATGTCACTACCGACGATTTATTTAGCAATAAAACCGTTATCGTATTTTCACTGCCCGGTGCTTTTACCCCGACCTGTTCTTCCAGCCATTTGCCACGCTATAACGAGCTGGCCGGTGTGTTTAAGCAACATGGCGTTGATAATATTTTGTGTGTTTCCGTCAACGACACCTTTGTGATGAATGCATGGAAGGCTGATCAACACGCTGAAAATATCACCTTTATTCCAGACGGCAATGGTGAATTCACCAAGAGCATGAACATGTTGGTTGAGAAGGCAGACCTTGGTTTCGGACCACGTTCTTGGCGTTACTCCATGCTGGTACGTAACGGTGTGGTTGAGAAAATGTTCGTTGAGCCGAATAAGCCAGGTGACCCGTTTGAAGTCTCTGATGCTGACACCATGCTGAAATATCTGGCACCTGATTTTAAAGTGCAGGAATCTGTTTCAGTGTTCACCAAACCGGGCTGCCCATTCTGCGCCAAAGCGAAGCAAATGCTGCAAGAGCGCGGGATCCAATACGAAGAGATCGTGCTGGGTAAAGACGCCACAACCGTCAGTCTACGAGCGGTGACCGGTCGTGGGACTGTTCCACAAGTATATATCGGCGGACGCCACATTGGCGGAAGTGATGATTTAGAGAATTATTTCTCTGCCTAATAACATCAATAAAAATGAAGATGAAATGAAGTATTTTGGTAGGCTTCGGCCTACCGTTTTTTTCTGTTTTCCAGTGAGGAGTAGACATGAAAACCTTAAACGTTGATGTTGCCGTTATCGGCGGTGGCACTGCTGGGCTCGGCGCTTATCGCGCTGCCAAACTATCGACCCCAAGCGTGGTGATGATTGAAGGTGGCGAGTACGGCACGACCTGTGCACGCGTCGGTTGCATGCCATCCAAACTGTTGATTGCGGCGGCTGATGCCGTGCATCACATTGAAACCGCTCCCGGATTCGGTATTCATCCGCAAGGTAACACCTTGATTAATGGCCGTGAAGTCATGGACCGCGTGAAGCGTGAACGTGACCGCTTTGTTGGATTCGTATTGGAAGGCGTCGATAACATTCCGGCTGCTGATAAAATTCAGGGATATGCTCGCTTTATTGATGACAATACCCTGCAAGTAGATGATCACACCCGTATTGTTGCACAGAGAATTGTCATCGCAACAGGTTCCAGACCCACTTGGCCTGCTGCTTGGAATGCGCTGGGTGATCGATTGATTGTGAATGATGACGTTTTTGACTGGGACGATTTACCTGAATCGGTCGCCGTTTTCGGCCCTGGCGTCATCGGGTTGGAACTGGGTCAAGCACTGCATCGGTTGGGCGTTCAGGTGAAAGTATTCGGTGTCGGCGGTGGCGTCGGCCCACTCACTGATAGCATTGTTCGCACTTACGCAGCAAAAACACTGGGTGAAGAATTCTACCTTGATCCGGATGTGACCGTCGAAGTCATGCAACGCGAAGGGGATAAAGTCTTTATTCGTTATCTCGATAAAAACGATAAGCCACAAGAGATTATGGTGGATTATGTTTTGGCAGCTACGGGTCGCCGCCCGAATGTCGATAAGCTGGGACTGGAAAATACCGCACTGGTTCTTGATGAACGCGGTGTGCCACCGGCCGACAAATTGACAATGCAAACCAGCGTGCCACATATTTTTATCGCCGGTGATGCCAGTAACCAATTACCGCTTCTGCATGAAGCTAGTGACCAAGCTCGTATCGCTGGCGTGAATGCCGGTGGTTTCCCTGAAGTGGTACCAGGTTTACGCCGTAGCCCAATTTCAGTGGTTTTCTCGGACCCGCAAATTGCCATGGTAGGTTCAACTTTCCGCGAATTGACGCAGAAATTCAGTGCGTGCGGTTGTTTTGAAATCGGTGAAGTCTCTTTCGAAAATCAGGGTCGTTCACGGGTAATGCTAAAGAACAAAGGTATTTTACGCGTTTATGGTGAGCAGGGGACGGGCCGTTTTTTAGGTGCTGAAATGATGGGGCCAAGTGCCGAGCACATAGCTCATCTGTTGGCTTGGGCGCATCAACAGCAAATGACTATCGACCAAATGCTGGATATGCCTTTTTACCATCCCGTGATTGAGGAAGGTTTGCGTACCGCATTACGTGATTTGCAGTCCAAGTTGAGGCTGGGCGCCGATGAAGCCGAACGTTGCTTACGTTGTCCTGGCGAATAATATTTCTGGCTAATCCATCTGAAGAAGGGGTGAGCCTAAATCGCTATCTTTGCGCACGGTTAGCCGTATGAATAAAACCTGTCGGGCTGGTATCTTCCCCTCGACAGGTTTGTATTGTTAATGTCGCCGATCCCCCGTGACCAAGAGCATTAGCTTTTGTTCTTCAGATCAAAACCAATGGGTAATGCTAATGTTATTTGCCCATGTGATAACAATTCATTAGGGGGCTTGGGTAACGGTTGAGCACGCTTAATCAGTGCTAATGCTTCACGATCTAAAATCGCTACCCCACTGCTTTTAACCAATTGAGCTGAGAGAACATTTCCGTCTTGATTAACGATAAAACGGATAGTGGCGATACCTTGTTGCCGCTGCTTTTTGGCAATGGGTGGATAGCGCTTAAACCCTATCAGATGCCCTTGTAAGCGGCTTCGCCAATTCATTTTAATCTGTTGCATGTGCAAAGAATCGCTATTCATCGCGGCGGCAGTTTCCTGACTTTGGCCTGATAACGAGGTACTGGCTGTTGCTGCGGGTAACGATGACTTGCTCGGGTGATGCAAGGTTTCTTCGGTCACGGGCTTACGTGGCTTCGTCACGTCTTGCTGCGGTCGTTTTGGTTTGGTCTGCTGCTTTTTAATGATCTCCCGCTCTTTTTCAACATTCAAAATGGCATTAGGGCTTTCAGGAGCCGTCAGTAACTCACTGGTTTGTTCTGGTGGTTCCTCAGTGGGATCAACGGCGGCCTCGCTAGCATTTTGGGTTATTCCCACAACTGGATGTGGTTTTACATTGGGGGTAAATGCAGGCTCAGCCGCCAAACGGACCATCACGGCCATAGGATACGAGTTTAGGACTGTGGTGGGGATAGCAGCCAAACTCAGCCACCAAAGCAGATAGGCATGAACACAACTCGCCAATATGGCACTGCTCAACCAAAGAGTCATGCGGTTGTTATTCTGTCTTATTTTCATGTAGTTAATCATTGTATTTCTTTATTTTTTAACGAGTTATCGAAATGTTACTTACATCGGAGGCTATTCTTCGGCAAACGCAACATGCAGACGATCGGTTAGCGGCTTAAATAAATAGTTAAGCAATGACCTCTCTCCTGTGCGGATGAAAACATCAACTGACATACCGGGCCGAATTTTTAGCGCAGTTGGGTGAGTATCGATCAGGATGGTGAGCGGGTAATAAGGCTCTAGCGTTTGTGCATGTTGCATTCGATCAGCCCCAATGTGCGAGACAGATCCATAAAGCCGTGGAGTGGTACTTTGATTAAACGCTGAGAAATTAAGGTCAACCGGCAATCCAATCATGGCTTTATCAATGAGTGCTACTGGGAGCTGGGCTTCAACCAACAAAGGTTGCCCGCTGGGAACCAATTCCATCAATGTTTGCCCAGTGCTCACGACACCACCGATAGTATGTTGCGCAAGCGCGATAACTGAACCGCTGACAGGTGCGATGATTCGGGTATTATCCAATTCATATTCCGCAATACTCAAACGCTGTGCCAACTCTTGTTTATTTTGCTGTGCTTTGGCGAGTTGCTCGCGATTCTCGCTTTGATACTGTTCGTGACGCTGTGAAATATGCTGCTCCGTTTCATCGATAAGCTTATACAACTCCCCGATATCACTCTCGTTTTGCGCAACATTGGTGCGCAAAGAAATGGCCTGACGCTCCATTTCTAATAATTGATTCTTGGCAACATGACCCTGTTTTGCCAACGACTGCACGCCATGTAACTGTTGTTGGAATAATTCCAGTTGATGATGGTTATTCTCACGTAGGATTTGTAGGCCGCTTAATCGGCTCTGATGGCGGGCTATTTGCGCCGATAGCCGCGCAATTTCGCTCAATTGAGCTTGGCGGCGGTGCTGAAAAAGCTGTTGCTGTAAGACGATAATGCCTTCAACAAATGAGTGCGCCGAATCCTGAAGTAATTCCTCAGCAAAATGAATCTCCGGTAAATCATGTTGCTCGGCGACTAAACGAGCGTCTTGAGCCAATGCATTGAGGTACTGTTGCTGTAGATTATCCCGATGGCTTCGTATCGCAGTATCATCTAAGGTGATGAGTAATTGCCCTTCGACAACCTCGTCCCCTTCGGCAACATGTATTTGCTGAATACGCCCACCTTGCATGGGCTGAATCACTTTATGGTTTTCAGCAACGACAATTTGCCCCGCGACAGCAATACCTTTATCTAAAGGCGCTAACCCAGCCCAAAACAAGAAACTGCAGAAACCGCCCAAAACCAATAACCCCCCTAGATTCAAGTAGCGCTCGCTATTGGTTTGCAGCGGTGGGGGGCTTTGTTGATGGTGACTCACAACTGCCATCAGGTTATGACTCTTTTCAGGTGACATCTGTTTTCTCCCTTCCGTGGAATCTATATCTAACGTTATGGTTTTTCTGAAGCAGTACGCGTTGGTGCCACACCATATGACGCAGCGTTGCTCCAATTATTTTTATTATTGAATGCTTTTACATTCGGTTTGGTCGTAGGCTTGTCCTGTCCTTTACCGCCGTGCAAAACCGACTGAGTGCGACCAAATAATTCCATCTGGCCATTATTGAGTAACAACAGATAATCGCTGCCGGATAAAAGCGCTGGCTTATGGGTAATCATCACGATGGTGCAACCCTGTTGTTTTAGTTGCACAATGCTATCAAGTAAGGCTTTTTCGCCCTCCTTATCCAAGCTGGCATTGGGTTCATCTAACACAATCAGCCGTGGTATGCCGTACATAGCTCGCGCCAAAGCGATGCGCTGGCGCTGACCGCCAGACAGCCCTTCCCCCTCATCCCCGAGCAAGGTGTCATAGCCTTGTGGTAGGTGGAGGATTAACTCATGTACATCAGCGAGCTGCGCAGCTGCGGTCACTTTTGCGGTATCAATCTGGCCAAAACGCGCAATATTTTCAGCAATAGAGCCACGAAATAGCTGGATATCTTGCGGCAGGTAACCAATAAACTCCCCTAATCGAGTTTTATCCCATTGAGACAAGTTGGCACTGTCTAAGCGGACTGAGCCACTTAAGGCCGGTTTGCAGGCCACCAACAATTTTGCCAACGTACTTTTCCCACTGCCCGATGGCCCTAAAACGCCAAGAACATCACCGGGTTGCAACTCAAAACTAATGGCCTGTAACACGGGGTGATGTGTGCCTGGTTTACAGACCGTCAGCTGTGTCACGCTTAGCTTCCCTGTTGGAGGAGATAGCTGCATACCGGCGTGAACAGGTGGATGTTGGCTGAGCAAGTTGGTCAGACGCAGATAAGACAATCGCGCATGACTCCACTGTTTCCAAACAGCAATAACTTGATCGATGGGGCTTAATACGCGCCCAATTAAAATGGATCCTGCGATCATCACGCCCGCCGTAATGGCACCATCAATAACCAGCAATGCACCTAACCCCAGCATCATTGATTGCAACGCCTGTCGGCTGGCCTTCGATATGGCGGTCACTTGACTACTCTTATCACTGGCAAGGTTTTGCTGATAAAGAAAATGGGAATGTGATGCGAGCCAACGCTGACGTAATGCCGTTAGCATCCCCATCGCTTCAATGGCATCTGCATTACGTAAATTCGCATTTGCCTGTTGGGTGGCTTGGGAAGTGATGACTGATGCGGCTTTAAGGGGCTTTTTACCGATGGAATGATTGAGCCAGGCGAGGAAAATCAATATTCCCGCACCTAGAGTAGCTAATACACCAAGCCAAGGGTGAAGTAAGAAAATCACCATTAAATACAGTGGAAACCAAGGCGCATCAAAAAAAGCAAACAGCGCTTGACCTGTCGCGAATTGGCGTAGAATGGTGAGGTCATTTAATGCTTGCGCAGCGGGTGCTTTATCGCCCACGAGTTGAGAAGCAAAGGCGGCATTAAATACTTGCTGATTCAACTGCATATCCATTCGTGTTCCGAGCCGGATAACAACGGCACTGCGAACCCATTCTAATAAGCCAATAAAAGCAAATACGCCAAGCACAAGGATGGTCAGCATGAATAACGTCATGGTATTGGTTGAGGCAAGAACGCGGTCATAAACTTGCAGCATATAAATTGCTGGCGCTAACATCAGTAAATTAATTACAGCAGTAAATAATCCGATTCCCCAAAGGTTTTTTTTGTGATCGGCTAATATCGAGAAAATAGTTGGGGAGGCCGAAGAATGATTGGGCGTTTTTCTGAAGTCCATGGCATCCATTTCCATACTAAAAGTAATATAATTGTCAGATTTAAAATCGCGCTATTGGCTTGTCAGATTATCGATAAATTAAAATACCACCAATATCGATAAATCAGAATTATTCAGATAGTGATAATGGTATACTTCCTTAGTTATTACACTACTCACCACCCGTCTTTAACTGCTTGACGATAAACTGCAATATCGTGTCATTCAACAGTGGATTTAACTTCGATTTTATCACTATATTAATATCCATTTTAAATAAAAGATATAACATTAGTTATTTAACCATTATTGGTTGGTGAATTTCTTATTTTTAAATTTATTTAATTTTATTCACTTTTATTTTTAATAACATGAGGTAAACCACCACCGCCGCCAATAAACCAGTTCACCAGAGAACGGTGGTGGAGTACTGTAAGTTAATTCATCAAATAACACTTTTCTGACCGTCTATCTCGGGCTGAAATAGATTTATGCAGCAATCAACAGTGCATCACTATCATCTGCAATTCCGACAGTGGCAATTTCTGGGGCATCACACATCACATCGAATTGGCTAGCAATATCTATATCTTTGAGTTTTGCATCTACATCAATGCCCTTAGCTTTAAGGATTTCGAGCATGGGTTCGGCGTTGCCTCGCATTAAGCCAAACACCGATTTATGCATTTCTCCTTGCTGATTTTCTTCCTTCGATTTGTTATCGTCGAATTCGCCAGAAATATCCAACCCACTTAATTTTAGCTGTACTTCACTCAGGTATTTACCATTAGGATTAGAGGTAAGTTCCTCCCCCAGTTCTAAGCTATCAATTTTGCCGTAGAACGTATGTTGTGGCATAAAGGAGTAAGTTACATCCCCTTCAACAATCAGCCCAGTACTACCGCCATGGGAGCTAGGTAGAGAGTATTTGGTACCTGAAAAGCCGGTCCCTCCTTCAAAATCTCCGTATTTGCGGTCACCTCTGGCTGCTTCCATGATATCACCATGCTTGTCTGCCCAGACTTTAGCATAAGTTGAAATGGAATAATCAGCGAGTTCGCTATCGTATTTAATGGTTATGGTCATAATAATTTCCTTATATTAGTTAACAACGAATGAGTGACTCATCATTGAGCCACCCTGACTCACAGGTGAATGTGTTATTCACCTGAATACTAAAATTATTATATTTAAATAATATATCTGTTTTATAAAATTATAGAATGCTGTGTGTTATCTATTTAAAGTATGTATATTAGAACTTATATTCAAAACCACCCTGTATAGTTCTACCTCGATTTGGAGAGAAGGAAAGAGAATCCCCATAACTCACAATATAAGCTCGGTTAGTGATATTTTCTATTGAACTGCGCAAAGTAAGATTATTCGTCACCTTATAACTGGCGTAAAGATCAAATAAAGTATATTTCGGCCAATCCGCCACATATGCAACGAAGACATTACCGTCCTTAGCCAAAGCTGTATAATCTTGATGTCCTTTGTTATAACGGATAATGGTACCGAGATCCAGCTTTTGATCAAATATTCTTCCACCTAATGTTAGGCTACCACGATCACCAGGTAAATAAGCTGATGAGCTAAATATATTATTAGTTTTCTTACACTTTACCACATCATTCATTTCAGGAGACTCAACCGAGAAGTAATATTTCTTCCTATCACGTACCATTCTCTGTACACCACCCAACCACGCATATTTTGAACAAATACTATTTACCCCAATCATTCTGGTATAATTTAAATTTGTATAAATAAAGCCAGCATCATAACTTAATTGATACTCCAGCCCTCGAAATTGGGTTTTCAATAAATTATTAATATAAGTTGCATTCGCAAAGGATGAGCCACCAAATTTAGGCTTATGTTTGGATAATTCAAGATTGATATAATCACTGACGCGGGTATCAAAGTACGCCAGTTTTGCGGCGAAGCGATCTTCATTGATAAACAAGCCTTGTTTTTGAAGATTAATACCAGTTTCCCATGCCTTAGACTTTTCAGTCGCTAATACAGGGTTCGGTAAAGACCAACCGTGCCCATGCGCACTGCCGGTGGCAAGGACTTCGGTAATCGCCGGTGGTCGCCAGGACTTACCGTAATTACCAAAGAACTCCAACCACTGGACTCCGGGCTTTATCCCCATGGCCATCGTGGGTGAAAATTGTTGTTCTCGGCGATCCACATCCCATGTCATGGCGTACTTTTCTTTTCTAAGGCAAGAAGGACCAAAGAAAGATCCCTTACGGCAAGGATTATCACGGGTGTGAAGGGATTCATCAGTCCACATCCAAGTATTCCCCTGCAAGCGGTAGTGATCATAACGTAAGCCGCCTTCTAACCGTAGCCAATCGCTATAGTCGTAATTAACCTGCGCGAAAGTACTGGTAATGGTGCGTTTTCCCGGTGGGGTGACCCCTAACATGGACTCATGAGTTGAATTACCTCGCGAACGGTCACTGAACCACTCTAGGCCATAATTCAGGCGAAATTGATGCTGATCTGCTGGGGCGAATAGACTGGTGTTTTGCAGTTGTAACCCCTGAGTGGTTAAGCGGGTTTGGGTCCAGAATTTATCGCGGAAAACGGGGTTGGCATTATGGGTATCGGTTTTATCGTCGGTATCAACATAATAGATTTTTGCCGTCATATCCAACCACGCGATATGTTCTGGCTTTAAGCTATAATCCAGCCCGACATTGCTATTTTTCACATCACTGACGCTGCTGCTTAACCAGCCGTAATTTATCTTACGCTTCGAGTTTGGCCTATCATAAACATGGGTGAACATACCAGCATTGGGGCTATTTATTTGTGTCTGCAAATAGCTGAATACCAAACGCTGATCGGCAGAGATATTCCACCCCACTTTGGCCAACTGTGAATCCATTTTATAATTAGAAAAATCAACTTTGATTTTCTTCATTTCTTCACCCAGCGTTTTGGAACCGGTGCCAAAACGAATATCACCAATATGGCCTTTATTGCCAGGCCAATATTCTTTCAGATTCCGTTCACTGGCAGCCAATATTATATCGCCATATTCATTCCCGATTGCGAGTACCGCACTACCGATAAATTGAGTGCCATTATCGCCGGTTATTGCTCGGACTTTACCGCCAATCTCTTTTCCTGGTTCGAGAAAATTACTGGCATTAAAAGTCCTGAAAGTGGCAATACCACCAATAACACCTGCCCCTCCTATACCACTGCTGGGGCCCTTTTCAATGACAACACTACTCAGTATTTCGGGATCAATATACATCACCCCATGGCGCTGCCCATGGCCACTTTTCATAAAATTCTGACGCATGCCATCAATATTCATATTGACGCGGCCATAGTCCTGCATGCCACGGATATTGATGGATAACGCGGGATCTTGCTGGCTTACGCTGGAATAAACGCCCGATGTTTGTTCTAATATATCAGCTACATGACGTGCTGGCCGGTTATCCATTTGTTCACGGGATATTTCGCTTACCGAGTGTATTTCATCGTAAACCCAGTCGCCTTCCTGAGCATGACTCGTCTCTTCGACTTTGAGCTTATCTAGCACCATGTCATTTTTAATCGATGATGATACTGCTGTTTCCGCGCTAGCATCTTCAGTATAGCCCTGAGTGGTGAGAGCTAAAATGAGGCCCAGTGCAATCTTATTTTTTGAGATTATGGTTTCTTTTTTATCTCTAGCCATATTATCCATTTATGAAAACTCATCCTTATTAATACAAAAGAAATACATATATTAATTATTTTAGTCTTAACAATTTGCCCGTCGTTTGGATAATAGCTATCCGCTCCGAGCGATATAAATAACCGGATAATTAATGTGTCGTAATTTTCTATCAAGTATTTAAATAACGTAAACCATACAAAGAGGAGTTAATTTAGCCAGAATAATTGATATGTCTTATTCGTGGGGCAATTAACCTTCCTAATTAAGGTCTTCCGTTATTAGCGTAGAGCTGATTTTTTTAATTAATTAATGCTAGTCGAAGATATATTCCCACGCCATTATTTGAGAATAATTATCATAATCATTTGTAGGTACAAACTCAATCACCTTCATAAATAAAAAAGTATGTCACTGAGAATATTGATTTTATAGAAAGAATAATTCATCGATAAATAAGTGTTGCTGTAACGTTGATTGAATTTCTGAGTCGGTGAATTAATAGGAATATTCGGGGCAGGTATTTCGAAAAGAATGGGCCACGATAAAGTGGCCCATAATAGGTATTAGTTCTTAGCAAACTAAAACAGGCGGGTTTTAGCCTCAGTGATAGCCAAGGCGACTTGCTGTGGCGACACACCACCTTTAGCGACACGTTTATCCAGACAAGACTGTAAGGCCAGAATCGGATACACATCGTTACCGATGACAGTACTGAATTTTTGCAAATCACTGAGCGATAGGGCTTCTAGCGCTTTACCCTGACGAATGGCTTCCACCACGGCTTCACCGACAATATGGTGCGCTTCACGGAACGGCACGCCTTTAGCGACCAAATAGTCAGCCAGTTCTGTCGCGTTAGCGTAGCCCTGTTCCGCCGCTTCTTGGCAACGTGGGCGTTTTACTTGAATGCCATCCAATACCAGCGCACCCATGTGCAAGCAATCGAGCCAAGTATCAAGCGCATCAAACAGCCCTTCCTTGTCTTCTTGCATGTCTTTGTTATAGGCCAAAGGCAAGCCTTTTAGTGTCATCATCATACCGGTCAATGCACCTTGTACTCGGCCACACTTACCGCGAATCAATTCTAATGCATCGGGATTTTTCTTTTGCGGCATCAAGGAAGAGCCTGACGTCACGCGATCGGATAAGTCGACAAATGCCGCTTCACCACTGTTGAAGAAAATTAAGTCTTCTGCGAAGCGAGATAGATGCACCATACCGATACTGGCATCCGATAGGAGTTCTAACACATGGTCACGATCAGAAACGCTATCGAGGCTGTTACGGGTCGCAGAAGCAAAACCTAACCAGCCCGCCAATTGCTCGCGATCGATAGCATAAGCTGTACCTGCCAATGCCCCACTGCCTAATGGGCTGACATCAAGGCGTTTCAGGGTATCTTGCAAACGGCTTTCATCACGGGCGAGCATTTCAACATAGGCCAAACACCAATGGGCAAAAGTCACCGGCTGGGCGCGTTGTAAGTGGGTATAACCCGGCATCACCGCATCCTGATTAGCTTCAGCCGTGATAACCAACGCCTGCTGCAACTGCTGAACAGCGGCCTTTAATTCAGTTATCTGGAATTTGCACCACAATTTTAGGTCCGTCGCGACCTGATCGTTACGGCTACGGCCAGTGTGCAGTTTTTTGCCTAAATCGCCGACCTTATCAATCAGTTTAGTTTCTACCCAGCTATGGATATCTTCCGCATCGCTGTTCAAAATGGCCTGTGGATCGGCCTGCACTTCTTCTAACAAAACAGAAAGTGCCTGCTCTAATTGTTGCTGCTCGTCTGCGCTTAATACGCCAACGGTGACCAGCGCCTTCGACCAAGCAACAGACCCGATAATATCCTGCTCTGCTAGCCGGTAATCAAACCGCAGGGAATCGTTGAATTGTTTAAAACGCTGATCTGCTGCCTGACTGAACCGTCCGCCCCACAATGCCATAATCTTGCTTCCCTAATTACACGATAGAATACCCTGCACTGTTGCAGCGACAGGCTTGTTAGCTGGTTGCCAACAACCTGCCACGCCAATAGCGTCGGGTAAAGGAATTTAAATAAACAGTATCACGCCAGAATACGGGTACCAATGGGCACACCATTAAACAACGCTGGCAGTTGATCTGCATGACGCCAACTGGCGATATCGACTGGACGCCCCAATGAGCGTGCCGCATCCAGCGCCGCATTCACTTTAACAATCATGCCATCGGTAATAATGCCCTGAGCAATCAATTGTTCTGCTTTCTGCGCCGTCATTTCTGCAATCCGCTGGCCTTTGCCATCCAAAATGCCGCTCACATCGGACAACAAAATCAGATCTGCGCCCAATGTCGCGGCCAGTGCTGTTGCAGCCTGATCCGCATTCACATTCATCAGTTTGCCATCCGCCGTTATGCCAATTGAGCTGATGATTGGCATATACCCGACAGCCAACAAAGTTTGCACCAATGCCGGTGAACCCGGTTGAGCTTTGCCCACATGCCCTAACTCGGCATCTAACGGCGTCACCGGCACAGTATCACCATCACCTAAACACAGGCCAACGGCATTGATTTGATGTTTTATCGCCCAAGCCAACAAGGTTTTGTTGGCCGTTCCTGCCAGTGCGCCAGTGATAATATCAATCTGATCAGCCGGAGTAACCCGCAGGCCATTCTTCTTGACGACCGGCAACGCGAGTTTTTTCATCAGCTCATCAACCAGACAGCCACCACCGTGCATAATCACAAGCGGGCGCTCATGCTTCTCACGATAGGTCACTAATGCAGTAAACAGGCGTTCCAGCGCTTCTTCGCTGTCCAGCAACACGCCACCTAATTTAATGACCAACGGGTTTATCATGTTTCGCCTCAATCTAATTGGATAAAGTATCTGTATCTGCCTATTCTGGCTCGGTCACTGGCTACCCTAGCGTGACTCACAGTAGGGATTGGGTTTCCGCAAAGCCAAAACGAATATTCATGCATTGTACGGCCTGCGCAGCCGCCCCTTTCAGCAGGTTATCTTCTGTCGCGACAATGATTAAATGCTCGCCTTTTACAGAGAAACCAATATCACAGAAAGGTAGGCCAACTACGGCTTTCAGTGCCGGTACACCTTGCTGATATAACCGCACTAGCGGCTTATCTTGATAAGCATTGTGATACGCCTCAGCGATATCCTCTGCCGTCACGCCTGCCTTCAATCGACAAGTGATCGTCGCCAAAATACCGCGCGCAAAGTTGCCTAGGTGCGGAGTAAAGATCACCGGCGTACCCAAATGAGCAACAATCTCGGGTTGATGACGATGATTAAACAAACCGTACGGCTGCAAACTTACTTCGCAAAAACTGTTACCGATGCTGGCTTTACGCCCCGCACCGCTAACGCCACTGACGGCGTTAATCACTGGCCATTGCGCATCATTGAGTAAACCGCCATCCACTAACGGCTTTAGCGCCAGTTGAGAGGCGGTTGGATAACAGCCAGGAACCGCGATCAATTGGGCTTGTTTGATGTCTTCTGCTTGCCATTCAGCCAACCCATATACCGCTTTATCCAGCCAATCCGCGTGCTGGTGCTCAAAACCGTAATACTGGCTGTAGAACGCGGTATCCTGAACGCGGAATGCGCCGGAGAGGTCGAATACGACGCAACCTGCGGCTAAAAATTGTGGCGCTAAGTCATGGCTGACTTCATGGGCAGTGGCAAGAAAAACCACATCGACACCTTTTGCCGCCTGAGCCACATTCACCAAGGGTTGCAGCGGGAGATCGATGATGCCTTTTAGCTGCGGGTGCAGGTCAGAAAGTAATTTTCCTGCATCTGCACTTTGCGCTGAAACCGTTAAACCGGTTATGTTCATATGTGGGTGACGATTCAGGTAAGCCGTAAGCTCCGCGCCGGCATAGCCACTAGCACCAACAATTAGCGTATTTAACATGGGTTCAGTTCACCTTACCTTGCTTACTTGATGTTGCAGCGATGTGGGTGAGATTCATCCGCTGGCTGTAACACCCCGTACTTTGGCTATAAAAATGTTATTGGGTTTAAACACATAAATTGGTTTTAAAAACATAAGTAGTCAAAACCAGTTTTTGGGTAGTCAGCAAGGTTTTACTGTTCCCCACGCGATTGGGCATTGACATTTTCGTAAATTTAAGGGCGTTTTAAGGTTCCCTTACGCTTAAGCTTAATGTATTTTTATTCATAATAATTGCATGAATATTGATACTATCCTAACCAAAGGCTGTCAACAGTGAAGATGAAATTACCTCCATTTATTGAGTTGTATCGGGCGTTAATCGCCACGCCTTCCATCAGCGCGACCGATGGCGCCCTTGATCAAAGTAATGAGGCGTTAATCAACTTGTTGGCTGGATGGTTCGCAGACTTAGGTTTTCGTATCGAAATTCAACCCGTCCCCAATACACGCCATAAATTTAACCTGCTTGCAAGTATTGGAGAAACGAATAGCGGCACAAGCAAAGGGGGGCTGCTGCTGGCTGGCCATACCGATACTGTGCCTTACGATGAAGGGCGTTGGACGCGAGATCCCTTCACACTGACCGAGCACGACAATAAGTTATACGGTTTAGGTACTGCCGATATGAAAGGCTTTTTTGCTTTCATTTTAGATGCAGTACGCGATATTGATGCCAGCAAGCTGAGTAAGCCGCTGTATATTCTGGCCACCGCCGATGAAGAAACCACGATGGCAGGCGCACGCTACTTTGCCGCCTCCTCCCAGCTGCGCCCTGATTTTGCCATTATTGGCGAACCCACCTCACTGCAACCGGTGCGGGCGCACAAAGGGCATATTTCCAACGCCATCCGTATCACGGGCCAATCCGGCCATTCCAGTGATCCAGCGCGTGGCGTCAATGCGATTGATTTAATGCATGAATCCATTACTGAGTTAATGAAACTGCGCACTAAGCTGCAGGAGCGTTATCACAATCCCGCGTTTACCGTCCCTTATCCGACGATGAATTTTGGTCATATCAACGGTGGTGATGCTGCAAACCGCATCTGTGCTTGTTGCGAATTACATATGGATATCCGCCCATTGCCCGGTCTCACCTTAAGCGATCTGGATGAGTTGATGGCAGAGGCGTTGGCACCGGTGAGTGAACGCTGGCCAGGCCGTTTGAGTATTGATGAACTGCATCCCCCGATTCCTGGCTATGAATGCCCGACAGACCATCATATGGTCGGTGTTATTGAAAAATTATTGGGTGAGCGCACTGCGGTAGTGAACTACTGCACTGAAGCGCCGTTTATCCAGCAAATCTGCCCGACACTGGTTCTGGGGCCAGGCTCAATTAATCAGGCCCACCAGCCAGATGAATTTATCGATATGGCCTTTATCGAACCCACTCGTGAGCTGATTGGTCAGTTAGTTGACCATTTTTGTCAGCAAAAATAACTCTAATGAGGTAGGCGGATCAATATTGCCCATAAGCCAGACTGATAACCTAACCTCGGTAATTAAATTTCAGAAATATCCCTAAAATTGATGTTTTTTTGCTGAAAATAGTGTCAATTGGGGTATGGAATTGAACGTGGCGAGTGGAATTGTCCATCTCAGCCTTCTGGGTGAAATTAATTTACATACCCATCAAGTTACGAAGGGTACAAAAAGAAATCATATACCCAATAGATTTCAAGATGCAGGCAGGCGGCCAGCGATTAAGCCCTTTTGCCTGCAACTTGGATGATGACGGGTATGTTAGGGGTCATATGAACGAACAATATTCCGCAATGCGAAGTAACGTCAGTATGCTCGGCAAACTACTCGGGGAAACCATCAAGGAAGCGTTAGGCGAACACATCCTTGATCGGGTAGAAACCATCCGTAAATTATCCAAATCTTCGCGAGCGGGGAATGAAGCGAGCCGTCAGGAACTGCTGACGACGCTGCAAAATCTGTCCAACGACGAGCTGTTACCTGTCGCCCGTGCTTTTAGCCAATTCCTCAATCTGACGAATACGGCGGAGCAATACCACAGCATTTCACCCCACGGTGAAGCGGCAAGCAATCCAGAAGCGCTGGCTCAACTGTTCACTCGGTTAAAAAATAAAAAGCTGAGCGAGAAAGATATGCGCAGCGCGGTTGAAGAGTTATCCATTGAGCTGGTCTTAACTGCTCACCCAACCGAAATAACTCGCCGTACGTTGATTCATAAACTGGTGGAAGTGAATACCTGCCTGAGCCAGTTGGATCATAATGATTTAGCCGATTACGAACGCAACAAGATCATGCGTCGTTTACGGCAGTTAGTCGCACAATCATGGCATACCGACGAAATTCGTAAAATTCGCCCTTCCCCTGTTGATGAAGCCAAATGGGGCTTTGCCGTGGTGGAAAATAGCCTGTGGGAAGGCGTACCTGCTTTCTTGCGCGAGTTTAATGAGCAGTTGCAAAACTCCCTCGATTACCGTTTGCCGGTTGAAGCCGTGCCGATTCGCTTCACCTCATGGATGGGCGGTGACCGTGACGGTAACCCCAATGTGACGGCAGAAATTACTCGCCACGTGCTACTGCTCAGCCGTTGGAAAGCCACTGATTTGTTCCTGCGTGATATTCAGGTTCTGGTATCAGAGCTTTCAATGTCTGAATGTACGCCTGAACTGCGTGAATTGGCTGGTGGCGACGAAGTGCCAGAACCGTATCGTGAACTGATGAAACGTGTTCGGACTCAGTTAACAAACACGCAGGCCTATCTGGAAAAACGCCTGAAAGGTGAGCGAGTGTTGCCACCGACTGATCTGTTGGTGAGCAATGACCAACTGTGGGACCCACTCTACGCCTGTTATCAGTCCCTGAAAGCCTGCGGCATGGAGATCATCGCCAATGGTCAGTTACTGGATACACTGCGCCGCGTCCGCTGTTTTGGTGTGCCTTTGGTGCGTATCGATGTACGCCAAGAAAGCACCCGTCATACCGATGCCATTGCAGAGTTAACCCGCTATCTGGGCCTCGGCGATTATGAGAGCTGGTCTGAAGCGGACAAACAGGCCTTCCTGATCCGTGAATTGAACTCCAAGCGCCCGCTGGTTCCACTGAAATGGGAGCCAAGCGCTGATACACAGGAAGTACTGGAAACTTGTCGGGTGATTGCTGAAGCCCCGCAAGGCTCTATCGCCGCCTATGTTATCTCCATGGCGAAAGTCCCTTCCGACGTACTGGCTGTGCATTTATTGCTGAAAGAAGCGGGTTGCCCGTTCACATTGCCGGTCGCGCCGCTGTTCGAAACCCTTGATGATTTAAACAACGCAGACGATGTGATGACGCAGTTGCTGAGCATCGACTGGTATCGTGGTCTGATTCAAGGCAAACAGATGGTGATGATTGGCTATTCTGACTCGGCGAAAGACGCCGGTGTGATGGCCGCATCTTGGGCGCAATATCGTGCACAAGACGCCTTGATCAAAACCTGCGAGAAAGCAGGTATTTCCCTGACGCTGTTCCATGGTCGTGGGGGTTCTATCGGTCGCGGTGGTGCACCAGCCCATGCTGCGCTGCTCTCGCAGCCTCCGGGTAGCCTGAAAGGCGGCTTACGTGTCACTGAACAAGGCGAGATGATCCGCTTTAAATTTGGTCTACCGGAAGTCACCATCAGCAGTTTAGCCCTGTACGCAGGTGCTATTTTGGAAGCGAATCTGCTCCCACCACCGGAACCGAAGAAAGAATGGATTGAGGTGATGGATATCTTGTCTGATGCATCCTGCGATATGTATCGCGGTTATGTGCGTGAGAATCCAGAATTCGTCCCTTATTTCCGCGCCGCAACGCCAGAGCTGGAGTTAGGTAAGCTGCCATTAGGTTCACGCCCTGCCAAACGCCGCCCGAACGGCGGGGTAGAGAGCTTACGTGCCATCCCATGGATCTTCGCGTGGACACAAAACCGCCTGATGCTACCCGCTTGGTTGGGTGCAGGTGCCGGTTTGCAGAAAGCGATTGATGCCGGTAAGCGTGATGCGCTCGCTGCCATGTGTCGTGACTGGCCGTTCTTCTCGACGCGTATTGGTATGTTGGAAATGGTGTTCGCTAAAGCCGATTTGTGGTTAGCAGAATATTACGATCAGCGTTTGGTCGAAAAATCTCTGTGGCCGCTGGGCCAGCAATTACGCGATCAGTTAGAAGCCGATATTAAAGTGGTGCTGGCGATTGCCAATGACGATCACTTGATGGCTGATTTGCCGTGGATTGCGGAGTCTATCGCGCTACGTAACGTGTATACCGACCCGTTGAACGTCCTGCAAGCAGAACTGTTGCACCGTTCACGCCAGCAAGAACACCCTGATGCGCGTGTTGAACAAGCATTGATGGTGACGATTGCAGGTGTTGCGGCAGGCATGCGCAACACAGGCTAGTACTCGAAGCTCATTTGAACCGGCTAGCTGATAGCCGGTTTACGAGCCTTTAGCCGACTAGCACGTTGGTTAGGTCGGTTGGCATATCATTTGTGCCCAACCGACCATCCACATCGAAATCATCAGTTGGTCGTAGCGCTGACCCATAAATTTCTGGGCTGTCGCCTAACTCATGCCGCCTACTACCAATACTGCTCGCTACTCATATGCCCCGGTTTACGGCGCAGATGTTTACGCATCTCACGCTGTTCTTTCAGTAACTGCTGAGTGTCACGCACCATTTGCGGATTGCCGCACAGCATGACATGGCTATCTGCAGCATCAATCTTCAAGCCCACTGCCGCTTCCAATGCACCACTCTCAATCAGTGCAGGCACCCTGCCAGTCAACGAACCGGGAGACTGCTCGCGGCTTACTACGGTCTGAATATGAAGTTTGCCGTTATAGCGTTGTTCCAATTGCTGCATCAATGGCAAATAACTGAGGTCACGAGCAAAACGGGCCGCATGGACCAATACCACATTCTTGAAGCGTTCCAGATCACGCCCTTCCTGCAAAATAGACAGATAGGGGCCGATGGCGGTGCCGGTGGCCAGCATCCATAAGGTATCGCAATCGGGTATCTCTTCCAGCACGAAGAAACCCGCAGCTTGCTTAGTCACCATCACCTCATCGCCGACAGCCAATTGATCCAGCCGAGGGCTGAGTTTACCTTCCGGCACCGTGACCAGATAGAACTCCAGATTCTCATCACTTGGGGCGTTAACGTATGAATAAGCCCGTTGTATCCGCTCACCATTGATATCTAATGCCAGCTTGGCAAATTGGCCAGCCGTAAAGGGATCGACCGGTGCATTAACCCGAATGCTGAACAGCGCGTCTGTCCAGTGATCGACGTGAGTAATCTTGCCACTAACCCATTCAGCCATCGTTATGGTCCCTATTAGAAGTCATGCCAAAAGCGCAGGCGATATTTTAGGGGATTTGCCTAAAAAGTATTATCGATTAAATGTTATCGCGCTGTTTTACTTAAAAGATTCATTTCGCCAACGTGAATATGGACAGTTTACTTTACGTGCTTGGTGTTTTTATCTGCCAGCAGACGATTTTGTAATATGTCGTGCTACATAGATAAATAATCAAAATTTGTTAGCTTATACGCCGATAGTGAGGTGTGTCACAAAAAAGGCACGTATTACGGCTTATTGATTCTTTAAGATAATGAAAAAAATAGAAAATCTTCACCTGCTTGTGATGTTAATCCTGCTAGTTGCCGTGGGCCAAATGGCGCAAACGATCTATGTGCCAGTCATCGCGGATATCGCCCGTGATTTTTCGGTTCGTACCGGTGTAGTGCAGCGTGTGATGGCGGCATATTTGTTGACCTATGGCTTTTCACAGCTGATTTATGGCCCGCTTTCCGACCGTGTCGGTCGTCGCCCGGTGATTCTGGCGGGCATGATGATCTTTATGTTAGGCGCATTAGGCGCTTTGCTGGCCAGCAGCTTAACCATGTTGGTGGCAGCCAGTGCTTTGCAGGGCATGGGGACGGGTGTTGCGGGCGTTATGGCGCGGACAATGCCCCGTGACCTTTATTCTGGCTCGTCATTACGTTATGCCAACAGCATGTTAAACATGGGGATTTTGGTCAGCCCGCTACTAGCACCGGTTATCGGTGGGGTACTGGCAAGCCTGTTTGGCTGGCGTTCTTCCTATGCATTTCTGCTGTTTTTATGCGGTTTAGTCGCATTTTGTATGTTCCGGTGGTTACCAGAAACTCGGCCACAGCAAACGGAAAAACGGCGTATGTTAGCCAGCTTTCGTCTGTTGTTATCTGACGGTGCTTTTAGCTGTTATCTGGTGATGTTAATTGGTGCATTAGCGGGGATTGCCGTATTTGAGGCCAGTGCGGGCGTGTTGATGGGGGGCGTGCTTGGGTTAAGTGGTGTGACCGTCAGTATTTTGTTTATTTTACCCATTCCGGCGGCCTTCTTTGGTGCATGGTATGCCGGCCGTGACGGTAAGAACTTCCACAGTTTGATGTGGCATTCCGTTATCAGTTGCCTGCTGGCTGGGCTAATGATGTGGATCCCCAGTTGGTTTGGCGTGATGAATATCTGGACGTTAGTGATACCTGCCGCCCTCTTTTTCTTTGGTGCGGGCATGCTATTCCCACTGGCAACGACAGGGGCAATGGAACCCTTTCCTTATCTGGCCGGTGCGGCTGGCGCCTTAGTGGGTGGATTGCAAAATGTGGGTTCAGGATTAGCGACATGGCTATCCGCCATGCTGCCGCAAACGGGGCAATTCAGTCTGGGATTGTTAATGTTCGCGATGGCAATCGTGATTTTACTCTGCTGGTGGCCGTTATCCCATCGGATGCAGCCCCAAGAGCACCGCGCTTAATTTAGACTAACGGGTACTGAGTCCAGTACCCGTTTTTATTGCTGTGACAAAGGGTATTACCTGACGAACGGTGTTGCTGTGACCACTACAGTAAAAACTCATGCAGCGCCGGATCTTTACGGTCGAGGAAATGAGTGGAGCGGATGCGGCGAATAGTCCGAGATTTGCCTCGGATCAGCAATGTTTCGGTGGTCGCCATGTTCCCTTTGCGATAAATCCCCTCCAGTAAGTCACCTTTGGTAATCCCAGTGGCAGAGAAAATGACATTGTCATTGCGGGCCATATCCCCCAGCAGCAGAACCTTACCGGCTTCAATACCCATTGATTTGCAGCGTGCTAACTCTTGCTCGCCAATACGGCGGTTATCGTCGTTATCCCCTTTAACGTGGTGACGCGCCAATAAGCGGCCTTGCATGTCACCGTCTAAAGCACGGATAACCGCAGCAGAAATAACGCCTTCAGGGGCTCCACCGATGCAGTACATCACATCGACTTCACTTTCGGGCATACAGGTCAAAATAGACGCCGCGACGTCACCATCAGGAATAGCGAATACTTTTACACCCAGTTGCTGCATTTCAGCGATGATGCCGTCATGACGTGGCTTAGCGAGGGTGATCACCGTGAGATCAGCCAAGGGCTTGTTCAACTGACGAGCTACATTGCGTAGGTTTTGCTCAAGCGACAAGTTCAGGTCGATAGCGCCTTTCGCCCCTGGGCCAACCACCAGCTTTTCCATGTACATATCAGGCGCATGTAAAAATGTGCCTTTATCGCCGACGGCCAGTACTGCCAAGGCATTAGCCTGCCCCATGGCAGTCATGCGCGTGCCTTCAATGGGATCAACCGCGATATCAACAGCATCCCCTTGCCCCGTGCCGACGTTTTCACCGATAAACAGCATGGGTGCTTCATCGATTTCACCTTCACCGATAACAATTTGCCCATCAATGTTGACCTGATTGAGCATAATTCGCATAGCCCTTACAGCGGCGCCGTCAGCGGCATTTTTATCGCCTCGACCCAGCCACTTATACCCTGCTAATGCAGCGGCTTCGGTAACACGGGAAAACTCGATGGCTAATTCACGTTTCATGGTTAGACCTGTTGATTGCGGGATGAGGAACTGAGTTTGGGCGGGAATTCTACCACCCTTCGTACTTGAAGTCGTAGGGGTGTTAGCTCGGTGTAAGCTCATCGGGAATTAAACGAAAAACGCGCTATCGGGGGTGATAGCGCGTTGTTTGCAAATTACGTCCAATATAAAAGCACGTTCAGCGTAAAACAGGCGGGGTGTTACTCGTCGTGCTCTTCCCATGCCTGAGCACGAGCCACAGCTTTCTTCCAACCTTTATAGCGGAAATCACGCTCGGTGGTTTCAATCCCTGGGCGGAACTCACGCTCAATCGTTGCCTTGCTCTTCACTTCGTCCAGATCATTCCAGAAGCCCGTTGCCAGACCCGCGAGGAAGGCAGCACCCAATGCCGTGCTTTCGCGCACAGCAGGACGCTCAACACGCGTACCCAGAATATCAGCTTGGAACTGCATCAAGAAGTTGTTAGCCACTGCGCCACCGTCTACACGCAGTGATTTCAGGCGTTCGCCGGAATCCGCTTGCATTGCATCTAACACATCGCGAGTTTGGTAAGCAATCGACTCCAGTGTTGCACGGATAATATGGTTACTGTTAACACCACGGGTCAGGCCGAAAATCGCACCACGGGCATACGGGTCCCAATAAGGGGCACCTAATCCAGTAAAGGCAGGCACGACGTATACACCGTTACTGTCTTTCACTTTAGTGGCGAAATATTCGGAGTCGGTGGCATCACTGATCAATTTCAGCTCGTCACGCAGCCATTGGATAGAGGCACCACCAATAAACACCGCACCTTCTAGCGCATAGTTAACTTCGCCACGCGGACCACAAGCGATAGTCGTCAGCAATCCATGATTAGATTGAACGGCTTCTTCACCGGTATTCATCAACAAGAAGCAGCCCGTACCGTAGGTGTTTTTCGCCATCCCCGGTTGTACGCAAAGCTGGCCGAACAAGGCCGCTTGTTGGTCACCGGCAATCCCTGCGATTGGAATACGCGTCCCGCCTTTACCACCAATGTTGGTTTTGCCATAAATTTCTGAGGATGGGCGAACTTCAGGCAGCATAGCGCGTGGAATGTTCAGCGCGGTCAACATGCGCTCATCCCACTCTTTGGTGCGGATATTAAACATCATAGTACGTGATGCGTTGGTGTAATCCGTTACGTGAACACGGCCTTGTGTCATATTCCACACCAGCCAAGTATCCACAGTACCAAACAGCAACTCGCCACGTTCAGCACGCTCACGTGCACCTTCGACGTTATCGAGGATCCATTTTACTTTCGTACCGGAGAAGTAAGGGTCAACCACTAAGCCTGTATTGTGGCGGATATACTCTTCCAGCCCTTCTTTTTTCAATTTTTCGCAGATATCTGCCGTACGACGACATTGCCAGACAATCGCGTTATACACCGGCTT
Organism: Yersinia massiliensis; assembly: GCF_003048255.1. Taxonomy (NCBI): domain Bacteria; kingdom Pseudomonadati; phylum Pseudomonadota; class Gammaproteobacteria; order Enterobacterales; family Yersiniaceae; genus Yersinia; species Yersinia massiliensis. The sequence goes on from NZ_CP028487.1 coordinate 4,798,965, forward strand.
ACCGGTTTCTTTATCCCATACAATCGTGGTTTCACGTTGGTTGGTGATACCGATACCTGCTATTTCATCAGAACTGATACCGGCTTTTGCCAGCACTTCAACCAATGTAGAACTTTGGGTTGCCCATATTTCCATTGGGTCATGTTCAACCCAACCCGCTTTCGGGTAGATTTGAGTAAATTCGCGCTGAGACACACTCACGATATTAGCATCATGATCCATCACCACGGCTCTAGAGCTAGTGGTCCCCTGATCAAGCGCAACAATATATTTTTTTTGAGTCGTATTTTCAGTTGTCATAATAAGCTCACATTTTAAGTTGCCGTTTATCGCAGTATCTAATATTTATGCTTTACGTTCTGTGGTCGTGGCCGTGGTTTCGTCTTCATCGCTGACGCAGACATCACAAGGTAAGTGACGACCAATCAGCGCACGATAACCAAATGCACCGAGTAACGCGCCGACGATTGGCCCGAATATTGGCACCAAGAAGTACGGAATATCACGCCCGCCAGTAAAGGCGACTTCGCCCCAACCTGCCAGATAAGCAAATGTTTTCGGACCAAAGTCACGTGCTGGGTTTAACGCGAAGCCAGTCAGTGGCCCCATAGATGCACCGATAACGGCGATCAGAATACCAATCAGCAGTGGTGCCAGTGGACCGCGTGGAATGCCGTTACCATCGTCAGTCAGTGCCAAAATCAGGCACATCAAAATCGCGGTAATCACAGTTTCAACCAAGAATGCTTGGAAAACAGAAATGTGCGGATTGGCATAGGTAGAGAAGATACCGGCCAGATCGAGGCTCTCGGCACTGCCGCGAACCATTTGATGAGTTTGTTCAAAATCGACGAACAGGTTGTAATACAGGCCGTACACTAATGCCGCGGCACAAAAAGCACCGGCAACCTGCGCCACGATATAGGGAATAACTTTGCGGCGATCGAAGCAAGCGAATAACCACAATGCAATGGTTACCGCCGGATTAAGATGTGCACCTGAAATTGCTGCGGTCAAATAGATGGCCATGGCAACACCTAGGCCCCAAATAATACTAATTTCCCATTGTCCGAAACTGGCGCCTGCCAATTTCAACGCAGCAACACAGCCTACACCGAAAAAGATTAGCAGACCCGTACCGAGGAACTCTGCGATACATTGGCCTTTCAAGGTCGAACTAGCGGTTTGGCTCATAGTAGATGTCCTAGAGACAGAGATTTATAGGGTATTTCTTATTTTTGCCCTTCGGACAACGAAGGGGGTGATGTAAATTTATCGTTAACGAGCACAAACGAGAAATAGCGAAATCAAAATGTGTGTAGTGCGTCATAAAAATGAGCGATTTCGCGTTATGCATGGCTGTTAAGGGACTTTGAAAGTGTGATCAGACCAGTACTTTTTTCCCTGCTTGTTAAAAGAATGTTCGATTCTACAGAATAGATAGGCATCGTCTTTCAGTTTTCGCCGATAGTCACTTATAAGAAATTGCTACAGAGTGTAGTTTGTGCCGGTATGGCGCTAGACAGGGGGAGACTGGCTACATACAATCGTTTAAGAGCATCAGTTTATCAAGAGCATCGTTTTATCAAGCTGCGTCGCCTTTGCGAAGGAACGCGTGAGAACATAGCGCTTGTTTCACTAGTTCGATAGATATATAGCGCGATAAGTATTCACAGCAGTTTCATCTGCCGAAGGTTGCTTTACTCGACTCGGTGACGTCGGTCATACAGTAACTTCGGTGAAGCATGATGACTGCGACCCAAAGATGTACGCCTTGCTACCATAAGGGGACCGAAGAATGTCATTTGAAGTATTTGAGAAATTGGAAGTTAAAGTTCAGCAGGCGATTGATACCATCACATTGTTGCAGATGGAAATTGAAGAGCTGAAAGAGAAAAATAACACCCTGTCCCAAGAAGTTCAGGATGCCGCGGGTGGTCGTGAAGCCTTAGTGCGCGAAAATGAGCAACTAAAGCAAGAGCAGCACGTCTGGCAGGATCGTTTGCGGGCTCTGCTGGGAAAGATGGAAGAAGTCTGAGTACTGGCTGGCTTTCACAAATTCTTCCTGCTTAAAATAACAGGAAAGCAAAAGGGTGATATTGATATCGCCCTTTTTTATGCTTCGCTGAGAGAGGCTTAGGACGCTATTCAATATCCAAGGGTTCTTCTGACAAAATCATCCCTGTGTTATCAGCATACAGATGGTCACCGGAGAAGAAGGTCACACCGCCAAAGTTTACGCGGATATCACTCTCACCAATGCCTTCATCCGCAGCACCAACAGGGATAGCGGCCATTGCCTGAATACCGATATCTAACTCAGCCAGCTCATCGACCTGACGCACGGCACCGTAAACAACAATACCTTCCCACTCGTTTTTTAAGGCTAAATCAGCGAGTTCGGCATTGACTAATGCACGGCGCACCGAGCCACCGCCATCAACGACCAAGACACGGCCCAGACCATTTTCTTCAAGTAGGTCAAACAACAAGCCGTTATCTTCGAAACATTTTACAGTAGTAATCTTGCCACCAAATGAAGTACGTCCGCCAAAATTGGAGAACAGTGGTTCTACCACATTTACCTCTTCATGATAGATATCGCAGAGATCGGAAGTATCATATTTCATAGGATTTACGTCTGGTTGCGGCTGGGATGCTAAGTATATCCCTTTCTAGCCGTTGTTGGCAAAAGCATCAATTGTTAAATCAATCCGAGCCAGCCTTTCTGCTTGCTTGCTCGGACAATTAATGAGGTAGGATTAACTGAGAACCAAGCCTACAGCAAATAGGACGTTGGTCAGGAGTGCAGCCTTGACCATATGCTCAAGCATCGGGCGCATACCTGCTGATGTTGGCTCACGCAGTACAAACAACGCGTGCTTAACCAGCAATGGCACTGCCAGAACAAAAATCCATCCGGCCCAACTGTGCAGATTCAGTAGGCTAAATAACGCCAAGCAGAAGATAGCCGCCGCGATCAGTAAGGCATGATAATAACGTGCGACCACTGGGCCTAAACGTACCGCCAGCGTATTTTTACCATTGGCTCGGTCACTTTCGATATCGCGCAAATTATTAATATTCAAGACAGCGGTGGCGAGTAAGCCACAGGCCGTGGCGGGCAGCATAACAATGCTGTCAAAGTGGCCCGCCTGAAGGTAATAAGTCCCAGCGACACTTAACCAGCCGAAGAACACTAAGACAGAAATATCCCCTAATCCCATATAGCCATAGGGTTTGTTACCCACGGTATAAGTGATTGCCGCCATAATGGCCATCAGACCGAGGACTAAGAAGCCTAAAATATCACTGGGCTTTTCACAGGCAATGGCGATAAGTGAAACACCAGAAATGATCGTCAGCACCACAGTGATAATCAGTGCGACTTTCATCTGATGGCGGGTAATCATTCCTTTTTGCATGCCACGTAATGGCCCAATACGCTCTTCGGTATCACTGCCTTTAATGGCATCACCGTAGTCATTGGCCAAATTGGAGAGAATTTGCAGCAAGCCAGCGGTTAACAAAGCGAGTAAAGCGACGGCGGGTTTAAAACTATCGAGCCAGAAAGCCAGTGCTGATCCAGTAACGATAGAGGCAAAAGCCAGTGGTAGGGTTCGTGGCCGTAGGCTTTCCAGCCAAGCCTGAGTTTGGCTGGTGTTGGTTGATAGGCTCATTTTTCGCTTCATTTAATAGGAGTCTGGTCCGCCCATATTGGCGCGTTATAAAAATCATGTCTGCCAAGAATAATGTCGCCAGAAATAATGTCATCAAAAAATAAATTTGATAGCAAAAATCTTGACGGAAACCCTGTTACTGAAAACGGTTTTAACGAAAACAACATTAATGAATGTAACATGCGCGAGAACAGAATTAATGAAAAACAAGGTTCGCTAAAACAAGAGTGGGAGGCATTGCCTCCCACTCGATATTGACTGGCGAATTATAGAATGAAGCGACTCAGGTCTTCATCAGCGACCAATTCATCCAAGTGCTTACCGACATATTCCGCATCAATCGTAATGGATTGACCCTGACTCTCGCTGGCGTCATAGGAGATATCTTCCATCAAACGCTCCAGCACGGTATGCAAACGACGAGCACCGATGTTCTCGGTACGCTCATTAACCTGCCATGCTGCTTCCGCGATTTTACGGATACCTTCGCGTGTGAACTCTACCGTCACGCCTTCCGTTGCCATCAGAGCTTTGTACTGCTCGGTCAACGAAGCACTCGGCTCAGTCAGGATACGCTCGAAATCATCGGTGGTCAGTGCCTGCAATTCTACGCGAATAGGCAAGCGACCTTGTAATTCCGGAATAAGATCTGACGGGCTAGACACTTGGAACGCGCCGGAGGCGATAAACAGAATATGGTCTGTTTTCACCATACCGTGTTTGGTTGACACGGTGCAGCCTTCAACCAATGGCAGCAGGTCACGCTGTACCCCCTCGCGGGAGACATCTGGACCTGACGTTTGGCCGCGCTTACAGATCTTATCGATTTCATCGACGAACACGATCCCGTGCTGTTCCACGGCATCAATCGCCTGCTGCTTCAGCTCTTCTGGGTTAACCAGCTTCGCGCCCTCTTCCTCAATCAGCAATTTGAATGCGTCTTTGATTTTGATTTTGCGTGGCTTTTGTTTCTGACCAGCGATGTTCTGGAACATCGATTGCAGTTGATTAGTCATCTCCTCCATACCTGGAGGTGCCATAATTTCCACCCCCATTGGCGAAGCGGCCAGATCGATTTCAATCTCTTTATCGTCTAGTTGGCCTTCACGCAATTTTTTGCGGAACGCTTGGCGGGTAGCCGATGGTTCTTGGGTTTCATCCGGTTGGCCCCAGTTATTTTTGGCCGGTGGGATCAGCACGTCAAGAATACGCTCTTCCGCTAACTCTTCCGCACGATAACGCATTTTCTCAATGGATTGATGACGAACCATTTTTACTGCTGCGTCGGTCAGATCGCGGATAATCGAATCCACTTCCTTACCCACATAGCCAACTTCAGTAAATTTAGTCGCTTCAACTTTGATGAATGGCGCATTGGCCAGTTTTGCCAGACGGCGGGCAATTTCAGTTTTACCCACACCGGTTGGGCCAATCATCAGAATATTTTTAGGGGTCACTTCATGGCGCAGCTCTTCGTTGAGCTGCATACGACGCCAGCGGTTACGCAGAGCAATAGCCACTGCGCGTTTAGCTTTATCTTGCCCGATAATGTAGCTATCAAGTTCGCTGACAATCTCACGTGGGGTCATTTCAGACATATCACTCTATCCTTACGCTTTATTCGTTAATCACGCCTAGCGGTTTAATGCTTAGTACGTCAATTCTTCAATGGTTTGGAAGCGGTTGGTATAGATACAGATATCCCCCGCAATACTCAGTGATTTCTCAACGATATCCCGCGCACCTAATTCGGTATTTTCGAGTAGCGCACGCGCTGCCGACTGGGCATAAGGTCCGCCGGAGCCGATCGCAATCAGATCGTCTTCAGGCTGAACAACATCGCCATTACCGGTAATGATCAGTGATGCGGTTTCATCCGCCACGGCTAAGAGTGCTTCAAGCTTGCGTAACATACGGTCAGTGCGCCAATCTTTGGCTAACTCAACCGCCGCTTTCGTCAGATGGCCTTGGTGCATCTCCAATTTACGCTCGAACAATTCAAATAGCGTAAAGGCATCAGCGGTTCCCCCCGCAAAGCCAGCAATGACTTTATTGTTATAAAGACGGCGTACTTTTTTAGCATTGCCTTTCATGACGGTATTGCCCAGGGTGACCTGGCCATCACCACCAATCACGACATGACCATTACGGCGAACACTTACAATTGTTGTCACGAGCGGACCCTCGTTGCAGACTGAATGAACCCCCATACTGCCCTTCAGAAAAACAGTATGGGGTATATTGAGATTATAAATGGGGGAGGATTACGACTTTTCAACCCCCGACAGCGAGGGGAATACATCCTGATTGACCTGCACCCTGCAAACGCTGCAAGGTTTTATCTGCCGCCGCTTTAGTGCTGTACGGGCCGAGCACGACGCGATTCCAACCACCGCCAGTGGTAATACGGCTTTCGATACCACCAAATGCCAACTGGGCTCGGATAGATTCAGCCTGATCGATGGCTTTGAATGAGCCACATTGCACCATCCAACGCTGTGCTTTTTCTTTCTCTTTTTCCGGTTTCGGCGGTGTCGCGGCCTGTGTGACTGGTGCAACAGGTTGTGTTCGCGGCGGTGTAGAAACCGGTGGCTGCGTTTGAGTCTGCGCCCGTGTCTGCGATGGTGCTTGCGTTTGCGGCTGTGTTGGCGCTGTCACCTGACGCGGTTGCGTTAGTGGTGGCTGTGTTAGTGGTTGCTGCATATTCGTCGTCGGCGGTGTAATCGTTACCGCTGAGCGTGGCACCGATATTCCTTGGTTATAAGGAACTTCAGACAGCTGTGTTGGCTGTTGACGCATGTCAGCCTGCATCTGTTCAAGCAATTGCCGCTGTTCATTCGTCAGCTGAGTCTTGGAATTAACCTCACCACCAGCAGAAGGCTCGGTCGGTGTCGGTACGCCAATTTGGCGATTTTCCAGCTCTTTAATGTAGCGCCAGCGCTCCTCCGGTTTTGGCGGTAACCCATTACCTGTACGGGGGCCACTATTGGGCAGCAACGGAAGCTCATCTGGCTTATTGTGCGTAATGAAATAAAGGCCGCCAACAAATACCACTAATAACGCGACGGCCAGTGCCACCACGGTTTTAGATACTGCTGGTGCACTGCGTTTTTTCCGGCTAGTGCTTTTGCGCCGCGCTCCTGAGCGCCCTCGGCTTACATAATCTCTTTGTGCCACTATCGTTTCGCTGCGTCATAATGATGGAATAAGTCCGTCATGTTACTGAACCCCTGAATATTTGCCTAGCTTTTAGGCGCAGCAGTACTTTCCCTGATGATTAATTCGGTGTCTAACAAGCGGGAGCCACTTTGTACTGAATGCCCTTGTAACTGTTCGAGTAATAGTAACATGGCTTGCTGACCAATTTGATAACGAGGTTGCGCTACCGTGGTTAAGGGGGGATCGCAATATTGTGACAGCTTCAGATCATCAAACCCCACCAATGAGACATCTCGCGGTACATTGAGCCCCATTCTCTTCGCCTGCCACATTGCGCCTATCGCCATCACATCATTGTGACAAAATATTGCCGTTGGCGGATTGGGTAGTGCCATCAAGGTAGCAAAGGTCTCAGCACCCGATTCATAACTGAAGTCACCCCGTATAACATAATCGTTATCGACCACAACGCCATTACGTCGCAGCGCCTGAATGTACCCTTGTAGCCGGTAATGACTCAGCGGTAGCGTCTCTGGGCCCGCGATGCAGGCGATGCGTTTGTGCCCTAATTCATGCAGATAGTTAACCGCTTCAAAAGCAGCGGTCAGATTATCAATATGTACCGTTGGTAGTTCCAACTCAGGTGAGAATTCGTTTGCCATCACCATCGGCGGTAAATTGCGTTGTTCTTCTTTGCTGGCATCAAAAGGCAAATTCGAACCTAACAACAACATGCCATCGATCTGTTTGGTAATGATCAGATTAAGGAAAGTACGCTCTTGCTGAGTTTGTTGTGCACAGTCGCCGATTAAGATCAGATATTCTTGCTGAGCGGCGGCATGTTCAATGCCCTGAATGATGTCGGCAAAAAACGGATCACTGATATCCGGTACGATGACCAGAATGGTGCGTGATTCATTACGTTTGATGTTGCGAGACAAAGCATGAGGAGAGTAACCCACAGCCAGAACAGCTTGTTCCACTTTTTGTCGGGTCACTGCTGAAACCTTTTCGGGGTTCATTAATGCACGTGATACCGTCGCTGTTGAAACGCCCGCCATGCCAGCAACATCTTTCATGGTGGCCACCGTGAATTCTTTCTTCTGTTCCAACGCCTTTCTCCTTGCTCTGGCGTAATGCCAGCCCTAATGACTTTGAGATATCCCGAGGCCAATCGCTCAGGATATTAACGAGTTGTCACACGGCTATCAGTGTTACCGGTCGGCCGCGCTCATATCCTTTCATGGCAGTATGGTTTCGATTAATAACAAACTTTGGAACATTCTATACAGATAGTGAGGGTAATTTGTTACCTAATTTGCATTAAAAGTGTGACATAAGTAGGTTTTTTCGAACTGGCTCGCAGAAAGCAGAGTAAACGATTGCTTAGAGACGTGGATCAAACAAAAAACCACCCATGTGTACCTCGAATAACATGAGGATTATTCATTACCTAAAGTCAGTTATTCGGGTAAGCGAGCGCAGCTAACAACGCTGCGGCGACAAGGACGAAGGGTAATTAGTTATCGATTGGATCCACATCCAACGCCCACTTAACCTTCCGCGCCTGCGGCAACGTATTGATCAACGGCTGAGACGTTTTAATCAGTCGCTGTAATAGCTGGCGTGAGGGATGTTGTAGCAAGAGTTGCCAGCGGAAACGCCCACCACGTTTGGCTTGCAAGGCGGGTACTGGCCCCATTATCCAGAGTGCATCATCTTTAAGCGGACTGGCTTCCAGTAAATTGCGTAATTGTTGCAGAAAAAGCGCTGACTGCTGATTATCGTGATCCTCGCTGCGCACGATAATGTGGCTCGTATAAGGCGGTAAAAAGACACTTTTACGTTCCGCAAGTGCCTGTTTGGCAAAGGCGTCATAGCCCTGTTGCAGTAAAATTTGTAGCAACGGATGTTCCGGATGATGCGTTTGTAAAATAACTTCGCCTTGCTTACCGGCACGGCCCGCACGGCCGGATACCTGAGTATAAAGCTGAGCGAAACGCTCTGCTGAACGAAAATCGGCTGAGAAGAGTGCACCATCAACATCCAGTAATGCCACCAGCGTCACATCGGGGAAATGATGACCTTTCGCCAACATTTGCGTACCAATCAGAATACGTGCTCCGCCCTGATGAACGTCCGCCAAATGCTGTTCCAACGAACCTTTGCGGCTCGTCGTGTCACGATCAATGCGGGTGATAGGGGTATCAGGGAACAGAGGCGCTAGCTCATTCTCCAATTGCTCGGTACCCACGCCGACAGACACCAAATGTGTGGTGCCGCATTTCGGGCATTGCTGAGGCACGGGCCTTTGACTGTCGCAATGGTGGCAACGGAGTTGGCGATGATTTTGATGCAACGTGTAATAGTGGTCGCAGCGCTGACACTCGGCAATCCAGCCGCACTCGTGACACAGTAAAGCAGGTGCATACCCTCGGCGATTCAGGAACAAAATAACCTGATTATCCGCTTGTAAATGGGCGCTAATTCTTTTCAACAGCGGCTGAGAAAGCCCGACCTTTAACGGCAATCCTTTAAGATCCAGTAAGTGCTGTACTGCCGGTTTGGCATTGCCTGCTCGTTTTGACAACGTGAGCTGACGATACTTCCCCATTTGTACGTTATGCAGCGTTTCCAGTGCAGGGGTCGCAGTGCCCATGACGATGGGAATGCCCTCTTCACGGGCGCGAAATACCGCTAAATCTCGGGCGTGATAGCGCCAACCTTCCTGCTGTTTGTATGAGGTATCGTGCTCTTCATCGATAATAATCACGCCTAAACGGGCAAACGGCGTAAACAGTGCGGAGCGGGTCCCAATGACAATTGCAGCTTCACCGTCACGGGCTCGCAACCAGACCGATAAACGTTCGCTGTCGTTTAACCCGGAATGCAACACCTCAACCGGTGCGTTATATCGCTCACGGAAACGGGCGATGGTTTGCGGGGTCAAACCAATTTCAGGTACCAGCACCAGCGCTTGACGGCCCTGCGCCAGAATATTTTCCAGTACACTCAGATAGACTTCAGTTTTACCGGAACCCGTCACCCCCGCCAGCAACCAAGCAGCAAACTGCGTATCCTCGCTGCGGATAGCACCAACAGCCGTGGCCTGTTCGGTATTCAATCGAAGCCGCTCGCCTAATACCGTAAAACCCTGACGCCAATCGGTGGTGGCTACTGTCTGGGTGCGTAGATCAATCAATCCTTTGCTGCGCAAAGCTTGTAACGCACTTTCGGTTAACGCCATTTCATTTACTTGATGACGATAGACCGGTTTTTGTAATAACGCCGCGAGGGCTTGTTGCTGTTTTGGCGCGCGTTTTAAGCTTTCTGGTGGCGTGGCGCGCCCCTGCTCGGTCGCGAACCATTGCCATAAAGGTGCCGACTGCGCCGGTTTCCCTTGCCGCAACAAAATAGGCAAGGCATGAAATAACACTTCACCGATGGGATAGTGGTAGTAGTCGGTTGCCCAACATAGAATGCGCCATAGGCTGGGGGGAAATAAGCTGCGATCATCCAGAACGGCATCAATGGCTTTCAGTTGCTCAAGGGGAAATGCGCTTGTCTCGCTAATCCCAACCACAATGCCGATAGCGGTACGTTTACCAAATGGCACGCTGACACGAGCACCTACCACCGGACAGTCCATGGCACTGTCTAATCGGTAATCAAAGGTACGGGCCAGCGGTACGGGTAAAGCCACTTGAACAACGGACATGTGTTTTTATCCTGAATGAGAAAATTGACCTGAGCAAAAAAGATTGAATAGTTTACACCGCATGCTACACAATGTGCGGATTCGATTGCGCGGCTTGGCTAAATTCTGTATGATTCGCCGCCTTTGATATAATTCGATATCAAATCCTGTTAACAAGCGTTGGTTACTTTATCAGCGATTGTTAGTTATCAATCGTGTGGTGTCTGGCGAAACAGGGCTGGATAGCGACACGGCCTAAATATAGAGGTTTTCCATGAAACAAGGTATCCACCCAAAATACGATTTAGTTACTGCTTCTTGCTCTTGCGGTAACGTTATCAAGATCAACTCTACCGTTGGTCATGACCTGAATCTGGACGTGTGCGGCGAATGCCACCCGTTCTACACTGGCAAGCAGCGTGATGTTGCGACCGGTGGCCGTGTTGACCGCTTTAACAAGCGTTTCAGCGTGCCAGGTGCTGCTAAGAAGTAATATCTGCTCGTCAGACGAAAAAGGCGCCCTAGGCGCCTTTTTTCATTTCTACTCCCCTATTCATCATGTTTGATGAACGGGAAGCATTGGAAATCAATATTCCCAAGTATCGGGATCAACACCTAGTTCACGCATTAAAATCTTCGCGGCTTCCGGAATTTCATCACTGCGCTCTTTGCGTAGATCTTCGTCATTCGGCAGCGGCTGACCAGTAAACGCGTGCAAAAATGCTTCACACAACAATTCACTGTTGGTGGCGTGGCGCAGGTTATTGACCTGACGGCGGGTACGCTCATCCGTGAGGATTTTTAACACCTTCAGCGGGATGGATACCGTGATTTTTTTAACCTGCTCGCTTTTCTTGCCGTGTTCAGCGTAAGGGCTGACATACTCGCCGTTCCACTCAGCCATGGGACACCTTAAATTTGTCGGAAAAATATAAAATTCTGAAATCAGGCCAATTATGCCCGATCTTCGCTGTTCTCACTAAATAAATGTCAATTTTACTAGACTAGGGTCACTGAAATGCCGTTGTTGCTTGAGTTTACTGCGATCCTAACAATACTCTCCCACTCAACTTACTGATTTGGGTATGTTCGACCGTTTGCAGTAGTGCTAGTGACTTTCACTTCCCAAGTGACACTTAATTAATAGCTGATACCTTTCTCTGCCGTCTTTGCGATGAAACAAAACATCACCGAATACTGGCTGCCATCATTAAGATATCTAAAACCACAATAATTTTAACGGTTATTATTCCATTGCTCAATCTATACGCAAAGAAGTTTAGATGTCCAGATGTATTGACGTCCGGAATTTGTGCGTCTACTCTGGCGTAACATTTTCTCGATCCCGGCTGGTGGAAATCCTTATGACGCGTAAACAGGCAACAATTGCAGTCCGTAGCGGATTGAATGATGACGAGCAATACGGCTGCGTTGTCCCCCCGATTCACCTCTCCAGTACTTACAATTTTATTGATTTTAATCAGCCACGTGCACATGACTATTCACGTCGCGGTAACCCAACACGTGATGTGGTACAGCGAGCGTTGGCTGAACTGGAAGGGGGGGCGGGTGCCGTCATGACCAGCAGCGGGATGTCGGCGATTCATTTGGTTTGCACCACATTTTTAAAGCCAGGCGATTTGTTGGTCGCACCACACGATTGTTACGGTGGTAGTTACCGTTTATTCGATAGCCTGAGCAAGCGCGGGGCTTACCGCGTGTTGTTTGTTGATCAAGGGGATACTGCCGCCCTTAACCGAGCATTGGCTGAAAAACCTAAGCTGGTCTTGATTGAAACACCGAGTAACCCATTATTACGAGTGGTGGATATCGCGGCCATCTGCGAAGCCGCCCATGCTGTCGGCGCACTGACCGTTTGCGACAATACCTTCCTCAGCCCAGCCTTGCAGCAGCCATTATCTCTAGGGGCTGACTTAGTGGTTCACTCTTGTACTAAATATCTGAATGGTCACTCCGATGTGGTCGCGGGAGCGGTCATTGCCAAAGATCCTGAGTTAGCCGTCGAACTCGCTTGGTGGGCAAATAATATCGGTGTGACTGGGGCCGCGTTCGATAGTTATTTGTTATTACGTGGTTTACGGACCTTATCACCACGTATGGCTCAACAGCAGCGTAACGCAGATGACATTGTTCGCTATTTACAGCAGCAGCCTTTGGTGAAAAAGCTGTATCATCCTTCTCTGCCACAACATCCCGGCCACGAAATTGCTTGCCGTCAGCAGTCAGGTTTTGGTGCGATGCTCAGTTTTGAGCTAAATGGTGATGAACAGGTATTGCGTCGTTTCCTCTCTGCCCTTGAGCTATTTACCTTGGCAGAGTCGTTGGGCGGCGTGGAAAGCCTGATTTCTCATGCTGCAACCATGACACATGCAGGCATGGCACCAGAAGCACGTATTGCCGCAGGCATTACTGATAGCTTGTTGCGAATTTCCGTGGGTATTGAAGACAGCGAAGATTTGATTGCCGATTTGGAAAATGCATTCCAGTTGGCGGGAACGAGGTAAGCATGAATGCAACAGCGGTAGCAGCGGCGGTCACTGGTCGTCAACTGCATAAGTTTGGTGGTAGTAGCCTTGCGGACGTGAAGTGTTACCTGCGAGTGGCCAATATTATGGCCAACTACAGCCACCCCGGCGATCTTATGGTGGTATCTGCGGCAGGGAGTACCACCAACCAGCTGATTAGCTGGCTAAAGCTCAGTCAAAGTGATCGTCTTTCTGCCCATCAAGTGCAGCAAAACCTGCGTCGTTATCAACATGACCTGATCAACGGTTTGTTGCCACCAGAAATGGCTGAGCCGCTAATCAGTGAGTTTATCCATGATTTGGAACGCTTGGCTGGTTTGCTGGACAGTAAAGTAGACGATGCTATTTATGCCGAAGTGGTTGGGCATGGTGAAATTTGGTCCGCTCGCCTGATGGCCGCGGTGCTGAACAAGCTGGATATGAAAGCGAATTGGCTGGATGCACGGCATTTCCTCCGAGCTGAGCGAGCAGCACAGCCCCAAATTGATGAAGGCCGCTCTTATCCGTTGTTGCAGCAATTAATGACGCAAAACCCGCACCAACGTCTCGTGGTGACGGGCTTTATCTCACGCAATAACGCCGGTGAAACCGTGTTGTTAGGGCGTAATGGCAGTGACTATTCAGCGACACAGGTGGGTGCGCTGGCAGGTGTCGAACGTGTCACCATCTGGAGTGACGTTGCTGGGGTGTACAGTGCTGACCCTCGTAAAGTAAAAGATGCCTGCTTGCTGCCTTTACTGCGCCTAGATGAAGCCAGTGAACTCGCCCGCTTGGCGGCACCGGTATTGCACACCCGTACATTACAGCCGGTTTCAGGTAGCGATATCGATTTGCAGTTGCGTTGTAGTTACCAGCCAGAACAAGGTTCTACCCGTATTGAACGTGTATTGGCGTCCGGTTCTGGTGCCAAAATTGTCACTAGCCACGATGATGTCTGTCTCATTGAATTGCAAATTGCTGGCCACCATGATTTCTCACTGGCGCAAAAAGAAATTGATTCGCTGCTCAAACGGGCGCAAATCAAGCCACTGGCAACAGGTATTCACCCAGACCGCAATCTGCTGCAACTTTGCTACACCTCAGAAGTCGTCGGCAGTGCACTGAGAGTGCTAGAAGATGCCACGCTGCCGGGGAAATTGTCTCTGCGCGAGGGATTGGCTTTGGTTGCATTGGTCGGTGCTGGCGTGAGTAAGAACCCTCTACATAGCCACCGTTTCTACCAGCAACTGAAAGATCAGCCAGTTGAGTTTATCTGGCAGGCTGAAGATGGGATTAGCTTGGTCGCCGTTCTGCGTCTCGGGCCGACAGAGCATTTGATTCAGGGCTTGCATCAGTCATTGTTCCGCGCCGAAAAACGTATTGGCCTTGTCCTGTTCGGGAAAGGGAATATCGGTGCCCGTTGGCTTGAGTTGTTCGCACGCGAGCAAAAAAATATTTCCGCCCGTAGTGGCTTTGAATTCGTGTTGGCAGGCGTGGTGGATAGCCGCCGCAGCCTGTTGAGTTACGACGGGCTCGATGCCAGCCGAACATTGGCATTTTACGATGATGAAGCCAATGAGCAGGATGAAGAATCACTGTTCCTGTGGATGCGTGCGCACCCGTTTGATGATCTGGTGGTGCTAGATGTGACGGCCAGCGAATCACTTGCGGAGCAATATCTGGATTTCGCCAGTTATGGTTTCCATGTGATCAGTGCGAACAAACTCGCAGGGGCGTCTAGTAGCAATAACTATCGCCAAATTCGCGATGCGTTTGCTAAAACGGGCCGTCATTGGTTGTATAACGCCACCGTCGGTGCGGGGCTACCGGTTAACCATACCGTGCGCGACTTGCGTGACAGTGGCGACAGCATTCTGGCCATTAGCGGGATTTTCTCCGGTACGCTGTCTTGGCTCTTCCTGCAATTTGATGGCACAGTGCCGTTTACTGAGTTGGTGGATCAAGCTTGGCAACAAGGGTTGACCGAACCAGACCCGCGTGTAGACCTTTCCGGTCAAGACGTGATGCGTAAGTTGGTCATTCTGGCCCGTGAAGCGGGATATGATATCGAGCCGAATCAGGTACGGGTCGAATCACTGGTGCCTGTCGGTGCAGAGGCTGGCTCGGTAGATCAGTTCTTCGAAAACGGAGATGCATTGAATCAGCAAATGGTTCAGCGTTTAGAAGCCGCAAATGAAATGGGTTTGGTCTTGCGCTACGTGGCACGCTTTGATGCCAATGGAAAGGCTCGGGTGGGCGTTGAAGCCGTGCGAGCTGACCATCCACTGGCATCCTTGTTACCGTGCGATAACGTCTTCGCCATTGAAAGCCGTTGGTATCGTGATAATCCGCTGGTGATCCGTGGCCCTGGCGCTGGGCGAGATGTCACAGCCGGTGCGATTCAATCTGACTTAAACCGACTCTCTCAATTGCTGTAACCAGCCATTCCTTAGCCTCTTCTGCTCTGCGCAGAAGGGGCTACCTTACCTCTCTGTCCTCGACTTTCCCGCAACGTGAATCTTTCTCATGACCCGATGAACATTAATCATCAGCCTAAACTTATTTAAACGTTGACTCTTTAGCCAACTTCCGGCACCTTCTATTTAGCCATCTAAACGTATAGACGCTCACAAATGGGCGGCAACAGATAACATAAGTCGTTATAGCGACAATGGAGTGACAGGGTATGAGTTTTTATCACGCAAACCAGCGGGAAGCGCTAAATCAAAGTCTGGCAGAGCTGCAAGGCCAAATTAATGTTTCTTTTGAGTTTTTCCCGCCGCGGACCAGCGAGATGGAAGAGACCCTGTGGAGCTCTATTGATCGCCTAAGCACCCTGAAACCAAAGTTTGTTTCCGTCACTTATGGCGCGAATTCTGGTGAGCGTGACCGTACTCATAGCATCATTAAAGGGATTAAGGAGCGCACTGGCCTTGAAGCTGCGCCGCACCTGACCTGTATTGATGCTTCTCCCACTCAGTTACGTGATATTGCGGCTGATTATTGGAATAGCGGCATCCGCCATATTGTTGCTCTGCGCGGGGACTTGCCTCCGGAGAGTGGCAAGCCTGAGATGTATGCCTCGGATTTAGTAGCATTACTGAAAGATGTGGGTGATTTTGATATCTCGGTGGCAGCGTATCCCGAAGTTCACCCTGAAGCGAAGAGTGCCCAAGCTGACCTGATCAATTTAAAACGGAAAATTGATGCGGGCGCTAACCGTGCCATTACGCAGTTCTTTTTTGATGTCGAAAGCTATTTGCGCTTTCGTGACCGCTGCGTAGCAGCCGGTATTGACGTCGAAATCGTGCCTGGCATCTTACCGGTTTCTAACTTTAAACAGCTTCAGCGCTTCGCCACCATGACCAATGTGCGGGTGCCAAATTGGATGACGACTATTTTTGAAGGGCTAGATAATGACCCTGAGACGCGCAAAATGGTGGGGGCTTCAGTTGCGATGGATATGGTGAAAATCTTGAGCCGTGAAGGCGTGAAAGATTTCCATTTCTATACCTTAAACCGCGCTGAGTTGAGTTATGCCATTTGCCATACGTTGGGCGTCAGACCTTAAGTTTCTGCCAGCCCCCTAAACATCTACCAACCCCCTAAACAACGAGGATGGTTTTGCCACTGAACCATCCTCGTCTTTCCCCCTACCACTCATTTATTCCATGCTTTATCTGCTAAGAACTTCACCGGCACCGCAGGTGGACCAAAACGGTTATCCCCCTCAGTCCCGAGAAATGCGCCGCAGTCGATAAACATCATGACAATAATTAGTGTGGGAATGAACCGCCCGACGCCCCATTGCCAAATAGGGGCTAGCATCTGCCAGTTACCGGCCATCAACATCCAAGCCAATACCACTAAGAGCGCCCACCAGCCTGCTTTATTGCGATCATGCAACCGCTTCACCACTACTGCCGCTGTTGGCCACAGCAGAAAAACTATCGCAAATGCGGCGGTCTGAATAGGCATCCAGTCCTTTCCGGCCAGTGTAAAAATAACTAACATTGCCAGAAGCCACAGGCTCATCCAGATCCAAAAATCTCGCCGACCGATACGGCCTTTAAAAGAGAAACACCACTGCTGTATTGTCATCGATGAACTGATCCATAGACCTCATTTAATCGTGCCTGAGTGTAACCTAAACAGGCTACCAACCGACAAACTTCGCAGTGAATTTTGACAATCACCCCTGAATACCGTTTTAATCCCCCCATACACTTCTAACGACGGCGTAAGTCATGAGAAAAGAAATAACCGCAACGCTGACAATACTGCTGCTAATAGCAACGGTTGGCCGCGCTCATGCCGATCCCGTAGACGACAGTGGTCAGCCAACAGAAGAGTCGCTGCCGACAGCACCTTACCTGCTTTCCGGCGCGCCAACCTTCGATTTAACTTTGGTTAAATTCAGAGAAAGTTATAACCGCGCCAACCCAACACTGCCTCTGCATGAGTTCCACGCCATCACCGTAAAAGATGATGCTCCCCCACTGACCCGAGCTGCGAGCAAGATTAATGAAAATCTTTATGCTTCAACTGCGTTAGAAAAGGGAACTGGTAAGATTAAAACATTGCAAATCACTTACTTACCAATCAAAGGGAGTGAGGAGAAAGCCGCCCGATTAGTGGCCGTCAACTATATGGCAGCCCTGATGCGGCAATTTGAACCCACACTCACGCCCCAGCAAAGCATCGAAAACGTGCAACAACTGTTGACGCAAGGTAAAGGTTTGCCGTTCTACTCTCATCCTGTCGGCGCAATTCGCTATGTTGTGGCAGATAATGGTGAAAAGGGGCTTACTTTCGCTGTTGAACCGATTAAGCTTTCACTATCTGAAGCATAATCTCACCGCAATTAATGACGAAAAGCAAAGCCATTGTCACTAATCATCTCTATACTGTTGGACAGGTAAACTGCCTGTCGGGCAGTCATTTTATTGACCCTCGTATCCCTTTGTTGGAGGAAGAAACATGCGTCATCCATTAGTTATGGGTAACTGGAAGCTGAACGGTAGCACTCACATGGTTATCGAGCTTATCGCTGGCCTGCGTAAAGAATTGAGCACCGTTGACGGTTGTGGTGTTGCGATTGCCCCACCGGCTATCTATCTGAATCAAGCTAAACATGAGCTGTCAGGTAGCCGCATTTCTCTGGGTGCACAGAATGTTGATGTGAATCTCTCTGGCGCATTTACGGGCGAAACCTCTGCTGAAATGCTGAAAGATGTCGGTGCACAGTACATCATCATCGGTCACTCTGAGCGCCGTACCTATCACAAAGAAAGTGATGAACTGATCGCCAAGAAATTCGGCGTACTGAAAGAAACCGGCCTGATCCCAGTATTGTGCATCGGTGAATCTGAAGCAGAAAATGAAGCGGGCCAAACTGAAGCGGTTTGCGCTAAACAACTGGATGCCGTGCTGAACACCTTAGGCGTGAAAGCATTCGAAGGCGCGGTTATCGCTTATGAGCCAATCTGGGCTATCGGTACCGGTAAATCAGCCACTCCAGCACAGGCTCAAGCCGTTCATAAATTCATCCGCGACCACATTGCTAAACAAGATGCCGCGGTTGCAGAACAAGTGATCATCCAGTACGGCGGTTCTGTTAACGATAAAAACGCAGCAGAGCTGTTCACCCAGCCAGATATCGATGGCGCGCTGGTGGGCGGTGCTTCACTGAAAGCAGATGCATTCGCGGTTATCGTGAAAGCAGCAGCAGAAGCTAAAAAAGCCTAATTTAGGTATTTAGTGATTAAGCCGGAGCAATTCAACGTTGCTCCGGCTTCTTTATGTTCCTACTTCTT
Source organism: Yersinia massiliensis (assembly GCF_003048255.1). Classification (NCBI taxonomy): domain Bacteria; kingdom Pseudomonadati; phylum Pseudomonadota; class Gammaproteobacteria; order Enterobacterales; family Yersiniaceae; genus Yersinia; species Yersinia massiliensis. The sequence goes on from NZ_CP028487.1 coordinate 4,817,842, forward strand.
AAATTCTTTTTGGTATAAATCGATACCCTCTTTACCCACTCGCCCTAAGAACTCACTAACTTCATCACTCATATAAGAGAGGTCATTGAGATCAGTAAGGTCATAGCTTAAATGGGTTCTCTTTTGAGTATCAATAAAATGAAGAATATTACTGTCTTTAAGCTTAATCACATTACAAGCATGCCCTCGAGTCGCTCCCGGCAACATCGTCCATAACGTTGGTCGATGGATAACAAGAACACCATATAACTCACTATCAGGCTTACATGTTTCTAATTGTGCGATTAATTTAGCAGCAGACATACCCACTTCATCATCCTTCGGTAGCCCCATATTCCCTTTGACATCCGCGCCTCTCAATGTCGGTAATGCGAGATACAATTTATTTTGTTCGAATGTATCAATGACAGCAGTTGCACAAGATGCACAGTTGGTTTGCCCAAAGCCATGAATCCCAAACAACGCCAATAAAGCGGCTAGCGGTCGGAGAAATAGAGGGGGTTTTCCCTCGCGATTGACTTCTGTTAATAAATAGTCGAAGTAGGCTTCTTTGCCAAAGGCATAACGATCTGGCTTTATTCCAAAGAGAGCCTCTTTGTTTTCTATTTTCTCAGGTGGTGCATAGGTTGATAAGTCGCCGAGACTATATTCACTGATGTCATCAAAGGAGCCGTGTAGATCATAAGAACTGTAGAGCGATTCAAGAGAACCGCACCCGACTATTGACGGGTTTAGCGCTAATGGGTCCATAACAGGCTTAACAAACGCGCCTGCATTAGAAATACTATTGACCATCATTTTCCCCAATACGTTGTGTTGCCTTATCGGCAAAGACCACTTAATAACGTACTGTGCAGCAGTTAGCGAATCCTACGGTTGGCATTTATAAGTAAGGTAATAAATATGAAAAAATATTATTACTAAAATCAATAAAGCAAAACGCCCACAGTTTTCACTGACAGGCGTCTTATTAGGGCAATAATAATGCAGTTATTTAACGTTTACTGATCTCGTCAAATACGCCGCCCGTGGCGAAATGCACCTGCTGTGCCTGAGTCCAGCCACCAAAAACATCATCAATAGTAAACAGTTTCAGTTTCGGGAATTCATTCGCAAACTTAGCTGCGACGGCGGGATCACGTGGGCGATAGTAATTCTTGGCCGCGATAGTCTGGCCTTCTGGCGAATAGAGGTATTTCAAATACGCATCAGCGACATCACGAGTGCCGCGTTTATCGACCACTTTATCCACGACCGACACCGTTGGCTCTGCCAAAATAGAGACACTTGGGGTGATGATATCGAATTGGTCTTTACCCACTTCATTTACTGCCAGTAGTGCTTCGTTTTCCCAAGCAATCAGCACATCACCAATGCCACGTTCGACGAAGGTATTAGTGGCACCGCGAGCGCCAGAATCCAATACTTCCACATTCTTATACAGGGTTTTGACAAATTCCTGCGCCTTGGCTTGATCGTTGTTGTTGTGCTCTAACGCATAACCCCATGCAGCTAAGTAGTTCCAACGCGCACCACCAGAGGTTTTTGGATTAGGGGTGATCACCGAAATACCCGGTTTGACTAAATCTGACCAGTCATGGATTTGCTTAGGATTCCCTTTACGCACCAAAAATACGATGGTTGATGTGTAAGGTGCGGAGTTATCCGGTAGGCGCTTGATCCAGTTCTTATCAATACGACCACGCTCAGCAATAGCATCGACGTCATAAGCCAGTGCCAGTGTTACAACATCGGCTTCAATACCATTAATCACCGAGGTCGCCTGCTTACCAGAACCACCGTGGGATTGGCGCACGGTGACTTTATCACCCGTTTGTTGTTGCCAGTGCTTACTGAATGCTTGGTTATATTCCTGATAAAATTCACGTGTCGGATCATAGGACACATTCAATAATTGAATATCTTTTGCTATGGCACCCGATGCCAACAGCAGTAACGACAAACCCACACCCCATTTACGCATTGACCCGCTCCCAAAATGATTATTATTAATCTAATTTTTCAACCTAACGTGCTATCAACCTGATTGGTTGGCTTGATAGAGAGCGTGCCAGAAACTATCCATCCAATTAAAGAATAAAAAACTTCTGATTATATCAATACGAAATATACGACATCTAGAATGCAAAAAGCCCCCGCATGCGGAGGCTCTGAGAGGACGTGGACGACTGTTTTAGAACAGTTTTTTCGCTGTGTCGTACCAGTCTTCTTTGAATTTACTTTTCTTGTTTTCTGGCGCGATACAAATCGAGATTAACTCATGCACCATTTTCTCGTTCTGAATACCGACGCAGAAGCCGCCTTGTGAGAAATCATGATCCTGCAACAGCAGATCCACGGCATAGGAGCCCATACGAGAAGCCAAAATACGGTCATAAGCAACCGGAGCACCGCCGCGCTGGATATGACCGAGTACTGTGCCACGGGTTTCACGGCCAGTTTCTTTCTCGATATATTTGGCTAGCGAATCGATGTCATCCAGTTTTTCGGTGATCGCCACGATAGCGTGCTTCTTACCTTTTGCGATACCCGCTTTGATTTCAGCAACCAGATCTTCACGTTTGAATTCAACTTCAGGGATAGCGATAAACTCACAGCCCCCAGCAATAGCTGCTGCCAAAGTCAAATCACCGCAATAACGGCCCATCACTTCAACGATAGAGATACGCTGGTGTGAAGAAGAAGTGTCACGTAGGCGGTCAATCGCTTCAACCACGGTTTCCAGCGCGGTGAAGAAACCGATGGTGTAGTCCGTACCCGCCACATCGTTATCGATGGTGCCCGGAAGACCGACACAGTGAATGCCACCTTCTTTCGTCAGCAAGTCAGCACCGGCATATGAACCGTCACCACCGATAACGACCAGACCATCAATACCATGATCTCTCATATTTTTGAGCGCCACTTGACGCACTTGTGGATCGCGGAACTCTGGGAAACGTGCAGAACCGAGGAAAGTACCGCCACGGTTAATCATATCTGACACGCTATAGCGGTCCAGCTTCTTCATACGATTTTCGTGCAAGCCAAGGTAGCCATCTTCAATACCGTAAACTTCCAGCCCTGCTGACAAAGCGGCACGAACCACCCCACGAATGGCTGCGTTCATACCAGGTGCGTCACCACCACTTGTTAGTACACCGATTTTTTTGACCATGACTACCTCTAAACTTGTAGATGCGATTTTTAAATTCGTTGTCTGCTGATTTATGCTTGGCACAGGTGATAGAGTACGGAAATCAGCTTTATGAGATTAATATCGGATATTATAGCAAAAACACCAAGCTGAATTGATTCAAGTCATGCCATTTGGCGGTATTTTCTTCATGATCGAATCAACATGTCACAAAGTTTATCCATCGTTAATGACGCTATTATTTATTCAGTCATTATTATAGTTCCCAATGCGCATGACGCTCTTTTGGCACGACGGAACAGGGATCTTGGTGGATTAGCACATCCGCACCAGGGAAGCGGTGTAACAATGCACGCTCAACTTGCTCAGCTAAGACATGCGCCTCCATCAACGGCATCATATCTTCCATTTCAAGATGCAGCTGAATAAAGCGAGTCGGCCCCGACTGACGAGTTCGCAGGTCATGAGCACCAATCACACCCGGCCAAGACATCACAATATCGATAATCTCCTGCCGTTCAGCATCAGGCAATGCACGATCCAGTAAAGCTTGTACCGCCTCATAACCCATACGCAACGCGCTATACAGAATATAAACACCTATCCCCAAAGCAAATAGCGCATCCGCTCGATGGAAGCCGTACCAGCTTAACCCCAGTGCAATAAGAATAGCACCATTCATCATGACGTCCGATTGATAGTGCAGCATATCGGCACGAATGGCCTGACTGTGCGTTTTTCGCACCACCCAACGCTGAAATGTCACTAATATTAGGGTACTGAATAATGCAAATAGCGTTACCCAGATGCCTAAACCTGGGTCTTGCAAGGGTTCCGGTGAGGCTAAATGTTGGAAACCGGTCAGGAACAGGAATAATGCAGAGCCAGAAATAAACATGCTTTGCGCCAGTGCTGCTAATGATTCCGCTTTCCCGTGGCCGAAAGTATGTTCTGCATCAGCAGGTTGCAGTGAGTATCGCACGACAAAAAGGTTGGTTAGTGAAGCCGCGAGATCCACTAGCGAGTCAACTAACGCGGCCAATAAGCTCACCGACCCAGTATGCCACCAGGCAAAAATTTTAATCACCAGTAAAATTGATGCCAGCACAGTAGCACTCAGTGCCGCGGCTTTGACCAGTCGCGCATATTGCGGATCCATAACGCATTCCGAATAATATTAAGGACTCTCAGTATATACCCTAAATAATTCGAGGTGCAGTCAGGTCATCAGTGAAGAAGTCGTCTAGTTAGCCATTAGAGTAAAGATTTTCACACGACGATAGGCATATAAAAAAAAAGCCCCGCCATCATGGCGGGGAAAGACAGGGATGGTGTCTATGGCAAGGAAAACAGGGTATTACAGGGTACTACTTACTTCTGGGCAGAAGAGGGTTGTGCTGCTGGCGCCTGCTGCATTTTCTCAATGCGCTGCTGGTGCTTTTGATTCAGGGCAGCTTTTTGCTCTGGTGTGAGCAAGTTGTACATTTGGTTGCGAACTTTAGCCATTTCGACCTGACGTTCAATCTGGTCTTTGGACATCTTCTCGGCTTGTGCTCTTACCGCAGCTTCGTCGAATTTATCGGCGGTCATAAGCTTGTGCATGGCTTCACGGTCAGCAATATCCATACGGGGTTGACCTTGGCGAGACTGGCGCATCAGGTCACGCATTTGCTGACGCTGTTGTTCAGTCAGATTCACACCATCAAACATGTTATGGTGACCACGGCCATCTTTTTTGTTCATCATCGAACCGTCACCATGGCACCAGCCATTGTCTCTGTCGGCTTTATCGACGGCGAAGGCGGTTGAAGAGCCGAGAACTAACATTGACGCCATCATTAACGTTGTTAATTTAGTTACTTTACGCATCATTTAACTCCTGGTTTCTATCTGCTAAGCGATTTGCTGCTATGCGATTCAATGAGGAGCAGTCTATCGGTCCAGCTGCAAACATGCGTCAGCGGATGTAAAACTGGAGTCAGAGCATGTAAAGCTAAGTAAAGTCATGGAATACCGGCAAGCGTTAACGTATTTTGCGTCAAGAGGAGAAATAACCATGCATAAAATCCTATTAGTTGATGATGACCGTGAATTGACGTCGCTGTTGAAAGAATTACTGGAAATGGAAGGTTTTAATGTTGTTGTTGCCCATGATGGCGAACAGGCATTGAACTTGCTGGACAGTTCTATCGACTTGTTATTACTTGATATTATGATGCCACGTAAAAACGGCATCGAAACGCTAAAAGAGTTGCGTCAACATCACCAAACACCGGTGATTATGCTGACTGCCCGTGGCAGTGAATTGGATCGGGTACTTGGCCTTGAGCTAGGTGCTGACGATTATCTGGCAAAACCCTTTAACGATCGTGAACTGGTTGCCCGTATCCGTGCAATTTTGCGTCGCTCTAACTGGAGCGAACAGCAACAAAATATTGATCAGGGTGCGCCGATACTTGACGTTGATTGCCTGCAATTGAATCCTGGCCGGCAAGAAGCCAGTTTTGAAGGGCAAGTGCTGGAACTGACTGGTACTGAATTTACCTTACTCTACTTACTGGCCCAACATCTCGGTCAGGTCGTCTCGCGAGAGCATCTGAGCCAAGAAGTGCTGGGGAAACGGTTGACACCTTTTGACCGTGCTATTGATATGCATATTTCAAACCTACGCCGTAAGTTACCCGATCGCAAAGATGGGTTGCCGTGGTTTAAAACCTTACGTGGTCGCGGGTATCTGATGGTATCCGAAACATGATTAACAGTTTAACGACGCGAATTTTTGCCATTTTCTGGTTTACCTTAGCGCTGGTATTGATGCTCGTGCTGATGTTACCAAAGCTTGATTCGCGTCAAATGACCACTTTACTCGATAGCGAAGAGCGTCAGGGTACGATGCTCGAGCAACATATTGAAGCCGAGCTGGCCAGCGATCCTGCTAATGATCTCATGTGGTGGCGTAGACTGTATCGCGCCATTGAGAAGTGGGCACCGCCGGGCCAGCATTTGGTGTTAGTGACCTCCGAAGGCCGTGTGATTGGTGCTCAACGACACGAAATGCAGATTGTACGTAATTTTATCGGCCAGTCAGATAACTCTGATCAGCCGAAAAAGAAGAAATATGGTCGTGTCGAGATGGTCGGCCCCTTCTCGATTCGGGATGGCGAAGATAACTATCAGCTCTATTTGCTGCGCCCTGCCAGCAGTCCACAATCTGATTTTATCAACCTGATGTTTGACCGGCCGCTACTGCTGTTGATTGCCACCATGTTAATCAGCTCACCCCTGCTGTTGTGGCTGGCGTGGAGTTTGGCAAAACCGGCTCGTAAGCTGAAAAATGCTGCTGATGATGTTGCTAGAGGCAATCTAAAACCGCACCCAGAGCTGGAATCCGGGCCCCAAGAATTTTTGGCTACCGGTGCCAGTTTTAATCAGATGATCAGTGCGCTCGATCGAATGGTCGTGGCCCAACAGCGGCTCATTTCTGATATCTCCCATGAGCTACGTACCCCGCTCACCCGCTTACAACTGGCAACAGCGCTGATGCGTCGTCGCCATGGTGAGGGTAAAGAGTTGGAACGTATCGAAATGGAGGCGCAGCGGTTAGATAGCATGATCAATGACTTGTTGGTGTTATCCCGCAGTCAGCACAAAAGCGAACTTCATCGCGAGCCGATTAAAGCGAATGATTTATGGTCTGATGTGCTGGCAGATGCCCAGTTCGAAGCTGACCAAATGGGCAAAACGTTGGAAGTCACCTCTCCCCCAGGGCCGTGGACCTTATTTGCTAACCCAGCAGCTCTTGAGAGTGCGTTGGAGAATATCGTGCGTAATGCGCTGCGTTATTCCCATCACCACATTGCGGTGGCATTCAGCTCGGATAACCAAGGTGTCACCATCATTGTTGACGATGATGGGCCAGGTGTTAGCCCAGACGACCGCGAGCAGATATTCCGGCCATTCTATCGCACTGATGAAGCGCGAGATCGCGAATCAGGCGGCACAGGCTTAGGACTCGCGATTGTTGAAACGGCGGTTAACCAGCATCGTGGTTGGGTACGAGCAGAGGATAGTCCATTAGGCGGCTTACGGCTGATACTGTGGTTACCGCTGCACCCGCTGAAAGCCTAATTTTGGCGTAAAAAGAGGCCGTTATCTGCCCCTTGGCTTGAGCGTTTATTTGGCTGCCCGATCATTGTGGATCGGGCAGATCAACTCTGGTTAAATTCCCTTCTTTTTCCAGCAATCGTTTCTTGCGTTCAATACCCCAGCGGTAGCCTGACAATGCACCATCTTGGCGAATAACGCGATGGCAAGGGATCGCAACAGCCAGCATATTGGCCGCACAAGCACCCGCAACAGCACGAACCGCTTTCGGTGAGCCTATTTTAGTGGCGATATCGGCATAACTGGCGGTTTCACCTACCGGAATCTCCCGTAGGGCTTGCCATACCCGTTGCTGAAAAGCGGTACCCTGAATATCCAGTGGTAAATCTAGGCCAAGTTTGGGTGCCTCGACCATGCCCACGACCCGTGCAAACCATTGCTCAAACTCATCATCACCGCCGATTAACGTCGCGTGCGGAAACTTATCCTGCAATTGCTGCACCAGCAAATCAGGTGAGTCACCCAATAAAATGGCACAAATCCCCAGTTCACTTTTTGCCATTAAAATCGCGCCGAGTGAGCTCTCACCAACGGCAAATCGCAGTGTCACATCACGACCACCATGACGATATCGGGTTGGCGTCATGCCCAATAGCGCATTTGATTGCGCATAAAATCGGCCATTAGCGTTATATCCAGCCTCAAAAATAGCATCAGTCACTGAGCCTTCACCTGCCAATTGAGTACGAACACGTGCACTTCGAGCCGCGTTAGCGTACGCCTTTGGGGTCAGTCCGGTCATCGCTTTAAACAGCCGGTGAAAATGAAAAGCGCTAAGATTCAATTCAGCGGCCAGTTCATCAAGTTTAAGTGGGGTTTCTGCTTGTTCAATCAAACGACACGCTTGACTGATTTTATCTCTATGCTGCTGTGCCAAAGGCAATTGAGTGGGGCGGCAACGTTTACAAGCTCGATAACCCGCTTGCTCCGCAGCCTGATTATCAGCAAAGAATTCAATGTGTTCGACTTTAGCCTGACGAGACGGACAGGAGGGACGGCAATAGATACCGGTGGTTTTTACTGCATAAACAAACTGACCATCGGCGGCTTTATCACGCGTCGTCACGGCAACCCAACGTGAGTCTTGTTCGCTACCAAATGCGCTTTTGACTGTTGTCATGATGAATACCCCATTAATTCTGACTGTGATGGTCAGCCTATAAAATAGCCGTTAACAGTACTCTCCGCTCCTTGCTTTTAAATTTTTTGTTTTACGCTATCCGCGTCGTCAACCGCTGCACTCACAGGGGGATTCTGATATCCTGCGCCCCTTATTATTGGGGGACATATGCTTAATATTGTTTTATTTGAACCCGAAATCCCGCCCAACACCGGTAATATTATTCGGTTATGCGCGAATACTGGCTGCCAACTCCATCTGATTAAGCCTTTGGGTTTCACTTGGGACGACAAACGTTTACGCCGTGCGGGTCTTGATTACCATGAGTTTGCAAACATCAAGCATCATCATGATTATCAAGCCTTTTTGGACAGCGAAAAACTCGATGGTGCCCTGTCTTCCGGAGCAACACCTGCCCGCTTATTTGCATTGACCACCAAAGGGACGCCAGCCCATAGCGCTGTGAGTTATCAAGCGAATGATTATCTGCTGTTTGGCCCTGAAACCCGAGGTTTACCGGCCAGTGTTCTGGATGCGTTACCTGCCCAGCAGAAAATCAGAATACCCATGCAAGCCGATAGCCGCAGTATGAACCTGTCAAATGCCGTATCGGTCGTCGTATATGAAGCCTGGCGGCAACTAGGGTATCCGGGTGCGTTATTGAAAGAGTAAAGTCTTGCGAAGGCGAGGCCCACGGATGGGCCAAGTAACCAATTATTGCTCACACAAATGTTGCTCACACAGATGTTACTCACACCGTGAGAGCGTCAAACAGGACCGACAGAATTAAATACCGTCACCGTACTCAAAACCATGCCCAGCACCATTGAAATGCTGATCCATGTCCAGTGAAGGCTTATCACTTTCTGGCTTACCGACAATACGAGCAGGTACACCCGCGGCGGTAGTATGCGCAGGTATGGAATGCAACACCACTGACCCTGCGCCAATTTTAGCCCCTCGCCCGACTTCAATATTCCCCAGAATTTTCGCGCCAGCACCAATCATCACGCCTTCACGAATCTTCGGATGACGATCACCACTGGTTTTACCCGTACCACCAAGGGTAACGGATTGCAGGATGGAAACATCATTCTCAACGACGGCAGTTTCACCAATAACAATACCCGTAGCATGGTCGAGCATGATGCCACAACCAATGGTTGCCGCAGGATGGATATCGACACCAAAGGCAACAGATACTTGATTTTGCAGATAAATAGCTAAGGCTTTGCGGCCCTGCGCCCACAACCAATGCCCGATACGATAAGCCTGCAATGCATGAAAACCTTTGAGGTATAGCAGTGGTGTGGAGTATTTATCGACGGCAGGGTCGCGCAGGCGTACAGCCAAAATATCGCGAGCAGCGGAGACAATCATCTGTTCGTCCGCGCGATAAGCATCCTCTACCACCTCACGAATAGCGATAGCGGGCATGATTGGATTTGCCAATTTATTCGCCAGAATGTAGCTCAGCGCACTACCCAAATTTTCATGCTTCAATAATGTCGCGTGAAAAAAACTTGCCAGCATCGGTTCACACTCAGCCAGTGCTCTGGCTTCAGATTTAATGCTACTCCAGACCAGTTCTAACTCTTCTGACGACATGACGTACTCCTGCCCATAAACAGGTTGCCTCGGGGAACGGCCGAAGCAACTGATACCCTTTCCCTTGAGGCGAAAACCTCAATGACACTGGATATATCGTTATTATTTTATTTCAGCCCAGACCTTTTGCGCGGATTTAACTCAAGGGCTTAAATGCCGCTTTTTTCATCTTTTTTAGTCCGACCCAGTAGGGTCAATGCCGCTTCACGGGCATTTTTGTGGCAATACAATACCTGATAAATCTGTTCAGTTATCGGCATCTCAACACCATGACGCTGCGCCAATGCCAAGACTTCTTTGGTGTTGCGGTAACCTTCAACCACTTGACCAATTTTGTCCTGCGCTTCTTGTACACCTAACCCTTGGCCCAACATAATGCCAAACCGGCGGTTACGAGATTGATTATCTGTGCAGGTTAGCACCAAATCACCCAGCCCTGCCATGCCCATAAAGGTGGAAGGATCTGCGCCTAAGGCCGAGCCCAAGCGTGTCATTTCAGCTAAGCCACGGGTAATCAATGCAGTACGGGCATTTGCACCAAAACCAATGCCGTCAGACATCCCCGCACCAATCGCAATCACGTTTTTGACCGCACCACCGAGCTGAACGCCGATAAAATCAGGATTGCTGTAAACGCGGAAACTTTTGCCACAATGCAGCAATTGTTGCAGGTCTTCGCTGAACTTCGTATCGGTTGAGGCCAATGCGATCGCCGTAGGTAACCCAGCGGCAAGCTCTTTCGCAAAAGTAGGTCCAGAAACGACAGCCAGGGGAATGCTTTCACCCAAGATTTCCCGCGCGACATCTTGCAGCAAGCGGCCGGTTTCTGCCTCTAACCCTTTTGTCGCCCAGACAATTCGTGCATCTTGGCGTAAATGCGGTTTCAACTGATGCAATACCGCGCCAAAGACATGGCTTGGCACAACGACCAATACATCACGGCTGGCCGCTAATGCACGTGCCAAATCCGTTTCCAGAAGCAAAGTCTCTGGAAAAGGGACATCTGGCAAGAAAGCTTGGTTACAACGGTCATGTTGCAAAACTTGAATGTGTTTAGGGTCATGGCCCCATAGCACAACTTGATGGCCATTACGCGCGAGTGTGATGGCTAATGCGGTGCCGTAAGATCCGGCACCGATAACTGTCATTGAAGCAGTCGTGGTGTTCATCAGGCATCCTGACGTTGTTCAGCACCTTCGCCTTCAGCCTGCTGTTGCAGATAGTTCATGAACAGGGCATCAAAGTTAACCGGTGCCAGATTCAGCTGTGGGAAAGTACCACGAGAAACCAAGCTGGTGATGCATTCGCGAGCATACGGGAACAAAATGTTCGGGCAATATGCGCCTAAGCAATGAGCCAGTTGGGTGCCGTCGATACCGGCGATGGAGAAGATACCACCTTGCTGAACTTCACACAGGAATGCAGTTTCTTCGCCCAAAGAGGCCGTTACCGTCACACGCAGTACCACTTCATACACATCTTCAGCCAGCTGACTGGAAGCAGTATCAAGATCAAGTTTAACTTCTGGCTGCCAATCCTGCTGGAAAACCTGCGGAGCATTTGGCGCTTCGAAGGAGATATCCTTGGTGTAGATACGTTGGATCTGGAAAGCCATTTCGGTGTTGTTTTGTTCTGACATGTGTATAGATACCCTAAAGTTATACGTCCATATTAAACTGCACTGCCGCCGTGGGCTCTTCCATTAATGAGTGTGGCCCACTGACGAGTTAAAGCAGTGGGTCTAGCCCACTGCGCGCATCCAGGGCATGTAAATCATCACAGCCACCGATATGCTGCCCATCAATAAATATCTGAGGTACAGTCGTCCGCCCGCTACGAGCAATCATCTCTTCGCGTTTGGCAGGGTCATTATCAATTGCGATCTCTTGGAAAGCAGCGCCTTTACTGTTCAGCAGTGCTTTAGCACGGTGACAGAATGGGCAAGTTGCTTTGGTATAAATCTCAATCTTCGCCATGGATACACCTCAGTTGACTGTATAATTTATTGATATAGCGAAATTTGTATCGCAATTACTTACCGCGCGCCAGTGGCAGATTCTCACCACTCCAGCCCGAGATACCTTCTTTCAAGGTAAACACTCGCTCAAAGCCTGCTTTACTCAGCAGATCAGCAGAAGCACGGGAGGTTGTCCCTGTAGCACAAACTACAATAATAGGCTGTGCTTTGTGCTTTTCCAACTCAGCTAAGCTGCCGTTTTTAATGTCGGTCGGCAGCAAATTAAGCGAGCTGGCGATATGACCTTTGCGGTAATCATCACGTGTGCGGATATCAACCACAACCGCATCTTCTTTATTAATCAGACGCGTCGCTTCACCACGGGTGATCTCTTTCACTTTTGAGAGAGAACTTTTGAAAGTAGTGAAAATCACGGCGACGAACAACGCCACCCAGGCCAGACTCAAAACTGGATGCTGGCTAATGAATTGCATAATCTCTTGCAACATGGGGGTAAAAACTCCCGTTAGTTAGGGGATAATATTCAAGGTCACAGAGTATACCTGCGCGATGCGGCAAATACAGCCAATATGCAAGCGTGATTGCAGAAACTGCGAGCAATCTCGGGAAGTTTTGTCGCCTAAATAATGATATTTACGTAAAACCCAGCGCCAATGTTGATCTCTTTGGGCTATTTTTAACCGGTTTTATAGTAAATTACCGCCTTTCAACATATATACCCAATAGAACAAGAAAGAGGTTATGCAATGTCGAGCACTAAAAAACCACTGGTTCTGACTATTCTCGATGGCTACGGTCACCGCGAAGAACAGCAGGATAACGCCATTCTGAATGCAAAAACGCCGGTCATGGACCGCTTGTGGCAGCAGCAACCTCATACCTTGATTGCAGCTTCCGGCTTGGATGTTGGTTTGCCCGACGGGCAGATGGGTAACTCAGAAGTGGGCCACGTAAATCTAGGTGCTGGCCGCATCGTTTATCAGGACTTAACTCGCCTCGATAAAGAGATCAAAGACGGTGATTTTTTCACTAACGTGACGCTAACCACAGCAGTTGATAACGCGGTTAAAGCAGGCAAAGCAGTTCATATCATGGGTTTGCTCTCTGCCGGTGGTGTACATAGCCACGAAGACCATATTCTGGCAATGGTTGAATTAGCCGCCAAACGCGGTGCAACGGCCATTTACCTTCATGCATTCCTCGACGGACGTGACACTCCACCGCGCAGTGCTGAGTCTTCACTGAAACGATTCACTGAGAAATTTGCAGAATTGGGTAACGGCCGCATTGCGTCGATTATTGGCCGTTACTATGCCATGGACCGTGATAACCGTTGGGATCGTGTCCAACTGGCCTACGACTTACTGACGCAGGCTAAAGGCGAGTTTACTGCGGATAATGCCGTCGCTGGTCTGCAAGCCGCTTATGCTCGCAATGAGAATGATGAATTTGTTAAACCAACCGTGATTCAAGCCGCTGGCGAAGCTCAAGCAGCCATGAACGATGGTGATGCATTAATCTTCATGAACTTCCGTGCTGACCGCGCTCGTCAAATTACCCGTTGCTTTGTTAACGCCGATTTCGACGGTTTCAAACGCGATAAAGTGGTTAATTTCGGCGATTTCATCATGCTGACTGAATATGCTGCGGACATTAAAGTCGCCTGCGCTTACCCACCAGCATCACTGGAGAATACCTTCGGTGAGTGGCTGATGAAGCATGACAAAACACAGCTACGCATTTCTGAGACTGAAAAATATGCGCATGTCACATTCTTCTACAACGGTGGCGTAGAAGAGCCCTTTAAAGGTGAAGATCGCATTCTGATTAACTCACCAAAAGTGGCAACCTATGACCTGCAACCTGAAATGAGTTCGGCCGAATTGACCGAGAAACTGGTCGCCGCAATTGCCAGTGGCAAATATGATGTGATCATTTGTAACTATCCAAATGGCGATATGGTCGGCCATACCGGTGACTATGATGCGGCTGTGAAAGCAGTAGAAACGCTGGATAATTGCATCGAGCAAGTGGTTGCCGCGGTCAAAGCCGTTGACGGCCAATTGCTGGTAACCGCTGACCACGGTAATGCTGAGCAGATGCGTGACCCAGCAACCGGCCAAGCCCACACTGCCCATACCAGCCTGCCTGTGCCACTTATTTACGTCGGTAATAAAGAGGTGAAAGCGGTCGAGGGTGGCAAACTTTCTGACATCGCCCCAACCATGCTGTCACTGATGGAAATGGAAATCCCGAAAGAGATGACTGGTAAGCCGCTGTTCATCGTGGAATAATCCTTCGTTATGAAGGAAAAAGCGGCATTCACGATATCAATGGCTTCTGACTATACCCCTGCGGGCAACGAAGAGCGTAATACTCCGTTGCCGACTCAGTGGGGGCGTCGTCCGTGGTTAGCACTGTACGCCAGCGTTTTTTGCGCTGGCGTATTGCTATTGCCATTTTCCGTCAATGCCGCTGATGCCCCTTTAGCAGCAAAAACAACTGATAACAAAAATCAGTTGAAAACCCTTCAGCAAGATATCGCCGAAAAAGAAAAAAGTGTTCAGCAGCAAAAACAGCAACGCAGCTCATTGCTGGATCAGTTGAAACAGCAAGAGAATACCATTGCTCAAGCCAGCCGAAGCCTGCGCGACACTCAAGGTACCTTGACTGAGTTAGACAAAGACATTTCCAAGCTCACGACCTCTATTGCCAAGCTGCAAAACCAACAATCTCAGCAACAAGATATGCTGTCTAAACAACTTGATGCTGCCTTTAAGCAAGGCCAACACAGTGGTTTGCAGCTTATTTTAAGCGGTGAAGAGAGCCAACGCAGTGAGCGTATTTTGGCCTATTTCAGTTATCTCAATGAAGCTCGACAAAAATCTATTGAAGAGCTGGAACAGACTCGTACCGATCTCTCTGCAGAGAAAAAAACGCTAGAACAGAAACAGAATCAGCAAAAAACGCTGTTGGATGAGCAAAAAAACCAGCAGCAGAAGCTAGAACAGGCAAGGACTGCGCGCAAGAAAACCCTCACTTCGTTAGAAGCCTCGCTGGAAAAAGATCAGCAGGGTCTAGCAGAATTGAGGCTGAACGAATCACGGTTGCGTGATCAAATTGCCAAAGCAGAACGGGAAGCAAAAGCCCGTGCTGAGCGGGAAGCTAAAGAAGCCGCCCGTGTGCGCGAGCAGGTAAAAGCCAAAGAGCAGCAAGCCAAGAAAACGGGCTCCAGCTATAAACCAAGTGAAAGTGAGCGCTCATTAATGGCTCGTACCGGTGGCCTTGGTCGCCCAGGTGCTCAAGCTGTCTGGCCTGTACGTGGTAACGTAACGCATCGTTTCGGTGAAGCCTTACAAGGGGAACTTCGCTGGAAAGGGATGGTGATTTCCGCACCGGAAGGCAGTGAAGTCAAAGCGATTGCAGATGGACGAGTCTTGCTGGCAGACTGGCTACAAGGCTATGGTCTGGTCGTGGTGATTGAGCACGGCAAAGGGGATATGAGTTTATATGGCTACAACCAGAGCGCGTTAGTCAATGTCGGTGCACAGGTGAAAGCTGGCCAGCCGATTGCTCTCGTTGGCACCAGTGGCGGTCAGGGTGAGCCATCACTCTATTTCGAAATCCGCCGTCAGGGTCAAGCTGTTAACCCACAACCCTGGTTAGGAAGATAGGGAACAACGTTAGGGAACACGTATTGCGCTATTTCAACGCACGCCGATTTATCATCGCGACAACACTACTTATCGCCAGCGCCGCACAGGCAGGCAAGCTTTCAATTGTCATCGATGACTTTGGTTATCGCCCACAGAACGAAAACAAGATATTGCAGATGCCGTTACCTATTTCGGTCGCTATCTTACCCAATGCCCCTTATGCCCGAGAGATGGCGGTTAAAGCCCACAATCAAGGGCGTGAAATCCTGATTCACCTGCCAATGGCACCGCTGAGCAAGCAGCCGCTGGAGCGTGATACCTTGCAGCCATCCATGAGCAGTGAGGAGATCCAGCGCATTATTCGCCAAGCGGTGAATAACGTCCCCTACGCCAGTGGCATGAATAACCACATGGGCAGCGCCATGACCTCCAGTTTAAGTGGGATGCAGAAAGTGATGCAGGTCTTGGAGCACTATCAGCTCTATTTCCTCGACAGCGTTACGATTGGTAATAGCCAAGCCAGTAAAGCGGCCGATGGCACTCGAGTGAAAGTGATTAAGCGTAAAGTCTTCTTGGATGACTCACAAAATGAAGCGGCTATCCGCCTACAGTTTAATCGCGCGGTAGAATTAGCGCGCCGAAATGGCTCTGCTATTGCGATTGGTCATCCACATCCGGCGACGATTAAAGTGCTGCAACAGATGTTGCCTCAACTGCCGTCAGACATCGTATTGGTCCGGCCAAGCGCACTACTGAATGAGCCTGTAACCCATAGCAGTGGCACGACTTCATCGGGCAAATCAACACCGCGTGAGCCCACGAAAAATGATCGCCTAAAAGCCATTAAGCAATGCAAAGCGAAAGCCCATTATGTGCCAGAGAAAATCTATGCAGACAGGATGTTCAGCATCATCGGCGAGAGCCTGATGCAAAGCCCTGCAGTCACCTTTATTCAGCGCTATTGGCCGCCTCATTTTATGCCAGCCGTACCGGTTGATGAGCCAAAAGTGGATGAACCAATAACCCATCAGCCAAAAACGGATACTCAATGATGGGCTGAAGAACAAACGGGGCGACCAGATAATGGTCGCCCCGCTTATTGCCATCAATAACTTGTTTTTATCAGTAATTAATCCCAGCTCAATATGACCTTGCCTGATTTCCCTGAACGCATGGCATCAAAACCTTCTTGGAACTCATCAATAGAGAAACGGTGAGTAATGATCGGCGTTAAATCTAAGCCAGACTGAATCAGTGCTGCCATTTTGTACCAGGTTTCAAACATCTCACGGCCATAGATTCCTTTGATAAACAGCCCCTTGAAAATCACTTGATTCCAATCGATAGACATATCAGATGGCGGTATCCCCAACATCGCGATACGGCCACCGTGATTCATGGAGTTAAGCAGTGAACGGAATGCAGGTGGCGCACCTGACATTTCTAGCCCCACATCAAACCCTTCTGTCATACCCAGCTCGGCCATCACATCATTCAAGTTCTCTTTACTGACGTTAACAGCCCGCGTGACGCCCATTTTACGCGCCAGGTCCAAGCGGTACTCATTCACATCTGTAATGACAACATGGCGAGCACCGACATGCTTACACACCGCAGCAGCCATAATACCAATCGGGCCAGCACCGGACACCAACACATCTTCCCCCACTAAATCAAAGGATAATGCGGTATGCACAGCATTGCCGAAAGGATCGAAAATAGCGGCTAACTCATCTGAAATGTTATCTGGGATTTTGAAGGCATTAAAAGCAGGAATCACCAGAAACTCAGCAAAAGAGCCCGGTCGGTTCACACCAACGCCTACCGTATTGCGGCAAAGATGGGTTCGGCCCCCACGGCAGTTACGGCAATGCCCGCAAGTGATATGCCCCTCGCCAGACACCCGATCACCAATATTAAACCCTTTCACTTCTTGACCAATGGCGACCACTTCCCCCACATACTCATGGCCGACCACCATTGGGACAGGGATCGTTTTTTGCGACCACTCATCCCAGTTATAAATATGTACATCCGTGCCACAGATAGCGGTTTTGCGAATTTTGATCATGATGTCGTTGTGGCCGAGCTCTGGCTGCGGCACATCGGTCATCCAAATACCTTCTTCTGCTTTCAGTTTGGATAGTGCTTTCATGATATTCCTTACGCAATAACGTTAAGTTGCTTACCAATACGTACAAAGGCTTCAATCGCCCGCTCTACCTGCTCTGTCGTGTGGTCGGCCGACATCTGTGTACGGATACGAGCCTGACCTTTTGGAACAACCGGATAGAAGAAACCGGTGACATAAATTCCCTCTTTCAGCAATGCATTGGCAAACTCTTGCGCCAATGTTGCGTCACCCAGCATCACAGGGATAATGGCATGATCAGCACCCGCCAGCGTGAAACCGGCAGCACTCATTTTCTCACGGAAAAGACGAGCGTTCGCCCACAGACGGTCACGCAGTTCGGCACCGTCTTCCAAGAGTGATAACACTTCAATTGAGGCGGCAACGATAGCGGGGGCTAATGAGTTGGAGAACAAGTAAGGCCGTGAACGCTGGCGCAACCATTCAACCACTTCTTTACGGCCAGCCGTGTAACCACCAGATGCCCCGCCGAGCGCCTTACCCAAGGTGCCAGTGATAATATCAACGCGATCCATCACTTCGCAGTACTCATGCGTCCCACGCCCATTGGCTCCGACAAAACCCACAGCGTGGGAATCATCCACCATGACTAATGCTTGATATTCATCCGCCAAATCACAAACGCCTTTCAGATTGGCGATCACCCCATCCATCGAGAACACGCCGTCAGTGGCAATCATAATATGACGTGCACCCTCGGCCTTGGCTTGTTTTAGCTGCGCTTCTAGCTCGCTCATATCGTTGTTGGCATAACGGTAACGTTTAGCTTTACATAACCGCACGCCATCAATGATGGAGGCATGATTCAGCGCATCCGAGATAATGGCATCTTCTGGCCCGAGCAAGGTTTCAAACAAACCGCCGTTCGCATCAAAGCAAGAGGAGTAGAGAATGGCATCTTCCATTCCTAGAAAACTGGCGAGCTTCTGCTCTAAGTCTTTGTGAGCATCTTGCGTACCACAGATAAAACGCACCGATGCCATACCAAAGCCATGTGTATCCATACCTTTTTTAGCTGCGGCGATCAGTCGCGGGTGATTTGCCAGGCCCAAATAGTTATTGGCGCAAAAATTAATGACGCGGTTCCCATCAGCAACAGAAATATCAGCTTGCTGAGCGGAAGTGATAATCCGTTCGTTTTTATATAACCCTTCAGCACGGGTAGTTTTGAGTTGTTGTTCGAGTTGCTGATAAAACGGGTTTCTTTCAGAAGGCAGGGACATGCAGTTATCTCCAGAATGGCGGTTTCGCCTTACATTTTACTGTCTGACACGTGAACTGACGAGTAACCTTGGCTTATATTGCAAAAAATGCAGCACATATCACGGTGAACAATCCTAAAGCAGCACAGAAAGCGAGAGATTAACCCCTTCCGGCTGTGCGCTACCCGATGAAATGTTATGATATTGCCAACTAGCGTGTCGGGTATTGTGCCCGACCAAGAAGATTGACAAGGGTGAACCTGATGATCATCGTCACTGGCGGCGCCGGCTTCATTGGCAGCAACATTGTTAAGGCACTGAATAATATCGGCTATAAGGATATTTTAGTCGTAGATAACCTGAAAGACGGCACTAAATTCGTCAATCTGGTAGATCTGGATATCGCTGATTACATGGATAAAGAAGATTTTGTTGCCAGTATTGTTGCCGGCGACGACATGGGCGATATTGATGCGATTTTCCACGAAGGTGCTTGCTCTTCCACCACCGAGTGGGATGGCAAGTACATGATGGATAACAACTATCAGTATTCAAAAGATATCCTACACTTCTGTCTGGATCGCGGTATTCCGTTCTTGTACGCCTCTTCTGCTGCCACTTACGGTGGGCGTACAGATAATTTCATCGAAGATCGCCAGTACGAGCAACCGCTTAACGTTTATGGCTATTCCAAATTCTTGTTCGATCAGTATGTACGCGAGATCCTACCGCAAGCTGATTCCCAAATTTGTGGATTCCGTTATTTCAACGTTTATGGCCCACGTGAAGGCCACAAAGGCAGCATGGCGAGCGTCGCTTTCCATCTGAATAACCAGATCAATGCCGGAGAAAGACCAAAGTTGTTCTCTGGTAGCGAAAACTTCAAACGTGACTTCATCTATGTGGGTGATGTGGCTGACGTTAATCTGTGGTTCTGGCAAAACGGTGTATCCGGCATTTTCAACTGCGGTACGGGTCGCGCTGAATCATTCCAAGCTGTCGCCGATGCCGTGGTTGATTTCCACCAAAGTGGGCCAGTGGAATATATTGAATTCCCAGAGAAACTGAAGGGCCGCTATCAGGCATACACGCAAGCCGATCTGACTAATTTGCGTGCTGCCGGTTATGACAAGCCATTCAAAACTGTCGCTGAAGGCGTCAAAGAATATCTGGCGTGGCTTAACCGCTCAATCTAAATTATTTGCTGCAAGGAATTGATAAACGGTATGAAAATACTGGTCATCGGCCCTTCTTGGGTTGGCGATATGATGATGTCGCAAAGTCTTTACCGCACCCTGAAGGCCGAATATCCGGCAGCCGTTATTGATGTGATGGCACCCGCGTGGTGCCGTCCGCTTTTGGCTCGAATGCCGGAAGTGCGGCACGCAATCCCCATGCCACTAGGACACGGGTCTTTTGCTTTTGATGAGCGTCGACGCTTGGGCTTGGCCTTACGTGAATCAGGTTATGACCGTGCTTACGTGCTACCAAATTCATTTAAATCAGCCCTGATACCTTATTTTTCAGGGATTAAGCATCGTATTGGCTGGCGTGGCGAGATGCGCTATTTCTTGCTCAATGATATGCGAATACTGGATAAAGAAGCCTTCCCAATGATGGTTCAGCGCTATGTTGCGTTGGCCTACGATAAAGAGCGAATTCATTCGGCGGCCGATTTACCGCAGCCGCTACTGTGGCCCCAGTTGCAGGTTCACGATGACGAAATCTTAGAAATTACAAAGTCATATAAGCTTAGCGATAACCGCCCGATTATTGGTTTTTGCCCCGGCGCTGAATTTGGCCCAGCAAAACGCTGGCCACACTATCACTATGCTACGTTGGCGCAGAAACTGATTGATGCGGGTTATCAGGTTATCTTGCTTGGCTCGGCGAAAGATAATGAAGCCGGTGAAGAGATTCGTCAGGCTCTGGGTGAAGATTCCCGTGAATATTGCCTCAATCTGGCAGGCCAAACGTCACTGGAACAGGCGGTGGTACTGATTGCCGCTTGCTGTGCTGTCGTCAGTAACGATTCAGGCCTAATGCATGTTGCCGCAGCCTTAAATAAGCCTTTGGTGGCCTTGTATGGCCCAAGCAGCCCAGATTTTACCCCGCCGCTGTCTGACAAAGCGACCGTCATTCGCCTGATTACTGGCTACCATAAAGTGCGCAAAGGCGATAGCGCTCAGGGCTATCATCAGAGTTTGATTGATATCCAGCCAGAGCAAGTTATGGATGCCCTTGAAAAACAGCTTGCTGCGCAAAAATGCTCAGCCAAAGAGGAAGATTAATGCACGTATTAATCGTTAAAACCTCTTCCATGGGCGACGTTTTACATACGCTTCCGGCGCTGACAGATGCGATGCATGCAATACCAGATATTCGCTTTGATTGGGTGGTCGAAGAGGGGTTCAGCCAAGTCCCGGCTTGGCATCCTGCGGTAGATAAAGTCATTCCAGTGGCTATCCGGCGTTGGCGCAAAAATTGGTTTGGTGCCGACACGCGCCAAGAACGCTGTGATTTTAAGCGTGTCGTGCAACAGCGGAGTTATGACCTGGTGATTGATGCGCAGGGCCTCATTAAAAGTGCCGCACTCATTACCCGCATCGCCAAAGGCGTCAAGCATGGTCCTGATTGCAAAAGTGCGCGAGAACCATTTGCCAGTTGGTTTTATAACTGCCGACATGAAATCGACACTAAGCAACATGCGGTTGAACGCACACGTCAGCTATTCGCCAAAAGTCTGGGTTATGACAAACCCGAAAGCTATGGTGACTATGCTATCGCGCCACGTTTTTTAAGTCAGTTGCCCGCCGATGCTGGTCAGTATTTGGTTTTCTTGCATGCAACAACCCGTGACAGTAAACACTGGCCTGAGAGCCGTTGGCTGCAATTGATTGAGCAGGTCGCCGCGACGGGGTTAAAAATCAAATTACCTTGGGGCGCAGAGCATGAGTACCAACGTGCTTTACGGCTAGCGGAGCATTTTCCTCATGTTGAGGTATTGCCTAAGCTCAGCCTCCAACAAGTGGCAGAGGTTCTAGCCGGTGCAAAAGCCGTAGTATCTGTTGATACGGGCCTAAGCCATCTTACTGCCGCATTGAATCGCCCCAATATCACGTTGTACGGTCCCACCGACCCAGGTTTAATTGGGGGTTACGGTGAAAACCAGATTGCCGTTATTTCCGAGCAAAAAAGTATGGATACTATTACAGCTGAAACCATTATGGCGCGATTAGAAGCATTGATTTCATAAACAATAATGTGTTAATCCCGCAGTGATTGGTCGGTTAAATTTTCGCCGCCAAGCGTTTATTCTTTAATAACAATCGGCTCTGGTAATTATCAGAGTCGGCGGTTATTGATTTTACTATTGTTAAGCACTGCTAATTAATTTTATAGATAATTAAGGGGATTATATAACTCAGGTTTTGTTAATAATCCATATTGATTTATCTACTTAAGTCATTCATGACGAAATAGCATACCAACAAAACTCAAATTGGAACGATAAATAATAACTCGCTGAATAAAGGATTAAAATCAGGTAAAAGCACCATGGATAAATGGAGTGATAGCATCTATAGCCAAATATCTAACAGCCTAAGGATGGAAATGAAACCCATTCTCAATTTTGAATAGATGAAATCCATTTTACCGCTTTCGTTTACTCATAATGTTCAGAATATATATTCTTTTTTATGAATAACCTGTCTCTATTCAGGCAATCTTCGGTGTCCCGCTGAAAAGAGCCTTTCTTGCACAAATATGGTATTATTCTTAGTAATCCATATAAATGAAATTGATAGAATGTTGCTGCGCTTATATCAGGTACTGCTCTACCTTATTCAACCTTTGATTTGGTTACGATTGCTGTTACGTAGCCGTAAAGCCCCCGCTTATCGTAAGCGCTGGGGTGAACGTTATGGTTTCTGTGCCGGTAAAGTGGTTGCTGGCGGTATCATGCTGCATTCCGTTTCAGTCGGTGAAACCTTAGCCGCTATCCCATTAGTCAGGGCATTACGTCACCGCTACCCATCGTTACCTATCACCGTCACGACCATGACCCCCACTGGGTCTGAGCGCGTCCAGTCAGCGTTTGGTAAAGATGTTCATCACGTTTATCTGCCTTATGATCTCCCCGGTTCTGTCAATCGCTTCTTGGATCAGGTCAACCCAAAGCTGGTGATCATCATGGAAACAGAGCTGTGGCCAAACCTGATCAATGCCCTTTATCGCCGCAAGATACCACTGGTGATTGCGAATGCGCGCCTCTCCGCTCGTTCTGCTACTGGCTACAAAAAGATCGGCAGCTTTATGCGCAATATGCTGCAACGTATCACATTGATCGCCGCACAAAATAAAGAAGATGGGGATCGTTTCATTGAGTTGGGCCTCAAACGCTCACAACTGACGGTAACGGGTAGCCTAAAGTTTGATATTTCTGTCACCCCTGAACTAGCCGCCAGAGCAGTCACATTACGCAGCCAATGGGCAGCACACCGCCCGGTGTGGATTGCAACCAGTACCCATGATGGCGAAGAAACCATTTTGCTAGAGGCTCATCGGCAATTATTGGTGCATTTCCCAACCTTACTGCTGATTCTGGTGCCACGTCATCCCGAACGTTTTCCAAAAGCGGTCGAACTGACGCAAAAAGCAGGGTTGAGTTACACCTTACGCAGCAAAGGCGAGATTCCTTCAGCCAGTACACAAGTGGTGATAGGCGATACCATGGGTGAACTCATGCTCTTGTACGGAATCGCAGATTTAGCCTTTGTTGGCGGTAGCTTAGTTGAGCGTGGTGGTCATAATCCACTGGAAGCAGCCGCACATGCGATACCCGTGCTAATGGGGCCACATACGTTTAACTTTAAAGACATCTGTGCCAAGCTGGAACAGGCCGAAGGCCTGATTACCGTCACCGACACTTCATCGCTGGTGAAAGAGATAACCCTGCTGCTGACAGATGAAGATTGCCGCCTCTATTATGGCCGCCATGCGGTTGATGTGCTGCATGAAAATCAGGGCGCCCTACAACGGCTTTTACATTTGCTGGAGCCTTATCTACCGCAACGGAGCCACTAATGAGTGCCAAAAAGCGTCTGTCTGTTGTGATGATTACCAAGAATGAAGCCTCACTACTGGCAGATTGTTTGGCATCCGTTAATTGGGCTGATGAAATCGTCATTTTAGATTCAGGCAGTGAAGACGAAACCGTCGCACTCGCTCAACAATTTGGCGCGAAAGTGTATAGCAATACCGAATGGCCGGGTTACGGTAAACAGCGGCAGTTAGCTCAGCAATATGCCAGTGGTGATTACATTCTGATGCTGGACGCTGATGAGCGTGTTACCCCTGAACTGAAAGTCGCTATCGAATCTGTGCTATTAGCTCCAGAAGAGGGGGCAGTTTATAGCCTTGCACGGCGCAACCTATTCTTAGGCCGTTTCATGCGCCATAGCGGCTGGTATCCTGATAGAGTCACCCGCTTGTACCCGCATCACCAATTCCGTTACAACGATGATTTAGTTCATGAATCCCTTGCGAGTGGATCTGCCAAGGTTATTCCCTTGGCGGGCGACTTACTGCATCTAACTT
This sequence comes from Yersinia massiliensis, assembly GCF_003048255.1. Classification (NCBI taxonomy): domain Bacteria; kingdom Pseudomonadati; phylum Pseudomonadota; class Gammaproteobacteria; order Enterobacterales; family Yersiniaceae; genus Yersinia; species Yersinia massiliensis. The sequence goes on from NZ_CP028487.1 coordinate 4,842,480, forward strand.
GCCGCGACTTCTTTGCTTTTCAACGTAAACAACTTAACTATGCTGAAGCATGGGCGACTCAACGCCATCAGCAAGGCAAAAGTTGCGGTTATTTTTCTATTCTCAGTCATACTCTTGGGGCATTTTGTAAGACATGGCTGCTACGTGCTGGCTTCCTTGATGGTAAACAAGGGTTCTTGCTGGCTGTGGTCAATGCACAATATACTTTCAATAAATATGCGGCTCTGTGGGCATTAAGCCATCAACTTCAGAAAAGTGAGAATTCATGACGACCAAAGCCATTTACCCAGGAACATTTGATCCAATGACCAATGGGCATTTGGACTTAGTGACACGGGCTTCAGCAATGTTCAGTCATGTGATTCTGGCTATCGCCGACAGTTCCAGCAAAAAACCGATGTTCACGTTGGACGAACGAGTGGCGTTAGCCAAACAAGTCACCGCGCCGCTAAAAAATGTTGAAGTGGTGGGATTCAGTGAACTGATGGCGGAATTTGCCAAAAAACACAATGCGACAATTTTAGTGCGGGGCTTACGCTCTGTATCTGACTTTGAGTATGAATGGCAGCTCGCCAATATGAACCGCCATTTGATGCCAAAACTAGAAAGTGTGTTCCTGATGCCATCAGAAAAATGGTCGTTTATCTCTTCTTCCTTGGTAAAAGAAGTAGCGCGGCACGGTGGCGATATCACGCCTTTCTTACCTGCGCCAGTGACCAAAGCACTATTATCGAAACTGGCCTAATTTCAGTTAACTTTCATCGCTATTATTGGATGGAAATCAATGCTGGCAGTGGCGACAGAAGAACGTACTGCGCTGCCCATGTTTCGCTATTTCAATCAGTTGCCCACAATGGCGGCATGGCGCTCCTGCTCGCCCATACACCTGCAATTCTTGCGCAAAATAGCCTGGTTTGCCGTCCGACTGTAAAAAGTCGCGCAATGTCGTGCCACCCTGCTCGATAGAATGCAATAACACCGCCTTTATCGTAGCGACCAATCGCGCGATTTCAGCCTGTATCAATGAACCGGCGGCACGATCAGGTAAAATACCGGCAGCAAATAAAGATTCGCTGGCGTAAATATTGCCGACCCCGACCACAACTTTGTTATCCATCACCCACTGCTTGATCACCGTGCGTTTATTGCGTGATTTTTCAAACAAATACTCAGCCGTAAAATCATCACTCAGTGGCTCTGGCCCTAAATGCGCGAGCACATTGCTGGTTTCAAGGTCTTTTGCCCATAACCAAGCGCCAAAACGGCGTGGATCGGTATAACGCAGTATTTTGCCATTGCTGATCACCAAATCGACGTGATCATGTTTTTCTGCTTCAGATTCTTCAGACAAAATACGCAAGCTGCCTGACATCCCCAAATGCACGATAATCCAGCCCGTAGGTAGCTCTAGCAATAAATACTTTGCCCGACGCTGCACACTCAACACCGGTTGATCACTGAGTGCCAAAATTTCATCGGACACCGGCCAACGTAAGCGCGCGTTTCTGACCACTGCATACAAAATCGTCTGGCCGACAAGATAAGGTTCGATCCCGCGTCGGCTGGTTTCAACTTCTGGTAATTCAGGCATGTCACCTCCCTAAACGTATCTCACTGGACTTTATATAATAAAAAACCCAGCCGAAGCTGGGTTTTCTTAATCCACCAAAATTAAAATTATTTAATTTTAGCTTCTTTGTAGATCACGTGTTGACGGACAACTGGATCGAATTTCTTCAGTTCCAATTTTTCCGGCTTAGTACGCTTGTTCTTCGTAGTGGTATAGAAGTGACCAGTACCAGCAGAAGAAACCAGCTTGATCTTCTCGCGAACACCTTTAGCCATGATTCAGTTCCTTAATACTTCTCACCGCGGGTACGAAGTTCGGCCAAGACCGTTTCGATACCCTTCTTATCAATAACACGCATACCTTTAGCAGATACACGCAGAGTTACAAAGCGCTTCTCGCCCTCAACCCAAAAACGGTGAGAGTGAAGGTTCGGCAGAAAACGGCGTTTGGTCGCGTTCATTGCGTGGGAACGGTTGTTACCGCTCACCGGGCGCTTGCCAGTAACTTGGCAGACTCGGGACATGTCTATTCTCCAAAAATCAAATCAGCTCGAGCTTCGTATAGGATTTGGCCGCCTCGTCAGGCTTTAGAGCCCATCTCAGCAAATTCACTGAGAAGACTCACTGTCATCAGGTCAGAAACCCCTGTCACCAGGTTATAAACCTGCTGAGATAGGCTCTTCACGCCAAACCCAAGATTCTCAAAGGTGGCGTAGTATACGCTCTGAAGCGTAAGTGCTCAAGTCCCGAACAGCTAAAGATCCTAAAAGGATCAATTATTATTTCACTAAAGCCATCCGCGTTCAGCAAATGAGACACATTCACCTCGGCCTACCACTAAATGATCGAGCACCCGAATGTCTAATAATGAACAGGCTTTAATCACCTGCGTTGTCATTAAACGGTCAGCTTGGCTCGGTTCAGCCATGCCGGAGGGGTGATTATGCGCCAGAATCAGCGCGGCGGCATTCACCTTCAGCGCTTCACGCACAATTTCCCTCGGATGGACCTCAACGCTGTTGATGGTACCAGTAAACATCTCTTCATGGCGAATAACACGATGCTGATTATCCAAAAACATCACTAAAAAAATCTCTCGTTCACGGTGAGAAAGAATATTTTGCAGAAATTTTTGCGTAACCTCGGGATTAAGCAGGACACTTTCTTGCATTAAGTGTGAGGAAAAGCAGCGACTGGCCAGTTCACCTATCGCCTGAATCTGGCTGTACTTCGATGTCCCTACCCCTTTATGTGCGCATAACGTCTTATAATCGGCCGATATCAGCCCGTGAAGAGAACCAAAAGCTTCAATCAGACTTTCAGCCATTTTCATGACATGCATACCTGGGATACCTGTGCGCAGAAAAAGCGCAAGTAATTCGGCATCTGACAACACGGCAGCGCCGTATTTAAGTAATTTTTCTCTTGGCGCAAGCTGCCCATTCCACTCATCCATTCCTTGGCTCCACTCATCCCTAAATCTTGCAAGCAGCATGACAGAAGGCTTTATGTCACGCGACATCGTCATGAAGAGCATGCGTAACGTCTCGCAAATTTGATGATTGGTGGCATCAGGAGATGCCCTGATAGCTATTCTGCTCGGCGATTATGCTAAAATATCGGCTCTTAGGGCTTTCATACGGACAATCATGATGACGGGACTTTCCGGCAAACATCTCTCCGGCAAGAAGATTGTGCTCGGGATTAGCGGAGGTATAGCCGCCTATAAATCACCAGAGCTAGTACGTCGCTTGCGCGATAGAGGTGCAGATGTACGTGTGGTGATGACCGCCGCTGCGAAGGCATTTATTACGCCCCTCACATTGCAGGCTGTCTCGGGTTATCCCGTCTCTGATGATTTACTCGACCCTGCGGCTGAAGCCGCGATGGGCCATATTGAACTGGGTAAATGGGCTGATTTGGTGATTATGGCTCCTGCCACCGCCGATTTATTGGCCAGAGTGGCTGCAGGTATGGCGAATGACCTACTGACGACGCTCTGCTTGGCAACAGCGGCACCGGTTGCAGCGGTCCCCGCCATGAACCAACAAATGTACCGCGCAGTAGCGACCCAAGCGAATTTGCAAACGCTCGCCAATCGCGGAGTGCTTTTGTGGGGGCCAGACAGTGGTAGCCAAGCTTGCGGTGATGTTGGGCCAGGAAGAATGCTAGACCCGTTGGAAATCGTCGAATTAGCGCATGATTATTTTTCTGCGAAACAAGACCTGCAACATTTGAGTGTCATGATTACTGCCGGTCCAACACGTGAAGCACTTGATCCTGTGCGCTTTATCAGCAATCAAAGTTCAGGCAAGATGGGGTTCGCCATCGCTCAAGCAGCCGCCGCTCGAGGGGCGAAAGTTACGCTGGTTGCCGGGCCGGTTAATCTCCCAACGCCCGCAGGTGTGGATAGAATTGATGTCGTCAGTGCGCTTGAAATGCAGCAAACCGTTCAGAATTTGGCCGCTCAGCAGAATATTTTTATTTCTTGTGCCGCTGTAGCGGATTACCGCGCCGTACATGTTTCTGACGAGAAGATAAAAAAGCAGGGCGACGAAATTACCCTTAAGTTAGTGAAAAACCCTGATATTGTCGCAGGGGTGGCTTCGATGGCGAAAAACCGTCCATTTGTTGTAGGATTTGCGGCTGAAACCCAGAATGTGGAAGAATACGCGCGACAAAAACTGGCGCGAAAGAACCTGGATCTTATTTGCGCTAATGATGTATCGCTCGCAGAGCATGGTTTTAACAGTGACACCAATGCCTTGCACCTTTTTTGGCCGACTGGAGAGAAACGTTTACCGCTCAGCGATAAACACTTGCTCAGTCAGCATTTAATAGACGAGATTGTCAGCCGTTATGATGAAAAAAATCGACATTAAAATTCTGGACCCACGTGTTGGCAATGAATTTCCTTTACCAACGTATGCAACCGAAGGTTCTGCTGGGCTGGATTTACGTGCCTGTTTAGACGAGGCCGTTGATCTATTACCAGGTCAAACCACCTTGCTGCCGACAGGTTTAGCGATACATATTGGTGACAATGCACTGGCCGCAGTTATTTTGCCTCGCTCTGGGTTAGGGCATAAGCATGGTGTCGTACTGGGTAATCTGGTTGGCTTGATTGACTCTGATTACCAAGGGCAGTTAATGGTGTCCGTATGGAACCGTGGTCAACAGCCTTTCACTATCGAACCCGGCGAACGTATTGCACAAATGGTGTTTGTACCGGTAGTGCAAGCAGAATTCAATCTGGTTGAAGATTTTGACCTGAGTGAACGTGGTACTGGTGGTTTTGGTCATTCTGGACGCCAATAACCTCCCCCAGACCTTGATACCGTAAAAAAGCTATCACATAAGCCACCGGGGTTGGGTATCCCCTGTGGCCGGTATTTGGGTTTTTGTTATTAAGTTATTTTTAGCAAGGGTCTACTCGGACATGGCAGAAAAAGAAAATACGAAAAGGAACAGGCGCGAGGAAATTTTGCAGGCTTTAGCGCAAATGCTGGAATCCAGCGATGGCAGCCAACGCATAACGACCGCCAAACTCGCCGCCACTGTGGGGGTGTCAGAAGCGGCTCTTTATCGTCACTTCCCCAGTAAAACGAGGATGTTTGATAGCCTGATCGAGTTCATCGAAGATAGTTTGATGTCCCGCATAAATTTGATTCTGCAAGATGAAAAAGAGACGTTCAATCGTCTCCGGTTGATCCTTTTGTTGATATTAGGGTTTGCCGAACGTAATCCAGGACTCACTCGGATTATGACTGGGCACGCATTAATGTTTGAGCAAGATCGCTTGCAAGGCCGAATCAACCAGTTGTTTGAGCGTATTGAAGTTCAACTTCGTCAGGTGCTGCGTGAGAAAAAACTGCGTGATGGGCAAGGCTTTATCCATGATGAGGCTTTACTGGCAACGCAGCTGTTGGCATTTTGTGAAGGGATGCTGTCGCGTTTTGTTCGCTCTGAATTCCGTTATAGACCGACACAAGAGTTCGATGCACGCTGGCCGCTGATTGTGGCTCAATTGCAGTAATTTTGATTACAGTAACTTTGATTGCTGTAACTTCGATTGCAGAAACTCAGTTGCAAATCGTATTCAAGATGGGGGCAAAAATGAGCCCCCGAAGGGAAAAGCGCCGAGCAGAGAGACCCTGGGAAGCCGTTGCTCGACACTTTTACCAGCAGTGACCCCAGCACGGGCCACTGTTGGGTCTATTTACGACCGTTTGGTTTCAGCTTCTCACCGACATTGAGCAAGAAGATTTCATTGTCACGGGTCGAAATACGCGCGGAACCATCATCCATTCGATAAGCACCTTCAGTAAAACCAGCCCCATTCAGGAAAGGTGCGACAGCTTGCGGCTTGTTACGCAGTGAAGCTTCCAGTGCCAGTAATGCATAAGGTTCGATAGCATCGACATCAGCATATTGGCGATCCGGTGAGGCCATAAAGAAGCCGTCGATATAACGAGTTTTAATGATGTTATCGCCGATTTTCTCTGCTAATACCCGATAATCAGCAACCTGACTCGCGTTATAGAGATCCAGCAAGGCAAACAGGGCATACGGGTCGCTATTCGTGGTATCTAGCTTGACCTTCATCTCTTTACCCGGCGCTGTACCGATATCACCTAACCCCTGATCATTTGCGATACCGCGAGCAACTTTCCAAAGCAACGGATCATTATCAATGGCATAGGCACGGGCATAGGAAATTAGGAATTCGTTACCTGCTTTATACGGCTTGATCACCGTGCCTTTTTTGCCATAGTAGCCATCACGCGGCAGGGTATAGTTTGATAAGTCCTGCCCGTTGGCAATCATCGGGCGGAAAGTATTATCCTGTTCGTTGTAAGCGTATTTGGCGAACGCTTTTAGGCCATCGACAGTCCATTTCAGCAAGTCCTGCCCTTGAGGGCCTAAGTCCTTGCCTAATTGCAGCTGCATCAACGCATTTTCAGAATAAATCGTACTGGTGCGCCCTTTGAGCATCATATTGCCTTCAAGCGCTCCTGCACCGAACTCAGGGCCAAACTGGCGCTGTGCACGGTCACCAAATTTAGAGTGCGTATCAGCATCATCCGTTGGCTCTTCTCGCTTCAGAGCTTGTGTAAACTGATAAACACCAAGGCCTGTTTTCGCATCTCGCGGCAAGACGTATTGATCAGCTAAACGTTTAGCCCACACTAATGCCCCTTGATCCTGCTGGTATTTGTAGAGTAATGAAGCCGAATAAATCAGGTCATTACCCGCATTGAGGAAACTGAGTCCTTTGGTGGCAAAGAAAGGCGGCTGCTGTTCGAATTTGCTCTCCCACAACTCCCCCATCGGCTTGTCATATTCACCGTGGCGGCTGGTTTCAAGGATACGCCAGTCATAAACATGGGCATTCCAAAAGCCACGAATAAAGCGCGAGGTGGCATCGCGGTCAACACTAAACATCAAGTCATAGTAGGGATAAGCATTTTTCAGCTCATGTACCATCTCTTTTTCACTCGGCCCTTCTGGTTGCAGCGTTTTCAGGTCAATAAAACGGTGCCCACCCCAGAAGAGTAAACCACTTGGATCCTGATAGTTCTGGAAGTGGTAGCGAACGATATCTTCAGCGCGCTTTTGATAGCGATTATCGCCACTTAGCTGGCTCAAGCCGCTCATGACACGCATCAAATTTTGTTGTGCCGAGAAGTTTGATAATACCGCCCGACGACCATCGGGGAATATCCATTCCATTTGCTGCCCTGTACGGGGGTCAACACCATCTGCCAGCAGCGGGCTGGGCTTATCACCGTGATAAGTGTCCGAGGCTTTGCTCAGTACATTATCGACATACTGCTTTACTACCGTCAGGCGATCGGTATCCGCTGCATGTCCGGCTGGTATATACAGCGTTGCCAATGCTGCCATACTCAAAAATAACGCTCTTTTTTTCATTACCCGTTACCTGCCAAAAATTGTTATCTGTTAAAACCGTTATGGTGTGGTGTGACCCCAAATATCAGAATCTGATAATTTCACTCATGGATTAGAAACTGTATTTTATCCCGACGCGGTAACGAGTTTGGCGCTCGTCAGTAGCTTTACTGCCTGAGACATTACCGACAGCCATATAAGGGGACCAATTCTTATCCCACTTGTAAGTTAATTTAAAATCGTGCGTCCAATCGTAGCTTTCATTGTTCGATAATATGACGCCGGCTTTATTGGCTTTTTTGTAGTCGATTTCATAATCTAATTGATAATCTTTAGCTATTTTATAGCTGATAACACTCGTTAAATTATAACCATTTTCAGATGTGTCTTTGCTGGTATTAATATTGGCGCTGGTGCGTTTGTAATAGGGGCGATAACGTAAGGAAACAGAGAGATCGTCAATGATATTTGCCTTACCACGCAGGTAAGGACGATAGTTATTTGAGGTAGAGTTTGAGTCTAATGAGAAGCCTGGTTCAATAGAGAATGTGTTATCAATTTTATAAACATAACTCGCGACAACTTCAGTCCCATTACTGACAGTCTCATTAAACGCCTTATCTTTATCTTGAGCGCCTTTCCACTTACCTTCTAGAGACAATCCAAAGCCATTTGCGAAGCGGTGGGACATTAATAAGCGGTCTTTATGAGTGTTGCCACTTTGGTCTTGCATTTCATGGCGATAGTCAATTGTTACCGCGACGGCACTGGTGCTAAGAAGTGTTGCTACTGCCAGAGATAATAATTTAATTTTCATTACGGTTACCTTATTTTAATAGAACATCGATATCCCAAAAAAAATACAAACAATAGTTATGAAACAGCATTCTATTTATTTTGATATAAAGTTCCGAGATCCATGACTGATAGTTCAAAATTAATGACACAAATATCCACTTATGTGACAAGGTTCAAAGTAAATTAAATTTATCTCATAGCAAAGCTTTGTAATTTTTCTGTTATATCGCAGATGTGACAAGGGATTGGCACTATTTTCGGAAGGTAAATTCGCATGAAAAATATTGTTGACGCGGCGGGTAATAATATTGTAAGACTGTAAAAAAATGAAATATAGATTTCAGCCCAATATTTTCTTAACGGTATTATTATCAGGTTTAAGTACTTTTACATATTTTAAATTTTGTTATCAGATTTTATAAGAAATGACTCAATCGATAGTTATCAGGGCCCATCTAGGAGGAATTCTGGCATAAAGATAAGTATTACTTAATAGATAAAGAGGTAATATTTTGATTTTCCCCAGAAGACGAAAAAACTAATTTTCAGCCATAACACAGCAATAAATGTACACAAAAAAGGAATAACCGAAGCCATATCCAAAGACATTGGCGTTACAGCTAGGCAGCCAGCAAGCAAATCCCGATGAGCTGACACTGGTCAGTGATTCGGGTGCGCGAACGCAGCTAACAACGCTGTAGCGCCAAGGACGAAGGATATACGCTGTGGCATCAGAAGGAAGGGGCTACCCAAAGACATTGGCGTTACAGCTAGGCAGCCAGCGAGTAAATCCCGATGAGCTGACACTGGTCAGTGATTCGGGTGCGCGAGTGCAGCTAACAACGCTGTGGCGTCAAGGACGAAGGGTATAACGAGACTCAAACTCCTCCCGCGCCAACGCCTCCGAAAACAAAAAACCCTGCCCACATTGGATGCCATATTGCAGCAACCATTGGCGCTGCTCATCTGTTTCTATCCCTTCGGCCATTACTTTCAACTTCAATACTTCAGAAACCGTGACGATAATACGTGCCATTACATCATCTTGTGGCAAGGATTTCACAAAACTCTTATCCAACTTAATCATGTTGATGGGTAAGCTTTTTAGATGGTTTAGGTACTGTAGGCTCGAATACCCTGTCCCAAAATCATCCAAGGCAATGGACAGCCCAAGCTCACGAATTTCACGTAACAACATCAGTGCTTCATCAAGATTCTGTAAACGCGCTGTCTCGGTAATTTCCAAGATGAGTCGATGCGGATCAATTGCATACTGACTGATGAGGGCTTTCAAATGTGGGAGGAACTGATCGCTCTGTACCTGTAAGCCTGAAATATTGACCGCAAGCGACAAGGTGACTCCTCGCGCCTTCCAGTCGGCCATAATACGGCACGCTTCTTCCAGCACCCAACTACCCAGCGGCACCATTGCACCACTTTCTTCTGCTGCATGAACAAACTCGGCAGGTAACCGGTAGTGACCATCAGGCTGACGCCAGCGCAGTAATGCTTCAGCCCCGACAACACGTTGTTCTGACATATTCCATTGCGGTTGCAAAAACAGTTCGAAATTGCCATTTTCAATTGCCCGCAAAATATCGTTTTTCTGTGACAGTCGCCTTTGTATTTCTTCTGCAAAATACGGATCTGACAGGTCAGCAACCGGATAATGCGTATTGATACGGTTCATGTCCGTATAGGCTTGCGCTAAGAGTTGCTGGTTACGATTATAATTGTGTACCAGTACCCCTAACTCATCATCTTGATGGTGAGCAGGTAAAGTCAGTTGGTGATTAAGCACGCCTTGCTGGCCCATTCTTTCCAACTCTTTCGCCATCGCGCGTAGTGGATGAATAATGAGGCGATTAATACACCAAGCGATAGAAACTGAGAGCACCAATGCCAACAACAGATAGGTCGATAGCATGGCTGACAGCGCGCTGAGAATAAACTGATAGATTCGGTACGAATCTGCACGCAAGACTAAATGTGCTAAGGGTTGTGGATTCGCAGATACCCGTTCCAGCGCATACAGGGGAACAGTTATTTCTACCGGTAGATAAAAAATACGTTTTGCCCAACGAGGTACTGGCCGCTCAGTGGGAAAGTTAGCATGTAATACCTGAATTTGATTGGGCAAAATAACTTCAGCGCGACTGAGAATACCTATTGGCAATAGGCTATTGAGGATTTTTTTTGCTTGGGGAATATCAACGCTTAATACAGCCTCAGACAGGGGTTGGCGCACGGAATAAGCGATGCTCTCCAGTTGCCTGGCGTAATCATCCTTGCGCTGTTGCACAAAGTGGAATAACTGAAGGACGATAAAAATACAAATGGTGACCAATGCAACAACAGCCACTGCCGCCATTTGTTTAATCGTTAATGAACGCCTTACCCGCAAACTCGCTCTCCGCCAATGCCGACTGAATAAAAAAAATGGTGGCCACGTCATAGGCTACCCGTCGATTCTGTCTGAGTATACTCGATCGCTTTCAGATTTTATCTGGTGATAAAAGACCGGAATGGAAGAATACCGTGGGTTTCAGTGTTTTCCTATCATGATCACCACATCAGAGTGCAATTTCTCACTCTGATGTGGTTTTTTCAGACAAAACAATACAGCAAAGGGCCTAAAACCAGTACATGGCACTCACAGTGACATCACTTCAGCCTCCATGGTCAGAGAACCATTTGGGCTTAGCTGGCTTTTTCCTCTTCATCCTGATCAACGGCAAAACAAGCCACCATTTGGTCACCATACTGTTTCAGTTGCGGCTGCAACTGAGTACAGGTACCAAAGGCTCGACGGCAACGCGCATTAAACGCGCAGCCTGGAGGTGGGCTCATTGGACTTGGTAACTCGCCCGTCAGCTTAATACGCTCACGCCGCATATCGGGATTGAGCCGTGGTGTCGCTGATAGCAATGCTTGCGTATAAGGATGACGTGGATTGTTAAAAATGGCCTCTTTACTGCCTTTTTCAACACAACGCCCCAAGTACATCACCATCACTTCATCGGCAATATGTTCAACCACGGACAGATCATGGGAGATAAAGACGTAAGACAGCCCCAGCTCCTGCTGTAAATCCATCATCAGGTTCAAGACCTGTGCTCGCACTGATACGTCCAGTGCTGAGACAGGCTCATCCGCAATCACCACATCAGGATTCAACATTAAGCCGCGAGCGATCGCGATACGCTGGCGCTGACCGCCGGAGAACATATGAGGATAACGGTCATAATGCTCGGTTTTCAGGCCGACCTTCGCCATCATCGCCAATGTTTTTTCACGGCGCTCTTTGCTGCTGAGCTTAGTATTGATTTGCAGCGGCTCTTCCAGGATTTGCCCCACCTTCTTGCGCGGGTTCAACGAACCATAGGGGTTCTGGAACACAATCTGGATTTTCTGCCGACGCAGTTTTTCCGCACTTTCATCCGGCTTGAGTAGATCCTGCCCTTGGTAATAAAGCTCACCGCCCGTCGGGATTTCAATCATGGTCAATAAGCGGCCCAGCGTGGATTTACCACAACCAGACTCCCCTACCACGGCCAAGGTTTTGCCCCGCTCTAAGGTGAATGAAACACCATCGAGTGCTTTAACTAAGCGTTCTGGCGCAAATAATCCTTTCTTGACCGGATAGTATTTTTTCAGGTCAATGGCCTGTAACAAGGGCTTAGCGCCTTGGGATTCTGGTTTCATTTCGGTGTTATTCTGGCTCATAGGGTCGGCCTCCCCGCATCATCGAGCGGTGTATGGCATTTAACCTGACGCCCCGCTGGCCCCAGCAGTTCAGGCTCTTCACGGCGGCAACGATCATTGGCATACGGGCAGCGTGGGTTAAGTAGGCAGCCTTCAGGGCGGTCATACTTACCCGGCACCACACCCGGTAATGAGGCAAGCCGCGCTTTATCCTGAGCAAACTCCGGTAAGGCACGCAGTAATGCCTGCGTATACGGGTGTCGCGGCGCGCGGAAAATTTCTGATGATTTACCGGTTTCCACCACCTGGCCGGCATACATCACAATAATGTGATGGGCCGCTTCGGCGACCAGAGCCAAGTCATGGGTAATCAACAACAGCGCCATATTTTCACGCTGCTGTAATTCCAGCAGTAGCTCAATGATTTGCGCCTGAATGGTCACATCCAGCGCCGTTGTGGGTTCATCAGCGATCAGTAATTTTGGTCGACACGCGATCGCCATGGCGATCATGACGCGCTGGCTCATCCCGCCAGAAAGCTGGTGCGGATATACGTCCAAACGCGAAGCCGGATCAGGAATACCGACCAATGTGAGCAGGTCTACCGCCCGTTGATGACGCGTTTTACGGTTCCCCCCCTGATGCACCTTCAGCGCTTCCATAATTTGGAAACCGACGGTGTAGCATGGGTTAAGGCTGGTCATCGGGTCTTGGAAGATCATCGCCACTTCCGAGCCCACCAACTGACGCCGCTCTTTTTCTGAAATCTTGGTCAAGTCGCGGCCATTGAATTCCAGTTTGTCAGCCATGACTTTGCCGGGGAAATCGATTAGCCCCATGATAGCCAGTGAACTGACCGATTTACCGGAGCCAGACTCACCGACAATCCCGACCACCTGCCCTTGATCAATGCTGTAACTGATACGGTCTACGGCCTTGAACGGCGCACCTTCGTCACCGAAGTGCACCGACAATTTATCTACATTTAAAAGTGCCATCTCTCTCTACCTCTGTTACTGCTTGAGTTTGGGGTCGAGAGCATCACGCAGGCCGTCCCCCATCAGGTTAAACGCTAGAACCGTTAGCAAGATCGCCACACCCGGGAAGGTCACGACCCACCAAGCGCTTTGAGCGAACTGCAGCACGTCAGAGAGCATGGTACCCCATTCCGGTGTTGGCGGTTGCGCACCCATGCCAAGGAAGCCGAGAGCGGCCATATCGAGAATAGCGTTAGAGAAGCCGAGAGATGCCTGCACAATTAATGGCGCAAGGCAGTTGGGTAAGATATTGATAAACATTTGGCGCAAGTCACTCGCACCCGCCACTCTTGAGGCCGTGACATAGTCTCGATTGACCTCAACCAGTACGGCTGCGCGGGTTAACCGCACATAATGTGGCAAAGCGACGAAGGTGAGCGCTAACGAGGCGTTGACAATGGAAGGCCCGAATACCGCTACCAAGACAAGTGCCAGTAACAAACTTGGCAATGCCAGCATGATATCGACAATACGCATGATGATGGCATCGACAACGCCGCCAAAATACCCAGCCAGTAAACCAAAAATGACGCCCATCACTAACGACAGCACCACAACCAGACAACCGACTAACAGCGAGAGTCGTGCGCCATACATTAGACGGGATAAGACATCACGGCCCACATCATCAGTACCGAGAATAAACTTCCAACTACCGCCTTCTTCCCAGACTGGCGGTTTCAATAACGCATCGCGAAATTGTTCTGCTGGCCCATGTGGGGCAAGCCAAGTCGCGCCAGCAGCAATAACCAGCATGATAATGATGTAAAACAGGCCGATAACAGCCCCTTTATTGCGCTTGAAATAATGCCAAAACTCCTGCAAAGGAGTCATCGGCTTCGGCGCACTTTTTACTGTAGACTCAGTAAGTTGAGACATTCTGCGCCCCTTATTTCTTGTGACGAATACGCGGGTTAACTACGCCATAGAGCACATCTACCAGCAAGTTAACTAAAATAATCATGATAGCGACCAGCAACACGCCACCTTGTACCACTGGGTAATCACGGCGTTGCAATGCATCCATCAACCAGCGGCCTAACCCCGGCCAGGAGAAGATGGTTTCCGTCAGAATCGCTCCAGCCAGCATGGTGCCGACTTGCAGACCAATAACCGTGACGACAGGCAGTAAGGCATTACGCAAAGCATGAACGACAATCACGCGCATCCGGCTCAAGCCCTTGGCCCGTGCAGTACGGATATAGTCTTCGCCCAGCACTTCTAACATGGAGGAACGAGTCATACGCACGATGACGGCTAAAGGAATGGTGCCCAAGACGATGGCCGGTAGAATCATATGCATCACGGCATCTTTAAAATCACCCGGTTCGCCCCAAACAAAGGTGTCTATCAGCATGAAACCGGTGAGCGGTAGGCTATCATCTAGGAATACGGTATCACTGACTCGCCCTGAGACAGGGGTCAGGTTCCATTGCACCGACACCAGCATGATCAGCATGATGCCCCACCAGAAGATGGGCATTGAGTAGCCCGTCAGGGAGACGCCCACAGCAGTATGATCGAATATTGAACCCCGCTTGACAGCAGCTAACACCCCAACCGGAATCCCTACGGCGATGGCAAACAGCATCGCGCAGATCCCAAGTTCCAGCGTCGCTTTAAAGCGCGGGACGAACTCTTCCCATACGGAAATACGGCTTTTTAGCGAAATGCCGAGGTCGCCATGTAATACGCCATGCACATATTGGAAGTATTGTTGATATAGAGGCTTGTCCAGCCCCATTTCCGCCATGATTTGCGCATGACGTTCTGCGGAGATACCGCGTTCCCCAGCCATGATGGTCACCGGGTCGCCGGGGATCATATGGACAAAAGCAAAGGTGAGCAACGTAATGCCGATAAACGTTGGGATAACTAGCCCCAAACGTCGGAGTATGAACTGCAACATATCCCGAACTCTCTGTGTAGAATGCCAAGCTGCTCGTGGGCAACCCAGCTTATTAAACCCATCCCATTAGGCTATTTTGTGCATCATTTTGAGAGAACAGTGCTCATCACCGTCACGTATAAGGTGTTTCGGTGGTTGGGCGCAATCCATGCTCAAAGTTACGGCGACAATGACACTGACTGGGAGAGGTTATATGGCTCACATCTGTATCTGTTTTAACCTAAACAAAGAAACCGGTGAACATGCCGCTTGCACATCCACCGGTCAACTACTCGGTTAAAATTAATCCAGTGACACGTTCTCGAAATGGTGTTTACCTAACGGATCAACAACATAGCCTTTCACTTCTTTACGCACTGGCTCGTATACCGTTGAGTGAGCAACAATCAGCGCTGGCGCTTGATCATGCATAACAACCTGAGCTTGTTTGTAAAGCGCGACACGCTTGTCATGATCAGACTCAGCACGGGCTGGCTGGATCACGTCTTCGAACGGCTTATAACACCACTTGGAATAGTTAGAACCTTGTTTGGCCGCATCACAGCTGAACAGAGTAGCGAAGAAGTTATCTGGGTCCCCATTGTCCCCGGTCCAACCCATCATCACCGTTTCATGCTCGCCGTCTTTAGCACGTTTGAGGTATTCGCCCCACTCGTAGGTAACAATCTTGGCTTTCACGCCCACTTTCGCCCAGTCAGACTGGATCATTTCAGCCATACGACGTGCATTCGGGTTGTATGGACGTTGAACTGGCATTGCCCACAGGTCGATGGAGAAACCATCTGGTAAACCTGCTTCTTTTAACAGCTCTTTCGCTTTAGCGGGATCATAAGCGTAATCTTTTACATCATCGTTGTAGCCCCACATTGTTGGTGGGATCAGGTTCTTAGCCGCTTGGCCAGCACCCTGATAAACCGCGTCGATAATGGCTTCTTTGTTGACAGCCATGGTTAACGCTTGGCGAACCTTAACGTTATCCAGTGGTTTTTTCTCAACGTTGAAAGAGAGGTAACCGACGTTCAGGCCAGGTTGCTCCATCAGGTTGATGGTTTTATCTTCTTTCATGCGAGCGATGTCAGCAGGGTTAGGGTACGGCATAACCTGACATTCGTTTTTCTGCAATTTAGCGTAACGCACTGATGCATCTGGGGTGATAGAGAAGACCAGACGATCGATTTTTGGTTTAGTCCCCCAGTAGCCATCAAATGCTTTGTACAGGATACGAGAGTCTTTTTGATACTGCTGTAATTGGAACGGGCCAGTACCGATTGGGTTCAAATCGACTTTTTCTGGTGTGCCGGCTTTCAGCATATTGTCCGCATATTCGGCAGACAGGATTGACGCAAAGTCCATCGCCAAGTCAGCCAAGAAAGGTGATTCTGGGCGGGCCAGCTCGAAACGAACCGTGTTATCGTCAACTTTAACGATATTGGTGATCAAATCACCCATCCCCATGCCTTGGAAGTATTCATAGCTGCCGCCAGACACTTTATGGTACGGATGTTTATCATCTTTCTGACGCATGAAGGAATAAATCACATCGTCAGCATTGAAATCACGGGTCGGTTTGAAATCTTTATTATCTTGCCACTTCACGCCTTTGCGCAGGTGGAAGGTATAACTCTTACCATCTTCACTGACTTCCCATTTCTCAGCCAGACCCGGTTCGATTTCGGTTGTCCCGAGCTTGAATTCAACCAGACGGTTGTAGATAGGAACGGAGCTTGCGTCATAGGTCGTGCCCGAAGTAAAGAGCTGCGGGTTGAAACCTTCTGGTGAACCCTCAGAACAATATACTAATGTTTTCGCCTGTACACTGGCCGCCACGGTCAGTGCAATCAGCCCAATACCGAATTTCAGTATCCCTGTTTTTCCCAAGGAAATCGTCATCGCTTGTGCTCCATTATGGTGATGTGTGTTGTGTGTTCGGCCAGACCCTATAATTTTTTAGCCCGTTGTCTGTACCGTTTTGGCTTATTTGCCGCAGGGATGCGGGATTGAGATGCCGGATAAATCTTATCGCGACCACAATTTTGGGTGCGTGGAATCACCCAAATTGCACTCTATTACTCGCCCTGAGGCTACCAATTTGGCAACAGTTGATGGCAACGTCAATACGGTCTACAAGGATTTATCAAGACAATGAGAAACAGCATGCAAACATAAAAAAAACTTTCCATTAACATTATTAGCATGAAAAATTGTGCTAGCAGTGCTATACCAGCCAAATTAACTAGGGAATTAAAATTAAGCAGTGGTAACACCCAATGACAAAGCAAAAAACTTTGTTGCTAAATGATGCTTAACCGTTCAGATTTTTTTGTAATCTCGACAGAAAACAGGAGGAAATGCTGCTGTTGCAGCCGATAAGTGACGTGAGCACTGTCACATTCAGCCATAATCGAACACATCTTGCGTGGCGTTAAAAAAGCATTACTGACTTGCTCCATCCCTCATTTCCCAAGCGAGAGTCTTGATGGTGAAGAAGAGCACGATAATGACGCACCAAAATAGGGCATAGTATTTTTATGGCGTTAATCGAGGCTCATTCCAGCCCGATATTTAGCCAGAAAATGCAGTTAAGGTGTCTGCATTGTTTCTGTCATCTCAGGCTAAAACGACTCGGGCATCAAACGATATTAATCCGCAATAACATCCATACATTAGTGCTTAATGGTTCTGTATACGTCGAGACCACCATGTATCGCTCCTTGATGTTCAGTTAACCGCCGATAAGTTAAATCGACTCTCCCCATCACACTGATTATCTTACCTCGATTGTTATTTAAGCGACTGGTACTAATATCTATATCGCTGGAGGTTATAATACTCCCTATTGAATTATTCAACCCCCTCGATTTTATCTTTATATTGGCAGGTCCAGAGGTTGAATTTGACTTAATCATGCCTTTGTTATTATCAACCAGCTCGGTTGCTTTCAATGAGATATTACCGCTATTAGAATAGATATTCCCTCCTCGATTAAAAATATCGCCACCGAACATTCGGATTGATAATTTATCTTTTTTATCAAAGGGGTAAGATTGCCGTTCTGTCTTAATATACCCGCCACTATTATCAATATAATCTGCCCCTCGTAATGCCACTTTTCGGGACATTATTTTTCCACTATTTTTAATCGATGCACTCGAGAAAATCTTAACGATATCATCAGAATCGATCAGACCTTTGTTCGATAGACTGCCACCATTAGTGTTAATGAATATTCTATCGGCATACATCTTTCCCACACTACTCACTTCGACATTCACACTTTTTTGATAATCGCTCGTAAAACCGCCTATTGGTCTGATATCAATATTTTTCCCTATTGGAGCGAAACTGACAGCGTGCTTACCAATGATCGCTAAGATATCATTACCGATTAATTCGCCATCTATTTTTAATGAATGTGCGAAGAGGTCTAAGAAGGTATCAGAATAGGAACTTTGCCTCAGACCACCACTTTTAATCTGAATGGCACCATGATTCACATCATAGCCAATGAGTCTACCTGCATGAGTCACGGGGATACCCGTCGTTAACGTAACATGGCCTGTATTGTTGAAACGGCAGCTGTCACAGCTGATGCCTGAGGGGTTGGCAATAATGACATGCGCCTTATCACCTTCCACAAAAAGTGAACCATATAACTCACTAGGCTGTTTGCCTGTGACCTCATTCAAGATGACTTTTGCTGTTTTATCGATTAAGTGAGGATTACCCGTAGATTCTTTGTTATCCGAGAGAATGTTATTAAATATAATTTTATTATAGCCATGTCCTTTTTCATTACTAAAATCCCGATATTTATTATGTGATAGTCCATGCTTATCAGGGGTAACTATATCGATATAAAAATAGGTCCCCCCCTGACAGCGCGCGTTCTGTTCTTTACACATGTTTTTTAATTCAATATGCGTCGTGATTGTTGCTTGTTGATTTAATAGTGCACTGCTATCGACAATAATATCAGCATATGTGTGAGATATGCTTATTAAATAAATACCACTAATCAAACCGCAATATTTTATTAGTGCATAATATTTATTAATATGCTCAATAATTAAGCCTACATTTATCATTTTCATCCTCTCTTATATTAAAATAGAGCTTAACTTATTTATATGCAGGGAAAACCATATAACTTTAAATAGAGTAATCTAATATTGCCAAGTCATCGAAAATCCAAAGATCCAAGGATCAGCATGAGTTTTATCGGGTTTGATGATAGGAATACCCACATTAAAATCATAACCCACTGAATGATAACGGCCCCTAACCCCTACAACAGCTCCTACCAAACGATTACCCCGAAAAACTGAATGGCCACCTTCACTCACCTCCCCGTAATCCATACCAAAATAAGTTTGTTGACCAGCGATCGGGTCATGCCATAAAACATCGTTTCTCACATACCACCCTTGCGGCCCAACTACCGCACTATTGCCATTGAATCCGCGTACTGACTGGCGACCACCAACCGAAAATCTATCCTGCACGTTGATCGCTGAATACGTATATTGATGGCTGAAAGCGGGCTGGTAATTGAAAACTTGCGCCCCCAATTTGAACGGAATATCCAGTGAACCGGTGATCGCCATCAACCGTGCAGGTGGCATATTTATTTTTCCTTGAGTAGACCTAGCTCCCCACCATGTCGCTCCCTGTTGATAGCGAATACTGCTCATGAGGGTTGCCCATGGCATTGAGCGATAATATTCAATCCCCAACTGCCAGTCTGTTGTTTTAATTCGCTGGATACGAAGCTCTTTATTGGCAAAAAAACTAGCAGACTGCCGTATTAATAATCCGCCATATCCCGACGTTTTATCATGGTCACCACGTGAAAGTAGCCGCTGAATTCGTACGTCAAACATATTCCAGCGAGTACTGTACTGAAATGTATTATCTGCCAGTATAAGCGACTGATAACGACGTCCTTGACTCCCTGTCATACTCAATAACCAATTGCCATAAGGGACTGAGTAATGAAGTGCATAATTGCTGTAACCTTTGTCATGGTGTTTATCAGCATCACGATTAAGCGAAAGATAGAGCAACTCACCGAGCGAGAAAGGATTATCAATAGAGAGGATGAGACCGAAACGATGTTGCCCCAAGGCATGAGACCCACCATCATCAAAGTACGCCTTGGCTCGCCACAAACGTGCTTGCTGTTGATTAACTTTTATCTGGCTACTTAAGTCATCCTTATTTATTTCAATATCCATGGTGGCATTCACCGAGGGTAAGCGCTGTAAATTATCTAATCCCTGCTCAATATCGCGTAAATTGACTAATTCTCCGGGCTGGCTTGGAAAAAGCATACCGAGGTTAGCCTTGCCAGTACTGTTTATATCGTGCTTGATATTTTCAATTCTGCCGGCCATTAGCTTCAGGTATAACGTACCATCACTATAATGCTTATCTGCGAACACCACTCGTGACGTAATGAAACCATCAGATGCTAGTTGCGCCTGTAATTTCGTCATCAATGACAACAATCCCTTCTCGCCTAGACATTGCCCGAGAATATCTGATGCCAGCTTTTTCAAATTCGCTGCATTTGGGAATGCATAGAGATGGCTAATTTCAATGTTGTTAACCAACACGCAGGCTCGTTGGTCCTCATGGGAAATAGAGTTTGATGATACTATCTCAGCAGCAACCTGAGTCGAGAATAACCCGATATTCATGTGAAGAAATAATAGAAGTGTCACATTACTCCAACAATATTCGCATCCATGTATTTTCCGCACATTTGTTTTATTTTTTAATTTCACATTAATCAACCTCACTCAAATAAAAACAAGCAATAGCCGAACACAATAGAGTGACAAACCATTAATAAAATAAAAATTCATCATCGAATTAATAACTATCTCTATTGATTAGCGGCAACGCATGGTGATATTAAATGTGAAAATAATATAATGTTGGACTTTTCTACAATCAATAATATAAAACAAATGTACCCTTAATATAAAAGTATTAAGTTTATATTATGGTAATGAATAATGACGTACCTCCCTCAGTATTGAGAGGATAAAAAAGGAATGAATGCAGAGAAAAACATGAAAAAAAACCCCGACATTTCTGTCAGGGTTCTTAAATTTGGTCGGCGAGAGAGGATTCGAACCTCCGACCCACTGGTCCCAAACCAGTTGCGCTACCAAGCTGCGCTACTCGCCGAATCGGGGCGCATCTTACTGCTACGGCTCTAGGGCGTCAATCACTTTTTAACAACCCGCTGGCGACTGTTGGTAATATCGCCACCAGCGGTCAAAACAACATCATTTAACGCTTTTCTTCTTGTCTCTATCAGGCTTCAGCGGGTTTCAACTGTGGCGATTGTGCCCGTAGGAAGGGCAGCAAGAAGAATGCAGATAAGCAGGCAGCAATAGAGATAACCACAAAGAAGCCATTCCAGTGCCAAATCTCCATCACGCGAGCAATAGGGTAGCCAGATAAAGCCGCCCCTAAGTAGGCAAACAAACCGACAAAGCCTGTGGCAGCTCCCGCAGCATCTTTATGTGAACATTCTGCAGCAGCCATACCAATGAGCATTTGCGGGCCAAAAATAAAGAAACCAATCGCAAAGAAGCAGCCAGCCTGTAGCACGTAACTGATCCCTGGCATAATCCACAACGAGGCAACAGAGAGGAAGATCCCAATAGCAAAAATCAGGTTCATTGGCCCACGATTACCACGGAACCACTTATCAGACCCCCAACCAGCCACTAGCGAACCAATGAACCCACCCACTTCAAATAACGAAATAGCGGAGTTGGCTGTCATCAATGAGTAACCTTTCTCTTGGGTTAAATAGAGATTGCCCCAGTCATTAATTGCTGTACGAACGATATAAACCAGTACATAAGACACCGCCAGCAACCAGATGTACTTATTGGTTAACACATAGCGTTTGACGATCTCTTTATTTGAGAGCCCTTGACCTTCTGATTCCTGCACCAATTCCATGGCATCGTTACGCCACTTACCGACCGTTGGCAGCCCCATGGTGCTTGGCTTATCACGCAAGCGCCAACACATCAGCAGACCGATCACCACACCGATGATACCAGGGATAATCATGCCGTAGCGCCAGCTAAAGTGGAGAGAAATGACACCAACTAATAAGGGGATTAATGCCCCACCAAAGTTATGAGAGGTATTCCAAATTGCCCACCAGCCACCACGCTCTGAACGTGAGTACCAACTGGTTAAGATTTTGGAGCAAGGTGGCCACCCCCATCCTTGGAAGAACGCATTCAAAATCCACAGCGCACCAAAGACCATGAGTGATGAACTCATGCCAAACAGGATATTGATAATCCCCGTCATCACCAGCCCGATCCCCATAAAGTAGCGCGGATTTGAACGATCGCTGATCATGCCAGAGATGAATTTAGAGCAGCCATAGGTGATATAAAATAGGGTGCCTAAAATCCCAACATCAGACATCGTGAGGCCGAGGTCACTGAGCATGGCCGGCATGATGAAGGTGAAACTTTTACGGGTAAAATAGAACGCCGCGTAGCCGATATACATCGTCCACATGAGTTGGATACGCCAATATTTATAGGACGAATCAATTTGCGCTTGATCCGTGACTGTAGCGACGTTATCGCGGCTTTTGAGGAAGGACCACATGTTGAACCTCAGGATATTATTACAAGTGCCATCATCATCATGCGTGCGCGCGTGAAATCCTTGAGAGAAATTCCCACCAGATCCGAGAATATTTCCTAGTTTTCATTAGCGACCGAAGGAACTGTGGGAAGGATCACACTTAAGCAAGTCCCCTGATTGACACTCAGGTTGAAGCTACCCCCAAGTGCGCTCACGCGAGATTGCATACCACGTAGCCCATAACCGGGAGTCAATGTGGCTAAATCGATGCCCTTTCCGTTATCGCTAATCGTTAGATATATCTTCTGCTTATCTTGCCGCGCATTGATCTCAATTCGGCTGGCCGCACCATGGCGATAAGCATTAGTCACACCTTCCTGACAAATTCGATATAGCGTGATTTTCAGTGTTTCATCTATCGGGTGGTCATCTAGTTGCCAATTCAATACACCCACAACAGTTTGATCTTGTGGGATCAGTTCCCGCATCAACGCTGCAATTGCCGCCGAAAGCGGCAAGTTATTCAATGCCGCTGGCCATAATTTGGCGAGAACATCATGAACGCCATCGTAGACCCTCAAAGCGAGCATCTCTATCATTTCCGCACTTTTCAGTACCGGTGCTTCTGCTGTCAACCGTTTGATAATACTGGCTTGAGTTCGAATAACAGTGACTGTTTGCCCCACTTCATCGTGTAGTTCTCGCGCCACATCACGGCGAGCATGCTCTTCAGCCACCACTAATGCTTTAGCGAGTTCACGGTTCTCATTGAGCCGTATTTGTAGCTGTTGGTTTAACTCCCGCTGCCGCTGGATACCGGCCCCCAACAGTAAGCCCGTTAAACTTTGCGCCAACAATGAAAGCAACAGGTCGCGGTGAGAATCCAATTGCAGTGGTGTATTGATCAATAGCACGATGCTATTAAGCAATGTTGCTACTGCTCCTCCTTGCCAACCATAACGGTAAGACATAAAAACAATCGGAATGACGAGACAGAATGGCGCAAATAAATGTAAATCCGTTTCGGTGACTTCGTATTGCAACCAAATACTCAGCGCAAACAGCAACAGATACCACATGATATGGTGCAGACGCAGGTTTATCGGTTTATGAATGAGCCCCGGTTCTAGCGGCAACCAGATTTGGCGAGCCAGATAGTGCCACAGCAATAGGCAGGTTGGTGCAATCGTGAAGCCTCCCGCCAACCCGAGCAAAAGTGCCATCGCTCCCTGATGACTGGCAATCTGCCAGCCTAATGCTTGTATTAATGCGGCAGCTAATATCACTGCACCTTGCATCAACGGCCATTGCCACTCACTGGTATTTTTCTGATGGCGTAATAACCAAGGAGAAGCAAAGACTGCCAACAACGTGGTCGCCAATAACAGCGGAAGCGCGTACCACAGCAGGTCAACGTAACCAAACTGATCCGTGAGCAGCCACCACAATAGGGCATCACCCAGCAGAATACCCGGCCAATACTGACGTGGGCTTTGCAATAAAATGCCCATCCGCAGGCCGAAGGGAAAAAGCAGTAAGGCCTGTAAAGGCCTGTCGACCAGTTGCGTGCCAATTGACCATAAACAGAAAGCTGCGGTGGTATAAATAAACATCAACGCGACCAACATGATCAAACGCTGCATCATGAGTTCAGAACCTGCTTCGCCAATTCAACATTATTACTGACGCCCAACTTGGCAAATAGGTTTGCGCGATGGACATGGACCGTTTTGGGAGACAGCCCGAGCGATTCTGCAATCTCGCGCACTTCCATTCCTTGTGCGAGCAACACCGCCACCTCACGCTCACGGCGAGTCAAGGGATCGACAGCAATACGGGCCAGTTGCTGGGCAATTTCAGGCATCAAATAGACACCACCGCTGCCTACAGTACGGACAGCTGAAACCAAATCCTCTGGTTTGCATCGTTTAGAAAGAAAACCGCGGGCACCACGCTCTAAAGCCATCTCAACCAGAGCAGGACTATCGTGCATCGACAACATAATAACGGCCAGACCTGAGGGTAAATCCTTCAATAAATCTAAGCCACTTTCATCTGGCATAGAAATATCACAAATACAGACGTTCGCCTGTAGACTCGGCAAACCGGCGCGGGCCTGTTTGGCAGAATTGAACTCCCCGACCACCTGAATATCTTCTTCTAACGACAATAATTGAGCAAATCCTGAACGCACGATGTCATGATCATCAATAAAGACAACACGGTAAGTCATGGAAGGCTCCAGCCAGTGATAGATCAAGGCTGGAGTATACCGCAAGCTGAATATTTGAATGGCGATTAGCGTCGAGAATTGCGCCAGAATAAATTATATCTATGCTAATTAATTATATGACAGGCTGTGGATGTCGGCTTGGTGCCTGACACCAATTGTTTTGTTCATTTATCCCACCATCCGGCGAGGTGTAGCCCAAACAACCTAAAATAGAATCAAACAGTTCAACATGACGGTGCGTTTTACCCACACGCTGTTCTGCTTGTAGTTGCTCAAAGGCAGCGAGGTGCTCGGGTTGAGCCAAAAATTTATCTGAAGCCCACACCATTAATGGCACTCGGAATTGCTCTGGAGGGGCCATTTCACGCGGCGTACCGTGGAAGTGAGTATTATCATCGATAGACTCACCGTGATCGGCGGCATAAAACACTAATGCCTTTTTTTGCCTCATTTCGTCGATAACATTGGCGATAAATGAGTCGGTGTATAACACACTGTTATCAAATGCATTGAGCAGTTGCTGCTTGCTACAAAAATCATCCACCCCCATACATTCTGGCTGATAGCGAGCATAACTGCGGGGATAACGCT
This sequence comes from Yersinia massiliensis, assembly GCF_003048255.1. Taxonomy (NCBI): domain Bacteria; kingdom Pseudomonadati; phylum Pseudomonadota; class Gammaproteobacteria; order Enterobacterales; family Yersiniaceae; genus Yersinia; species Yersinia massiliensis. The sequence continues at coordinate 4,867,870 of NZ_CP028487.1, forward strand.
GGGAATAGAGATAGTGGGAGCCTTTGGTATGCAGAATAACCAAATGCTTTCCTTGCGGATAACGCCCCAGTGACTCTTTCAACTCATCAACCAGTAGCATGTCATCTACAGGTTTATCATCGTTACGCTTCTCTGAAGCGATAAGCTCGCGGAATGAATAATTATCGGTGTTGGTATTATTGTAGAACCACATCTCACTCTGCATGGCGAACAGCTCAGAAGTGAACCCCAATGATTTCATCACTGAGAATATATTTTGTTCTTTCAATGTGCGCTGCGGGTTATCTTCCGCACCACCTTCACGTACAAACATGCAGCGCAGTGATAATTTCGTGGAGGTATCGCACGATGTACCACGAAAAGCGACCAAATTCTTCTCTTTGCTTAATCGCGGAGTGGTGTCACGTGAATACCCCAACAGGCCCATATGATCCCAGCGGGTTGTTTCACCAATGATAAACACCACATAGGTGTCATCAATGCCTGCGGGGGCCACATAAGTATGGTGCTCAGCTGGATCATACAGCGTTGCCGCATCATATCTTTCGTTGTATTGCGTATATGCGTATAACCCCAGCGCGGCCAACCAGTTAGAGGGTAGGTATGAGTGAGCCACTACGCCACCATAGCTGGGTAAATCTACCGTTTGCAGTTGCTCATTGGCCGCTTGCACTTTATCTAGATAACGAAGGGGCAACCAAACTAGCGCCACTGCCACTATCATCAACAAAATCGGCCTCATACGCTGACCGGGTGTCTTGCATTGCTCAAGTAGGGTTAAGCGCAGAGTATTTTTCCAGATCAGCAGCAGCGGCATAGCGCTGACCAGCACCATCCAGATAACAAAATGCAACCCAATCACTTCTTTGGAAAGATCGGTATCAGTAGTTAAAACGGAAATCACTATGCCGTAGCCAATGACGACATTGAAAAAAGTCATGTAATAGCTGGCAGCAACAGAAATAAGCACCAAGAGAGTCGCGACAACACGATAAAACCACCGCCCACCGAGTGAAATCACCCGCATCACAAAAAAGGTAAACAGGATAATGGCCATCACTTCAATGATAGCGGTCACGACTTTTATCCCTTGGATACCTTGGCTAAAGGAGTCAAAACGACGATAAAAGACAGAGATATTCAAGAAAATGCCAATATAAACAGCCAACAACAAAGAAATACTTTGCTGTGATAAAGATTTTACTCTGTCCATAAAACGCCCGGTCTCCAGAGACACTATTTGAGGCTTGAATCAATCAGACAATGAACCCTCTATCAGGTTCAGTGTGATATCAATAAGCAGGCTATAGATTTTTCGCGAGAAATATCTTAACAACTCTCAACGGTCCTGTCCGCGAGCTAACGCAAACTCTCCATAGCAGATATGGGCTTAACCTTCCTAAATCAGTGTAGAACGAGGCAGCATGTACGAGGGCGAAGAACAGCCCACAAGAAAAGTCTTATGGGCTTGCGAGGCAGGAACTGGCTTATTTAATATTGAGTGTGACGTCGATATTGCCACGAGTAGCATTGGAATAAGGGCATACAATATGCGCTTTCTTCACTAAATCATCAGCCACGCTTCGTTCAATTCCCGGCAAGCTGATATCGAGTTGAACCTCAATACCAAAGCCCGTTGGAATGGCACCAATACCGACAGTCCCTTCAATGTTGGCATCATCAGGAATTTTAATTTTTTCTTTTGATGCAACAAACTTCAGTGCGCCAAGAAAGCAGGCAGAGTAACCCGCAGCAAACAGTTGTTCAGGATTCGTCACCGCACCACCTGCGCCCCCCATTTCTTTTGGTACGCCCAACTTCACATCCAATACGCCATCAGAGGAGGTTGCTCGGCCGTCACGGCCGCCAGTGGCTTTAGCTTTGGCGCGATATACGACTTTTTCGATAGACATAGTGCTTTCCTTTCAGGGTCAATGAAGATGAAGAACAGGTACAACGTGAAAGTATGGCACTCATATGAAAAAGCCCCCAATTTTGGGGGCTTCAAAAGTCATCTTACCGCGCGGGTTATCAATTACTGCGCTGGGGCATCAATTTTATCGTCGATTCGCTGCAACATATAGGGATAGAACGGGTTGGACGAAATTCGCATCAAGGAATCCAGCCCCACCACCAGCACAGCACGTTCACCGCGCGCAGCAAACGTACCCAAACTGATACCGTACTGGTCCCGCGGCTCAGGATAGCGACCATACAATGAATCACTCATCGGGAATGGTAACGCAACATGAGACAACGAGAATATATCAGGCGGATATATCAAACCTGTTGGCACAGTAGTCTCATTGGTTTGACCCGCCAGTGTTGTTATTGCAACGGTCTCATTACTTTGCGGAGAAACGTTGGTAATCACCGTTGTACTGTAATTACGTGGTGGCGGTGGCAATAAGCGAGCCAGTGCGGTGTAAGAAGAGTTTCTCAGTAATGGGCCGAAGCTGGCAGCACGGTTCAAATCAAACAGTACTACTTCGCTGCCATTTTTTGGTAAGTGATTATAGAGCGCTGTCACCACGGCACGGGTACTGACGGTTGAATCCATTAATGACTGGAACGTCAGAATTGGAGGAAGCTCTTCCATCTTATTGTTTCTGGAATCACGTGCAATTTGCTGCTGCAATACGGACGTCAGTAAATAAGATTGGCGAGCAGCATTCACTGGGAATGAGTTGTACTTGAACGGGTTAAACTCAGGCACGATCCCTAACCAAGCTGCTTTAGCAAAGGCTGGGAAGATAGCCGGCCAGCCTGCAATACCAGCAAAACGCGCAAAACTCGTCACACCGATCATCGGGGATATCAATATTACCCGCTCAGGTTTCGCCAGTGCGGGGTCATCTAATGAGTCCAGTGTGTATTTCATCGCCAGTGCGCCGCCATTGGAGAAACCAACAACATGCAAAGGTAAATCTGGGCCACTCAGTGTTTTAGCTTCTCGAACAGCCAAACGTGTGGCGGCTAACCAATCCTGCCATTCAACATCGGTCAAAGCACCCGGTACAGAACCATGAGCGGGTAAACGGATACCGATAGCAACATAGCCACGCTGACGATAATTTTCAGCGATATGGCGCAAGCTATAGGGGGTATCCGTTAAACCATGCAGTAATACCACGGCACCTTTAGGTTTCCCATCGGGCTGCAGAATATAAGAACGATTCCAGTCGTTTTTAAAACTTGGTGGATAAATCGAGCTGCCAGAATAGTAACGGTTTAGTGGAATCTCCGTTCTTGGTTCCAGTTTTTCAGTTACATTTTTCCGAACTTCATCAAAAATATTATTTTCAGCTTTCATGTAATCCGCCCAACTGGCTTTATCAATCTCAGCCGCGCGCATTTCATGTGGAACAAAAGTGTGCCAAAGCTCTAGCTTCGGACCACGCTGTGTATCGTAAATTCGGATTGCCAGTATGGTAACGGAAATTACCACCAAGACTAGAATAATCCGTTTAATCCACCGCTTAATGGCTATGGAAAGCATGATCCGTTACTCCGTAGGTCTATATTTTTTTTACAATTGAGGCCAGTTTATCACCATCTGGCGATGCTGCTACTTTAAACGCAAAATATTCTCTTGGTATAGAGTGCGATATAAATAAATCAGTATGTGGTTATTGTTGTCAATTGAATACCGACGATCCGCTTCATTATGCGATATATCTTGCGTATAACGACGGTATTAAATATGCCTGTGGAATTAAAAATATCTGATTTAATCTTGTGTTGTGGCAATGTTGAGATAATCATGCTGACCAATCAATTAATGACTTTGGTTATCATTCTTGGTTTTCATTTTAATACTACACCTAATATAAGACTTAATTTGTGAAGAGTAATCCGTTACTCAGAATGAATAATCTTAACCGCTGAATGCACTATCAGCGGCTAAGCTGTGCATTCTCCCCGTTAGGCTTCGCTGCTTTCAACTTGCGGTTGGGGAACAGACGTGGGCGATTTACGCAACCAAATCCACCATGCCAGCGTCATTAAGGCAACCCATGCCAAACCGACATACATGGCAATGCGAGTCGCGGGGAAATACCCCAGAACGATAATGATGAAAGCCATAAAGAGAATGGTCAGTATAGGGGCGACTGGCCAAAACGGGACAGGGAAAGCAAGCTTGGCGACACTCTCCTTACTCATCTTGCGGCGCATGGCCACTTGCGACACTAAAATCATTAGCCATACCCAAACGGTAGCGAAAGTCGCAATTGAGGCAATAATTAGGAACACATTTTTTGGAATAAGGTAGTTCAGCACCACACCGCATAGCAGCGCAATCGCCATCACTAAGATGGTCATCCAAGGCACGCCATTACGTGTCAGGCGGCTAAAACACTTGGGTGCTAGCCCTTCTTGCGCCATGCCATACATCATACGACCCGCGCCGTAGATATCGCTATTGATCGCTGAGATGGCCGCACTGATCACCACCAGATTTAGAATATTCGCTGCGGAGCTGATCCCTAAACTGCTGAAAATCGCCACAAAAGGACTGCCATTTTGCCCAATGCTATTCCATGGATAGATCGCCATCAGAACAAAGAGCGTTAAAACATAGAATAAAAGAATACGTACTGGCACGGTGTTAATGGCGCGTGGTAATACTTTTTCCGGGTTTTTTGCTTCGCTGGCCGTCACGCCGATAATTTCAATACCACCAAAAGCAAACATAACAACCGCAAACGAGGCAATCACCCCCGTCAGTCCATTGGGCATAAACCCTTGATGCGACCATAGATTACTAACACCAGTGCTCTCATGACCGGCACCAAAACCAAACATCATAATGCCAAACCCAGCAGCGATCATGGCAATAATCGCCGTCACTTTGAGCAGCGATAACCAGAACTCCATCTCACCAAAGACTTTAACTGAGCAGAGATTCAGCGCACCGATAAAGAAGATGATACTCAGCACCCAAACCCACTGTGGGGCATCTGGGAACCACAATCCCATATAGATACCAAATGCAGTGACATCGGCCAGCGCCACGATAATCATCTCAAAGGTATAGGTCCAGCCGGTCAGAAAACCCGCCAGTGGCCCAAGATAACGACTGGCATAATGACCAAATGAACCCGCAACCGGATCATGCACCGCCATTTCACCGAGTGCACGCATCACCATAAATACTGCTGCACCGCCAATCAAATAGGCGAGTAGGACTGCTGGTCCCGCCAAACGAATAGCTTCGGCAGAACCATAAAATAAACCCGTACCAATGGCGGAACCTAATGCCATGAACCGGATATGTCGCGCACTAAGGCCGCGTTTGAGCGTGGATGAATCATTCTTCATGGTACATTCTCGCAAGATTTGTGCCCTTTCAGGCAGAGGTTCAGAGAGGGCGATCCCGCGAACGGGATCACCTATAGGCAAAAAATATTGCTGCTTTTTATTTATTAGAGGCTAGGTAAGACATGCGGAGGCATCAGTTCGTTCATATGACGTTGTGCAATCAACTGGCTTGCTGCTTCAATATCTGGAGCAAAGAAGCGGTCTTTTTCGTAATAGGCTACATGCTGGCGCAATAACTGACGCGCCGGCTCCAGTGCATCCGACGTCTTCAAGCCTTTGCGCAAATCTAATCCCTGACACGCAGCCAGCCATTCAACGGCTAAAATGCCGCGTACATTTTCAGCCATTTCCCATAAGCGTTTACCGGCACGAGGAGCCATAGAAACATGGTCTTCCTGATTGGCTGAAGTCGGAATACTGTCAACACTGGAAGGGAAGGCTAACCCTTTATTCTCGCTGGTGAGTGCAGCTGCGGTGACTTGCGCAATCATAAAGCCAGAGTTGACTCCGCCGTTCTCCACCAAAAATGGCGGTAACTGCGACATATGTTTATCCATCAATAACGAAATACGGCGCTCTGATAATGAACCCATTTCGGCCAACGCCAATGCTAAATTATCCGCTGCCATGGCCACAGGTTCAGCATGGAAGTTACCACCAGAAAGCACATCACCTTGCTCAGCAAATACCAGAGGGTTATCGGATACCGCGTTAGATTCAATAGCCAGCACCTCTGCAGCCTGACGCATTTGGGTTAGGCAAGCACCCATCACCTGAGGCTGACAACGTAGAGAGTATGGATCCTGTACTTTGTCACAATTACGATGAGACTCTGACACTTCACTGCGATCACCTAACAGATGGCGGTAAGTGCTTGCAGCATCAATCTGCCCTCGCTGGCCGCGCACCGCATGAATACGGGCATCAAATGGATTACGGGAGCCTAAGGCGGCTTCAACCGTCAAGCTGCCAAAAACAGACGCGGCAGCATAGAGATCTTCCGCCTCAAATAAGCCACGCAGTGCGTAAGCGGTAGAAACCTGCGTGCCATTAAGCAGCGCTAACCCTTCTTTCGCCGCCAATGTGAGTGGCTGTAGGCCCGCTTTTGCCAGCGCGCTACGGGCATCTAACCATTCGCCTTGATAGCGAGCCTTGCCCTCACCTAATAGCAACAGGCTCATATGGGCCAATGGGGCCAAATCCCCTGACGCTCCCACCGAACCTTTTAATGGAATATGTGGATAAACCTCGGCATTAACCAACGCGATAAGCGCCTGAATGACCTCAAGGCGAATACCCGAAAAGCCGCGAGCCAAGCTATTGATTTTAAGCACCAAAATCAGGCGCACAATGGCATCATCATTGGCCTCTCCGACGCCAGCGGCATGAGAAAGCACGATCGAGCGTTGCAGGTTTTCCAAATCTTCCGTGGCAATACGCGTTGATGCCAACAAACCGAAGCCAGTGTTGATGCCATAGGCGGTGCGTTTCTCGGCTAATATGGCTTGTACACAATCAACACTCTGTTGAATCGGTGCATGCGCACTTTCATCAAGAGAGATCTTCACTGGATGCAGGAAGATATGCCGTAAATCCGCCAGAGTCATTTGGCCTGGGCGCAGTGTCATCGTTTCCATGGTTGGATTGATTCCTGTTTTCATGAACGTTTCCCCTGAGTTGCGGCAACCATTGGCAGATTTAATCCTTGCTCTTGGGCACATTGAATAGCGATATCATAGCCTGCATCGGCATGACGCATGACGCCCGTTGCCGGATCATTATGTAACACCCGAGCGATACGTTCAGCGGCTTCATCGCTACCATCACACACCACCACCATGCCAGAATGTTGAGAGAAGCCCATCCCGACGCCACCACCATGATGCAATGACACCCAAGTCGCACCACTCGCCGTATTGAGCAGTGCATTCAGTAATGGCCAATCAGATACAGCATCAGAGCCATCTTTCATGGCTTCCGTTTCACGGTTAGGACTGGAGACTGATCCAGAGTCCAGATGGTCACGGCCAATCACAATGGGAGCCGACAATTCACCACTGCGCACCATTTCGTTGAAAGCCAAACCTAATTTTGCTCGCTGGCCCAATCCAACCCAACAAATCCGTGCTGGTAGACCTTGGAAACTGATACGTTCGCGGGCCATATCGAGCCAATGATGCAAGTGTTCATCATCAGGGATCAGCTCTTTAACCTTAGCATCCGTCTTATAAATATCTTCTGCGTCACCAGAGAGTGCCGCCCAGCGGAATGGGCCGATACCGCGACAGAATAATGGCCGAATATAGGCAGGGACAAAACCAGGGAAATCAAATGCATGAGTAACACCCATATCCTGTGCCATTTGACGAATATTATTGCCGTAATCGAACGTCGGGATACCCATGTTGTGGAAGGCCAACATCGCTTCGACATGCTCTGCCATCGATGCTTTAGCCGCGTTCACCACCAAGATAGGTTCACTTTGAGCACGCTGACGATACTGTTCCCAACTCCAACCTTTTGGTAAATAACCATTCAATGGGTCATGAGCACTGGTCTGGTCGGTCACCATGTCAGGTCGTACACCACGGCGAACTAATTCCGGTAAAATTTCAGCCGCATTACCGCATAAAGCGATAGAAACGGCTTCACCCGCAGCGGTATATTTTTTGATGCGTGCTAGTGCATCATCCAGATCGGCAGCTTGTTCATCGACATAACGGGTTTTTAAGCGAAAATCGATGCGGCTCTGTTGGCACTCAATATTTAAGGAACAGGCTCCCGCTAACGTTGCTGCCAGCGGCTGTGCCCCCCCCATACCGCCTAACCCTGCAGTAAGCACCCAACGCCCTTTCAGGTCACCACCAAAATGCTGCCGACCCGCTTCGACGAATGTTTCATAGGTACCCTGCACAATGCCTTGGCTACCGATATAGATCCAACTACCCGCGGTCATTTGGCCGTACATCGCCAACCCTTTAGCGTCCAGTTCGTTAAAGTGTTCCCAATTAGCCCAATGAGGGACTAAATTTGAGTTGGCAATCAATACTCTAGGCGCATTACTGTGGGTTTTAAAGACACCGACAGGTTTACCAGACTGGATCAATAAGGTCTCATCGTCATTTAAGTGTGTCAGACTTTCTACAATCTGGTCATAGCACTCCCAATTGCGGGCTGCGCGGCCAATACCGCCGTAAACCACTAATTCTTTAGGATTCTCAGCCACTTCAGGATCAAGGTTATTCATCAACATACGCAACGGGGCTTCTGTAAACCAACTTTTTGCAGTCAGTTTTGTTCCACGAGCGGCTCTAATCTCATTATCACGAAATCTGTTTTGGGCAGTCACGGCAATTTCCTTCAACCAGTTTTTCAGGTGTCGACGACATTACTTCTCTTGAGCTTTTATTAACATATACTCGTATAGACAAGTACAATCAAGCTCAAGGAAAACGCCAATAAAACGGCAGAAACATCAAAATGAAATCAGGGAATAACCTTAATTATTAATTGGTTATAATTGATATCATTTTGAATTAATGTATAGCAGAAGGATTTTTGACGTGTTTTTCTCTATGAAATCAGCATAAAATTGGTGTGTTTTTGCGCACGAAGTCACATATAATTCACATGGATTTTACATTGCGACACCTTTATTGAGTAATACATCGCAGCTAAAACACCGTTCAATATCGCCTAAATCAATATCAAAAACTAATATGTTGATATATCTCACACAAATTAAAGCCGCGATAGAAATTCGTCAAAATACGTATTTTAGCTTGGATAAGAAGATAAGAAGGTCAGTAACTATAGAGGTGAGGTTAATTTCGGTGTCGAAAAAGAGTTGATGATATCTCTCCATTTAAGTCAGACTAAAAACAACCTTAATATATAATGAGTTACATAATAACTGGCACTAAAATGATAAAAGCCCTGACTGTGTTAGCCAGGGCTTTTAAGGTACTACAAATTTAAAATTAAACATTAATCAACTTAATAACGTATTACTTATCTACGTACTGTTTATATCGATGTACATGTTTCTACAGGAATTTTTTGTTTAGTGTTAACTCTCCCTCCAATATTTTAACTGAATGGTAACAATTCCTGCTTAATTCATTTCAGTCATGCCTATGATAAGACAGACTAAATTAGTACATCCCCTCGCGATATATACTCTTGTTACATGGCTTTAACTCTCGTCGCGATATTCTCGATCTCATACTCACGTACACAAATCGCGAACATTACTATTAACAACAAAGCCTTAACTCATCGCGTTATCGTCCACAGAATGCGATTGTAAAGATTTACTGCGTGGCCTTAAAGCATCATCACAATGGTCATTTATAAAAAAACCGCCGTGAATCTCACATAAAAAAGTATTTCGTGACCTTTATCGCATTATTTAAATCGTGCTACATGGACACCGGCTAAATAAAAATTTCGTTACTCATTGCACCGGTGTTAAATTCCAATCTACTTGTTCTACATGAGATGTCAATACTGTTTTTAAGTACATGGTTTTATTATCAGCATGAGAAAATGATAATGTTTTACACCAACTTTAATTGAGTTTTAATTCATTATCTTAGCGTCATAGTTCTCAATCATCCGTGATAGCGTGACTGTAATGCTGGGCTTAACTTAATCTTGTTCAAAGGAAAGTGGCAAACAACTTAGATATGATGTTTTTCTACCTTTAGGCTTATTTGAGTTAATGAGATCTTTGCTAATATCTTTCAGTCATTAAGACTGCCAATATTGTGCGAAGCACCACGACATGATTAACATAATAAGAAAGCAAGTGATTGAGAAGCGTGACAACAAACACAGGCTATCTTAATCAACTCAGTCACGATGACTTATATCGGGTTTTAACGTTTTTTTGAAGTGAGAAGCCCTAATTACAGATTCCCCATACTTTAGTGCCACTAATCCATAAAAACGGTATATCTACCCTCTCGCACACTGAAACAAGCCGCCAGTATCTCTTTTGAGAATTTCCTCAAAAGAGCATAACAACATAAAAAACATCGTGTTTTATTATATTTTTCATGCTTAACTTTCGTTCTATGCCACACTGTTAGAGTAGAAATAACAATTAATATGATTATGACTACTATCTAATGTCAGGTATGCAAAAATTACACATATACTTTATCAGTATCAGTCGGGTGGTCTCGATAGCATCACACGACAGAGGCTAGAATTATCACAAAAAACCAAGTGGGCCAGGGATGAGCTATTTTTAATGACTGGCTAAGGTAACTAAAAGACACATAGATATTTTTTGGGGGATCGCGCATGTTCGAAGACCAAGACACATCGATCCTCAATACCTATTTTGGTACCCACAGTCCTTTTTGGCGACTTGCTTTCGATAGCCAAGCTTTAGAGTTATCAGCAATTAAAGGGACGACTATTATTGCGATTCCTCTCAATTCAGTTCAAACAATGAAAATCCGGAGTTTAACCGGTATTACCGCCAGTTTAGATGTCGAAATTAAGATTTACGGACACCCGCTTCACTTACACCTCGTTGGCCGCAAAATTAATGACAAAGAATGGGGAGGGACGGCATCTGCTTATGCTGATACCGAGTCTGTCGCACGCGATTTAGTGGTAGGGCTTTCTTTTGCTGAACAGGTCGTTTCTGAAGCAAATTCAGTGATCGTTATTCTTGATAAAGAAGGCTGCGTCCAACGTTTCAATCATCTAAGCGAAGAATATACCGGGAAAAAAGAACAAGATGTAATTGGCAAAAATGTCTATGACTTGTTTATGACCGCTAAAGAAGGGGCATCATCCCGTAAGAATATTGAAGGCTTCTTCCAGCGCGGTGCGTCTTATGAAGTTGAACGTTGGGTCAATACCGTTAAAGGGAAGCGCCTATTCCTATTTCGTAATAAATTTGTTCACAGCGGTAGTGGTAAGAATGAACGTTACCTTATCTGTTCGGGTACAGACATAACAAAAGAGAGACGTGCTCAAGAACGCCTCCGGATTTTAGCGAATACCGATATGATTACGGGTCTTCCTAACCGCCATGCTATTCATGAGCGCATTAATAGCGCGATCCAAACTCGTGGTGAAACTTCGGTCGGTATTATTTATCTCGATCTCGATAACTTTAAAAAAGTAAATGACCATTATGGCCATATGTTTGGTGACAGATTACTTAAAGACGTCTCGCTGGCTATTTTAGGTTGCTTGGGTGAGAACGAAATGCTTGCCCGACTTGGCGGTGATGAGTTTATTGTTCTAGTCGAAAATGCCCGCATGAGTGAGTTAGAAACGACAACACAGCGTATTCTTAATCGCATGAAAGCGCCTTTTAGAGTCGGCTTGATCGAGGTTTATACGGGATGCTCCATTGGCATTGCATTATGTCCAGAGCATGGCGATACGCTGGAAAATATTATTCGCAGTGCAGACACTGCCATGTATACCGCAAAAGAACATGGTAAGCGTACCTACTCAATCTTTTCACAAGAAATGAATAAAAAAGTATCTGAGTATGTTTGGCTAGATACCAATTTGCGTAAAGGCTTAGAACAGCATCAATTACAAGTCTTTTATCAACCCAAAATATCGACTCAAACCGGTAAAGTGCACAGTGTGGAAGCCTTAGTGAGATGGCTCTCACCTGAACGTGGTTTAATCGCCCCTCTGATGTTTATTTCCTATGCGGAAGAATCTGGGTTAATAGGGCCACTGGGTAAATGGGTTCTACAAACCTCAATGCAACAAGCTGTAGATTGGAAAAAGCGGGGAATTAATCTGCGAGTTGCCGTTAATGTCTCTGCTCGGCAATTAATTGATGAGGCAATCGTCACCAGTTTTAGGGAATCACTAGAAGCAAGCAATCTAGAATATAGCTTGGTGGATGTAGAATTAACCGAAAGTTGCTTGATCGATGATGAAGATGCGGCTATCAACATCATGAAACAATTACGTCACTTAGGTGCACAGGTTCATTTGGATGACTTCGGCACCGGTTATTCTTCGCTTTCCCAATTGGCACGTATTCCCATTGATGCCATTAAGTTGGATCAAAGCTTTGTTCGCGACATCGATAATAATCCTATTTCACAATCACTGGTTCGAGCCATTATTGTGGTTGCGGAAGCGCTTAAAATGCGGGTCATTGCCGAAGGGGTGGAGACAAAAGGTGAAGAGATGTTCTTGGATTCGATTGGTATTGATGAAAAACAAGGATTTCTTTACGCCAAACCAATGCTCGCAGATGAACTGGAGCATTGGCTGGTCACGCAACACCCTCACCTTTTACAAGATTAGGTGCCAAAAACTCCTTATATAACAAAAGCTATATTGCTTTCGGCATTGTCGAAGTATGCCTATCTTGTAGCATCACCAATCGCTCAATATAAGCGATATCCTTTGGCTCAATTGAGAATACAGAATCGACCCAATCTTCAGTAATATCCATTAATTCAGAACGTGTTAGCTGTAAAACGCGCTGCCGGACTCGAATCATGGCTCTCATACCATTTAACTTAGGTCTGATTGTGTCTATAAAGGTGCGAGTCGCCAGATACGCATCGCCCGGTTGAAATAACTTATCCACTAACCCTCGGCTTTCATACCATTCAGCAGCATGTGATTCTCCTGTCCAAATCAGTTGTTCAGCCACCCGCATACCCGCTTTTCTCGCGACCAGTGAATATCCTCCCATCCCAGGGAATAGGTTAAAGGCAATTTCAGGAAAGCCCATTCTGGCAGTCGTTTGTGCCAAGACAAAATGATGGGCGAGTGCCGCTTCAAATCCTCCCCCTAGCGCGCTACCTTCAATCATCGCAATCGATACGGCACCAGTATCGAACCCGCGAGAAGCTGCATGGACGCAATCGACACAAGCACGAGCGTAGGCCATGAGTGATTCACGTTTACGGCTTCGAATCATTTGTGCAAAAAAGCTTAAATCGCCTCCCACATTAAACATATTAGGTACGACTGACCCCGTGACCCAAAAGTCGAAGGGCAATTTCGACTCTTTAGCCGCCTGTACTAGCGTCATAATATTTTCAATTAACTCGAGATTAAAACAAGGGCGTGGATGAGCTCGTAGTAGCATCCACATAATATTGCGCTCTTCTTCATAATAAGCCGATATTTGGGATAAATGGCCGGCTTCAGTAAAAGGGCGGCAGCTAGGCAGATTGATCATATTCATATTCCATCCAATGAGTTAGTTGAACACGGAAAGGACTTCTCAAGCCATATCCTCCTTGAGGAACGCTCAAAAGACCGTAGTCACGGCAATCTAAGCTGGCAGTTAAATAGTGAGTCACTCAATGGATAAATGAGGGGAAAGCAGTAAAAAATTAAATAACCGGAATGTTTAGCGCGCAGCTATGCAATACGTAGAATATACCTTTTCGGGAGCGTTGAATTTTAGATGAAAAAAATCTGATATTGCAGATAAAATGCTGACTGAAAATTTATTCCTGACGGATTTTTTTATGTTGCACATTCTGCACTTTCTTCTGGCATTGATAACCATTGCCATACTGGCATTACTGGCGAGCCGCGACCGTAAGAGTATTAGGCTACGCTTTATTTTCCAATTACTGATTATAGAAATTGCACTCGCTTATTTTTTCCTACACTCAGAAAGTGGATTAGGCGCAATCACTTATTTCGCAGGATTATTCGAAGTATTGATGAAATTTGCAGCGGTCGGCACCAGTTTTGTTTTTGGGAATATGAATGAGCAAGGTTTAGCCTTTATATTCTTGAATGTCCTTTGCCCTATTATTTTCATTTCCGCACTGATTGGTATTTTACAACATTTCCATATCTTGCCACTCATCATACGGGTTGTGGGTACACTGCTGTCAAAAGTAAACGGAATGGGCAAACTAGAGTCCTTCAATGCTGTAAGCACCTTGATTCTAGGGCAATCCGAGAATTTCATTGCCTATAAAGGAGTTATTGTTGATATCTCACCACGCAGAATGTACACCATGGCCGCAACAGCGATGTCAACGGTATCTATGTCAATCGTGAGTGCGTATATGACCATGCTCGAGCCAAAATTTGTGGTAACAGCACTTATTTTGAATATGTTTAGTACTTTTATTGTTCTTTCTATCATTAACCCTTATCACCCCAGTGAAGAACCGGAATTAAAACTAAGCAAGCTTCACGAAGATCAAAGTTTTTTTGAAATGTTGGGTGAATATATTCTAGCCGGTTTTAAAATTGCCATGATAATAGCCGCAATGTTAATCGGGTTTATTGCCATCATTTCTGCTATTAATGCTTTATTTAGTAGCCTATTCAACATCAGTTTCCAAGGTGTTCTAGGGTATCTATTTTATCCACTGGCGTTTCTAATTGGCATTCCTGCTCAAGATGCCTTGCAAGCAGGGAGTATTATGGCAACCAAATTGGTCGCCAATGAATTTGTTGCCATGATTGAGTTGAAAAAAGTGGCTGCTGAAATGTCTCCGCGTGGCTTAGGAATTCTTTCGGTGTTTTTAGTCTCTTTTGCCAACTTTGCTTCTATTGGCATTGTGGCGGGAGCCATTAAAGGATTGAATGAACGGCAGGGTAATGTGGTATCACGATTCGGCTTAAAACTCGTTTACGGTTCAACGTTAGTCAGCTTGCTTTCTGCCGCCGTTACAGGGCTTATCCTGTCGTTGTAGCCGTATATTCATACACAGCACCTCGGATAATCAGCCTTTTATCTCTCATTGAATCGCTGTACAACATTGATTCATCAATGATGAGATAAAAGGCCACGCAGTCATACGAAGCTTGTCTTTAAAAATCTACGCATACGCTGTTATCAACGCGCATCACAGACTCTTGCTCAAACTGCTGCTTATAGCGAGAACGCACAGTATCAATATCAGCACTTCTATCATTTTTGTGGATAAGCACCAACGCCTTGCTGCTTTCTTTGGCGACACGCCCGTCATTTCCCAACCACTGCCCCTTGGCATCAATAACGGTCAGCCCCTCTTGGAAACGACTCGTCACATCATTATCAACAAATGACTGCCATTCAGCTGAAGTAATCACAGGACCGTGAGGTCGATTCAGGCCGAAATAGAGTGTCGTTTGTACCATAGGCTCACCGCTGCTACAGACCGATGGCGAAACCCTCGACAGGGTTGTTTTATCATTGGCCGCATTTCCATGGCCCTTATTTTCGAAATCAGTGCGATGAACACAGCCACTTAACAATACGACGATAGCAACCATACCGGTAAACAAACTCACCCGATAGTGATGCCGATGAATATGCATATTCATGTAAAAATCCCACTGAAATAAAAGATAAAAACTACCATCGGATCAGAAACACTGCAATTGGACTCGGTCATCATAATCATGCAGCAGAAGTATTGCGACAAACCCCAAATCGATGCTTTTTTTCACAAGAATAAATAATGATAAATATTAAATTTGAATGTTTTTTATTAATATATATTAAATAGATAATTATTTTATTGATTAGATTATATAATTCGAAAATCATGACTTAGAAAATCTCAGTCGCGATAATCAACCTGAGTGATTATTCTGCAGCCTTTTGCAGCCCTAAAGAAACGTGATCATTATGCTACTCAGCGTTCTCTACATTATTGGTATTACCGCCGAAGCCATGACAGGGGCATTGGCCGCAGGTCGCCGCCAAATGGATATGTTTGGCGTCATTATTATCGCATCCGCTACGGCAATCGGCGGCGGTTCAGTTAGAGATATGCTGCTAGGACATTACCCGTTGGGCTGGGTAAAAAACCCTGAATACATTGTCATCGTGGCTATCGCTGCCATTGTGACAACGTGGATGGCGCCATTAATGAAGCACTTGCGTCATTTATTTCTCGTACTAGATGCCATTGGGCTCATTGTTTTTTCTATTATTGGTGCACAAATTGCTCTCGATATGGGTCATAGCACCATTATTGCGGCCATCGCTGCGGTCATTACGGGTGTTTTTGGTGGTGTCCTACGTGACATGTTTTGCAACTGCATTCCACTGGTTTTCCAGAAGGAAATCTATGCCGGCATCTCATTTGCTGCCGCGTGGATCTACATCGCCTTGCAATACACGCCGCTATCTCATAACTGGGTTATTATCATCACCCTCATTACTGGGTTAAGCGCACGATTGTTAGCATTAAGATTCCGTCTAGGTCTGCCCGTGTTCAAATATGAGCACTCAGATCACTAAAGCAAACCCTGTTTACTCTTCGGGCGAAAAACCTGTAATGCGTTGTTGCGATAGCATATCTGCCATTGTTTGTATCTCAGGATGACGTAAGAAGTGCTCAATTTGTGTTGCTCGCACCGACCCAATACCTGAAATTAATCGCCACTCAGCAAGCGTCTTGCGCTGCAACGCTTGCCAGTGAGTAACTCCGGGTTCGATCTGTGGGAAACCCAGTGCTTGTAACCACTGGGCAAAGGGTTTCAGCTTTGCATTCTGAAATTGCAGATAAATGTTCTCCGCTCGCTCGCGACTGACCCCGGGAATAGCCGCAATTTGGTCTGCAGTCAGTGATAGCCACCCGACTAAATCGTTGACATGCCCAGAGCGGATAAGCGATTGCCACAGCCCACCACTGATATTGCGCATATCCAACCCTTTCGAGCCACTGAGCCATATCAGGCGAGATAAAAATTGTGGCTCACACTCGGGAGGCAAATGGTGAAAACAACTCAATGGATGAAACTTGTCTTGATCAGGAGGTATGATGACGTGCCGCTGGTTAACCCGCCAGATTACGTTATCCAACCGTGGAATGCCCTGCCCCGCTAGAGCGAGCGTGACTTGATCACCGATGGTGATATTCCACTGCCGCCAACGTGCAATAGAGCCAATGTTCACTCGCCGTACCCATTTATCATCAATTTTTACCGGTGAGACCTGTAGAACGGCCGTGATTTTGCCGGTGCGCCCAATCGTAAATTGTATGTCTTTTACTTCAGAGATTTGCTGCTGTGGTGGGTATTTCCACGCAATAGACCATCCCCCCGGTACTGCCTGCCAATAGCGTCCTAAGGGTTCATCCTCTTGTCGAATGACAATACCGTCGGTGGCAAAAGGTAAGGGCATGCGATACCAACGTTCCCGCCACTGAGCAACATCCTCAGTTGAAGTAACCGGCTTGCTGTATTCAGCAGTCAAAGAGAAGCCCATTTCCTGTAATCGCGTTGCTTTCTCTATCATGCTTTTGGGCCCATCTGGCCATGCCCAAATAAAAATACCAAGCTTAGGCAGTAAGGGAGATGACGATTTGCGCATCAGTGCCCCCGCAACGGAAGATCGGGCATTGAGACCGCCATGCTGGGCTTGGTTATGCCCATCCATCTGTAGAAATAACTCCCCTTGCAGGGTCAGTAAAGGGGGAGCTGTTGCAATGAATTGAGGAATGGCTGAAATAAAAAGGGCTTTGTCAGTCCAGTTTTGGCCTTGTCGACCATTCCCACGACTTAAAAGTTGTGCCAATTTTCCGTTTCGGTAAACCAGTGTGACAGCAACGCCATCAATTTTAGGCTGTACCCAGAGATTTTCTCGACGCTGCATCCAGTCAGCCAGAGCGGTTTCATCTTTAAGTTTCTTTAATCCGGTGTGGGCAACAGGATGAGAAAATACGCCGAAGCCAAGTATCCGTGGATTCTCTGTATCTTCAGACTGACGATGACATTGTCGCCATCCTTGTAACTTATCCTGCAATTGATCGTAGATGTCATCCGCTATCAGGCTAACGCCCTGTTGATGGTAAGCCACATCCCATTTATCCAGCTGTTGCTTAAGAGAACTCACTTCAAGAGACATTCTTTCTACCGACCACGCTGGGCAGTGAGATAACGCACTACTGCTCCAACTGATAAAACTCACCATTAAAAAACTCAGTATTGGTAGATTCGACATATGTATTGGCACCTTTCCTTGGAGACCGGCAGTAAAACCTAAATCTTTTACCTCGTCGAAGGCGAAAAACGATAAATGCGTACCCTGCCGAACACGACGTTAAAATTTGCTGCAACAGGTCGAAATTACGCAATCCTCCCCGCAAAATCAGAAAATCGGGCTATTTATCGACAAAACATTCAGGTGAAATGTGTTGTAACGCTGCATGACGTGCAGCAGCCGTGTATACTGTGCGGAGATTCACACTTCTGCTTTCTATATATCAACCTAATCAACTGAAACGTCATCATGGTCCAAGGTACGCTATACATCGTTTCCGCGCCCAGTGGGGCAGGAAAATCAAGCCTGATTCAGGCTTTGTTAAAAACACAACCGTTGTACGACACGCAGGTTTCTGTTTCACATACCACGCGTGCTAAGCGTCCAGGCGAGAATCACGGTGAACATTACTTCTTCGTTTCTGAAGATGAGTTCTGCCAGATGATTGATGACGAGGCTTTTCTTGAGCATGCCAAAGTATTTGAAAACTACTACGGCACCTCACGTTTAGCGATTGAGCAAGTGCTGGCAACTGGGGTTGATGTATTTTTAGATATCGACTGGCAAGGCGCGCAGCAAATTCGCGCAAAAATGCCCACCGCACGCAGTATTTTTATTTTGCCTCCCTCCAAAGAAGAATTGGATCGCCGCTTACGTGGCCGTGGGCAAGATAGCGAAGCGGTTATCGCTAAGCGTATGGCGCAAGCTGTCGCTGAGATGACCCACTACGCCGAGTATGATTATTTAATCGTAAATGATGATTTCAATCTGGCATTATCTGATTTGAAAACCATTATTCGCGCAGAACGCCTGCGTTTAGGCCGCCAGAAACAGCGGCATGACGCTTTAATCAGCAAATTATTGGCAGACTGAACAGAGTTTCAGTATCATGCCCAGTCATTTCGTCACCTGTGGAGTAGCAGAATTATGGCACGCGTAACTGTTCAAGACGCTGTAGAGAAAATTGGTAACCGTTTTGACCTGGTGTTGGTCGCTGCTCGTCGGGCACGTCAAATCCAGTCCGGTGGTAAAGACGCACTGGTTCCAGAAGAAAACGATAAAGTAACTGTGATTGCACTGCGTGAAATCGAAGAAGGCCTGATTACTAATCAGATTCTCGATGTTCGTGAACGCCAAGAACAGCAAGAGCAGGAAGCCGCAGAGATCCAAGCGGTAACCGCGATTGCTGAAGGTCGTCGTTAATTAGACTGCGAGTCTGCCTTGTACCTGTTTGAAAGCCTGAATCTGCTGATTCAACGTTACCTGCCAGAGGAGCAGATTAAGCGCCTCAAACAGGCATATCTTGTTGCACGTGATGCCCACGAGGGACAGACACGCTCCAGCGGTGAGCCATACATTACTCACCCCGTTGCTGTGGCCTGTATTCTCGCGGAGATGCGCCTCGATTACGAAACCTTAATGGCGGCGCTGTTACATGACGTCATTGAAGATACCCCTGCCACATATCAAGATATGGAGCAGTTATTTGGGAAAAGCGTAGCCGAGTTAGTCGAGGGTGTTTCTAAACTCGATAAGCTGAATTTCCGTGATAAGAAAGAAGCCCAAGCGGAAAACTTCCGCAAGATGATCATGGCGATGGTGCAAGATATCCGCGTCATTTTGATCAAATTGGCTGACCGCACTCACAACATGCGAACGTTGGGTTCTTTACGCCCCGATAAACGTCGTCGTATCGCCCGTGAAACCCTCGAGATATACAGCCCGCTGGCACATAGGCTGGGTATCCATCATTTAAAAACCGAGCTGGAAGAGCTGGGTTTTGAAGCGCTCTACCCTAACCGCTATCGTGTGATTAAAGAAGTGGTGAAAGCCGCGCGCGGTAACCGCAAAGAGATGATTCAGAAAATCTTAGCGGAAATTGAAGGGCGTCTGACTGAAGCAGGTATTCCTTGTCGGGTCAGTGGTCGTGAAAAGCATCTCTATTCCATCTATTGCAAGATGAACCTGAAAGAGCAGCGCTTTCACTCCATCATGGATATCTATGCTTTCCGAGTTATCGTAAAAGAAGTTGATACTTGCTACCGCGTGCTAGGTCAGGCTCACAGCCTGTATAAACCACGCCCTGGTCGAGTTAAAGACTATATCGCCATCCCTAAAGCTAACGGCTATCAATCGTTGCATACCTCATTAATTGGCCCTCATGGGGTGCCCGTTGAGGTGCAAATCCGTACCGAAGATATGGATCAGATGGCCGAAATGGGGGTTGCTGCACACTGGGCTTATAAAGAGCAGGGTGAGTCTGGCACAACCGCACAAATCCGCGCTCAGCGCTGGATGCAAAGCTTGCTGGAATTACAGCAAAGTGCGGGCAGTTCATTTGAATTTATTGAAAGCGTGAAGTCTGATCTCTTCCCTGATGAGATTTACGTTTTCACCCCCGAAGGACGCATTGTTGAGTTACCTGCGGGTGCGACACCTGTCGATTTTGCCTATGCCGTGCATACCGATATCGGCCATGCCTGTGTAGGTGCACGTGTTGACCGCCAACCTTATCCGCTTTCCCAGTCACTGAGTAGTGGTCAGACCGTAGAGATCATTACCGCGCCGGGTGCAAGGCCGAACGCCGCTTGGCTGAATTTTGTTGTCAGTTCAAAAGCCCGCGCCAAAATTCGCCAGTTACTGAAAAACCTTAAGCGTGATGAATCGGTCAGCCTTGGTCGCCGGTTATTGAATCATGCGTTAGGCAATGGCCGTAAAATCGCTGATATTCCTGAAGAAAATATCAAGCATGAATTGGACCGCATGAAGCTGGCGACGATGGATGATTTGCTGGCGGAAATCGGCTTGGGCAATGCCATGAGTGTCGTGGTGGCTAAAAACCTCTTGGGTGACCCTTCTACATTGGCAGCTTCTGGCACACGTAAATTGCCAATCAAAGGTGCTGACGGTGTATTAATCACTTTCGCTAAGTGCTGCCGCCCAATTCCTGGTGACCCAATTATTGCCCATATCAGTCCAGGCAAAGGCTTGGTTATCCATCATGAGTCTTGTCGTAATATTCGTGGCTACCAGAAAGAACCTGAGAAGTTTATGGCGGTTGAATGGGATCAGGAGACTGAGCAAGAGTTTATCGCTGAAATTAAGGTTGATATGTTCAACCAACAAGGCGCTCTGGCGAATCTCACCGCAGCAATTAATGCAGCTGAATCTAATATTCAAAGCCTGAATACCGAAGAAAAAGATGGTCGGGTATACAGCGCCTTTATTCGCCTGACTACCCGCGACCGGGTCCATCTGGCTAACATTATGCGTAAAATTCGTATCATGCCGGACGTGGTTAAAGTCAGCCGTAATCGTAACTAACGCCTATGAATCCTCAACGCTATGCGCGGATTTGTGAAATGCTTGCTACCAGACAGCCGGATCTGACGGTCTGTCTGGAGCAAGTTCATAAACCTCATAATGTCTCCGCGATTATTCGCACCGCTGATGCCGTCGGAATCCATCAGGTACATGCCATCTGGCCGACGACCGAAATGTACACGCGGCTCTCTTCTGCCGCGGGAAGTAACAGCTGGGTTCAGGTCAAAACACACCCCCATATTAGTGATGCTATCAGCCATCTGAAAGCGCAAGGCATGCAGGTATTAGCGACGCATTTATCTGATAAAGCCGTTGATTTTCGAGAGATCGACTATACCCGCCCAACCTGTATTTTGATGGGGCAAGAGAAAACGGGGATCTCCCAAGAAGCACTGGCGTTAGCCGATAAAGACATCATTATTCCGATGATCGGGATGGTGCAATCGCTTAATGTTTCTGTCGCTTCCGCACTTATTTTATATGAAGCTCAACGTCAGCGGCAAAACGCAGGCATGTATCAGCGTGGGCAAAGTGTTCTGCCACTCGAAGTACAGCAGCGGCTTTTATTTGAAGGGGGTTATCCCGTGTTGGCGCAAGTGGCTAAGCGGAAGGGACTGCCTCAGCCTCATATTGATGAACAAGGCCAGATTATTGCCGATCCGCAGTGGTGGTCAGCCATGCAAGCCACGGAGTCTTAAATGAAAGGCCGCCTGTTGGACGCCGTCCCCCTGAGTACACTTTCTGGTGTGGGTGCCAGTCAGGCTGGGAAACTGGCCAAAATGGGCCTCGAAACCATTCAAGATTTATTGCTTCACCTTCCACTGCGTTATGAAGACCGTACTCGTCTATACCGTATTGGTGATCTTTTACCCGGTCTTTCTGTCACCGTAGAAGGTGAAGTTCTGCGCTCTGACATCAGTTTTGGTCGACGCCGTATGATGACCTGCCAAATCAGCGATGGTAGCGGCGTTTTGACCCTGCGCTTTTTTAACTTCAATGCCGCCATGAAAAATAGCCTGTCACCGGGCAAGCATGTTATTGCCTATGGCGAAGCCAAGCGGGGCAATACGGGGCCAGAAATCATTCATCCTGAATATCGGGTGCATGGCGAAAATATTGGCGTTGAATTGCAAGAATCCCTGACACCTGTTTATCCCACCACAGAAGGGATTCGTCAGGCAACACTGCGCAAGCTAATTGATCAAGCTCTGGCCATGTTGGATACCTGCGTCATTGCTGAGTTATTACCGATAGAATTAAGTCGCTCGCTGATTAGCCTGCCTGAAGCTATTCATACATTGCATCGCCCACCCGCTGATATCCAACTGATTGACTTAGAGCAAGGGAAACATCCTGCACAGCGGCGGCTGATTATGGAAGAGTTACTGGCCCATAATCTCAGCATGTTAGCCGTTAGAGCGGGTGCTCAGAGCTATCGGGCACTGCCTTTGTTGGCAGAAGATGAGCTGAAGCAACGTTTTCTAGCTGCACTACCGTTCACCCCCACGCACGCCCAACAGCGAGTGGTGGCAGAAATTGAACAGGACATGACGCATAATTTTCCGATGATGCGACTGATTCAAGGGGATGTGGGATCTGGTAAAACATTGGTTGCCGCACTGGCGGCACTACGTGCTATTGCTCATGGCAAACAAGTGGCGTTGATGGCCCCGACCGAATTGCTCGCAGAACAGCATGCCAATACCTTCCGCCAATGGTTAGAACCATTAGGTTTGGAGGTGGGCTGGCTCGCTGGGAAGCAAAAAGGCAAAGCGCGACTGGCGCAGCAAGATGCCATAGCCAGTGGTCAGGTTGCAATGGTCGTTGGCACCCACGCGATGTTTCAGGAACAAGTCCGTTTTTCCGGACTGGCACTGGTCATTATTGATGAGCAACATCGCTTCGGTGTTCATCAACGGCTCGCGTTATGGGAAAAAGGCGAGGAGCAAGGGTTCCACCCGCATCAGCTCATTATGACGGCCACTCCAATTCCCCGAACGCTCGCCATGACCGCCTACGCGGATCTCGATACCTCCGTGATTGATGAACTGCCGCCGGGAAGAACCCCCGTGACAACCGTCGCCATCCCCGATACCCGCCGCAGCGATGTGATTCAACGGGTTAAAAATGCTTGTCTGGAAGAGGGCCGCCAAGCGTACTGGGTTTGTACCTTGATTGAAGAATCTGAAGTGCTCGAAGCCCAAGCCGCCGAAGTGACGTGTGAAGAGCTAAAAAATGCCTTGCCGGAGATTAAAGTCGGCTTAGTGCATGGGCGGATGAAAGGCGCCGAAAAACAGGCCGTTATGCTGGCATTTAAGCAGGGTGAATTGCAGTTATTGGTCGCGACAACCGTGATTGAGGTCGGCGTAGACGTACCGAACGCAAGCTTGATGATCATCGATAACCCTGAACGCTTGGGATTAGCACAACTGCACCAATTGCGTGGTCGCGTAGGCCGAGGCGCTGTCGCCTCACACTGCGTACTGCTCTACAAAACGCCACTGAGCAAGACTGCCCAAATGCGTTTGCAAGTATTGCGCGACAGTAACGATGGTTTTGTTATTGCACAACGCGACTTAGAAATCCGTGGCCCTGGCGAATTATTAGGCACTCGGCAGACGGGGAATGCAGAGTTCAAAGTGGCCGATTTACTGCGTGACCAAGCCATGATCCCCGAAGTGCAGCGCGTCGCTCGTCATCTGCATCAGCAATACCCCGAACATGCTCGCGCATTAATTGAGCGTTGGTTACCCGAGCGAACGCGCTATACGAACGCATAATATTGACCAGTTTGAAATTTATTGCTGATTGAATGAATCAGAGGCAGCCTAACCTAACAAATAGGCCGCCCCAAACCCGATTACCCAATGACTGTAGGGAAGATGGGTAATAGTAGATAAAGTTTAATCACGAGCACATTGACGATATCAATGAAGAACGCCCCCACCATCGGTACCACCAAAAAGGCCAAATGAGAGGGACCAAAACGGTCAGTGATCGCCTGCATATTAGCGATGGCCGTCGGTGTTGCACCTAGACCAAAGCCACAGTGCCCTGCCGCCAGTACCGCCGCATCATAGTTTTTCCCCATCACCCGATAAGTGACAAAAATAGCGTATAGCGCCATCACCAACGCCTGTGCCGACAGGATAACCAGCATCGGCAAGGCCAAAGATGCCAACTCCCACAGTTTTAGGCTCATTAATGCCATCGCTAAAAACAGTGACAAACTGACGTTCCCCAGCACCGAGACCGCGCGATCAAACACTTTATAAAAACCAATTGTCGACAGCGTATTACTGAGGATCACCCCAACAAATAGTACGCAGACGAAGGTGGGCAGCTCAAACATCGTGCCCTGTAGCCAGCCGGAAATCACATGGCCCGCCATCAAACAAATGGCAATCATGGCGATAGTTTCGACCAACACTAGCGATGTAATCATGCGGCCAGCAGAGGGTTTTTCAAACGCAGAAGGCACTTCGCTGTCTTCTGGTGAGCCGTCAGGGGTGGAAGAGTGCTTGACCAAATAACGGGCCACTGGGCCGCCAATCAACCCACCGAGGACTAAACCAAAGGTCGCACAGGCCATCGCGACTTCAGTCGCATTTTCAAAGCCATAGCGCTCAACAAACACTTTACTCCACGCCGCACCAGTGCCATGACCACCCGATAAGGTAATGGAGCCGGCCAATAATCCCATCAATGGGTCTAGTCCCATCAACTTCGCGAGGGCAACCCCAATCGCATTCTGCACGAGCAGTAAACCGACGACGACAAAGACAAAAATACTCAGCGCCTTGCCACCCGCACGTAAACTGGCCAAATTAGCATTCAGCCCGATGGTCGCAAAGAATGCCAACATCAAGGGATCTTTCAGTGACATGTCAAAACTGATTTCCCAGCCGAGTGTCTTTTGCATCAGCAGCATCATAAATGCCACGAGCAAACCACCAGCGACCGGTTCGGGAATGGTGTATTTTTTTAGAAAAGGGACAGTTTTTACGAGTTTACGGCCTAGCAGTAAAACCAAACAGGCCGCGACGAGCGTGCCATAGGTATCGAGATGAAACATCTTGGTACTCCATGCGATTAAAATATCGAATAAAAATATGACGTTAGACAGTTCCTTAATAAACGCCAAAGCTGTAGAGGGGGGATTAGAAAAAAAATCTCGCCTAATTACAAGTTTAGCCGTTAAAAAAATTGGCTGATTGATGGAGAGAAATATTTATAAAAATGCAGCGCAACCGATTGCTTTTGTGAGGCGGATCATTAAAATGCCCTCTTTGCCGATCAGGGTATTCCATTCCATGTCTACGCAATCTGCCGAACTTGATGCGCCACAGCAGCCAACCACTCGTCCGAGTGAATTAATATATCGTTTAGAAGACCGCCCACCTCTTGCCCAAACACTGTTTGCCGCCTGCCAGCATTTATTGGCGATGTTTGTCGCAGTCATTACTCCTGGCCTACTCATTTGTCAGGCACTTGGATTACCGGCAGAAGATACTCAGCGTATTATCAGCATGTCCTTGTTTGCCTCGGGTTTGGCATCGCTACTGCAGATTAAAACGTGGGGACCGGTAGGCTCTGGCCTGTTATCGATTCAGGGCACCAGTTTTAACTTTGTTTCGCCGCTGATTATGGGTGGGCTGGCGCTGAAAAATGGGGGGGCTGATATCCCAACGATGATGGCAGCACTGTTCGGTACCCTGATGGTCGCTTCCTGTACCGAAATTATTCTCTCGCGCTTCTTACATTTGGCGCGCCGAATTATCACCCCATTAGTGTCTGGGATTGTGGTGATGATTATCGGTCTATCATTGATTCAAGTTGGCCTGACATCCATTGGCGGCGGCTATGCTGCGATGAGTGACAATACCTTCGGCGCCCCGAAAAACCTGTTATTAGCCGGTGCCGTTTTGGCGGTGATTATTTTGCTAAACCGCCAACGTAACCCTTACTTGCGCGTGGCCTCGTTAGTTATCGCCATGGCGGTCGGTTATTTATTGGCTTGGTCATTGGGGATGCTGCCTGAGAGCCGTCCAGTCGTGGATACCGCTCTGATTACCATTCCTACACCCTTGTTCTATGGGTTGTCTTTTGACTGGAATCTACTCATACCACTGATGCTCATCTTTATGGTGACGTCTCTCGAAACCATCGGTGATATCACGGCGACCTCAGATGTGTCAGAGCAACCGGTTCATGGCCCGCTATATATGAAGCGCCTGAAAGGGGGAGTGCTGGCTAATGGCTTGAACTCTATGCTGTCTGCGGTGTTCAACACCTTCCCTAACTCCTGCTTTGGCCAGAATAATGGGGTGATTCAACTGACGGGTGTTGCCAGCCGTTATGTCGGTTTTGTTGTCGCGTTGATGTTGATTGTTCTGGGCCTGTTCCCTGCGGTTGCCGGATTTGTGCAGCATATCCCTGAGCCGGTTCTGGGAGGCGCAACTCTCGTCATGTTCGGCACTATTGCTGCTTCTGGCGTGCGTATTGTGTCGCGTGAAACCCTGAATCGCCGCGCAATTATGATTATGGCGTTATCATTAGCGGTCGGTATGGGTGTCGCACAACAACCGATGATCCTGCAATTTGCACCTGACTGGATCAAAACACTGCTCTCTTCTGGGATTGCCGCCGGTGGTATCACTGCCATCGTGCTTAACTTACTCTTCCCACAAGAAAAATAATCTCTACACTCATTCATCACTGAAATGGCCGGTCGTAAACGATACCGGCCATTTTTTTATGTACTGATGATAGATTGTCGCTTGAGCTAATGGACAATTTGCGGCATAAACAGAGTTCCTTGTATCGAAAGGCGTGGATTTACCAGATGAAATTTCTCGGGAAAGTGCTGCTAACGTTATTATTACTCTTGGTGCTATCCGTAGTGCTCTGCTACGTATTACTCCAGACCCGCTGGGCCGCCGAATGGCTGAGCCGCTGGGTTAGTGATAACAGCGAATATCAACTTTCTCTGGGGAAGATAGATCACTCCTGGTCCACACCTGGGCAAATCAGTTTGACTGATGTGACGTTCGGGCGCGACAATCAGCCCCCTCTACTTGTAGCCCAACAGACGCTCCTTGGTCTGAGCTGGCGGCAACTCACCGAACCTCGTCATCTTCTTAGCCTGAATTTGCAAAATGGCAGTTTAACCCTTAGCAACAGTCCCTCCCCACTGCCTTTACAGGCTGATACCCTGCAATTAACCAATATGGTGCTGAATACGACGATTGAGCCAACAAATTCAGCAGGCCAATGGAAAATGACTGGCCAGCAAGTCACGGGGGGGTTAGTGCCGTGGCAGCCGATGGCAGGTAATAGTCTGGGGGAAAATGCTAAATTTCAGTTTAGTGCCGGTACATTGACCATTAATGGCATCGTCGCACAGCGACTCTATGTGCAAGGTTCGATAGACAAAAATGCACTGACACTGACGACATTCGGTGCTGATATCGCTCAAGGGGAACTAACAGGTAATGCCAGCCAATCCGCTGATGGCAGTTGGATAGTGGATCGCCTGCGCCTCAGTAATATTCGCCTGCAAACCTCCGCGACCGTAGACGATGTTTGGGATACTTTTTTAAAACTGCCGCCAATAACATTGAAACGTTTGGATTTGATTGATGCACGAGTCGAAGGGAATAATTGGGCCTTCAATGATCTCGACCTGATGCTAAAAAACATCACCTTTAAGCAGGGTGATTGGCAAAGTGATGAGGGAGAAATGTCCTTCAATGCAGGCGATATTATTAAAGGTAATATTCATCTGATTGACCCGATCGCCACCTTTGCTTTATCGCCCGCTGGCGTGGCGATTAATCAGTTCTCAACACGTTGGCAGGATGGCCTGCTAAGAACTCAAGGGCTTTGGGCTCGTGATACCCATCGCCTGCAACTGAATGAACTGACCCTAGTCGCTCTGGTTTATACCTTACCCAGCGATTGGAAACAGCAATGGCAACAAACTTTGCCCAAGTGGCTGTCTGACGTCTATGTGGGGAAATTAAATGGTAGCCGTAACTTGTTGATTGATATCAGCCCAGACTTCCCTTTCCAGATAACGTCATTGGATATGGCTGGCACCAACTTACTGTTAGCCAAAAATCATCAGTGGGGTGTTTGGTCGGGGTCACTGATGTTGAACGCAGGTAATGCGACCTTCAATAAAAATGATGTTCGCCGCCCGTCTCTGTCGTTAAGTGCCAATGAACAACAAATTGCCTTGAGCGAGTTAAGTGCGTTTACCCGCGCGGGCTTACTGGAAGCGACCGCCAGCATTGAGCAAAACCCTGCTCGAGCATTCTCATTGTCGTTGACCGGCCGTTCTGTTGATTTGGATATTTTGCAAAACTGGGGCTGGCCAGCGTTACCACTGCAAGGTCTGGGTAATTTGAAATTGCAGATAAAAGGCAGTCTGGCAGCAGATACCCCATTGAAACCCACCGTTAATGGCGCCTTACAAGCCACTGACAGCCATGGGCAGCAAGTTAATCAAGTGATGCAGCATGGTGAAGTGCATAGCAACGTAAGCCAATAAGCGCGCTAAAAACGTAGTAGCCATTTCGGCACCGAATACGAAGTAGCGAACTATCGATGAAAGGCATTGCAGCGTTAGGCTAACCGATAAACAACCCAGATAGACTTTGTTTATCGGTTGACTGTTTTACAAGGTAGACTGCTTTATAACGTAGATTCACTAGCTAATAGTTAACCATAAACCAGCAAACTCATAGCCACTCTCTTGCTTAAATTTATCTACGGTTGGATCACCCCAATCGTTATCACGAATGCCGGTGCCGGGATCGTAATACAACCCATCGGAATCACGTGCCAGTATATGAAGCGCGTGTGGGCCAGAAGTCACACAAATCAATTGCACTTCCCCAGCGTTAGGCGCGGCGTAATTGGCATTCGTGTGAACATGTTCTGGGCCAACAACATCCACACACGCAGCCTGTTCATCAGGATACGCCTCCCCTAAAACAATTAACCCTTCAGTGGTGATATTCACCGATACTGCACGATGGAAATCCATCGCAACTGCGGCCATTGCTGCCGGTGAATTGTATCCTCCACCTGCCACGTTTGGCCCTCCAGCGGGGTTAAGTATGCCTGTTAGACCATAGATTTTGCTCTTAGCCGTAACAAAATCATCACCTTGGGTAATCACATTCGTATTGTCCTTATAGATAATGATGGTACTTTCCGGCCAAGGCGCAAAGGCAGCCAATGTGGCAGTGAGTGCATAAGCACCGCATTCATTACTGGCCGGTGGTTGCGTCAATTGGTTAACAGGGTTTGGGTGTTGGCCTAACAGTAGATTCAGTGGAATGCTGGTTGTCAGATTCGGCATATAGCCTCCTAATAGAAATCGTAAAATTCAACATAAGTGGTCATACAGGAACGGCGCAGTTGATCAGGCTGGCCGTCTTCAGAGAAGCATTAAGACGCTGCAGTGACCGTCCATGTACCTTGAGGGTTATAGGTCACGTTAAAGGCGGTGATGCCTTGCGTGGTATCGCAAATTGCAGAACCGACGGATGAAGTGGAGAAATTAATCACCGTCCCCGGCTGGTAAGTCCCTGTTTGGACGTAGAAACTCAGCACCGGTTGGCAATCGATATTTTTGCTCGGCTCAGCATTGATAAAGCTAGATAGGACCGTGCCACCACTGGCGCTTTGCACTGCTAACCCTGCATTCAACACTTCAGTGATCGGGTTGAACGCAGGCGTGATAATGCGATAAGCACCGGGTTGTACGCCTTCGGTATAGCTGGCAGGTGACAAACCAAGCGAAGGGTCCACTGAAAGTAGTGTGGTGTTTGCGGTTTGTACCCCCGCCGTCGCAGAGGTTAAATCGATAGGTTGGCTAGAGGTGATGTAGCCAGAGTCTTGCCCGACCGACAGATTCGGTAACTGAGTTTGAGCACCAGCATAGAATTGCATTAAGCATTCAAAGGTCAGCACAGAACCTGAGCTAGCGAACGGCTGCAACACTTCTTGGTAGATACTGTTGGAGTAGACTTTAGCGCCACCGGTATAAATTGCCGGTTTTTGGAAGAAGAAGAAATCCTGCGCTGTTGGGCTGTTATTGATTACGTTGATTGTATATAGAGTACTCATATTGTATTCCTTATGTATTTAGAGGGAGACATCATGAGGTAGCTCGTTTATTTCGCTACCCACAGTACAAATTGCAACCGGCGTGCCAACCAATTAACACATTGATTTTCAATCATTAATTAATTAATCAAGTGTAGAAAAACCCATAAAGTGGACGATTCTGTCCAAGGAAAAAAGAAGATTGGCCGAAAACGACCACGAAGGCTGATGCCTATTTAATTCGGTTGATCTAACTCGGCTAATAATTGAGTGGCTCGGCTGACAATGGGTGGGCCCCCTTGAGAATCAATGCTTTTCAGGATGCTGGACAGCAAGGTAATGGCTTCCGGCTTTCGCTGTGTTTGCGCTAATAAGCTGGCCAACTCATGAGTTGCGGCGATTTGAGCGGGCACAATACCCAATGCCTGCGCGGTCGCGATGGCGCAACGGAACCCTTGTTCAGCGCCGGTGGCATCACTTAATGCCCATCTGGCGCGAGCTTGGATAATCATCAGCTCACTGAGATAAGCACGCTCTTGGTGTTTGAACGCCAAATCTAACGCCTGAGATATCAAGATGTCGCACTGTTGTGGCTGACCGGAGAGGAGTAATAGTTCGCCACGTTTCCATGCGTGGAAGGAGTGAAAGAGCTTCCCGCCCTCGCTGAATAGATGGGTATCAAAACCGTCGATCATATATTGTTCTGCTTGCACATAATCATGCTGCATCAGCAGATAACACCCTTTTAATACCTTCCCCAGTCCCTGATAAAAAGCAAAGCCATATTGCTGTGTCTGTATTTCTAATGCGTGGGTTAAGGGTCCTAAACGACCCCTGTCTTCGAATAAACAGGCCAGCCATGCTGCCCCTCGTAGAGAGATAACACGATGAAAAACAATTAACGTCTCATCATGACCTCGTAATTCCAGTTTTTTGGCTATCTCTTTGGCTCGCTTAAACTTACCCCGTTGAAATGATGCCAACCCTTCTAACGTTAGTGCCATGCCGAATAAATCCAAGCCTTGTTGGTCGGTATATTCAGCGGAAGAATTGAGTAATTTGCTACGAGCCAAGCAGGTCAAGACCTCCTGATTATCGCCAAGCCAAAACAGGGTACTGGCTAATGCGATATGCGCTTCACCCCATATCAATGCTGTTTTTTCTGTTTGCCCGTGTTGCAACAACTCCTGGGCCAGAGTACGCACATGAGGTAATTCCAGCGCCATTAGCTGCGCTGACCAACGCCAAAAAAACAGCCCCGCCAGCTCGGATTCATCACCCGTTTTTTTTCCCAATGAAATGGCATCGTTATGATATTTCAGCGCATCATGACTTAACCAACCATGCAATATTTGATAGCTGAGGCTCAGTTGACGATAGAGGTTGTAATGTAGCTGCCGAACTTCTTCATCTAGCGTAATTCCTGCCAACAGTTGTAAGCCTTTTTGTAAATCCGCGATGGCTTCATGATAGGCAGCACTTTGCATGAGGCGCATTCCGGTTTGCAAATGCTGTAGGGCGATGGGCCGCTTATCCATCCGGCCATGGATACGCCGTTCCACCGATTTACGACTGATACCCAATAATTGTGCCGCGGCTGTTTTATTTCCCGTCGTGCGCTGTAATGCACGCTCAATCAGTAATTGTTCCACCACCTCCAGTTTATCGCCTCCCGGTAGTGCCAGCATGGCGTCAGCAAGCAGATCCGATGATAGTTTCACCTCAAGCTGCGCAGTCGGCATAAACGTGTCGAGTACTTCGCGAGTGATTAAGTGGGTATCCGATAATGCCGCTAACCTGTCCACTAGGTTACGTAGTTCTCGCACGTTTCCCGGCCAAGGATACTGTTGTAAGTGAGACATGGCGTGGGCATTGAAGACTAAACGGTGAGTTTGCAGTGAGGCGAAATATTCGATTAATGCAGGAATGTCCTCTTTGCGCTGGTTGAGGGCAGGAATATCCAGCGTGATGACCCCGAGGCGGTAATAGAGATCTTCCCTAAACACCCCGCTTTTGACTTGAGTCAGTAAGTTCCGGTGAGTCGCGGCAACCACTCGCCCTTTAAAATGGCGCACATCACTACTGCCGATGGGCCGAAAAGTGCGTGTTTCTAATGCGCGTAGCAGTTTAGGCTGTACCGATAATGGCATTTCACCAATTTCATCTAAGAAGAGGGTGCCACTTCCGACCATTTCCAAATGGCCTCGCCGATCACCCGCAGCACCCGTAAATGCGCCTCTCACATGGCCAAATAGTTCCGCTTCAACCAAGTGCTCAGGGATGGCCCCACAGTTAAGATCGATAAAAGGTGCTGACGGGTTTTTACTATGTTGATGGACTAATTGAGCAATCACTTCTTTTCCGCAACCGGTAGGGCCACAAATCAGCAAGCTTTGCTGCGAAGGTGCAACCTTCTCAACTAACCGTAAAAGTTGTCTAAAGGCTTCGGATGAACCAATAACATTAATTGATGAATGGCTATCATCTACCGGCATATCTCCCTCCTTGACACCAAGGATGGGGAAATAAAATCGAACCATCTGGAGGTGATTTCTGTGATGACAATATGGGGAAAATTAACAACTAAATTAATTTTTATTAATTTATATCAACAAGTTTAGTGACATTGTTTTTTGGACACCTGCCTAATATGAGACTGATCACCTCACCTTTAAAATGGAAGAAAAGATTATCACGAATATATAACTGTAAGTTATCTATTGGATATTGCACATGTCCTTCTAAGAAATTCCGTAAATAGTGCGGACGGTCACAGGAAAAAGAAATCGTGAAGGAAATGACGGGGAGGGAATAAAAGCGGCCCGTTCATCGGTTACCGGTTGAACGGGCAGTGCTTGGGCGAGCAGTATAAAAAAATAGTACACATGCCGATTTTAGCGGACGGCATCATCCCCAGCAGCAACGGGGAGAACCATGTAAGTTCCCGAAAAGACGGAACCCGCATCTTCATCGCCGAATAATTTTACGTCTAATTGCACTCTGGCGCGCCGGCCACGGGCTAACCGGTCCAGGTCGCCACTTAGCGAGCTCAGTTCAGCCACTGCTCGCGGCCTACCTGTTACCGGTGCACTGTAGCGGATGTGTGCATCAACGAGAATAATGGTGCCGCCTAAATGGCGTTCGCGCAGTAATAGCCAAATCAACCCCCAGCCGGTCAGGGTTGCCAGCGAGAAAAGGCTGCCTGCAAATAGGGTATGGTGCGGATTTTGATTGCCCGCCTCTGGCATAGTGGTCACAAAACGTTGGCCAGTATATTGGCTGATACGTACGCCCATTTTTTCACTGAGTGGAATATGGTCATACCATGCTTGTTGCAACTGACCGCACCAATCGGGGCGATGCAAAATGTCATCCATGGTCGCCACTGGCTTAATCATTAAAAAGTGGCGCACGGGCGTCGTTTGCGGAGCGGTTATCTCCCCTTGGCTGACAAACCCTAACTTGGCAAAGAAATCGACTGCATCTTCACGGGCGCTACAAACAACCCGCTTCACGCCTTCCTGACGCGCCACCGACTCTAAGGTCATCGCAACCAGAGTCCCTAGCCCTTTATCACGGACATTGGGGTCAACGGCCAGAAAACGAATAGCGGCTTCATTATCAGCATTAATATACAACCGGCCAATGGCAACGGGTTTACCCTGCTCATCCACCACCATTTGGTGATGGGCCATCGCGTCATAAGCATCTTTTTCTGAACCCACGGGTTGGTGCAATGGCTTGCGTAACATCTCCCAACGGAATTGATAATAGTCTTTGAGTTCTTGTTCTGTTATGGGCACACGCAAGTGGTACATAGGCACATTCTCTCTTTAATATTATCAATAAAATCTATGGCTTAACCCTCAATCCATGTCATAAGCCCAAGTCATATCCAACCGCTAAACTTGTAACCAAAACGTCACTGGGCCATCGTTGACCAAGCTGACTTTCATATCCGCTGCAAATAATCCCGTTTCAGTTTTTACACCACGCTCACGGCACTGAGCAACAAAATACTGATAAAGACGATCCGCTTCTGCGGGTATTGCTCCTCGGGAGAAGCTCGGCCTCATGCCTTTTTGGGTATCGGCAACCAAGGTAAATTGTGAAACCACCAGCACACTGCCCCCTGCTTGCTGGACGTTGAGATTCATTTTGTCGTTTTCATCACCAAAGATACGATATCCCAACACCCGCTCACATAAACGTTGTGCTTTTTGCTCGGTATCTCCCTGTTCCACACCGAGTAATATCAATAATCCTGGGCCAATCTCACCCACAATATTCCCATCTACCACCACATTGGCGCTGAGCGCCCGTTGAATCAACGCAATCATAAGGCCCTACATCTCCTGACTCTGGTTCTCTTCTATGTTCGTTTTATGGCGCAGTGCTCGATACTCACTCAAGGTGACCGTAATTTCCGCCCCCAGTAACACGATGCACCAACTCCAGTAAACCCAGAGGAATAATATGGGGATAACGGCTAACACCCCGTAAATCAACTGATAGGAAGGGAACAGGGTGATATACATCGTGAATCCTTTCTTACCTAGCTCGAAGAACAAGGCGGCAACCAATGCGCCAATCAGCGCGTCGCGAGCAGGCACCCTTACGGTGGGGACCACACTGTACAATAACCAGAAAGAAACCCAGGAAATTAATAGTGGGAACAACCGTAATATCTCATCAATCATGCTGTCGACTTGTGCATTCGCTAGCCATTGTAGCGATAACAAATACGAACTGATCACCATGCTGGCACCGACCAGAATTGGCCCCAGCGTCAGAACCATCCAGTAGACCGCAAATGAAAACACCAGTGAACGCTGAGTCTTACTGCGCCAAATCTGGTTTAACACACTGTCCACCGAGTAGATCAGCAGTAATGCAGTCACAATTAGCCCGCAAGTGCCGACGACCGTCATCCGGTTTGAGTTCGCGACAAACTGCTCGAGATAGTTTTGGATAATATCGCCTGTGGCGGGCATAAAATTGGCGAAGATAAAGGCTTTCAATTTTATGCTGATATCAGCAAACATCGGGAAAGCGGCGAATAATGCAAAAACAACTGTAATAAGCGGCACTAGCGATAGCAGCGATACATAAGCTAAATGGCCAGCAAGCATCGTTAACCCATCTTTATCTATTCGGGTGTAAAGCATTCGCCCAAATGTGATGCAGGGCTTTAAAGGGGTGGTTAAGCGATAACGCAGAGAATTTGCCATGTTCGTCTCTCAGTCAACACGATCTGGCCCAATGTTGGGTTAGCGTGATCACTAAGGCTAACCCATTCATGGTTGGATGAAGAACTTATCAGGAAAAATAATCAGGAATGACCTTTCGGTCAGTGACATGGATAGCGGTAATCCCTTCGATTCTCGCTGCCACGATATTCGCTTCAACATCATCAAAGAACACGGCTTGTTCCGCTGGGATATTTTCCGCTTCTAATACGTGGTGATAAATCCTGGCTTCCGGTTTACGCATGCCCAGATCTTGAGACAAATACATATGGTCAGCAGCAGCGGCAACTTCAGGGTAGTGTTGTGGCCAGTGGTTGCAATGCAGCCGGTTAGTGTTGGATAGCACCACGACCCGATGCCCGTCCTCGCGCAGCTTATGCATTAGCTTGATCACTTCAGGGCGTAACGAGACAAAAACCGCCTGCCATCCCTCAGCAAACTGTTCAAAACTGAGGGCCACGCCCATTTCGTCACTGAGTTGACGGGCAAAATCTTCATCACTGATTTCCCCTCGCTCATGTTGCTGGAACACCTCACCCATGGTAAAGCGCTCACTCAATGTCGCCAGTGGCACACCGCTTAATTTACTCCAGACACCCAACACGCGTTTAAAGTCGATATCAACAATCACATTCCCTAGATCAAAGATATACAGCATGGCGCTCTCCCAATTAGATGGTGAGTTTCACTGTATCGGGAAAAGGTTAGGCTGAACAGGGAGAGGAAGAAAAAGGAGGGTTCAATCAGAAAAAATAAAATATTGAAGTCAGCAAAAGAGTGAGTCCTGATGAGCTTACATCAGTAAGTGATTCAGGTGAGCGAGTGAAGCTAACATAGCGGCGACTTCAACCTGACAGAGGATATCCTCAAAGGCATTGGAGTTGCAGCAAGGCAACAAAAGAGTGAATCCCGATGAGCTTACATCAGTAAGTGATTCAGGTGAGCGAGTGAAGCTAACACAGCGGCGGTTTCAACCTGACAGAGGATATCCTCAAAGGCATTGGAGTTGCAGCAAGGCAGCAAGAGAGTGAGTCCCGATGAGCTTACATCAGTAAGTGATTCAGGTGAACAAGTGAAGCTAACACAGCTGCAGCTTCAAGGACGAAGAGGATAAGAACTCAGGGCGCTTTCGGCGCCCTAAGAACAAAGAAGAATTAACCTTCTTTAGGACCGCGACCTGCACGCTTACGATCGTTTTCCGTCAGATGACGCTTACGGATACGGATTGATTGCGGGGTCACTTCAACCAATTCATCGTCATCGATGAATTCTAGAGCCTGTTCCAGCGTTTTCTTCAGGAAAGGAACCAGAGTGGTTGCTTCGTCAGTACCGGATGCACGCATGTTGGTCAATTGCTTACCGGTCAGACAGTTTACAGTCAGGTCATTAGAACGTGAGTGAATACCGATAATCTGGCCTTCATACACTTCTGTACCGTGACCGATAAACAGTTTGCCGCGGTCTTGCAGTTTGAACAAGGCGAATGCAACTGCTTTACCTTGGCCGTTAGAGATCAGTACGCCGTTTTGACGTTGGCCGATTTCGCCCGGACGCACATCGTCGTAGTGACTGAATGTGGAGTACAGCAGACCAGTACCTGAAGTCATGGTCATGAATTCAGTACGGAAGCCAATCAGGCCACGGCTTGGGATCATATAGTCTAAACGAATACGACCTTTGCCATCTGGAACCATGTCCTTCACATCACCTTTACGCTCACCCATGGCTTGCATGACTGAACCTTGGTGCTGTTCTTCGATGTCCAACGTTACGCTTTCAAATGGTTCTTGATGGCGACCGTCGATAACACGGTTGATAACTTTAGGACGAGATACAGCCAGCTCGAAACCTTCGCGGCGCATGTTTTCGATCAGAACCGACAGGTGAAGTTCACCACGGCCAGATACGCGGAATGCGTCAGCGTCTTCAGTTTCTTCAACACGCAGTGCAACGTTATGGATCAACTCTTTATTCAGGCGGTCAAGGATCTGACGTGAAGTCACGTACTTACCTTCTTTACCACAGAACGGAGAGGTGTTAACGCAGAAGTACATGGTCACAGTTGGCTCATCTACAGACAGTGCTGGCAATGCTTCAACAGCATTCACGTCACAGATAGTGTCAGAGATGTTCAACTCGCCCAGACCGGTGATAGCAATGATGTCGCCCGCTTCAGCCAGTGTGGTTTCGATACGTTCCAGACCCATATGGCCCAGTACTTTACCGACTTTACCGTTGCGAGTTTTACCTTCGCTATCGATAACAGTCACTTGCTGGTTAGGTTTAACGACACCACGTTTGATACGGCCGATACCGATAACACCTACGTAGTTGTTGTAGTCCAACTGGGAGATTTGCATCTGCAATGGACCGGTGCTGTCTACGTCTGGCGCAGGCACATGGTCAACGATTGCTTGATACAGCGGGGTCATGTCTGCCGCCATATCATTGTGGTCTTCACCGGCGATACCCATCAATGCAGATGCATAGATGATAGGGAAGTCCAGTTGTTCGTCGGTAGCATCCAAGTTCACGAACAGGTCAAACACCTGATCCACAACCCAATCAGGACGCGCGCCCGGACGGTCAACTTTGTTAATTACCACGATAGGTTTCAGACCATGAGCAAATGCTTTTTTGGTCACGAAACGGGTCTGCGGCATCGGGCCATCCATTGCGTCGACGACCAGCAGCACAGAGTCAACCATAGACATTACACGCTCAACCTCACCACCGAAATCGGCGTGTCCTGGGGTATCCACGATGTTGATGCGGTAGTCTTTCCAGTTAATGGCGGTATTTTTCGCGAGGATGGTTATCCCACGCTCTTTCTCCAAATCGTTGGAGTCCATTACACGTTCAGTTGCTTCAGTACGTTCACCGAAAGTACCAGATTGTTGTAGCAACTTATCGACCAGGGTAGTTTTCCCATGGTCAACGTGCGCAATAATGGCGATGTTACGCAGATTCTCGATCACAGCTTTTTTGCCTCAGGCATTTAGAAATAGCGCGCTATTGTACACGTAATAAGCGAGGGACTAAACAAGATCACAAACTTCTCTTATAAACAACCTAACGGCGGTTAGTTTGTGATCCCTTTCACGGTGCAAAAATAGCCTCCCGGCCCATTCTTGCACCATTATAGTGCTCAATGGCGCAAATGAAGCACCAGAACAGTGCAATATTGCTATCCTGGTGCATACTGACTATCAGTAGACCCCGTATGATATGGCATAAACGGGGGGTTTGGAAAGTTGGCATAGATTTCGCAATGTATTTTAGCATGATTCGTTAGCGCGAATAACTGTACGAAATAAATAGTGACAAGTTTGCTGTTTTGAGTGATACGAAGGCCATAACCCTATTAGTAATACACGGTAATCGTTCCACGACGACGACTATGACAAATCCAGGAGATATAAGTATGTCCGCTGAACATGTTTTGACGATGCTGAATGAGCACGAAGTAAAATTTGTTGATTTGCGTTTCACCGATACCAAAGGTAAAGAACAGCACATCACCATTCCAGCTCATCAAGTCAACGCTGACTTTTTCGAAGAAGGCAAAATGTTTGATGGCTCCTCGATTGGTGGCTGGAAAGGCATTAACGAATCCGACATGGTACTGATGCCAGACGCCAGCACCGCTGTTATGGACCCGTTCTTCGAAGATTCCACACTGATTATCCGTTGTGACATCCTTGAACCAGGCACCATGCAAGGTTATGACCGTGACCCACGTTCTATCTCTAAACGTGCTGAAGATTTCCTGAAATCTTCAGGTATCGCCGATACCGTCCTGTTCGGGCCAGAGCCAGAATTCTTCCTGTTCGATGACGTTCGTTTTGGTAGCAGCATTCGTGGTTCACACGTCGCTATCGATGATATCGAAGGCGCATGGAACTCAAGCACTAAATATGAAGGCGGCAACAAAGGCCACCGTCCAGCTGTGAAAGGCGGTTACTTCCCAGTACCTCCAGTCGATTCTTCACAGGATCTGCGTTCTACCATGTGTTTGACCATGGAAGAAATGGGTCTGGTGGTTGAAGCGCATCACCACGAAGTCGCCACAGCAGGTCAGAACGAAGTGGCTACCCGCTTCAACACCATGACCAAAAAAGCTGACGAAATTCAGATCTACAAATACGTGGTACACAACGTGGCACACGCATTTGGTAAAACAGCGACCTTTATGCCAAAACCAATGTTTGGTGATAACGGTTCAGGCATGCACTGCCACATGTCTTTGTCCAAGAACGGGACTAACCTGTTCGCTGGCGACAAATACGCAGGCTTGTCTGAAATGGCGCTGTTCTACATCGGCGGTATTATCAAGCACGCTAAAGCAATCAACGCCTTGGCTAACCCAACGACTAACTCTTACAAGCGTTTGGTCCCAGGTTACGAAGCGCCGGTCATGTTGGCATACTCTGCCCGTAACCGTTCAGCATCTATTCGTATCCCTGTGGTTGCGAGCCCGAAAGCACGCCGTATTGAAGCGCGCTTCCCGGATCCAGCTGCTAACCCATACCTGTGCTTCGCAGCACTGCTGATGGCTGGCCTTGATGGCATCATCAACAAAATCCACCCTGGTGATGCGATGGACAAAAACCTGTATGACTTGCCACCGGAAGAAGAAGCAGAGATTCCAAAAGTTGCAGGTTCACTGGACGAAGCAATGGCTGCATTGAACGAAGACCGCGAGTTCTTGACCCGTGGTGGCGTGTTCACTGACGACGCTATCGATGCTTATATCGAATTGCGTAAAGAAGAAATGGACCGCGTTCGTATGACTCCGCACCCAGTTGAGTTCGAACTGTATTACAGCGTTTAATTTTCAGTTTTAGCTTTAGTTTTTTTGTTGCCGTGGAAACTTTTGGCCCATCTTTAGATGGGCTTTTTTCTCCACCTTTCAAATAGCTAATCAATTATACCCAAGACAATTGAATTCGCGCGATAGCCGTGAATGTCGATGATAAAGGGTATTGATGCACCTAAAATGTGCAGGAGTCTGCGTAATGGCAACAGGCACGCTGCCCGATGCTGGGCAGATCCTTAATTCTCTCATTAATAGCATTCTGCTATTAGATGACTCTCTGGCAATTCATTATGCCAACCCTGCTGCGCAACAACTGCTGGCGCAAAGCTCTCGTAAACTTTTCGGTACACCCCTCCCTGAACTATTAGGCTATTTTTCCCTGAATATCACTTTGATGCGGGAAAGTCTGGAGACTGGGCAAGGTTTTACCGATAACGAAGTGACGCTTGTTGTTGATGGCCGCGCGCATATTTTGTCACTGACGGCACAATCACTGCCGGAAGGTTTTATACTGCTGGAAATGGCACCGATGGATAATCAACGTCGGCTAAGCCAAGAGCAATTGCAGCATGCACAGCAAGTTGCAGCCCGTGATTTAGTGCGAGGGCTGGCTCACGAAATCAAAAATCCATTGGGCGGCTTGCGTGGAGCAGCTCAATTATTGTCCAAGGCATTGCCTGATCCGGCGTTGCTGGAATACACCAAAGTGATCATCGAACAAGCTGACCGTTTACGTAATTTGGTTGACCGCTTATTAGGCCCACAACGGCCCGGTCAGCATGTAACGCAAAGCATCCATCAGGTCGCTGAACGAGTCTGCCAGTTAGTCTCGCTGGAAAAACCCGATAATGTGACGTTAATCCGTGACTATGATCCGAGCTTGCCGGAGCTGGCCCATGATCCAGACCAAATTGAACAAGTGCTGCTGAATATCACCCGCAATGCATTACAGGCTTTGGGTGAAGCAGGTGGCACCATTACTCTACGCACGCGCACCGCTTTTCAGGTCACTCTTCACGGCATGCGCTATCGTTTAGCGGCAAGAATTGATATTGAAGATGATGGCCCTGGTATACCAACGCAATTACAAGATACCGTTTTTTATCCAATGGTAAGTGGTCGCGAAGGCGGTACGGGCCTTGGCTTATCGATTGCCCGAAATCTTATCGATCAACATTCGGGTAAAATTGAATTTAACAGTTGGCCGGGACACACCGA
The DNA here is from genome assembly GCF_003048255.1 of Yersinia massiliensis. Taxonomy (NCBI): domain Bacteria; kingdom Pseudomonadati; phylum Pseudomonadota; class Gammaproteobacteria; order Enterobacterales; family Yersiniaceae; genus Yersinia; species Yersinia massiliensis. The sequence goes on from NZ_CP028487.1 coordinate 4,909,883, forward strand.
ATTCTCGGTTTACCTGCCTATTCGCCAGTGAGGTTTCTATGCAACGAGGGATAGTCTGGATCGTCGATGACGATAGCTCCATCCGCTGGGTGCTTGAACGCGCACTGACAGGAGCCGGTCTGAACTGCGCAACATTTGATACCGCTAATCAGGTGTTGGATGCATTGGCGACTCAAACCCCAGATGTGTTGTTGTCAGATATTCGTATGCCTGGCATGGATGGATTGGCACTGCTAAAGCAGATTAAGCAGCGTCACCCAATGCTCCCGGTCATCATAATGACGGCACATTCTGATTTAGATGCCGCGGTTAGCGCCTATCAGCAAGGTGCGTTTGATTATCTGCCAAAACCTTTTGATATCGATGAAGCGGTCGCTCTGGTTGAACGAGCCATCAGCCATTATCAAGAGCAGCAGCAACCTGCACGTAGCCAGCCCGCCAGTGGCCCAACCGCTGATATTATCGGTGAAGCACCGGCGATGCAGGACGTTTTCCGCATCATTGGTCGGTTGTCCCGCTCATCAATCAGTGTATTGATCAACGGTGAATCAGGGACCGGTAAAGAATTGGTCGCTCATGCGTTGCACCGTCATAGCCCGCGCGCGAAAGCACCTTTTATCGCCCTGAATATGGCGGCAATTCCGAAGGATTTGATTGAGTCTGAGCTGTTTGGCCACGAGAAAGGCGCGTTTACTGGTGCTAATCAGGTGCGTCAGGGCCGTTTCGAGCAAGCTGATGGCGGCACACTGTTTTTAGATGAGATCGGTGATATGCCGCTGGATGTGCAAACTCGTCTGTTGCGGGTACTGGCTGATGGGCAATTCTATCGGGTCGGGGGTTATGCGCCGGTTAAAGTCGATGTGCGTATTATCGCTGCGACTCACCAAAATCTCGAATTACGGGTTCAGGAGGGGAAATTCCGTGAGGATTTATTCCATCGCCTCAACGTCATTCGGGTACATTTGCCGCCGCTACGTGAACGCCGTGAAGACATCCCGCGTCTGGCTCGCTATTTCTTACAAGTGGCCGCCAAAGAGCTGGGGGTAGAAGCCAAGAATCTGCACCCTGAAACGGAAGTCGCGCTGACTCGCCTACCTTGGCAGGGTAACGTTCGCCAACTGGAAAACACTTGTCGTTGGCTGACCGTGATGGCTGCTGGGCAAGAAGTGCTGATCCAAGACCTTCCCTCTGAGCTGTTTGAAACCAGCACGCCAGATGCTTCTGGCCAGCGGACACCGGATAATTGGTCAACGCTGCTGGCGCAATGGGCAGATCGTGCACTGCGCTCAGGCCATCAAGATTTATTATCAGAAGCACAACCCGAGATGGAACGGACGCTGTTAACCACGGCATTGCGCCACACTCAAGGCCACAAGCAGGAAGCAGCACGCCTGTTAGGCTGGGGCCGCAATACTCTAACGCGTAAGTTGAAAGAACTGGGGATGGAGTAGGAACGAGTTGTTGGAGATCCTGCCACCGGTTCGACGTGAAGACCACCCTCAACGCTGAGGGTGGATTTTATCATCAGATCACGCGGGAGAACTGCTGTTTACGCGCTTGTTGACGTAGATAGATATCAAAACACATACAAATATTACGAATGAGTAAGCGCCCACGTGGTGTGACTCGAATACCCTTTTCATTCCGCTCCACCAGCCCATCTTGCTCAAAGGGCGCGAGTAGCTCAAAATCTTCAGCAAAATAATCCGCAAAACGAATACCATAATTCTGTTCAATCGGTTGATAACTGATTTGGAAATTACAAATCAGCGTTTTTATCACATCACGACGTAAGCAATCATCTTCAGTCATCGTCAGGCCGCGCCACAATGCATTGCCTCGTTGTTCCACGCAGGCATAGTAAGTTTTCAACTCTTTTTCGTTCTGCGCGTAACTGTCGCCCAACATGCTGATGGCTGAAACCCCTAAACCGAGTAAATCACTCTCGCCTTGGGTGGTGTAGCCTTGGAAATTGCGATGTAACTTCCCTTCCCGCTGTGCAATAGCCAGCTCATCGTCTGGACGAGCAAAATGATCCATCCCGATAAACTGATAGCCGGATTCGGTTAAGAAACGGATGGTGTGCTGCAAAATATCTAACCGCTGTTCTGCACTAGGCAAATCTGCATCTTTAATTTTGCGCTGCGCGGCAAACAGACTCGGTAAATGGGCGTAATTGAAAACGCTCAGGCGATCAGGGTTGAGCTCCGCCACTCGTTTGAGGGTAAATGCAAAACTCTCAGGTGTTTGTTTGGGTAAACCATAAATCAAATCGATATTGGTTGAGTTGAAGCCGAGAGCTTTAGCGCGCGCAATCAGAGCAAAAATGAAATCTTCGTCTTGCTCACGGTTAACCAAGCGCTGAACTTCTTTATTGAAATCCTGCACCCCCATGCTCAGGCGGTTAAAACCTTCAGCACGAAGATGATCAAGCACATCCAGCTCAATTTCACGCGGGTCCACTTCAATCGACTGCTCCGCACCGGGCAGGAAATCAAAATTATCACGCAGCAAATTCATCAGGTGGGTGATTTGCGTTTTATTCAGATAAGTGGGTGTACCGCCGCCCCAATGCATTTGGCTGACCTGACGGCCGGCGAACAACACGGCACGCTGGCGGATCTCTTTTTCCAACACCGCCAGATATTCATCCGCTTTGTGTTGCTGGCGCGTCACCAACTTATTGCAGCCGCAGAAGTAACAAAGTTTATGACAAAACGGAATGTGCACATACAGCGATAATGGCCGCTGCGGGTAACGCTTTACCGCATGCTGAAAAGCCGTTTCATTAAAATCTTCTTTGAACTCAAGGGCTGTAGGGTACGAGGTATAACGCGGCCCTGAATAATTATATTTTTGAATCAGGGATAAATCCCAAACTATCGCGTGCTCAGACATGCTCACTCCTTCCGATATTTGCGCTTACCGGGCCGATTAAGGGGCAGATGTTTTCGTTGTCTGGCCGCAGTAGCGCTGCGCAAACGTGATCGACGTTGCGACAGCCGCCATAGTTTACCCAATAACCACAATAGATAACATGTTAGTAGTAGGGCTATTGTCGGAATGATCCATTGCATCGCTTAAAATTTGTCGTTTGGATTACCGCCTTTCAGCAATTTCAAAATATCTTCCGGCTTTTCTTCTTTCTCTTCGTCGTCTTCATCGTCGCCCAGCTCAATACCCAATTGCTCCATCAAGGCATCAATGCGGTCCAACGTCAGATCAACGTAAGCCTGATCTTCTTTGCTCAATACTTCGTCGTTATCCAAGCGATCCAGCAATGCATCTAAGCGTTCATCATTTTCCAGCTTAGAAAGCTCTTCTTCTGGCGTCAGGCGAGGTTTAGCTTCGGTTTTTGCCACCGGCTTAGTGGTTGGCTTAGCTTTTACCTTGCTATCAACCACCAGCGGGACAGGCACTTTGCTGCCTAAGCGCGGATCTTTCTCTTGAGACTGGGTTTGCCCCTTCTTATTGCTACTCTCAACGTTGCTTCTCGCACCTGAGCGATTGCCACTGTGTTTTTTCTGACGTTTACGCTCACGCGCTTCAAGATCAAGCTCTACGCGGGTCTTTTTAATGCGCTTTGGTGTGCCAGAGCTTTTCGGGCCTGCAATATTCGCGCGTGGTGCTTTAGTTGGCTGCTTCATAACCTGTGCTCTTAATGAGTATGGAATTGGATTGAGTATATACCCGTCAACTTAAAATATATTGGGTATCGGATTGGGCCGGAATCTAGCAGAAAGCAGAGAAAGAAAAAAGGCGGCAGATTAACCTGTCGCCTTTTTTCGCACCTTCTGCGGAAGGATATCCTTACAGCGCATCCTTGCACTTACATAACATCCCGGTTTCTCCATCCTGCAATACGCCATCCTTACCGTTCCCCCAACCTTGGAGGCAACTCATCCGGCGCTCCGGCCTGCATCCTTGAACATCCTTTTACATTCGCTCCGTGTATCATCCTTGGCTCATCGTATATCCATTACGTTCCTTAAGCATCAGCTACTCATCCTAAGTAAATTTGCTCCTTGCTAGCACATCCCGCGCAACCAGAAAACAAACATCTGTTTGTTTTTATTCAAAAAAAAACTTATAAGAGAAATAGCTCTTGATGAGAATAGCTCAATTTTAATAAAGACTTTCTTAACAATTCCTCAATGATAGGCTATTAACTTTCGCGACAATGACCGCTAACTCACAAAAATGGCAATTTCATTAGGGAAAATAAAAAGCTGCCGAATCCCAATGTGCATACCTTGATAAGTGATGCAACGAGCGTAAGCAATCTCTCTTATGGCAGCAAGTTCGGAAGGGAAAGAAGATAAACCCCCTTTTTTGGTCCTGATGCAGTTATAATCGCCCGATGTAAGCTATCTCTCACGGAGACGACAAATTTTGACTATTAGAAACTATAACTACCACATGACACATTTCGTCATCAGTGCTCCGGATATCCGCCATCTACCACGTGATGAAGGTATCGAGGTGGCATTCGCTGGCCGCTCAAATGCCGGTAAATCTAGCGCACTCAATACGTTAACTAGCCAGAAAAGCCTGGCTAGAACCAGTAAAACGCCGGGGCGTACCCAGCTAATTAACTTATTTGAAGTGGTTGAAGGTGTGCGTCTGGTTGACTTACCTGGCTATGGTTATGCTGAAGTGCCAGAAGAGATGAAACTCAAGTGGCAGCGCGCACTAGGGGAGTATTTGCAGAAACGCAACTGCCTGAAAGGGTTGGTTGTGTTGATGGATATTCGCCACCCACTGAAAGATCTAGATCAACAGATGATTACTTGGGCTGTTGCCGTCGGCACGCCAGTTCTTCTATTACTGACTAAAGCAGATAAGCTGGCATCAGGTGCTCGTAAGGCACAACTGAATATGGTACGAGAAGCCATTGTTCCTTTTATGGGGGATATTCAGGTTGAGGCTTTCTCATCATTGAAAAAGATTGGCGTCGATAAGTTGCGGGAAAAACTTGATACTTGGTTCAGCGAGATCCCACCAGAAGTCATGATTGATGAGTATGACGATCAAGACGAGTAACACATCCCACCACAAAAGTTAAAATGGCGCAGACAACCGTCGGATCGTAAAAATACCGTCTGCGCTGTAAAAAGAAACCCACTACGACAACGATTATCTCAAGCTGCGCCATGTTTGGCGCGAACGCTTTATGCTTCGCAATGTTCCTTTCTGACTAAAAATTCGCCTATTTTGTTGCAAAAGCACAATAAAAAACGCCCCAGTCAACATGTGACTGGGGCGGCTAATATTTAGCCAAATCCGATTACGTGAAGTAAAAGGTCTGAAAGATAGAACATCTTACCTCTGTACCCTACATCTGTAACTCTACATCATTTTTTCGCGGGGCAAAAGAATTTTTTGTTGTATAGTTACACAAATTGGCACGATTCAGCGCACACATTCCCAGTAATATTGGCACTAAATGTAGCTTAATTACATAAAGTGCTTTATTTATCATCACTTACCCATTCAGTTAGTGTGCCTGATCCCAATTATCTCCAACCCCGACATCAACCTTCAAAGGTACCGCCAGTTGCATACTCTGCTCCATCAGCTCGCGGATTTTCTGCTCAGCACTTTCCAATACACTTTCATGCACTTCAAATACCAATTCATCGTGTACTTGCATGATAACCCGCACCAAAGGCTCAGATTCTTGCTGCAACCAAGCATCCACCGCGATCATCGCTCGTTTGATAATATCGGCAGCAGTTCCTTGCATTGGCGCATTGATAGCTTCACGTTCAGCGGCCTTACGACGAGTGGCATTCCGTGAGTGAATATCAGGCAGATAGAGACGGCGGCCATCCAATGTGGTGACGTAGCCTTGATCCGCGGCTTGTTTGCGAGTGCGCTCCATGTATTCCAGCACACCCGGATAGCGCTCAAAGTAGAGATCCATATAACGCTGTGCTTCACCACGAGGGATATTCAACTGCCGCGCTAAACCAAATGCGCTCATGCCATAAATCAAGCCAAAGTTAATGGCTTTAGCACTACGACGCTGCTCGGTTGTCACGTTTTCTAATGGCAAACCAAAGACTTCTGCCGCTGTCGCGCGGTGAATATCCTTCCCAGCAGCAAACGCAGCCAACAATCCTTCATCCTGTGACAAATGTGCCATGATTCGCAGCTCAATCTGCGAATAGTCGGCCGCCATGATGCGGTAACCTTTTGGCGCGATAAAAGCCTGACGTATACGACGCCCTTCTTCATTGCGCACCGGAATATTTTGCAGGTTAGGATCACGGGATGACAAACGCCCTGTGGCCGTTACAGCTTGATGATAAGAGGTATGGACCCGGCCCGAGACGGGGTTAATCATCAACGGTAACTTATCGGTATAGGTTGTTTTTAGCTTTGCCAATCCACGGTATTCGAGGATGACTTTCGGCAGGGGATAATCCAGCGCCAACTCCGCGAGCACTTCTTCATTAGTGGACGCCGCGCCGCCAGGCGTTTTTTTCAAAATCGGCAATTTTTGTTTTTCATACAAAATCACCTGTAGCTGCTTAGGTGATGCCAAATTGAAAGGTTCTTCAGCCAGCTCATGAGCCTGTTTTTCCAGCTCATCGAGACGAAGAGTGAGCTCTTTGGAGTGCGCTGCTAATATATTTTGGTCAATCAATACGCCGGTACGCTCAATGCGGGACAATACTGGCAGCAATGGCATCTCAATATCTTGGAACACTCGCTTCAAGCCATCACTTTGCTGCAATTTTGGCCATAGAACCAAGTGCAACTGTAGGGTGACGTCAGCATCTTCTGATGCATATGGCCCAGCTTGCTCCAATGCAATTTGGTTAAACGTCAGCTGATTCTTTCCTTTACCGGCAATCTCTTCAAAAGTGATGGTCTTATGGTTGAGATACCGTTCCGCCAAGCTATCCATGTCATGACGACCCGCTACACTGTTTAGAACATAAGATTCCAACATGGTATCAAAAGCGATTCCACGCAGATCAATGCCATAACGCGCCAGCATACTTTGATCAAACTTGAGGTTTTGCCCAACTTTAAGCGCTTTTTCATCTTCCAACAGCGGTTTTAGCGTCGCGAGCACCCAATCACGATCGAGCTGTTCAGGGGCATCAAGATAATCATGCGCTAACGGCAGATAAGCAGCTTCACCCGGCGCGACAGCAAAAGACAGACCAATCAAATTGCTGCTAAGAGTATCGAGGCCATCAGTTTCAGTATCAAAGGCGAAGACTTCCGCTTTTTTCAAGCGTTCAATCCAATCCGCTAAGGATTTCTCATCCAAGATGGTTTGGTAATTATCTTGCGATAATACCGCCGTCACTTCAGCGGCCGGTGCCGGCTCTGCTGCAACAAACGCTTTATTGTTGCCCTGCCCTGTTGGTCGCTCTTTTTTACCGTCTAGCCATTTACCGGCTTCGACATCTGCCAACCAACGCTTAAATTCGTAACGGGCGAATAGCTGATGTAACTGCTCGTCATCCGGTGAGGAAACGGTCAGTTCATCGCAGGTCACCTCCAGTTCAACATCCGTTTTAATGGTGGCAAGTTTATAGGAAAGATAAGCAACATCTTTATTTTGCTCTAACTTGGCAGACATCGTTTTTGAGCCACGGAATGACAGCGTAGAAATCTTATCTAAATTACTGAAGAGTGCATCCAACCCACCCAGACCTTGCAATAAGGCCTGCGCTGTTTTTTCGCCGACACCAGGCACTCCTGGAATATTGTCCGATGAGTCACCCATGAGGGCGAGAAAATCAATAATCAATTCAGGAGGAACGCCATATTTTTCGCACACTTCCTGTGGCCCTAAAATAGCGTTGTTCATAGTATTAATGAGAGTGATATTCGGCGTAACTAGTTGCGCCATATCTTTATCACCCGTACTAATTAATACAGCATGACCGGCTTTCTCTGCTTCTTGTGCCAATGTACCAATGACATCATCAGCCTCTACGCCAGAAACCACTAATAAAGGCAATCCCATCGCCTTTACCATTTGGTGAAGTGGCTCTATTTGCAACCGTAAATCATCGGGCATAGGAGGGCGATGAGATTTATATTCCGCGAAAAGCTCGTCACGAAACGTTTTTCCTTTAGCATCAAAAACAACCGCAACATGGCTTGGACGATATTGCAGCAACAGACTGCGCAACATGTTCAACACGCCATACATCGCACCAGTTGGCTCACCGCTGCTATTGGTCAGCGGCGGGAAAGCATGGTAAGCACGATAGAGGTAAGAGGAACCGTCAACGAGGATCAATGGGTTTTCTGCAATCTGGGCCATAGAGTTTCTTCATCTTTATTCAGCAAGGTCTGACGCTAAGAATGCCATAGCTAACGGCAAGAGACGAATCTTAGCGTCCATTCTTGTGCAAAAGAGAACATTTTTGCGTGAAGATCGTCAAGATCAATCCTGTGGATAACTTTGTGAGTAAAAATATGTGCAGATTATATTCGTTCGCCCTTTATGATAGGACTGATTATTAAATTCATTATTATCATTAAGTTATGGCTATTGGCTTATTATTTTACTGTCATTTTTCCTTTATCTAAATTGTGGATATTACTTATTTAGTTATGAACTTAAGATAAATAATTTTCACATATTCGTTACCCATCTTATGTCTGTTTTTATTACACGTCGTTTCCTAACTTTAGCGTTTAGACATCGGAAATATCCATCGCGAATCATCATTGAAATAGATGAAAACATTGAAAGCAACACGACAAAATATAGAAGATAGGCATTCAGATGCACCACCTAGATTCTAGATAATATGAAGATTTTACGGCATAGAAAGGAATAAAATTGAAAATCGACGTTTAGTGTTAAGTATTGAATAAGTAAAATAGGCGCTAACGAAAGCCAGCGCCTATTTACGTATATTTACTTTTGCGTCAGTAGAAACTTAACAACATCCGCATACTGTTTAGCATAATTTTCCATTGAACTGGTATCCATGCCATCATTTTTAATCATATATTTGCCATTAACAAACATTGCAGGAACACCGCGTAATTCTAAATCTTCAGCTGCTTTTTGCTGCTGAACAACGAGCGATTTCACTACAAAGCTATTTAATGCCGCATCATAGTCTTCACCACTTACACCCGCTTTGATAAAGACATTACGGATATCATCAGGAGTTTGAACGGTTTGAGTTTTCTGCACGCCTTCAAACATCAGTGGGGTGATTTTATCCTCAACACCTAATGCCATGGCAACAGCCCATGCCTGAGTCAGTTGTTTACCCAATGGACCAAGGAACTCAACATGATAGCGGGTCATTTTTGTCCCTTCCGGCAGTGCTTTTTTTACTGTCTCAGGAACATGGTAAATCTCTTCAAACTGGTAGCAGTGTGGGCAATAGAAAGAGAAAAACTCCAAAACCTGAGGTTCACCTGTTACAGGTTTGTTCAACGTCTGGTACTGAGTACCGTCTGTAAATTGTGCCGCTGATGCGCTAAATGCCATCACCATGCCAACGAGAGCCAACCAAACATTTTTCATACTATAACTATCTCCATTATCTATCTTAGCTTTAGTGCATTAATTTGCTTCAGTACATTAATTTGCTTCAGTACATTGGCATCAGCTGCAAAGGGGGTACCTGCAACAGTTTAACCTGCTCTGTAAATAGCTTAGTCTGTTGTAGCCAAAAATCAGACTCAGCCATCCACGGAAAGCTTTTAGGGAATGCTGGGTCCTGCCAACGTCTGGCGACCCAGGCAAGGTAATAAACCATCCGCATCGCACGCAGAGGTTCAATCAGTGCAAGTTCTCGCGAATCAAAATCAGTGAATTCACTATAAGCCTCCAGCAATATATCTAACTGGATTAATTGCTCACTGCGTTCACCATGTAACAACATCCAAAGATCTTGGATAGCTGGGCCATTTCTGGCGTCATCTAGGTCAACAAACATTGGCCCATCACGCCATAAAATATTACCTGGGTGGCAATCGCCGTGTAACCGTAGTGGTTGCCAATCGGTATGCCAATATTGCTTGATGGTGCTGATCAATAGATCGGTCGCCGCCAGAAAATTATCCCGCTGTTTTGCGGGCACTAAGTTGCTGCTGGCCAACAACTGGCGTGGCTCAGTTAGATATTCTTCGATACCGATCGTGGGGCGAGTAACAAAAAGTTTATCACGCCCAACGTGATGAATCCGGCCAAGAAATCTCCCAACCCATTCTAATTGTTCAAGATTATCCATTTCATACTGGCGACCGCCGACACTTGGAAATACCGCAAAGTAAAAGTCATTTTGAGTATGCAAGGTCTGTCCATTTAGCTGCAATGGGGCAACAACGGGTATCTCTGACTCTGCTAATTCAAACGAAAACAGATGCTCTTCGGTAATTTGTTCGTCACTCCAGCGTTCGGGGCGATAAAACTTCACCACGTAGCGTTTACGATCTTCGTCCATAAACTGATAAACGCGGTTTTCGTAGCTATTAAGCGCCGTTAATCCTGAATCTACTTGTAGTCCTACCCCTTCAAGGGCATCCATAATGAGATCAGGAGACAACGTCTGAAAATTAAAAGCAGAGCTGTTCATAACAACATTCAATCTATATAAGTGACAGCGACGCGCTGAGAATAAGAAATAGTATCATCAAAGCCCTTTCTACGCAGATAAGGAGTATGACTAATCTTTAATGACACCACGCGCGCGTAATATGGCTGTCTTAAAATCTTCTTCGAAATCCTTTTTCAAACCAGGTATGGCTTCTGTCGAAGCTGAACCACGCATTTTCAGATGATAAATAAGAATATCGTCTGTTAGATCTGAAAACTCACCTTCAAAACCAGCTTCTGTTGCCAGTTTTTGTAAAAATTGCACCAAATTCAAATCCGGCTCTTGCTGCCAGGCCGGATGTAAAAGCTCAATCAGTTCATTAACACGATGACATTTCATAGCAAATTTATCCTGTTCAAAAATATGCAGACAAAGTAACAGGGATATTCACACAGGGAAAGAGAGGCTACTGTCAATAAAAGTAAATCCTGACCGATCCTCTATTTAACGATACAATTCTGCAGTGAGTTGAATATAGCGGAGAGGTAGCAATGCAGCCCAATATAACAGGCGTTATTCTTGCTGGAGGCCGTTCATCCCGAATGGGGGGAAACGATAAAGGACTTATTCTTCTCAATGGTAAACCGCTGTTTCAACATGTTTTTGACCGATTAAAACCTCAAGTCGATGAAGTCATCATTAATGCTAATCGTCATCAGGCGTTGTATCAAGTCAGTGGTATACCCGTCATAAGCGATATCATTACAGGCTTTGTCGGGCCGCTGGCAGGGATGCATGCAGGATTAAGCTATTCACATACCGAATGGGTAATATTCGCTCCCTGTGACGTTCCTATGCTTCCTTCAAATTTAGTTTCTCAACTGTGGCTCGGGAAGCAGCAGGCACTGGCAGCTTATGTACACGATGGTGAACGAGCGCATCCGACATTGGCTTTAATGCATGTGAGTTTGAAGCCATTCCTAACTGAGTTCTTGGCACAAGGCGATCGTAAATTAATGATATTCATGGAGAGCCTACATGCGCAACCTGTGATGTTTCGTGAACAAGCCAGCCAATTCAGCAACCTAAATACTCCCACTGATTGCGAATTATGGGAACAAGGTAAAAGAGGGATGTGATGAACAAAGGTACACCACCACTGTTAGGTATAGCCGCCTATAGCGGCACAGGAAAAACAACTTTGCTGAAAAGCTTGATTCCCTTACTGCTGCAGCGACAAATTCGGGTCGGCTTAATCAAACATACCCACCACAATATGGAAATTGATACTCCAGGGAAAGATAGCTATGAGTTACGCAAGGCTGGAGCTCATCAGACGTTAGTTGCAAGTGATTGCCGCTGGGCATTGATGACTGAAACACCCGAACAATCTCCCTTAGATCTGCACTATCTTGCCAGCCGCTTAGACCCCTCGACGATTGATTTAATCTTAGTTGAAGGATTTAAACATGAGCCGATCAGCAAAATAGCACTTTATAGAGAAGCTGTGGGTAAGCCATTTGCCGGCTTGATTGATGAATACGTTATCGCGTTGGCGAGTGACACTCAGGTCGAGAGCACGGTTGAGCAGTTGGATATCAACCAACCGGAAGAGATCGCTGCTTTCATTTGCAGTTGGCTAGAAAAAAATGGAAATAAAACAAAGTGATAGTCGAGCACTCGTGATCTCGAGCTATTATCTACGCATAAAGTATTTTTTAAGCTGATGGCATCATAGTTTTAAATGACGGCATAAAAAAAGCCCTCTGCTGTGCAGAAGGCTTTTCTTTTGACTTTGACCCATAGCAAAAACCCCACGCTTTTGGCATGGGGTCTCGGCTTATTTGATGCCTGGCAGTGTCCTACTCTCGCATGGGGAGACCCCACACTACCATCGGCGCTACGGCGTTTCACTTCTGAGTTCGGCATGGGATCAGGTGGGACCACCGCGCTATGGCCGCCAGGCAAATTCTGTTTCAATCAACCCGCTACACGTCTCTTCGCGCAGCCAGTCAACCCAATCTCGGAACTTCGCTGAAAATCTCTCAATACCACCAAAACACCTTTGGTGTTGTAAGGTTAAGCCTCACGGATCATTAGTACTGGTTAGCTCAATGCATCGCTGCACTTACACACCCAGCCTATCAACGTCATCGTCTTTAACGTTCCTTCAGGGGGCTTGAAGCCCCAGGGAAGACTCATCTCGAGGCAAGTTTCCCGCTTAGATGCTTTCAGCGGTTATCTCTTCCGAATTTAGCTACCGGGCAATGCCATTGGCATGACAACCCGAACACCAGTGATTCGTCCACTCCGGTCCTCTCGTACTAGGAGCAGCCCCTCTCAATCTTCCAACGCCCACGGCAGATAGGGACCGAACTGTCTCACGACGTTCTAAACCCAGCTCGCGTACCACTTTAAATGGCGAACAGCCATACCCTTGGGACCTACTTCAGCCCCAGGATGTGATGAGCCGACATCGAGGTGCCAAACACCGCCGTCGATATGAACTCTTGGGCGGTATCAGCCTGTTATCCCCGGAGTACCTTTTATCCGTTGAGCGATGGCCCTTCCATTCAGAACCACCGGATCACTAAGACCTACTTTCGTACCTGCTCGAGCCGTCACTCTCGCAGTCAAGCTAGCTTATGCCTTTGCACTAACCTCACGATGTCCGACCGTGATTAGCTAACCTTCGTGCTCCTCCGTTACTCTTTGGGAGGAGACCGCCCCAGTCAAACTACCCACCAGACACTGTCCTCACCCCAGATTATGGGGCCGAGTTAGAACATCAAACATTAAAGGGTGGTATTTCAAGGTTGGCTCCATGCAGACTGGCGTCCACACTTCGATGCCTCCCACCTATCCTACACATCAAGGCTCAATGTTCAGTGTCAAGCTATAGTAAAGGTTCACGGGGTCTTTCCGTCTTGCCGCGGGTACACTGCATCTTCACAGCGAGTTCAATTTCACTGAGTCTCGGGTGGAGACAGCCTGGCCATCATTACGCCATTCGTGCAGGTCGGAACTTACCCGACAAGGAATTTCGCTACCTTAGGACCGTTATAGTTACGGCCGCCGTTTACTGGGGCTTCGATCAAGAGCTTCGCCTTGCGGCTGACCCCATCAATTAACCTTCCAGCACCGGGCAGGCGTCACACCGTATACGTCCACTTTCGTGTTTGCACAGTGCTGTGTTTTTATTAAACAGTTGCAGCCAGCTGGTATCTGCGACTGGCTTCAGCTCCGAGAGCAAGTCTCTTCACCTAGCGCCAGCGTGCCTTCTCCCGAAGTTACGGCACCATTTTGCCTAGTTCCTTCACCCGAGTTCTCTCAAGCGCCTGAGTATTCTCTACCTGACCACCTGTGTCGGTTTGGGGTACGATTTCATGTTACCTGATGCTTAGAGGCTTTTCCTGGAAGCATGGCATCAACTACTTCTGCACCGTAGTGCATCGTCATCACACCTCAGCGTTGATAAGCAACCGGATTTACCAAGTCACTCCGCCTACATGCTTAAACCGGGACAACCGTCGCCCGGCTAGCCTAGCCTTCTCCGTCCCCCTTCGCAGTAACACCAAGTACAGGAATATTAACCTGTTTCCCATCGACTACGCTTTTCAGCCTCGCCTTAGGGGTCGACTCACCCTGCCCCGATTAACGTTGGACAGGAACCCTTGGTCTTCCGGCGTGCGGGTTTTTCACCCGCATTATCGTTACTTATGTCAGCATTCGCACTTCTGATACCTCCAGCAGTCCTCACAGACCACCTTCAACGGCTTACAGAACGCTCCCCTACCCAACAACGCCTAAGCGTCGCTGCCGCAGCTTCGGTGCATGGTTTAGCCCCGTTACATCTTCCGCGCAGGCCGACTCGACCAGTGAGCTATTACGCTTTCTTTAAATGATGGCTGCTTCTAAGCCAACATCCTGGCTGTCTATGCCTTCCCACATCGTTTCCCACTTAACCATGACTTTGGGACCTTAGCTGGCGGTCTGGGTTGTTTCCCTCTTCACGACGGACGTTAGCACCCGCCGTGTGTCTCCCGTGATAACATTCTTCGGTATTCGGAGTTTGCATCGGTTTGGTAAGCCGGGATGGCCCCCTAGCCGAAACAGTGCTCTACCCCCGAAGATGAGTTCACGAGGCGCTACCTAAATAGCTTTCGGGGAGAACCAGCTATCTCCCGGTTTGATTGGCCTTTCACCCCCAGCCACAAGTCATCCGCTAATTTTTCAACATTAGTCGGTTCGGTCCTCCAGTTAGTGTTACCCAACCTTCAACCTGCCCATGGCTAGATCACCGGGTTTCGGGTCTATACCTTGCAACTAGACGCCCAGTTAAGACTCGGTTTCCCTACGGCTCCCCTATTCGGTTAACCTTGCTACAAAATATAAGTCGCTGACCCATTATACAAAAGGTACGCAGTCACACCACGAAGGTGCTCCCACTGCTTGTACGTACACGGTTTCAGGTTCTATTTCACTCCCCTCGCCGGGGTTCTTTTCGCCTTTCCCTCACGGTACTGGTTCACTATCGGTCAGTCAGGAGTATTTAGCCTTGGAGGATGGTCCCCCCATATTCAGACAGGATGTCACGTGTCCCGCCCTACTCATCGAGTTCACAAGCAGTGTGTTTTGGTGTACGGGACTATCACCCTGTACCGTGCGACTTTCCAGACGCTTCCACTAACACACCACTTGATTCAGACTCTGGGCTCCTCCCCGTTCGCTCGCCGCTACTGGGGGAATCTCGGTTGATTTCTTTTCCTCGGGGTACTTAGATGTTTCAGTTCCCCCGGTTCGCCTCGTTAGACTATGTATTCATCTAACGATAGTGCAACGAATTGCACTGGGTTTCCCCATTCGGGTATCGTCGGTTATTACGCTTCATATCAGCTTACCGACGCTTTTCGCAGATTAGCACGCCCTTCATCGCCTCTGACTGCCTAGGCATCCACCGTGTACGCTTAGTCGCTTAACCTCACAACCCAAAGATGTTTTATCGTGAAGATAAAGACCTTCATGCTGTGATTATTGAGAGACTCTCACACAGGTTACTGATTATCCCGATACTTCTACGGTGAGATAATGTTCAGCTGTATGGTTTCAATTTTCAGCTTGTTCCAGATTGTTAAAGAGCAATAGCTTAAACACGACTTGTGAAAGTCATCTTTAAGATATTTTCGGTTTCGCAGAACCGGTGATAATGTCTTTCACACATTATCGGATTGGCGTCCCCAAGGGGATTCGAACCCCTGTTACAGCCGTGAAAGGGCAGTGTCCTAGGCCTCTAGACGATGGGGACACAAAAATGACTACTGAATCACTGATTCAGTATTTTTGTGTAAAGGTGAGAATGTGGTGACACATTCGAACGACTGATGCAGTTAAAACTCGATGCCGAGGTTTTATCGCACAATCATCACCCTCATCAACAGGTGCTTTGCTCTATTACATTCATCAGACAATCTGTGTGGACACTACGCAATGCGTATCGTGAGGTAAGGAGGTGATCCAACCGCAGGTTCCCCTACGGTTACCTTGTTACGACTTCACCCCAGTCATGAATCACAAAGTGGTAAGCGCCCTCCCGAAGGTTAAGCTACCTACTTCTTTTGCAACCCACTCCCATGGTGTGACGGGCGGTGTGTACAAGGCCCGGGAACGTATTCACCGTAGCATTCTGATCTACGATTACTAGCGATTCCGACTTCATGGAGTCGAGTTGCAGACTCCAATCCGGACTACGACAGACTTTATGTGGTCCGCTTGCTCTCGCGAGTTCGCTTCACTTTGTATCTGCCATTGTAGCACGTGTGTAGCCCTACTCGTAAGGGCCATGATGACTTGACGTCATCCCCACCTTCCTCCGGTTTGTCACCGGCAGTCTCCCTTGAGTTCCCACCATTACGTGCTGGCAACAAAGGATAAGGGTTGCGCTCGTTGCGGGACTTAACCCAACATTTCACAACACGAGCTGACGACAGCCATGCAGCACCTGTCTCACAGTTCCCGAAGGCACCGAAGCATCTCTGCTAAGTTCTGTGGATGTCAAGAGTAGGTAAGGTTCTTCGCGTTGCATCGAATTAAACCACATGCTCCACCGCTTGTGCGGGCCCCCGTCAATTCATTTGAGTTTTAACCTTGCGGCCGTACTCCCCAGGCGGTCGACTTAACGCGTTAGCTCCGGAAGCCACGCCTCAAGGGCACAACCTCCAAGTCGACATCGTTTACAGCGTGGACTACCAGGGTATCTAATCCTGTTTGCTCCCCACGCTTTCGCACCTGAGCGTCAGTCTTTGTCCAGGGGGCCGCCTTCGCCACCGGTATTCCTCCAGATCTCTACGCATTTCACCGCTACACCTGGAATTCTACCCCCCTCTACAAGACTCTAGCTTGCCAGTTTCAAATGCAGTTCCCACGTTAAGCGCGGGGATTTCACATCTGACTTAACAAACCGCCTGCGTGCGCTTTACGCCCAGTAATTCCGATTAACGCTTGCACCCTCCGTATTACCGCGGCTGCTGGCACGGAGTTAGCCGGTGCTTCTTCTGCGAGTAACGTCAATCACTGCGGTTATTAACCACAATGCCTTCCTCCTCGCTGAAAGTGCTTTACAACCCGAAGGCCTTCTTCACACACGCGGCATGGCTGCATCAGGCTTGCGCCCATTGTGCAATATTCCCCACTGCTGCCTCCCGTAGGAGTCTGGACCGTGTCTCAGTTCCAGTGTGGCTGGTCATCCTCTCAGACCAGCTAGGGATCGTCGCCTAGGTGAGCCATTACCCCACCTACTAGCTAATCCCATCTGGGTTCATCCGATGGCGTGAGGCCCGAAGGTCCCCCACTTTGCTCTTTCGAGGTCATGCGGTATTAGCTACCGTTTCCAGTAGTTATCCCCCTCCATCAGGCAGATCCCCAGACATTACTCACCCGTCCGCCGCTCGCCGGCAAAGTAGCAAGCTACTTTCCGCTGCCGCTCGACTTGCATGTGTTAGGCCTGCCGCCAGCGTTCAATCTGAGCCATGATCAAACTCTTCAATTTAAGATTTGTTTGATTTGCTACCGAGGTAGCGATGCTCAAAGATTACTTTCTGCAAATATGCATTCGAACCGAGGTTCAAATGTTTACTGCTTTGGTCACTCTTCAAGACTTTGATATTGCTTCTGCCTGTCGAAACAGGCTTCGATATCGTCTTGCGAGTGCCCACACAGATTGTCTGATAAATTGTTAAAGAGCGTTCGTTACCTGTTAACCTTGCGGTTAATCTGACGGTAACGCGGGAGGCAGATAATACGCTTTCCCGCTGAAGTGTCAAGATTTTCTTTTTAACTTTCGTTTAAAGAACTTGCTTATCACTTCCTAACCCGGCGATGTTTATGTCGTTGTTCCCGGTCAGTGGAGGCGCATTATAGGGAGTTCCTGACAGGCTGCAACCCTTAATTTCAAAAAAGTTTTCAACCGTGTTTTTTTTCAGCAATAATGAAGTAATAGGCGGGTTTTTAAACAATTATTACGCTAAACATTCAATCTATGAATGAAACAGTAGAGTAAAATAGAAATATAAGAAGACAGATAGGACAAATCACCATGCAACTCAATACCCAACAACAGGCCGCCCAACGTAATCTTTCATATCTGTTGGCCGAAAAAATTGGTCAGCGCATTCTAATAGGTGAATATGAGGCCGGTAGCATCTTGCCTGGCGAGATAGAGTTGGGTGAACAGTTTGGTGTCAGTCGTACAGCAGTGCGTGAAGCGGTGAAAATGCTCGCAGCAAAAGGGATGTTATTACCACGCCCCCGTATTGGTACCCGAGTGATGCCCAAAACAAATTGGAACTACCTTGATCAGGAATTATTGACCTGGTGGATGAACAAAGAGAATTTCGATCAAGTGATGCAGCACTTCCTTATATTAAGGACATCACTTGAGCCGCAAGCTTGTTCACTCGCCGCAATAAATGCCAATGAGGAACAGCGCGTGCTGCTAGCTTCATTAATTGCAGAGATGCGGGCGCTGCATAACCACTTTAACCGTGAGCGATGGATTCAGGTGGATGCTCAGTTTCATCAGTTAATCTATGAAGCCAGTGGTAACCCATTCTTGACGTCTTTCGCTAATTTGTTCAGTTCGGTATATCACAGTTATTTTCGTGCCATTACCGGCGATGAAGTACTTCAGCTGCAACACCATCAGGATATTGTTGATGCCATTCTCGCCAGTGATAGCCAAGGGGCCTTATTAGCCTGCCAAGTGTTATTAAAAGAGAAAGATTAGCCGCGAGATGTTATTTATATCTCTATATAGAAAGAGGGTACTAACACTCTCTCGATAAAATCAGGACGGACAATGATAAAATCTGCGCGTAGCATGGCGGGTCTTCCTTGGATAGCCGCCATGGCTTTCTTTATGCAGGCTTTGGATGCCACCATACTGAATACCGCTTTGCCATCAATCGCGGAAAGCCTCAACAGGTCACCATTGACCATGCAATCCGCCATTATCAGCTATACCCTAACCGTCGCCATGTTGATTCCTGTTAGTGGATGGTTAGCAGACCGTTTTGGCACTCGGCGGGTTTTTATTTTGGCGGTATCTCTCTTTACGCTGGGATCGCTTTTGTGTGCACTGTCAGGCTCATTGCCATTTCTCGTTGCCTCACGCGTGATTCAAGGTATCGGTGGGGCGATGATGATGCCCGTCGCTCGGCTTGCACTTATTCGAGCCTATCCGCGTAGTGAATTGTTACCGGTACTCAATTTTGTCACGATTCCAGGATTAATTGGGCCAGTTTTGGGGCCGCTACTGGGCGGACTACTGGTGACTTACGCCACTTGGCACTGGATTTTTATCCTTAATATCCCAATCGGTATATTAGGCATTATTTACGCACGTAAATTCATGCCTGACTTCACCATGCCTAAACGCGCGTTTGATTTTATCGGCTTCCTGCTGTTCGGTAGTAGTTTGGTGCTTATTTCCGTCAGTTTAGAGATCATGGGGCGACCCGATATTGCCAGTTATCTACCTGCCCTGACGCTAATTAGCGGTTTGTTGATGCTTCTCTTCTATATATTCCACGCCAAAGGCCACCCGAATCCATTAATTGGTTTGCCACTATTCAAAACCAGAACCTTTTCGGTGGGTATTGCGGGGAACGTAGCCTCACGATTAGGAACAGGTTGCGTACCGTTCTTAATGCCACTGATGTTACAGGTTGGATTTGGTTACTCCGCCATTATTGCCGGTTGCATGATGGCACCCACGGCCATTGGTTCGATGATGGCGAAATCAGCCGTGACGCAGGTATTACGTTCGCTGGGCTATCGCAAAGTCTTAGTGAGTGTCACTGCCATTATCGGTGTGCTAATTGCATTATTTGCGTTGCAATCACCGGGCATGTCGCCTTGGTTGATGATCTTGCCACTCTTTGTTTTGGGTATGGCGATGTCGACTCAGTTCACGGCCATGAATACCATCACCTTGGCAGACTTAACCGATAACAATGCCAGTTCAGGCAACAGTGTTCTGGCTGTTACTCAACAATTAGCTATCAGTTTTGGGGTTGCCATCAGTGCGGTGGTATTACGGTTTTATGATGGGATGTCGTTTGGCAATAATGTCGATCACTTCCATTACACCTTTATTACGATGGGCGTGGTGACATTATTCTCCTCTGCGGTGTTCTTATTACTCAAACCAAAAGATGGCGACAACTTAATTCAGGGCCGCAATGTTAAAAAAGTCTCGCGCCCTGCAGAGAGTGAAGTTTAACGAATAGCGACCGACCCACGCTCGATCAACTCGGGAGTGAGAATCAGGATTTGTGGTTCCGCTTCCGGGTTATTCAATCGATGAATCAGCGTATCAATGGCCAGTTCGCCAAGGTCATCTTTTGGCTGATGAATCGTGGTTAACGGTGGTGTCATGTATTGTGCGATTTCAATATCATCGTAGCCGATAACAGCCATATCTTGCGGAATCGATAACCCAGCCTGATGCAAGGCCTGATAGACCCCAACAGCCATGGCATCATTACTGGTAAACACGGCATCAGGTGGCTCCGGCAGTTCAAGTAACTGCTGCATGGCGGCCAAACCACCCCCAAATTCAAAATCACTGGCAACTTCATAGCCATTCGGCACCGGTAAACCAGCACGTGTCATGGCTTGACGGTAACCTTCCAAACGTTCTTTCGCTGGAGTTTTATCCTGTGGCCCGGCAATACAGGCGATTCGGGTATAGCCTCTGGCAATCAGATATGAGGTTGCCATTTCTCCGCCAAATAACGAGTTATCTTGAATGACATCGTTCACGCCCTCGAACGGTGCCCAGTCCATCATTATGATCGGCAACGAGGGATAACAACGCAGAATATCTTGGGAAGGACGATGACTTTCGGTACACATTAACAGCAGACCATCGACCCGTTTTTGCATTAAGGTTTCAAGACTACGGCTCATGCGATCGATATCGCCTTCGGTATTACACAGAATCAAACTATAACCGCGCTCATAACAACTGCGTTCTACACCACGAACCACTTCAGCATAAAAGGGGTTACTACTGGCGGTGACCAGCATGCCAATAGTCTGAGTTTGTTTCAGTTTTAGGCTACGGGCCAACGCAGAAGGGGCATAGTTGAGTTGACGAATAGCCGATTGCACTTTGTCGCGGATAGGGTCGCTGACAAAGCGATTTTTGTTAATCACATGGGAAACAGTCGATGTTGAGACGCCCGCTAAACGGGCGACATCTTTCATAGTGGCCAAAGTTATACCTGGCCTTGTAAGAAGCGGTCGATCTCAGCTCGCCATGGAATAGAGGGTTGCGCCCCCGCACGAGTCACTGCAATCGCGGCGGCTGCATGAGCAAAACGTACTGCGAGGCCCATTGTTTGGCCTTCTAATAATGCGGTGAGTAAAGCGCCATTAAACGTATCACCAGCAGCAATGGTATCTACCGCATTCACTTTGAAACCTGCAACCAATTGACCTTTACCCTGTTCGCTGAGCCAAACGCCTCGGCTACCCAAAGTAATGATCACTGTTGCAATCCCTTTATCGTGCAAAATTTGTGCGGCTTTCGCGGCATCGTCATCTTGCTCAATATGAATACCCGTTAAACGCTCAGCTTCGGTTTCATTCGGGGTAATCATATCCACCAGCGTTAACAGCTCATCGGGGAGCTCACGCGCAGGGGCCGGATTTAGAATCACCTTCGTCTGATGCTGCTTCGCCAATTTAGCCGCAGCAATCACTGTCTCAAGTGGGGATTCTAATTGCATGAGTAATGCTTCAGCATCAATGACTTGTTGTTGGTATCGGCTGAGGTAGTCAGGTGTCACAGCAGCATTCGCACCCGCGTTGATACCAATAACGTTCTCACCTTCACCATTGACGAAAATCAGTGCCACACCTGTAGTCGTTCCGACAACAGCCTCGATTGGAGTGGTATCAATCTTATCGCTGGCTAATTGCCGACGTACTCGTTCACCAATATCATCTTCACCCACACAAGCAATAAACGCGATATTCGCCCCACTACGGCCAGCGGCAACAGCCTGATTCGCGCCTTTGCCACCGAAAGCAACGTTATACTGCTTCCCGATCACCGTTTCACCCGGACGTGGAAACTGCTCAATGTTCAGAATATGGTCGGCATTGATACTGCCGAGGACCACCAGCTTACCTGTTTCCATCGTATTTATTCCTTTGTCCTTGAAGTTGCAGGATTATTTCCTGCAACTTCAATTACCATGGGTATTTTAATTGATCTTTATTTGGTGACTAACTTCAAGTCAACGGGGATAACAGCCTGTACTTTCTCGCCTTTTAAGACTTTATCTGCTGTTTCAACGCCAATCACACCAATTTGGTCAGGGCGTTGAGCGATAGTTGCGCCCAGTTTACCGCTTTCAACCGCTTTAATCCCATCGTCGGTGCCGTCAAACCCTACCACTAGCACATCTGTTTTGCCTGCGGTCTGCAAGGCACGCAATGCACCCAATGCCATTTCATCGTTCTGAGCAAAAACAGCCTGCACGGTCGGATGCGCAGTCAGCAAGTTCTGCATGACGTTCAAGCCCTTAGTGCGGTCAAAATCAGCAGGTTGGCTGGCCAGTAATTGGAATTTGTTCTTTTCCATTGACTGTTTAAAGCCTTCGCCACGTTCACGGGCGGCAGATGCCCCAGCAATCCCTTCCAACTGAATAACTTTCGCATCGCTACCCAATTTCTTGGCAATAAAATCACCGGCCATTTTGCCGCCGAAACGGTTATCAGATGCAACGTGGCTCACCACAGTGCCCGCGTTAGCCAGACGGTCAAGGGTGATAACTGGAATGTTAGCCTGATTTGCCATTTTTACTGCGTTACCCACAGCATCTGAGTCTGTTGGGTTAATCAGCAGAATTTTAGTGCCACGAACGGTTAAGTCCTGCACGTTCGCCAGCTCTTTAGCAGGGTTGTTTTGCGAATCCAAGACCACCAAGTTGTAACCCAGTTTGTCTGCTTCTTTTTGGGCACCCTCTTTCATTGAAACAAAGAACGGGTTATTCAGCGTGGAAACAACCAATGCGATAGTGTCTTTTGCCAGCGCATTAGCACTGACGGTGGCGCTTAATGCAACAACTGAGATCAAGGTAGCCAGTTTCTTCATTTTCATGGTCACTATTCCTGTAGGGATTTAGCAAATTCAATTTAGTAGGCATTATTGCTGCGTAAAATAGCCTACTGCTTTTTGTTATCTACCAACACCGCGAGCAAGATAACCACTGCTTTCACGATCATTTGGTAGTAAGAGGAGACGCCCAATAAATTCAAACCGTTATTCAAGAAACCGAGGATTAACGCACCGATCAGCGTGCCGACGATCCGCCCTTTCCCACCCGCAAGGCTCGTACCGCCTAGAACGACGGCTGCAATGGCGTCCAGTTCATAACCTGTACCGGCCGTGGGTTGCGCAGACGACAAGCGAGCCACTTCGATAATTCCCGCCAATGCCGCTAACAATCCACAGAGCGAATAAACAATAATTTTAACTTTATCAACACTGATACCAGAGAGCCGTGTGGCAGACTCATTACCGCCTAACGCATAGATATAGCGACCTAAACGGGTGTGGTGCAACATGTACCATGCAGCAATAAAGACGATTGCCATCAACCAGATAGGCGTTGGAATGCCGAATGGGCGACCAATACCGAACCAGCCAAAGGTGTCTGCCACATCAGTGAAACCGGTATTGATCGGGCTACCATTGGTGTAAACCATGGTCACGCCACGCAGTAACAGCATCATGACCAGTGTGGCGATAAACGCCTGCACTTTACCTTTGGCAACGATGACGCCAGTAATACCACCAATGAATGCCCCCAGAGCCAGTGCTGCGGCAACGGCCACCAAGGCATTAACTTCTAATCCGACGATTGAGGCGGCCACTGCGCCGGTCAGTGCCAATAATGACCCCACTGACAGATCAATACCGGAAGTCAGGATAACCAGTGTCATCCCAACGGCCATAATGGCGTTGACGGATGTCTGCTGGAGAATGTTAAACAAGTTATTGACGGTAAAAAAGTTTGGGCTTAGTGACGAAACCACAGCAATCAGCACCAGCAGCGCAATCAGTGATTTTTGTTCTAATAACCATTCTTTACTGAACCAGCGTTTTGTCTGGATCGTTTGGGAACTCATATCTGGTTACTCCTGCTCTACGCGCTATGACCTATTAATAATCAGCTAATTGATGATCGACTGATTAATAATGGGCTTATTGATAATCTACTTATCAGTAAATTGTTTGCCGACGGCTGCTGCCATCAACACTTCTTGGGTAGCCTGTTCAATCGAGAACTCGCCGCTTAACTGGCCTTCATGCATCACAAGGATACGGTCACTCATACCGAGCACTTCCGGCATTTCTGAGGAAACAAGAATGATGCTCAACCCTTCTTCTTTGAATTGATTGATTAACTGGTAAATCTCTTTTTTGGCCCCGACGTCAACTCCACGCGTAGGCTCATCAAGGATCAATACCTTCGGACGAGTCATCAAACCGCGCGCAATCGCGACTTTCTGCTGATTACCACCGGATAACAAACCAATAGGCTGTTCCATGGACGGTGTTTTGATATTAAATAAGCGAATGAAATCGGCGACTGCCTGCTGTTCGTCCGCATGTTTGAGTGAACCACCCGTGCGACTGAAATAACGTAGTGCAGTCAAAGACATATTCTCTTTAACTGACATGCCAAGCACTAAGCCATCCCGCTTACGATCTTCAGAAATGTAAACAATGCCGTTTGCTAAACCATCCTGAGGTGAATGGGTAACCACTTCACGGCCATCCAACATAATAAATCCGGACTTACGTGGTAGCGCGCCATAGATGATTTTCATCAATTCCGTGCGACCCGCGCCCATCAAACCCGCCACGCCGAGGATCTCACCACGATGCAAGGTAAAACTGACATTACTCACGCCTGGGCCACACAGCTGTTTGACCTGCAAGCGCTTTTCGCCACGGGGTAAATTCAGGCGTGGATATTGCTCTTCTAACTTGCGGCCAACCATCATCTCAATCAGGGTATTTTCGGTCAGCTCGCTAACCGGTTTTTCTGCAATGAACTGCCCATCTCGGAAAACAGTAACGTCATCGCAAATTTCAAAAATTTCTTTTAGCCGATGAGAGATATAAACGATGCCACGGCCTTCAGCTTTCAACTCTTTAATGACGTTAAATAGAGAAGCGGTTTCGGTATCAGTAAGGGCGTCAGTGGGTTCGTCCATAATGATGACTTTGGATTCAAAGCTCAGCACTTTGGCGATTTCCACCATTTGCTGATCACCAATGGACAATTCCCCCACCAGCCGGTGGCTGCTGTAATGAATATTGAGGCGCGCCAACAGTAAATCAGCTTCGGCATACATCTTTTTCCAATCGATGCCACCAAAGCGATTAACGAACTCGCGTCCTAAAAAGATGTTTTCTGCGATGGTTAGTTGCGGGATCAGGTTAAGTTCCTGATGAATAATGCCAATGCCCGCTTCCTGCGAGTCTTTTGGGCCATTAAACACCACTTCTTTACCCATGAAATGCTGACTGCCGGCATCCTTACTGTAGATACCCGTCAGCACTTTCATCATGGTCGATTTTCCCGCCCCATTTTCGCCCACCAGTGCCATCACCCTGCCAGGATAGACGCTGAGCGCGGCACCGGAGAGTGCTTTGACGCCGGGAAAGGCTTTATCAATCCCTTTCAGTTGCAGCAAAGGTTGCATAAATGCCTCAGAAGGTTACGCCGGAGCAGAGAATGATGTTAGCAAAGGGGGAACATTCCCCGCTACGAATCACTGCCCGGCTTTGTTTAGTTTGTTCTTTAAAAGCTTCATGGCTGATATAGCGTAAAACTATTTGGTTTCCCTGGTGCTGCTCAAGTTGTGTTAACTGGGCGAGTAACGCTTCATGGAGTTGCGGATTATTTTTGACGATCTCCTGTGCAAGGTACGCAATCTCAACCTGCATTTCTTGTGTTACCACCTCAAGAACCTGTAGGAAACCAGGGACACCTTGCGTCAGTGCCAGATCGATACGTGTGGTGGTTGCCGGTATCGGCAGCCCCGCATCACCTATCACCAGCTGATCGGTATGACCCAAGCGGGAGATAACAGCAGAAATTTCAGAATTCAGTAATGCGCCTTTTTTCATTTTCAACTCCAACAGCGAAACGTTTCGCTGATACTGAGTTTAGAAAAAATAGCGCAGAAGGCAAACCTCAATTGATGAAATTGTGATCGCCATCGAAACGTTTCGCTGAATGAATAAATGAGAGGGGCATTGAAATGAGAAAGGCCGCTTATTATCGCGGCCTCTAGGTTAAATCTCGACTTGCGTCCCGAGCTCAATCACTCGGTTAGGGGGGATCTCAAACTGATCGGCAGCCCGCAGTGCATTACGGCTAAGGGCAATAAACAGTTTGCCTCTCAGGAATAGATACCAAGGTCGCCGAGTTAAAATGAGCGATTCGTGGGACATAAAGAACGAGGTTTCCATCATCTGACACGGCAAGCCCTCTAGGCCGCAGCGGTGGAAAATTTCCTCCACATTCGGTGTTTCGCGCCAACCGTAGCTGGCAACCACTCGCCAGAAAGTCGGCGAGAGCTGCTCAATAGTCACCCGTTTGACGTTATGTACGTAAGGGGCATCTTCGGTTCGCAACGTCAGTAACACAACCCGCTCATGTAGCACTTTGTTATGCTTAAGGTTATGCAGTAATGCAAAAGGAATGACATTCATTGCCCGAGACATGTACACCGCAGTGCCTGTCACCCGTACAGGCGGTGATTTCTCTAGTGACGCAATCATCGCCTCCAGTGAATTACCGTGTTCGTGCATACGCCGTAGTAAGCTGAAACGCTCGCTCTTCCATGTGGTCATGATGATAAACATCACGAGACCGAGAGAAAGTGGCAACCAACCGCCAGAGAACAATTTCAATGCGTTGGCTGAGAACATCGGAACATCGATAAGCAGCAAAACCACCAGCAGGCACCCGACAAAAGCACGGTTCCAGTGCCAATTTTTCAGCGCCACCGTACAGAACAGAATACTGGTGATAACCATCGTTCCCGTTACGGCAATACCGTAAGCGGCAGCCAAATTGCTGGAGCGTTCGAAGCCAACAATCACCAGTACGACCGCCAGATACAGCGTCCAGTTAATGACTGGAATGTAAATCTGGCCAGACTCCATTTCGGAGGTATGGATAATGCGCATCGGCGGTAAATAGCCTAAACGCACAGCCTGCCGAGTGAGCGAGAAAACGCCGGAAATAACAGCTTGTGAAGCAATGACTGTCGCCAGTGTCGCCAGCACTAGCAGTGGGATCAATGCCCAATCTGGCGCTAACAGGAAGAAGGGATTTTTGATGGCTTCAGGGTTCTTCAGTAATAATGCACCCTGACCAAAATAGTTCAGTACCAATGACGGTAACACCACGGTAAACCACGCTAAACGGATAGGGAATTTACCGAAATGCCCCATATCCGCATACAGCGCTTCCACCCCAGTTATCGCCAGTACCACTGCGCCAAGGGCATAAAATGAGACCGTTTTATATTCCGTAAAGAATGCTATCGCCCATTTTGGATTCAGTGCCGATAAAACTTCGGGATTCGCGATAATACTGCGCAAACCGAGTAATGCCAGTGTTAGGAACCACACCAGCATGACGGGGGCAAAGAGTTTCCCAACGCTCCCCGTGCCGTGTTTTTGAATCACAAAAAGCAGCGTTAATACCGCAATAGAGCAGGGGACAATATAAGGATCAAGCGCAGGCGCGGCAATTTCTAACCCTTCAATGGCTGACATGACCGATATTGCTGGCGTGATGACAACTTCACCATAGAAGAAGCTGCCGCCAATCAGCCCAAGAATGACCAATATTGATGTGGTTCGGGAAGAGGTATTGCGCCCCGCTAAGGACATTAACGTTAAAATGCCCCCTTCACCGGCGTTATCCGCGCGCATCACGTAGGTGAGATATTTAACCGAGACGATCAGGATGAGCATCCAGAAAATCAGCGATAAAAAACCAAACACCACATCTGGGCGGACATCAAATCCATAATGACCAGAAAAGCACTCTCTCAAAGTATAGAGCGGGCTAGTCCCTATATCCCCGTAAACGACCCCAATTGCTGCTAAGGTTACCGCCGATAAAGACTGTTTATGGTCTGTGCTCATAGTTGATTTCTTTTTGCTAGAACGTCCATAGCCTGATGTGTGCGTTTAAGAACCGCGAAACCCCGTTCTTTACCCCGTTCATTTTGATGATGGGTATAACTTGACGCCCACTAAAAGGCGCACAGTATGCACCATTTCAATAGATTGCCTACTCTTAAATAGTAATATGATAATGGTCAAAATGAGTCGGCTACAAATGTTCTGTAATACAAATATATTAGTAATCAAAGCGCTATCTTACTCAGAAAAAGAGGATTTATTTGCTCTTATCAGGTAAAAATCAATCAACTAACGGAACATGTAGAACAATTATGGCGCAATCATCGCAATTAGCTGAAAGAATCTCTCGATTGAGCAGTGCCCTTGAAAGTGGTCTGTATGAAAGACAGGAAGCTATCCGCCTGTGTTTATTAGCTGCGCTCAGTGGTGAGAGTGTCTTCCTGCTCGGTCCGCCGGGTATCGCTAAAAGCTTGATTGCTCGCCGCCTGAAATTTGCCTTCCGTCATGCCAGAGCATTTGAATACCTGATGACTCGTTTTTCCACACCTGAAGAGGTATTTGGCCCGCTTTCCATTCAGGCACTAAAAGAAGAAGGGCGTTATCAACGCATGACCAGTGGTTACCTGCCAGAAGCTGAAATCGTCTTCCTTGATGAAATTTGGAAAGCTGGCCCCGCTATCCTGAATACCTTGTTGACGGCTATTAACGAACGGCGTTTTCGTAATGGTGACCGAGAAGACAGTATCCCGATGCGCTTACTGGTGACTGCGTCCAATGAGCTACCCGATGCTGACAGTAGCCTAGAAGCACTTTATGACCGAATGCTGATCCGCCTATGGCTAGATCGCGTACAAGAGAAGCAAAATTTCCGTTCACTGTTACTCAGCCGACAAAACGAAAATCATAATCCGGTGGCAGAAAACCTCAGTATCAGCGATGAAGAGTTCCAACAGTGGCAACCTTTAATCGACAAAATTACCTTACCCGACCACTGTTTCGAGCTTATTTTTCAATTACGCCAGCAGCTCAGTGCACAAGAACATGCGCCTTACGTCTCTGATCGGCGTTGGAAAAAAGCATTGCGCCTACTGCAAGCCAGCGCTTTTTTCAGTGGCCGAACCGAAGTTACCCCGATTGACTTAATTCTATTGAAAGATTGCCTGTGGCATGACCTCAGTTCCCTAAAACTATTGCAACAACAACTTGAGCAACTGTTAACGGAACAGGGATATCAGCAGCATAGTTTACTCATGAAACTGCAAAATATTCATGGCCAATGGTTACAGCATCAACAACAACAAAGCGACCATCAAGCACTCACCGTAACTAAACAAAATGGTATGTTCAGCCGTAAACAGCAATATGTACTGCCAGAATCACTTACCGACAGTACGCTAACACTTTTGCTGCAAAAACCGCTTAACTTGCATGATATTCAAGTCAATCACCTACAAATTGAGAAAGATGCTCTCGCTCAATGGTTAAGTAAAGGGGGCGTTTTACGCGCGAAGTTAAATGGTATCGGTTATGCACAATCCATCGATGCAGAGATTGATGATCACCTACATATCACCGTATTAGATGTGAGTCGACAGTCATCAATACTCTCCCAGCCTGGCGCGGTGACCACCAGCGTGCCGCCGGAGTTGCTGGTGGCATTAGCAGAACTTGAAAATAACCTGAACGAGCAACGGCGGTTATTCAGCCAGCATCAACCCTGTTTGTTCACTCCTTCTGCTTGGCTGGCAAAAATAGAAGCGAGTCTGTTGCAGGTTGCAGAACAACTAAAACAGCAGCAACAAAAATTAAGTGGGCACTAATCGATGCTCAGCTTGGCAACACTCGATCTGCTGCTTTCCATCAGTGAAAGTGAGCTAATTGAAGAGATGGTGGTGGGATTGCTGGCATCACCTCAATTGGCGCTATTTTTTGAAAAATTCCCGCGTATCAAACGCGCATTGATGAAGGATATTCCCGGCTGGAAGCAAAACTTGCAGCAACGTATCCGTGAGGCGAAAGTTCCCCCAAGCCTAGCGAATGAATTTGTCTTATACCAACAGAGCCTATTGGAGAGCAGTCCGCAATTTTATGCTCACCTGCCAGAGATAGTAGCGCAGTTGCAACAGATGCATTCTCCCTTCGCTGCGCAGGCGTATACATTGCTACAATCCGCTGATTTAGCAAGAAATCCACAAGTTGGCGATAGCCTACAAACGCTATTTTTGCAGCGTTGGCGCATCAGCCTCACGCTACAAACCATCACGATTCATCACCAACTGCTCGAGCAAGAACGAGAACAACTTTTAGCCGAATTACAACAGCGACTCGCGCTTAGTGGGGCGCTAGAACCCATATTGGCTACCAATGATGGTGCCGCTGGGCGGCTTTGGGATATGAGTCAAAGCCATCTACAGCGCGGTGATTATCAATTATTACTGCAATACGGTGATTTTCTACAGCATCAACCTGAATTGCAGCAATTAGCTGAGCAATTGGGCCGTAGCCGTTCAGCTAAAGCACAACCCACACCCGATGCACGCTACGAGCCCTATACCTTAATGGTGCGTCAGCCCGATACCGTGCCAGAAGAAGTTAGTGGCATTCATCAAAGCAATGATATTTTGCGGCTACTACCAACAGAATTGGTGATGTTGGGGATGAGTGAACTGGAATTTGAGTTTTACCGCCGTTTACTGGAACGACGTTTGTTGACCTACCGTTTGCAGGGGGATAACTGGCAGGAAAAAACCTTACAACGGCCCGTTAGCCTGAAGAGTCACGATGAACAACCGCGCGGCCCTTTTATTGTTTGCGTGGATACTTCAGGCTCCATGGGGGGATTTAACGAACAGTGCGCCAAGGCATTTTGCTTGGCACTACTGCGTATTGCTTTGGCTGATAATCGCCGCTGTTACATCATGCTATTTGCTAGCGAAATCATTCACTACGAATTATCGTCAGCCAGCGGCATTGAACAAGCGATACGTTTTCTCAGCCAGCATTTTCATGGTGGTACTGATTTAGCCGCTTGCCTCGCCAGTACGTTAAACAAAATGGAGGAGAGAGAGTGGTATGACGCTGATGCAGTGATCATTTCAGACTTCATTGCCCAACGGCTACCCGATGAGTTGATCCGCAAGATAAAAATCCAGCAACAAGCACACCAACACCGTTTCCATGCTGTGGCAATGTCGGCCTATGGCAAGCCCGGTATCATGCGTATTTTTGATCATATTTGGCGCTTTGATACAGGCTTAAAAAGCCGCTTAATGCGCCGCTGGAAACGTTAATTCAATAAGCCGGCGCCGACGTTAATCGATAGCCCCAATATCGTCATATTAAAGATAAAGGATAAGACCGACTGCAATAACACCACGCGGCGAATATCCGACGTCCCAGTAGAAACATCCGCGGTTTGTGAAGCTACCCCAATCGTGAATGAGAAATAAAGAAAATCCCAATAGGAAGGGGTGGCAACCTCTTTAGGGAAAAGCAAAGGGAGAATGGTCTCTGACTTATCCCGAGGGAGATAGAATAAATGGGCATAATGCATGGTAAATGCCGTCGGGAGTAATAACCATGACACCAACAACGTCAGCCCCGTCAGGATTAAATGAAATGCTTTGGCTGAACCTGACAATTGGTTTGCCGTACTCAATTCAAACAAAATCACCAGAATACTGGCTAAACACGCCATACTGACGATCGTCAAAACCATGGTGGCACTTTCATCTTGCACCTTAGCTATTTTGCCGATTTGGGCAGGGCTAGTACGTAACAGTTGCAACCATAGAAAGAGTAAATAGAGCCAAGCGGAAACATTCCAGCTCACCATCAAGCGCAATAAAAGTGTGTAATGCGTGGGTAGCAGAAAATATGTGATGACACCTGCGCCAGCTGAAAACAACAATCTTGGGCGAGCATGTAAATAATGATGAAAGGGGTGAATTAGGGCCATAACGTCAG
This sequence comes from Yersinia massiliensis, assembly GCF_003048255.1. NCBI lineage: Bacteria > Pseudomonadati > Pseudomonadota > Gammaproteobacteria > Enterobacterales > Yersiniaceae > Yersinia > Yersinia massiliensis. The sequence goes on from NZ_CP028487.1 coordinate 4,942,139, forward strand.
CGACCTTGCATGTAGTTATATAAAGAAAACATGATACGAGGCATATAATTATGCCACCTACAGCATAGAGTAAAAAACGACTTACGTTAAAAAAACCCGCTACAGCTTATTCAGCAATAGCAGGTCTAAGGAGATAATATCCCTAAAATACTTGACGTTGCAGCTAACCCCGTTGCTACGCCAAGTATGAAGCGTATTACAGCAGGCCAGCAACTTTCTCGCTAATCTCAGGCCCCCACACACCACATTGAACTTGACCAATGTGTTGTTGTTGCAGCAATAACATCACTAAACGGGATTGGCCAATACCGCCACCGATGGTTTGTGGCATTTCCCCCTTGAGCAGTGATTGGTGCCATTCCAGTTTTAAACGATCTTCATCAGCCGTAAGGGCGAGTTGGCGTTTAAGTGCCTCAGCATCGACGCGAATCCCCATGGACGAAATTTCGAAAGCATCTTCCAGCACAGGGTTCCAGACAATGATGTCACCGTTTAAGCCAGCAAAACCTTCCGCGCTAGGCGACGTCCAGTCATCATAATCTGGTGCACGCACATCATGGGATTGACCATCGGCTAACTTGCCACCGATACCGATGAGGAAGACGGCACCCAACTCTTTAGCGATGGCACGTTCACGGCCTTTCGCATCCAAATCAGGGAAGCGAGAACGCAGGGTTTCGCTATGCACAAAATGAATCTGCTCTGGCAAGAATGGTTTGATACCAAATTCAGCGCTAGCAGCAGCTTCCGTTTCTTTTATGGCGGTATAAATCTTGTTAACGGTGGATTTCAGGTAGGCCAGGTTACGTTCACCATCCCCCATGACACGCTCCCAATCCCACTGATCAACATACACAGAATGAATAGCACTCAGGCGATCTTCATCAGGACGCAATGCTTTCATATGGGTATACAGACCTTGATCAGCGCCAAAATCAAAACGCCCTAAGGTTTTACGTTTCCACTTCGCCAATGAATGAACCACTTCAAAAGTAGCATCTGGTAAGGTTTTCACTTTGACCTGAACGGCTTTTTCAGAACCAGAAAGGTTATCTTGAGTACCATCGCCCACGCGGCTCAGAATGGGTGCCTGAACCTCAATCAGACCCAATTGCTGTTCCAATTGGCGAGAAAAGAAGGATTTTACGAAGCTGATTTGTTGTTGTTTTTGGATAAATTGTTTTTTCATTGCCGTCTTCTCAATTCGTGGTTGCGTGTTATGCAAATTTGGTTATGCCGTTTGGCTTGTCATCGATTAAGCAACAGAATGAGTATTAAATTCAATATCCAATAATAAATATTACCATTACAGTTTTAATCATTCATTTTTTTAGCGCTATAATTGAATATTCAATAAAAAAAGGGGGCTATTATGGGCGAAATTTATCAGATCGATAATCTCGATCGCGGCATCCTCAACGCATTAATGGAAAATGCACGTACACCCTATGCTGAATTAGCAAAAAATTTTGGTGTCAGTCCTGGCACCATTCATGTACGAGTAGAGAAAATGCGTCAGGCAGGCATCATCACCGGGGCTTGCGTGCATGTAAATCCAAAGAAACTGGGTTATGACGTGTGCTGTTTTATCGGGATTATTTTAAAAAGTGCCAAGGATTACCCTTCAGCACTGAAAAAACTAGAAAGTTTAGAAGAAGTGACTGAGGCTTATTACACAACAGGGCATTACAGCATCTTTATCAAAGTGATGTGTAAATCAATCGACGCCCTTCAACAAGTACTTATCAACAAGATCCAGACGATTGATGAGATCCAATCTACAGAGACACTCATTTCCCTGCAAAACCCCATCATGCGGACCATCGTGCCGTAATCCAATCATAACTATACCCACATTATCCACAGGTAGATCCCAGCTGATTCACAGCGTACAATACCGGCTCATTACTTCGGTTGGGTTCTATATGGCTGACATTACCTTGATCAGTGGCAGTACGCTTGGCAGTGCGGAATACGTTGCTGAACATTTAGCTGAGAAATTAGAAGAGGCGGGTTTCACAACAGAAACGCTTCATGGTCCAGAATTAGATGAACTCACGCTCAGTGGTATGTGGCTGATTGTCACATCAACCCATGGCGCAGGTGATCTACCCGATAACCTACAACCATTATTAGAACAAATCGAACAACAGAAGCCGGATTTGTCTCAGGTCAGTTTTGGTGCAGTTGGTTTGGGCAGTTCAGAATATGACACTTTCTGCGGTGCCATAAGACGATTGGATCAACAGTTGATCGTTCAGGGAGCAAAAAGGTTGGGTGATATTTTAGAAATTGACGTCATTCAACACGAAATTCCTGAGGATCCAGCTGAGGTATGGGTTAAAAATTGGATTAATTTGCTCTAATTTGCTTAAAGATCACGCGAACGAATGTGTATAAGTATGCTTAAAAGCAGGGTAAAACCAGTATATATCCACATAACAACCTTGTGACCTCAAAGTGCCTGTGCATAACAGGCCATTTAGATCCCAGCTTATACGCAATAGGATCACCGATCATTCACAACAATAGATCGTCCTTAATCCTATGATCTTTCATGTGAATAATCACTTATCCACAGAGGATCATGATCCTAATAAGAGATCTAATAAAGAGATCTTTAAATAAAAAGATCTTCTTTTAATTAAAGGCGATCCTAAGCTACTTGGTCGATCGTCTAAACTTGAGTAGAATCCCCCACCCCAGGGCAAACACAGAAATTCGCATAACGGCGAGGTGCAGTACCATGTTTTATCCAGATCAATTTGACGTCATCATCATTGGTGGTGGCCATGCCGGCACGGAAGCTGCAATGGCAGCGGCACGCATGGGACGTCAGACCTTATTGCTGACGCATAACATCGACACACTGGGACAGATGTCTTGTAACCCAGCGATTGGCGGTATCGGTAAGGGACATTTGGTCAAAGAGATCGATGCTCTGGGTGGCTTAATGGCAAAAGCAACCGACCTCGCCGGGATTCAGTTTAGGATACTAAACGGCAGCAAAGGGCCAGCGGTGCGAGCGACTCGTGCACAAGCAGACCGAGTGCTGTATCGCCAAGCTGTCCGTACCGCACTAGAAAATCAGCCTAACTTGATGATCTTCCAACAACCTGTAGAAGATCTCATCGTTGAAAATGATCGCGTTGTTGGTGCGGTCACTAAAATGGGCCTTAAATTCCGTGCTAAAGCGGTTGTCCTCACGGTGGGGACTTTCCTTGATGGCAAAATTCATATTGGGCTAGAAAATTACAGTGGTGGCCGAGCCGGTGATCCGCCGTCAATCTCACTGTCACAGCGCCTCAGAGAATTACCACTACGTGTTAATCGCCTGAAGACAGGTACGCCGCCACGTATTGATGCGCGAACCATCGATTTTAGCCAGCTGACTCCTCAGCTAGGTGATACACCTATTCCCGTATTTTCTTTCCTTGGTCATGCAGAACAGCACCCTGAGCAGATGGCGTGCCACATCACTTATACCAATGAAAAAACGCATGAAGTGATCCGTAATAATCTCGATCGTAGCCCAATGTATGCAGGGATCATTGAAGGGATCGGGCCACGTTACTGCCCATCGATCGAAGACAAAGTTATGCGTTTTGCTGATCGTAATTCACATCAGATCTTCCTTGAACCTGAAGGCTTAACGAGTAACGAGATCTACCCGAATGGTATTTCAACCAGTTTGCCTTTCGATGTTCAAATGCAAATTGTCCGTTCGATGAAAGGGCTAGAAAACGCGCGTATTGTTCGACCAGGTTATGCCATTGAGTATGATTTCTTTGATCCACGTGATCTGAAACCAACGCTGGAAAGTAAATATATTCAAGGTTTGTTCTTTGCCGGACAAATCAATGGAACAACCGGCTATGAAGAAGCAGCGGCTCAAGGGCTGCTTGCTGGGCTTAATGCGGGCCGTTTTGCGAACGATGAAGACGGATGGTCACCTCGTCGTGATGAAGCTTACCTTGGCGTGCTGGTGGACGATTTGAGCACCTTAGGCACCAAAGAACCCTATCGCATGTTTACCTCACGTGCAGAATATCGTTTGATGCTACGTGAAGATAATGCCGATTTACGCTTAACCGAGATGGGGCGTAAGTTAGGGTTGGTTGACGATGAACGTTGGGCTCACTTTAGCCAGAAAATTGAGCAGATCGAAAAAGAGCGTCAGCGCTTGCGTGATATTTGGGTGCATCCTAACTCAGAGAACGTTAATGAGATCAATGCATTATTGAAAGCACCATTGTCAAAAGAAGCAAACGGTGAAGAATTACTACGTCGTCCTGAAATTGACTACCGCTTGTTGACGACTTTGCCTTCTTTTGGTCCAACGCTAACGGACCCTCAAGCAGCGGATCAAGTTGAAATTCAAGTAAAATATGAAGGCTATATCGCCCGTCAGCAGGAAGAGATTGAAAAACAGTTACGCAATGAAAATACCTTATTGCCAGCCGATCTCGATTATCGTCAGGTCTCTGGCTTATCGAATGAAGTCATTGCTAAGCTTAATGATCATAAACCTAACTCGATCGGGCAGGCTTCACGCATTTCTGGTATCACGCCAGCTGCTATCTCGATTTTGTTAGTCTGGTTAAAAAAACAGGGATTGTTGCGCCGCAGTGCATAACAATCCAATCTGGCTGTATCATGAGATAATAATCAGTACAGCCAGATTGTTTTTTGCCTTATAAGCTAAAACGAACGATACAAACCTTCACCAAGCTCGATTATCATTTCCGTATTGGCCCATTAGATGCTGACTGAACGTTTTGTCAGGGGATATTGTTGTGTTAAAAAAATTAGATTCACTACTCAACTCGGCAGGTATTGAGTTACCCGATCAGCAAAAATTACAGCTGATAGGCTATGTCGAACTGCTGCATAAGTGGAACAAAGCTTATAATCTGACTTCTGTTCGTGATCCGATGCAGATGCTGGTCCGGCATATTTTGGACAGTATTGTGGTTAATCCGTACCTACAAGGTCAGCGTTTTATCGATGTAGGGACGGGACCTGGGCTTCCAGGGATCCCTCTAGCCATTGTGCGTCCTAATGCTCACTTTACATTGCTTGATAGCTTGGGTAAGCGTGTACGTTTTTTACGACAAGTACAGCATGAACTGGGTTTAAGCAATATCGAACCAGTGCAAAGTCGGGTTGAAGACTTCGCAGCAGAGCCGCCATTTGACGGTGTGATAAGCCGCGCATTCGCATCGCTACAAGATATGTTGTCTTGGTGTCATCACTTACCTGGCAAGCCTGAAGGGCGTTTTTATGCACTTAAAGGCGTTAGGCCAGACGATGAATTGTTGACCTTGCCTGAAGGTATCATTCTTGAGTCTGTTGTTCGTTTGCAGGTGCCTGAGTTAGATGGTGAACGTCATTTGGTCATTCTTAAGTCAAACTAACTTTGCTATTTATCAACAAAAAGTAATAAATTTTTCGCTAACGACTGTCGCTTTACCTGACTTATTGTTTTTTCGTTTGATGAGTATTTATTCTTTTACTCTGCTTCTAAATGATTATATTTTACTTTTTGTTTACAAAACCAACGGTGGCATCTGTCTTAACTATATCGGAATCGGGTGAATAATAACTTTGGTCATTATTTTTCTGAGAATATGATGTTTTTTATGTATCTGAACTGTTGCATGAATCTTATCTGAAATGTCAATGGGACGTTTTTACTAAGTAGACAAATTGTTTGATAATGGTTTTAATTTAACATTATGATTTATAGAAGTTTTTATTCGCTCTTTTCGTTAAAGACAAAGCGGGTCGTTATGAGCTATAAATTAATTAGTTTTAATTTTTGTGATCCAATACACGCTTTATTGATAATAGTTGGAATCATAGGACAATTTAAATGGGGTTATATTCCGAGAGCAATCTTGTGAAAAAAGCCTAAAAGTAAAAAAATTGAATAATTGTTCACCTTTTCGTTACTTATCGATTGAATTCGTTTGAGTGGCCCGTATAATTTGCACGTTTTTTGCTGCTTGACTCAATGGGGTAAAAAGCAGTTTTATACCCCACTCAGTACACCCTAAGTGTGGTTCAGAGAGAACAAACGTCATGCCTGTGTCCCTGTACAGTGGGAAAATCGCACGAAAGTTACTGTTGTTGCAGTTAATGACTTTTGTTGTTCTCAGTGCTGCTTTTGGCTTGAAAAGCCTGGAATGGAGTGTATCTGCTCTGGCAGGTGGGCTGGCAGCATGGTTACCTAATGCCGTATTTATGTTGTTTGCTAGTCGTCATCAGGCAAAAACAGCAGCTCCGGGTCGTGTTGCATGGTCGTTCGCCATTGGTGAAGGGTTAAAAGTTATCGTGACGATAATTTTGCTGATTGTGGCGTTAGGGTTGCTTAAAGCAGCATTTGTGCCACTAGGCTTAACCTATTTAGCGGTGCTAATTGTGCAGATATTGGCACCGGCCGTGATAAGCGGCTACCGTACTTAACAGTTATCGTATTTAGCGGTTATCGCATTTAACTACAAAAGGGTAAGAGGCATCATGTCTGCATCAGGAGAAATCTCTACTCCAAGGGATTACATAGGACACCACCTGAATAACCTTCAGTTGGACCTGCGTACCTTTGAGTTGGTCAATCCCCACTCACCTGGCCCTGCAACGTTCTGGACGTTGAACATTGACTCTTTGTTCTTCTCTGTCGTGCTGGGGTTAGTTTTTCTGCTTATTTTCCGCAAAGTTGCAGCGGGTGCCACCAGTGGCGTGCCGGGTAAATTGCAGACAGCAGTTGAGCTTATTATCGGGTTTGTCGATAACAGCGTTCGGGATATGTACCACGGCAAAAGTAAAGTCATCGCACCATTAGCCCTGACCGTGTTTGTTTGGGTTTTATTGATGAACATGATGGACTTACTGCCAATCGATTTATTGCCTCTCATCGGCGAACGTGTCTTTGGGTTACCGGCACTGCGTGTGGTACCTACGGCTGATGTGAGTATTACCTTGTCCATGGCATTGGGTGTATTCATCCTGATCCTGTTCTATAGCATTAAAATGAAAGGTGTAGGCGGCTTCGTAAAAGAATTAACGATGCAGCCGTTCAATCACCCGATATTCATTCCAGTTAACTTAATTCTGGAAGGTGTCAGCCTGCTGTCCAAACCGGTTTCACTCGGTCTGCGACTGTTCGGCAACATGTATGCGGGTGAGTTGATCTTCATCCTGATTGCTGGCCTGTTGCCGTGGTGGTCACAGTGGATGCTCAGTTTACCTTGGGCTATCTTCCACATACTGATCATTACGTTACAAGCCTTTATCTTCATGGTTCTGACGATTGTCTATCTATCGATGGCATCCGAAGAGCACTGATTTTCTTATAACACTACTGCGTTTTAACTGAAATAAACTGGAGACTGTCATGGAAAACCTGAATATGGATCTGCTGTACATGGCTGCCGCTATAATGATGGGTTTAGCGGCAATCGGTGCTGCGATCGGTATCGGCATCCTGGGTGGTAAATTTTTGGAAGGCGCTGCACGTCAGCCTGACCTGATTCCTCTGCTGCGTACACAGTTCTTTATCGTCATGGGTCTGGTTGACGCCATCCCAATGATCGCTGTTGGTCTGGGCCTGTACGTGATGTTTGCTGTCGCGTAAGTAGAGTTTTCTCTACTGTGAAACTACACCAAACTATTAACTTTGAAAGAGGCATTGTGCTGTGAATCTTAACGCAACAATCCTCGGCCAGGCCATCGCGTTTGTCCTGTTTGTCCTGTTTTGTATGAAGTACATATGGCCGCCGATCATGGCTGCCATTGAGAAGCGTCAAAAAGAAATTGCTGACGGTCTCTCTTCTGCAGAGCGTGCCAAAAAAGATTTGGACTTAGCGCAAGCCAATGCGACCGACCAACTGAAGAAAGCGAAAGCAGAAGCACAGGTGATCATTGAGCAGGCAAGTAAACGCAAAGCTCAGATCCTTGATGAAGCTAAAGCAGAAGCTGAACAGGAACGTAACAAAATCGTGGCGCAAGCGCAGGCAGAGATCGACGCCGAACGTAAGCGCGCTCGTGAAGAGTTGCGTAAGCAAGTCGCGATGTTGGCTATAGCTGGCGCCGAGAAGATCATCGAACGTTCCGTGGATGAAGCTGCTAACAGCGACATCGTTGATAAACTGGTCGCTGAACTGTAAGGAGGGAGGGGCTGATGTCTGAATTTGTAACTGTAGCTCGCCCCTACGCCAAAGCAGCTTTTGACTTTGCTGTTGAGCACCAAGCGGTGGATCGTTGGCAGAATATGCTAGCGTTTACTGCCCAAGTGACTCGCAATGAACAAATCGCTGAATTGCTTTCCGGTGCGGTAGCACCAGAAACAATGTCTAAGACGTTTATTGCAGTTTGTGGTGATCAGCTCGATGAACCCGCACAGAACTTCATTCGAGTTATGGCGGAGAATGGCCGTTTACTGGTTCTTCCTGAGGTGTTGCAGCAGTTTATTCAACTGCGTGCCTCGCTGGAGTCAACCGTCGACGTTGAAGTGAGCTCAGCGAGCCCACTGAATGACGAACAGCTGGCTAAAATTGCCGCTGCGATGGAAAAACGTCTGTCACGCAAAGTTAAGCTGAATTGCAAAATTGATAAGTCTGTAATGGCCGGCGTAGTAATACGTGCAGGCGATATGGTGATAGATGGCAGCGTTCGCGGTCGTCTAGAACGCCTGGCGGACGTCTTGCAGTCTTAAGGGGACTGGAGCATATGCAACTGAATTCCACCGAAATCAGCGAACTGATCAAGCAGCGCATTGCTCAGTTCAATGTAGTGAGCGAAGCTCACAATGAAGGTACTATTGTTTCCGTCAGTGACGGGATCATCCGCGTACACGGTCTGGCCGACGTTATGCAGGGCGAGATGATCGCACTGCCAGGCAACCGTTATGCAATCGCACTGAACTTGGAGCGTGACTCCGTTGGTGCAGTCGTTATGGGTCCGTACGCCGATCTTGCCGAAGGCATGAAGGTTAAATGTACTGGCCGTATCCTAGAAGTTCCAGTCGGTCGTGGCTTGTTGGGTCGCGTCGTCAATACTCTGGGTGAACCTGTTGATGGTAAAGGTCCGGTAGAAAACGACGGCTTCTCAGCTGTTGAAGCTATCGCACCTGGCGTTATCGAACGTCAGTCCGTTGATGAGCCTGTCCAGACTGGCTATAAGTCAGTCGATGCCATGATCCCAATTGGTCGTGGTCAGCGTGAATTGATCATCGGTGACCGTCAGACAGGTAAAACTGCACTGGCGATTGATGCGATCATCAATCAGCGCGATTCCGGCATCAAGTGTGTGTATGTTGCTATCGGTCAGAAAGCCTCTACAGTTTCCAACGTAGTACGTAAACTGGAAGAGCATGGCGCATTGGCTAACACCATTGTGGTTGTTGCGACGGCTTCTGAATCAGCAGCATTACAATACTTGGCACCGTATTCCGGTTGTGCCATGGGTGAATACTTCCGTGATCGTGGTGAAGACGCTCTGATTATTTATGACGACCTGTCTAAACAGGCTGTTGCATATCGTCAAATCTCCTTGCTGCTTCGTCGTCCACCAGGTCGTGAAGCTTATCCTGGCGACGTATTCTATCTCCACTCCCGTTTGCTGGAACGTGCTGCGCGTGTTAACGCTGAATACGTTGAAGCCTTTACCAAGGGTGAAGTGAAAGGTAAAACCGGTTCTTTGACCGCTCTGCCAATCATTGAAACTCAAGCAGGGGACGTTTCCGCGTTCGTTCCGACCAACGTAATTTCGATTACCGATGGTCAGATCTTCTTGGAATCTAGCTTGTTTAACGCCGGTATTCGTCCTGCGGTTAACCCAGGTATCTCCGTATCCCGTGTGGGTGGTGCAGCGCAAACCAAGATCATGAAAAAACTGTCCGGTGGTATTCGTACCGCTCTGGCACAGTATCGTGAACTTGCTGCGTTCTCCCAGTTCGCATCCGATTTGGATGATGCAACACGTAAACAGCTGAGCCATGGTCAGAAAGTGACCGAGCTTCTGAAACAGAAACAGTATGCGCCAATGTCTGTCGCGCAGCAGTCTCTGGTTCTGTTCGCGGCTGAACGTGGTTATCTGGGTGATATCGAGTTGGCGAAGGTAGGTAGCTTTGAAGCTGCGCTGTTGGCATTTGCTGACCGTGAGCATGCCGAGCTTCTGCAACAAATCAACCAAACTGGCGCGTATAACGATGAGATCGAGGCCAAGCTGAAAGGCATCCTTGATACATTTAAGGCAACCCAGTCCTGGTAACGCTATGCGGCCCTGCTTTTCATTAGGAAAGCAGGCCGTCTGGCAATGAGGAGAAGCAGAAATGGCCGGCGCAAAAGAGATACGTTCCAAGATCGCCAGCGTGCAAAACACGCAAAAGATCACCAAAGCCATGGAGATGGTCGCCGCCTCCAAAATGCGTAAATCGCAGGAACGCATGGCGGCTAGCCGTCCTTATGCAGAAACTATGCGTAGTGTGATTGGTCACCTCGCGTTAGGTAATCTGGAATATAAACATCCGTACCTGGAAGAGCGCGACGTTAAGCGTGTTGGGTATCTGGTGGTTTCTACAGACCGTGGCTTATGCGGTGGTTTGAACATTAACCTGTTCAAAAAACTGTTGTCTGAGATGAAAGGTTGGTCTGAAAAAGGCGTTGAATGTGATTTAGCGCTGATCGGGTCAAAAGCAGCCTCTTTCTTTGGTTCCGTGGGCGGTAAGATCGTCGCTCAAGTCACTGGCATGGGGGATAACCCTTCTCTGTCAGAACTTATCGGGCCGGTGAAAGTGATGTTGCAAGCCTATGACGAAGGTCGTCTGGATAAACTGTATATCGTTAATAACAAGTTTATCAATACGATGTCTCAGGAACCACGGATCATGCAGCTACTACCTCTTCCGCCAGCGGAAGACGGTGAGCTGAAAAAGAAATCCTGGGATTATCTGTATGAACCCGATCCTAAAGCGCTGCTGGATACCCTCCTGCGCCGCTATGTAGAATCGCAAGTTTATCAGGGCGTCGTTGAAAACCTGGCCAGCGAGCAGGCCGCGCGAATGGTAGCGATGAAAGCCGCCACCGATAACGGCGGTAGCCTGATCAAAGAGCTGCAGTTGGTTTACAACAAGGCTCGTCAGGCCAGCATCACTCAGGAACTCACCGAAATCGTCGGGGGAGCCTCCGCGGTTTAACCAGGTTATTACCCTAAATAGGTCAGATTGTAGCGTGGCAGTCGATGCTACAGCAGTTTGAAATATGAGGGGTAAACGTATTACGTAGAGGATTCAAGATGGCTACTGGAAAGATTATCCAGGTAATCGGCGCCGTAGTGGACGTCGAATTCCCCCAAGACGCTGTACCAAAAGTGTACAACGCCCTTGAGGTTGAAGGCACGGCTGAAAAGCTAGTGCTGGAAGTTCAGCAACAGCTGGGCGGTGGTGTTGTTCGTTGTATCGCAATGGGCTCGTCCGATGGTTTGAGCCGTGGGTTGAAAGTCATCAACCTGGAACACCCAATTGAAGTGCCAGTTGGCAAATCAACACTGGGCCGTATCATGAACGTATTGGGTGACCCAATCGACATGAAAGGTCCAATCGGTGAAGAAGAGCGTTGGGCAATCCACCGTGAAGCGCCTTCTTACGAAGAGCTTGCCAGCTCGCAAGATCTGTTAGAAACCGGCATCAAGGTAATGGATCTGATTTGTCCGTTCGCTAAGGGCGGTAAAGTCGGTCTGTTCGGTGGTGCGGGTGTAGGTAAAACAGTAAACATGATGGAGCTGATTCGTAACATTGCGATTGAGCACTCAGGTTACTCTGTATTTGCCGGCGTGGGTGAACGTACTCGTGAGGGTAACGACTTCTACCACGAGATGACTGACTCCAACGTTTTGGACAAAGTATCCTTGGTTTATGGCCAGATGAATGAGCCACCAGGTAACCGTCTGCGCGTTGCACTGACTGGCTTGACCATGGCGGAGAAATTCCGTGATGAAGGCCGTGACGTACTGTTGTTCATCGATAACATCTATCGTTATACCTTGGCTGGTACAGAAGTATCTGCACTGCTGGGTCGTATGCCATCTGCGGTAGGCTATCAGCCAACGCTGGCAGAAGAGATGGGTGTGTTGCAGGAGCGTATTACGTCCACTAAGACGGGTTCAATCACTTCCGTACAGGCCGTTTACGTACCTGCGGATGACTTGACTGACCCATCACCAGCAACCACCTTTGCTCACTTGGATGCAACCGTTGTTCTGAGTCGTCAAATCGCCTCTTTGGGTATTTACCCAGCGGTTGACCCACTTGACTCTACTAGCCGTCAGCTCGATCCGCTGATTGTTGGTCAGGAGCACTACGATGTAGCGCGTGGCGTGCAGTCAATTCTGCAACGTTACCAAGAGCTGAAAGATATCATCGCGATCTTGGGTATGGACGAGTTGTCAGAAGATGACAAACTGGTTGTATCCCGTGCGCGTAAAATTCAGCGCTTCCTGTCTCAACCGTTCTTCGTGGCAGAAGTCTTTACCGGTTCACCGGGCAAGTTCGTTTCGCTGAAAGACACCATTCGTGGTTTCAAAGGCATCATGAACGGCGACTACGACCACTTGCCGGAGCAGGCGTTCTACATGGTTGGCACCATTGAAGAAGCAGTGGAAAAAGCCAAGAAACTGTAACGCTGTTGACTGGAGGGTGACATGGCTGCAATGACTTACCATCTGGATGTTGTGAGCGCAGAGAAGAAAATGTTCTCTGGTGTGGTACAAAAAATTCAGGTGACGGGTAGTGAAGGTGAACTGGGAATTTTCCCTGGTCATGCCCCACTGCTCACTGCCATTAAGCCTGGCATGATACGTATCGTTAAGCAGTTCGGTGAGGAAGAGTTTATTTATCTTTCTGGCGGCATCCTTGAGGTGCAACCGAGCGTTGTGATCGTATTGGCTGACACTGCTATTCGTGGGCAGGATTTGGACGAAGCTAAGGCGCTAGAATCTAAGCGCAAAGCAGAAGCCCATATCAGTAACTCTCATGGTGATGTCGACTATGCTCAGGCATCTGCTGAATTGGCGAAGGCGATTGCGAAATTACGCGTAATCGAGTTGACCAGGAAAGCGATGTAATTTTATATCATGCGGTTCGTTAGTGAATTCTAATTGATAACGCATTGAATTATAAAATTATTATAGATATGACAATAGAATGCCAGTCAGGTTACCTGATTGGCATTTTTTTTATCTTTACTCTGCCATCTCGGCTGTTCATCCTCCAATCGATGGCATGATGATCTCCACGTCATTACCTATGCTGTGATTAACAAATCCTAAGCTAAACTAAAACAGTTTCTTTCTGAAAATTCTTGTTTCTTCCCGTAAAATAAGTGGTTAATAGCCTGAATAAGTGAATGTATTTTGACTAAAATAGGTCTGAAAACGTCGCTGATCGCAGACACTTTTTAGCACATTTTTTCGTTACGGGGTCAGTCGCTACAACCCTTTAACCATGCGGGTTCGGCCCATTTTTCGTTGAGAAATATGTAGTAATTATTTCGCCAAACAGGTTTACTTCCGTCTATTAAATTGGAGTTATCAGGTTGCTTATGTCTAACAGCTCAATGAGTGTAGTCATCCTTGCCGCAGGTAAGGGGACTCGTATGTATTCCGACCTTCCTAAGGTGTTACACCCATTGGCAGGCAAGCCGATGGTTCAGCATGTTATTGATGCCGCCATGAAGTTGGGGGCGAAAAATGTCCATTTAGTTTATGGGCATGGTGGCGATTTGCTGAAAAATACGCTGACTGATCCATCCTTGAATTGGGTTTTACAGGCAGAGCAGCTTGGTACAGGGCATGCGATGCAACAAGCTGCGCCGCATTTTGCCGACGATGAAGATGTGCTGATGCTTTACGGCGACGTGCCTTTGATCTCAGTTGATACCCTGCAACGTTTGCTGGCGGCTAAACCGCAAGGTGGGATTGGCTTGCTGACAGTGAAGCTGGATGACCCAAGTGGTTATGGCCGTATTGTGCGCGAACAGGGTGATGTGGTGGGGATTGTTGAGCATAAAGATGCCAGCGATGCGCAGCGCGAGATAAATGAAATCAACACTGGGATACTGGTCGCGAATGGGCGTGATTTAAAACGTTGGTTGTCGCTGCTGGATAACAACAATGCACAGGGCGAGTTTTATATCACGGATATTATCGCTCTAGCTCATGCTGACGGTAAGAAGATTGCGACCGTTCATCCTACTCGCCTCAGTGAGGTGGAAGGGGTCAATAACCGCCTCCAACTGGCGGCTCTTGAGCGAGTATTTCAATCCGAGCAAGCAGAAAGACTGTTGTTAGCCGGCGTTATGTTACTGGATCCTGCCCGCTTTGATTTGCGCGGAGAATTAACACATGGGCGCGATATTACTATCGATACCAATGTCATCATTGAAGGCCATGTGATTTTAGGTGACCGCGTACGTATCGGTACGGGATGTGTGCTGAAAAATTGTGTTATTGGCGATGATTCAGAAATCAGTCCCTACACGGTTGTAGAAGATTCCCGTTTGGATGCGGCTTGTACCGTTGGCCCATTTGCTCGCTTGCGTCCTGGCGCAGAGTTAGCAGAAGGCGCGCACGTCGGTAACTTTGTCGAAATCAAGAAAACCCGCTTGGGCAAAGGCTCGAAGGCGGGTCACCTCTCCTATTTAGGCGATGCTGAAATTGGTTCTGGCGTAAATATTGGCGCAGGAACTATAACTTGCAACTATGATGGAGCTAATAAGTTTAAAACAATTATTGGCGATAATGTCTTTGTTGGCTCCGATACTCAACTGGTGGCTCCCGTCACGGTAGCGGATGGCGCCACTATTGCTGCAGGTACGACCGTGACCCGTGATATCGCTGAAGATGAGTTAGTGCTCAGTCGTATCAAGCAGGTCCACGTGCAGGGTTGGCAGCGGCCGGTAAAGAAAAAATAAGCGATTAAAATACGCCCCTTCAAGGTGATTGATGATGCTTTGAAGGGATGTTTTGCCCTGTATTTTTGGACTCAATATTTCAACCGAGAATACAGCACAAAACATAATAATCCCCAACTCTACAGGCTCGGGGAACCCGGAAAATCCGGATCAATCAGGTCACTGACATCGACAAGGTTCGAAAAGAACCTTACATAGGAATAAAACAGATGTGTGGAATAGTTGGCGCAGTAGCGCAACGTGATATCGCTGAGATTCTGATCGAAGGTTTACGTCGTCTTGAATACCGTGGCTACGACTCTGCGGGTTTAGCCGTGGTAGATGCCGAAGGTAACATGACCCGCCTACGTCGGGTGGGCAAAGTTCAGGCACTGTCTGACGCAGCTGAAAGTCAGGATTTGCACGGTGGTACTGGGATTGCACATACCCGCTGGGCGACTCATGGTGAGCCATCAGAGGCGAATGCGCACCCTCATGTTTCTGACTATATCTCCGTTGTTCACAACGGCATTATTGAAAACCACGAACCTTTACGTGAGTTATTGATTGGTCGTGGTTACCGTTTCAGCTCTGAAACTGACACTGAAGTTATTGCTCACCTCGTGCATTGGGAGCTACAACAAGGTGGTTCATTGCTGGAAGTGGTTAAGCGTGTGATCCCGCAATTGCGTGGTGCTTATGGCACTGTGGTAATGGATAGCCGTGATCCAAGTCGTTTAGTGGCTGCTCGTTCAGGCAGCCCATTGGTTATTGGTTGTGGCGTGGGTGAAAACTTTATTGCCTCAGACCAATTGGCTCTGCTGCCAGTGACCCGTCGCTTTATCTTCCTTGAAGAAGGCGATGTGGTTGAAGTCACTCGTCGTAGCATTGAAATTTTTGATAAGCAGGGTAACGCCATCGAGCGCCCTGAAATTGAATCTCAAGTGCAATACGATGCTGGCGATAAAGGTGTTTACCGTCATTACATGCAGAAAGAGATTTATGAGCAGCCAATGGCGATTAAAAACACGCTGGAAGGCCGCTTAAATCATGGCGCGATTGATTTGTCTGAGCTTGGCCCAAAAGCCGACGCTTTGCTGGCTAATGTGCAGCACATTCAAATCATTGCCTGTGGGACGTCTTACAACTCAGGCATGGTTTCCCGCTACTGGTTTGAATCTTTAGCTGGTGTGCCTTGTGATGTGGAAATTGCGTCTGAATTCCGTTACCGCAAATCTGCTGTGCGCCCTAACAGCTTGCTGATTACTTTATCTCAATCGGGTGAAACTGCGGATACTTTGGCTGCGCTACGTTTATCCAAAGAATTGGGGTATTTAGGTTCGCTGGCGATTTGTAACGTAGCTGGTTCCTCATTGGTACGTGAGTCAGATTTAGCGTTAATGACTAAAGCCGGTACTGAAATTGGCGTGGCGTCCACCAAAGCGTTCACCACTCAGTTGACCGTTTTACTGATGCTGGTGGGGCGTATTGGTAAGCTGAAAGGCGCTGATGACAGCCTAGAACATGAAATCGTTCATGCGTTACAGGCATTACCTGCACGTATAGAGCAGATGCTGTCTTTGGATAAAACCATTGAAGCATTGGCTGAAGGTTTCTCTGATAAGCACAATGCATTGTTCCTTGGCCGTGGCGATCAATACCCGATTGCAATGGAAGGGGCGCTGAAGCTGAAAGAAATCTCTTATATTCATGCGGAAGCTTACGCTGCTGGTGAACTGAAGCATGGTCCGTTGGCACTGATTGATGCTGATATGCCGGTCATCGTCGTTGCGCCAAACAATGAATTGTTAGAAAAACTGAAATCTAACATTGAGGAAGTACGCGCTCGTGGTGGCTTACTGTATGTGTTTGCCGATCAAGATGCTGGTTTTGCCGACAGTGAAGGCATGAAAATCATTCAGTTGCCGCATGTTGAAGAGATCATTGCCCCTATCTTCTACACCGTACCACTACAGTTATTGTCTTATCACGTCGCCTTGATTAAAGGCACTGACGTCGATCAGCCACGTAACTTGGCAAAATCCGTCACGGTTGAATAATCTGAAACTGAACCCGCATCAATCTCACTAAGCCGGCAAATGCCGGCTTTTTTCTTAATTGCTTCGTAGTGAACTGTCATTTTTGGCTTAAAAATAAACAATGAATACGGCGTGATTGAGGCGATAAATGAAAGTTTTTGCGAATAAAAAGAGAAAAAAAACGGCCTAAATTCGTATCAATTACATGATAAATAAACACTTTATTTATCGTTTAATGCACTGTCATATAACTGTAATATTGCGTACATTTTTCTGTCATTAAACTGTCCTATTTTCCCTCCTGCACCATACTTAATCTGATGAAAACAATTTATACACTTTGTACTTTAAGCATCAGGGTTGTTAGCTACGTTCACTCACCCGAATCACTTACACCAGTAAGCACATCGGGATTCGTTCGCTGCCTGCCTGCTGCTCCAAGTTCTTCGGTATAGAGTTAATTCTAATATCCCATTAGGAGGGATTATGAAACTGATGCGTACCACCGTAGCCAGCATTGTGGCAGCGACTTTATCTATGACAACCGTGTCCGCGTTCGCTGCTGCAAGCCTGACAGGTGCAGGTGCGACATTCCCCGCGCCGGTGTATGCCAAGTGGGCAGATTCTTATCAGAAAGAAACAGGTAACAAAGTTAACTATCAGGGGATCGGTTCTTCAGGTGGCGTAAAACAAATTATCGCCAACACTGTTGACTTCGGTGCCTCTGATGCGCCATTAGCAGACGAAAAACTGGCTGCTGACGGTTTGTTCCAATTCCCAACGGTGATTGGCGGCGTTGTCTTAGCCGTTAATATCCCCGGCATTAAATCTGGTGAACTGACGTTAGACGGTAAAACACTGGGTGATATTTATCTGGGCAATGTTAAAAAGTGGAATGATCCTGCGATTGTTAAACTGAATCCTGGTGTTAATTTACCGGATCAAAATATCGCAGTGGTGCGTCGTGCTGATGGTTCTGGCACTTCATTCGTTTTCACCAGCTATCTGGCGAAAGTGAACGCAGAATGGAAAGAAAAGATCGGTGCTGGTTCAACAGTTAACTGGCCAACAGGTTTGGGCGGCAAAGGTAACGACGGCATCGCCGCATTCGTTCAACGTCTGCCGGGTTCCATTGGTTATGTAGAATACGCTTACGCCAAACAGAATAATCTGGCTTACACCAAACTGGTTTCTGCTGATGGCAAACCGGTTAGCCCAACTGAGCAGAGCTTTAGTGCTGCGGCTAAAGGTGTAGACTGGAGCAAAACATTCGCTCAAGATTTAACCAATCAAAAAGGTGATGATGTATGGCCAATTACATCAACAACCTTCATTTTGGTGCACAAAGAGCAGAAAGATGCAGCTAAAGGCACAGAAGTGTTGAAGTTCTTTGATTGGGCATACAAAAACGGCGCTCAACAAGCCAACGCACTGGATTATGCAACATTACCTGCAGAGGTTGTTGAGCAAATCCGCGCTGCTTGGAAAACTCAAGTTAAAGACAGTAGCGGTAAGCCACTGTTTTGATTTAAGACCATAGCCTTAAAGCTTTTGCTCCAATAAGTGATTTATAAAAAAATTGGTTGAGTAAATTACTCCCTCCCCTTGTTGGGGAGGGAAATAACACCCGGATGAGAAGAGAGTCTATGGCTGATTATAAGCCGACGATCAAAGCACCGAGTCAATACGGTGACATCATTTTCAGTGCGCTAGTTAAGCTGGCTGCGCTGATTACCCTATTTCTGTTGGGTGGCATCATCATTTCGCTGATTGTTGCTTCCTGGCCAAGCATTGAAAAATTTGGTTTTGCATTCTTGTGGACCAAAGAGTGGGATCCTCCGGCTGAGCAGTTTGGTGCCTTAGTGCCGATTTACGGCACCATCGTGACCTCTGTGATTGCTCTGCTGATCGCGGTGCCCGTCAGCTTTGGGATTGCCTTGTTCTTAACCGAACTGGCCCCAAACTGGTTAAAACGCCCCTTAGGTGTTGCCATCGAGCTGCTCGCGGCTATCCCCAGTATCGTTTACGGTATGTGGGGCTTGTTCGTCTTCGCACCCTTGTTTGCCCGCTATTTCCAAGAACCCGTCGGCAATGTGATGTCTGGTATCCCGATTGTGGGTGTCCTGTTCTCAGGGCCGGCATTCGGTATCGGTATTTTGGCCGCGGGTATTATCTTAGCCATCATGATTATTCCTTACATCGCGGCGGTTATGCGTGATGTATTCGAACAAACCCCTGTGATGATGAAAGAGTCGGCATACGGCATTGGGTGTACCACGTGGGAAGTTATCTGGCGTATTGTGCTGCCTTATACCAAAAATGGTGTAATCGGTGGCGTAATGTTAGGGCTAGGTCGTGCCTTAGGGGAAACCATGGCGGTCACCTTTATTATCGGCAACACCTATCAGCTCGACAGCTTCTCGCTGTTTATGCCAGGCAACAGTATTACCTCCGCGTTGGCGAATGAATTTGCTGAAGCTGAGTCAGGCTTACATACCGCAGCATTGATGGAATTGGGCCTGATCTTGTTCGTCATTACCTTTATCGTGCTGGCTTTATCTAAGTTAATGATTTCGCGTCTGGCTAAGAAAGAGGGGCGTTAAGATGGCAACGATGGATATGCAAAGTGATGCGACGCTGATGGAAACCCGCCGTAAAAAGCAGGCATGGCGTCGCCAGAAGAACCGTCTTGCCTTAATACTGTCCATGGCAACGATGGTGTTTGGTTTGTTCTGGTTGGTGTGGATTTTGTTCTCCACGATAACCAAAGGTATTGATGGTATGTCGCTGGCATTGTTTACCGAGATGACACCGCCACCGAATACGGCGGGTGGTGGTTTGGCGAATGCGATTGCCGGTAGCGGGTTATTAATCTTCTGGGCGACCGTTATAGGCACGCCATTGGGGATTATGGCGGGGATTTATCTGGCCGAATATGGGCGTAAATCTTGGCTGGCAGAAATCACCCGTTTTATTAATGACATTTTGTTATCAGCGCCTTCTATTGTTGTCGGCCTGTTTGTCTACACCATTGTGGTTGCCAAGATGGAGCATTTCTCCGGCTGGGCTGGGGTGATTGCACTGGCGCTGTTACAAGTGCCAATTGTGATTCGTACCACCGAAAACATGCTGAAATTGGTGCCTGATAGCTTACGTGAAGCCGCTTATGCATTAGGCACACCAAAGTGGCGCATGATTTCGGCCATTACGCTAAAAGCCTCTATTTCTGGGATTTTGACGGGTATTTTGCTGGCAGTGGCACGTATTGCAGGCGAAACAGCACCGCTGCTTTTCACATCGCTCTCCAACCAATTCTGGAGTACCGACCTGAGCCAGCCGATTGCTAACTTGCCAGTCACCATCTTTAAGTTCGCCATGAGCCCGTTTGCCGAGTGGCAACAGCTGGCTTGGGCTGGGGTATTACTGATTACCCTGTGCGTACTGTTACTGAATATTCTGGCTCGCGTGATTTTCGCTAAGAAAAAGCACTGATAGGCTGCTAAAACATCAGCCATTAGCAACGAAAATACCGATTCGCCAACAATGACTAAAATGCGGCTCAGGCGGCATTGGCTAAAAGAGAGACATCTTGATGAGTATGGCTACTGACACTAACAACAGCAAAATTCAGGTTCGTGATCTGAACTTCTACTACGGTAAATTCCATGCGTTGAAGAATATCTCGCTGGATATTGCTAAAAACCAGGTCACAGCATTCATCGGCCCATCAGGTTGTGGTAAATCGACATTATTGCGTACATTCAACAAAATGTATCAGCTGTACCCCGATCAGCGTGCCGAAGGCGATATCATTCTGGATGGTCAAAATATCCTGACCGATAAGCAAGATATTGCGTTGTTGCGGGCTAAGGTGGGTATGGTTTTCCAAAAACCGACACCGTTCCCAATGTCGATTTACGATAACATCGCTTTTGGCGTCAAGCTGTTTGAAAACCTATCTCGAGCCGATATGGATGAGCGCGTGCAATGGGCGTTAACCAAAGCGGCACTGTGGAATGAAACCAAAGATAAGCTGAACCAGAGCGGTTATAGCCTATCGGGTGGTCAGCAACAGCGTCTGTGTATTGCGCGCGGTATCGCAATTCGCCCTGATGTCTTGCTGCTTGATGAGCCTTGCTCGGCGCTTGACCCTATCTCCACTGGCCGCATTGAAGAGCTTATCAGCGAATTGAAATCTGATTACACAGTGGTGATTGTGACGCACAACATGCAACAAGCTGCCCGTTGCTCTGATCACACCGCATTTATGTATTTGGGTGAATTAATTGAATTCAGTGATACCGATACGCTGTTTACCGCACCACAGCAGAAACAGACGGAAGATTATATTACTGGTCGCTATGGTTGATCACCTGACTCAAAGCGCTACTACACTAATTTCGCCTACTGCTATCGGGATAGGCTATACGTACGGGAAGCAGCATGGATAACCTGAATCTAAACAAACACATTTCTGGCCAGTTTAATGCAGAACTTGAGCATATCCGCACCCAAGTTTTAACCATGGGTGGGCTGGTGGAGCAACAATTATCTGACGCGATCACCGCCATGCATAATCAGGACGGTGAGTTAGCTAAACAGGTCATTGCGGGCGATAAAAATGTCAACATGATGGAAGTGGCCATTGATGAAGCTTGTGTGCGCATCATTGCCAAACGCCAGCCAACGGCCAGCGATTTACGTCTGGTGATGGCGATCATCAAGACCATTTCAGAATTGGAACGTATCGGTGATGTGGCAGATAAAATCTGCCGCACCGCATTGGAAAAGTTCTCTCATCAACATCAACCTTTATTGGTCAGCTTAGAATCTCTAGGCCGACATACTGTGCAGATGCTGCATGATGTGCTTGATGCCTTTGCGCGTATGGATTTGGATGAAGCGATTCGAATTTATCGTGAAGATAAGAAGGTTGATCAGGAATATGAAGGCATCGTCCGTCAATTAATGACCTATATGATGGAAGATCCGCGAACCATTCCAAGTGTGCTGACCGCGCTGTTCTGCGCCCGTTCCATTGAACGTATTGGTGACCGCTGCCAGAATATTTGCGAATTCATTTTCTACTTCGTTAAAGGGCAGGACTTCCGCCACCTTGGCGGTGATGATTTAGAAAAGTTGCTTTCTAGTAAGCCTGAAAAATAATATCTACCCTCAATCAAGTGGGTTAATCGTGCTTGATTGGGGGATATTTTTATTGAGAACCATTCCCCTTGTATTAGTCACATATCAACTTAACTAATAGGTTGATGCCAAGCTATTTTTATCAATAGAAGCAAACGAATTCCCTGAGATGAATTGGTTATAAATATATCCTTTTATATTATTTCCTGACCTAACGATGAGTTGATAGCTTACACATATCGCAACATCTCAATCATCTTAGGAGCTTTCAATGAAGCAATCTTTATCCACCAAAAAAAGTGCACTGGCCTTAACACTGCTTGCTGGCTTGGCTACGCTTTCTGGCGCCGCTCACGCAGATAAATTGGATGATATCAAGCAAGCCGGTGTGGTGCGGATTGCTGTTTTTGATAGCAACCCTCCCTTTGGTTATATCGACCCACAGACTAAAAAATTGGTGGGTTATGACGTGGATGTGGCAAACGCCATTGCGAAGGATTTAGGCGTAAAAGTTGAACTGCGAGCAACCAATCCGGCAAACCGCATTCCATTGTTGACGTCGAAAAAAGTGGATTTGATTGCCGCTAACTTCACCATTACAGATGAACGCGCCAAAGAAGTTAACTTCAGCCTGCCGTATTTTGCGACAGGTCAGAAGTTCATCGCCCATAAAGGGGTGCTGAAAACACCAGAAGATATCCGTAAATTACGTATTGGCGCAGATAAAGGCACCGTACAAGAGATCACCCTGCGTGAACATTATCCAACGGCAAAAGTGATTTCTTACGATGATACGCCATTGGCATTCACAGCCCTGCGTAATGGTAACGTTCAAGCTATCACTCAAGATGACGCGAAGTTAGTCGGCCTGCTGGGTAATCTACCTGCGGCACAAAAAGCTGATTTTGAGATTTCACCCTTCAGTATCACCAAAGAATACCAAGGTGTGGGCATTCCTAAAGGTGAAGACCGTTTAACGGCGACGGTGAATGAAACACTGGTTAAACTGGAAAAAGATGGCCAGGCAGCTATCATTTATGACCGTTGGTTCGGGCCTGAAACCAATGCAGCTCAACCTCGTGGTGATTTTAAGTTTGCACCGTTAGAGAAGCAGCCTAAAGCATAAATTATCCCCTTGTCCTTGTCCTTGGCGTTGCAGGCAGGTTTATTGACTTGCTGCCTGCAGCACCAAGGGCTTTGAGGATGGCGCCATAAGGCACCGTCAATCGAGACGTAGAAATAAGATGGATTTTATTGTGCACCTAAAAGCTCATACGGTTAGGGTATCAGGAAGATATAGGTATAAAACGTGATGAATCTACATCATCTCACTGATTGGCTGCTGGCTCCGCAATACCTCGGCTGGCTGTGGGACGGTTTTCTGCTCACATTGTGGATCTCCGCTTGCACGGTCGTGGCCTCCACACTGTTGGGTTTTTTGTTGGCTGCGGCCAGAGACAGCGAAAACAAAGTACTACAGTGGTTTGCCATGGGCTATAGCACGGTATTTCGCAATACACCGCTGCTGATCCAACTGTTTTTTTGGTACTTTGCGGCGAGCCAAATTTTACCCGCCTCTTGGATCCCCTGGCTCAATACCCCCCATGAAATCACCGCGTTTGGCGTCACACTGAATTGGCCCTCATTCGAATTTTTAGCCGGTTTTATCGGGTTGACCCTCTATTCCACCGCTTTTATTGCGGAAGAGTTGCGGTCGGGTATCAGTGGTGTGGCTAAGGGGCAAAAATATGCTGCGCATGCGTTGGGGTTAACGGGATGGCAATCGATGCGCTATGTCGTGCTGCCACAAGCGTTGAAAATCGCGATGCCGCCTTTGTTAGGCCAATACATGAATATTATTAAAAACTCATCGCTAGCGATGGCGATTGGTGTTGCTGAGCTTTCTTATGCTTCCCGCCAAGTTGAAACCGAGACATTGCGGACGTTTCAGGCATTCGGTGTAGCAACCGTGTTGTATATCGCCATTATTGCGCTGATCGAGGCATGGGGCATGTGGCGTCAACAACGAACCGCAGTCCGGGGGCATTAAGATGGATTTCACCATTATTGCCGATAACTGGACTTACCTACTGTGGGGAACCTTTCCTGATGGGCCGCTGGGCGGGGCCGCATTAACCCTATTGATCAGCCTTATTGCAGGGGTTGCGTCCGCTATTTTAGGGACGATTTTAGGTGTTGCACTGGCGATGTCTCGGGGTGTTTTTGCGGGGATATTGGCGGCTGTTTTAGGGTTTTTCCGCGCCATTCCGGTCATTATGTTGATTTTTTGGACCTATTTCCTACTGCCAATAGTCTTCGGGGTGGATATTCCAGAAATCACGACCGTCGTTTGTGCGCTCGCCCTGATTGCATCTGCTTATCTGGCTCATGCGGTAAAAGCAGGGATTGTCGCGATCGGCGCTGGGCAGTGGCAGGCCGGTTTATCGCTCGGTTTTAACCGTTGGCAAGTTTTATGGTTTGTGGTGTTACCACAGGCGTTGCGCATGATGGTGCCATCATTTATTAATCAATGGATTTCATTGATTAAAGATACATCACTCGCTTACATCGTCGGAGTGAATGAGCTGACGTTTTTGGCAACTCAGGTCAACAACCGCAGCATGGTTTACCCGATGGAAGTTTTCCTGTTTGTGGCTCTGGTTTACTTTGTTTTATGTCTGGCATTGGATCTGCTGGCAAATGGCCTTAACCGCCGTTTCAGCCCGCAACATGCCATCGAGAAGCAAAGCGCCATTAAGCGATCATGGCGCTGGTGGCGTAATAAAGTGGCATTACCTGCCACTAGTCGCGGGTGATACGCCAGCCTTTTTCACGCCATAAGTCAGGCAATTGCTGCATATCATCGAACATTGTCACCAGTGGGTGATGTATCGGCTGGTTATGGGGGTCTGCGCAGTAGTAAAAGACCGGAATGCCCGCCGCGATCCCGGCGTGTGTTCCGGCAGCGGAGTCTTCCACCAAAATGCAGCGCTCAGCGGCAACTTGCATCTCCTCTGCTGCATGGTAAATCAACGCGGGATCGGGCTTCCAACGTTGAATGTCGTAGCCGCTGTAGAGCCGGTCTTCAAAAAACGGCCGTAAGCCCGTTAGGCCAAGAGAGTGCTGCATTTTACTGACCGGCCCGTTGGATACTACGCAAACCGGTAGGGTAATTTGCTCCAACAGCGCTCTTGCACCCGCAATAGGTTGTAATTCGGCATCAAATAAGCGCGCAACTTCTGCACGATACAGCTTCTCTAGCGTTTCAATCGGTTGGTTCAGGCCGTTCTCTTTGCTCACTAATGCCACGATTTCATTCAGTTTTACGCCTTTAAAGCGCTTAATTACTTCTTCCAATGATAAATGAATATCGTAGTGGGCAAACATGACAACGTAAGCTTGGCAGCACAGTACTTCGCTATCGACCAAGGTGCCATCGCAATCGAACATGACGCATTCTATCTGGTTCACTCCATCTCCTTATCTTCCAAGCGTATTTATCTCGATGAATCCTCCTCTTACTCTAATCATCTAGGTTTAGAATGCGACACCTATTCTCCTACAATCGATATTTCTCATATCAAATGAATAAAATTCAATAGGTTGAATAATACGCGCTAATATCATCACTAAGTTGCGCAACAAAGGCGATAAAAAACCCGTAAAAAAGAGTGTGATCCCGCTCAAAACAAGGGTTTTTTGTTATAGGATGTTCCCAACTATCACTCCCTTCTGCGGAACTCCATAAATGAGTACACCAAACCTTGATACTGAGCAGGGGCTGCTCGAACGTGTTTTTAAACTGAAACAACATGGCACCACGGCACGTACCGAGCTGATCGCCGGTATCACCACGTTTCTGACCATGGTCTATATCGTATTTGTTAACCCGCAAATTTTAGGGGTAGCGGGTATGGATGTGCAGGCCGTTTTCGTCACCACGTGTTTGATCGCCGCTTTTGGCAGTATTTTTATGGGTCTATTGGCGAACTTACCCGTAGCACTGGCTCCGGCCATGGGGCTAAACGCTTTCTTCGCGTTTGTGGTCGTTGGCGCGATGGGTATTTCATGGCAGGTTGGCATGGGTGCGATTTTCTGGGGCGCAATCGGTTTCCTTTTGCTCACTATTTTCCGCATTCGTTATTGGATGATAGCCAATATTCCGTTGAGTCTGCGTGTGGGGATCACCAGCGGTATTGGTCTGTTTATCGCCATGATGGGGCTGAAAAACGCCGGTATCGTGGTCGCCAATCCAGATACCTTGGTGGCTGTCGGTAATTTGACCTCGCATAGCGTGCTGCTCGGCGCTTTGGGCTTCTTTATTATTGCGGTGTTGGCATCGCGCAATATCCACGCTGCGGTACTGGTTTCTATCGTCGTGACCACCTTGATCGGTTGGGCGCTGGGCGATGTTCACTATACTGGCCTCTTCTCTATGCCACCGAGTGTGACTTCAGTCGTTGGGCAGGTGGATCTGGCTGGGGCATTGAACATTGGTATGGCGGGGATCATTTTCTCCTTCATGCTGGTTAACTTGTTCGACTCATCCGGCACATTGATCGGCGTAACAGATAAAGCCGGCTTAACCGATAATAAAGGCAAGTTTCCTCGCATGAAACAAGCGCTGTACGTCGACAGTATCAGCTCTGTCGCCGGTGCGTTTATCGGTACTTCCTCAGTAACTGCTTATATCGAAAGCTCATCGGGTGTTTCAGTCGGTGGTCGTACGGGCTTAACGGCTGTCGTCGTGGGTATCCTGTTCCTGTTGGTGATGTTTATTTCACCTTTGGCGGGGATGGTACCTGCCTATGCGGCGGCGGGTGCACTGATTTATGTGGGTGTATTGATGACGTCGAGCTTATCCCGCGTTAAGTGGGATGATTTGACCGAAGCTGTTCCTGCCTTTGTGACCGCGGTGATGATGCCGTTTAGCTTCTCCATTACGGAAGGTATCGCGCTGGGCTTTATCTCTTATTGCTTGATGAAGTTGGGGACAGGTCGCTGGCGTGAAATCAGCCCATGCGTGGTGGTGGTTGCGCTGCTGTTTGTGCTGAAAATAGCTTTTGTTGACCATTAATTATCAGTGATTAGCCAATGACTGTTGGGATTAACCATTGATTGAAAACGCCCCCATTGTAGACACCGAGGGTGGGGGCGTTTTGGAATTGTTTTAGGCTTTAAATTGATTATTTTAGGCTTTCAATTGAGCGCTGATTTGTTCCAGTGCTTTAGTGGCACATTGTGCATCCAGATGCCCACCCGGCGCACCGGCAACACCTACCGCACCGACAACTTCATCGCCCGCTTTCACTGGTACACCGCCACCTAACAACAAGAAGCCTGGGATATCTTTCAGGTTGTTAGCTGCTGGTGTTTTTTGGCTGTTTTCCATCACTTGCCCGCTTGGCGTTTTAGTGGATAGTGCCGTAAATGCTTTTTGTTCGCTGGCTTTAACGGTATGTGGGCCTGCATTGTCACCACGCAGTACGGTTTTAATGATACCCGCACGATCGACCACGGTGACGGAGACGTTGTAGCCATCAGCCTGACAAACCGCAAGGGTACGGCTCGCTAAATCGCTGGCCAGCGCCAAAGAAATATTACGTTCAGTGTTTAGACCCGCCGCAGAGGCTTGTGTTAACAGGCCGATGAATAAGGCAGAAGTAAGGGCAATAGGCTTGATCATAGAGAATCCTTATTGTTAGCAACGTGATTTCATCACAATGTCATCATCCTACGGTGATAAGTGGTGAAAAAACATTCGGCTAATTACCCGTTTTGATCCGTAGATCTACCTAGTTCTCGGTGTTCGACGTGACTTAATGTTCTGTGAGGATATGGCCATTATATTAATGGCGCGTAATGATGTATGAGCAATGCCAACGAGTTAACGTCCAGTTTTGCAAAGATATTGGCGCGATGGGCTTCCACTGTTCGAGGTGAAAGGGACAATATATGTGCAATTTGCTTGCTGGTTTCACCCTGAATAATCAGGGCGGCAACCTCTCTTTCGCGGGCGGTCAGTTGGCTAAATAACTGCTGATAACCTTTCTGTTGGCGATGGGCGGCTAGCGCTTGCTCATGTTGTTCCAACGCCAAACTGATGGTTTCAATCAACACATCGGCATCAATCGGTTTGGTCAGAAACTCCAGTGCGCCACCTTTGAAGGCGCGGCGACACAATTCAATATTGCCATGCCCCGTCATTATGATGACCGGAAGCGCACTATCACGAGCTTGAATGGCTTCCAATACGGCCATACCACTTTTACCGGGCATTCTGATATCCACTAGCACGCAGCTAGGGTGGGTCACCGCCAAAGTATCGAGGAACGCCTGCCCATTACTGAAGGCTTTGACTTCCCAGCCCATGGTCGCGAGCAATACGGTGAGCGCGGCGCGTACACCTTCATCGTCATCAATCAGATAAATGTGTTTAGTCATGCGTACTCCCTGTGGTTGTGATGGGGAAAGTCAGCGTAAAGCAGGCACCGCCCTGTTCACTGTTCCCTGCTTTTATGTCCCCGCCCATGCGTTGTACCAATGTTTCGCACAGCGTTAACCCCAGCCCTAATCCACTCTCACGGGTCGTATAGAACGGGGTAAACAGGTTATCTAACTGCTCATTGCTAAGCCCCGGCCCGTTATCTTCAATCTGGATCATCCATTGCTTGGGGTGAACAGTCACGGTGAAATAAATCTTGGGCGTGGGGGTATGTTGCAGGACATGAATTGCGTTACTGAGTAAATTATGAAGAACTTGCTCCAGCCAAAGTGGGTCACTTTGTAGCGGTGGTAAATGTGCGGGGATATTGCTACGAACCGTCACATTGGCGGCAATAATCTCTTGGTTTAACAGCATATTCACTCGCCGCCAGATATCGGCCACGATAACCGGTTGTAGATTTATTTGCCCACGACTCAGCAGGGTTCGCAGGCGGTCGAGCAGCGCGGCAATCCGCTTGATTTGCTCAACGGATGCGGTCAGCAGCGGCGCGACTTTTTCATCCTGCGGCGGTAACAATCGCAGCGCTGTCTGGTTATAGGTCAGCGTGGCGGTCAGGGGCTGGTTTAACTCATGGGCGATACCTGTTGCAATCTCCCCCATGGCATTAAGTCTGGCTTGGTCGGCGAATTTAGCCCGTTGCTCAGCATGTAGGCGGTGTTGTGCCAGTTGTTGCCACCGATGCCAACCATATAGCGCTGCACCCGTTAGCAGTGAAAGTAACAATGCGGTTAACCAAGGTAAATTGCGCCAAATCGGCGTGGCATGCCCAATTAGGGTAAATGACTGTGCTCCTTCCCCTAATGGTTTTTGCCATTGCCAGAAGCTTTTTGCTGCAGAGTGGCCCAGCTCTGCGAGTTGATGCTGTTGATAGCGCAATACCACACTGTCAAAATTGGCGGGTAACCCCACAACCTCGAGTAAACGCATCCCATTCACTTTCAAGCCGCTGCCGCTATAGGAATTAGAGAGCCAATAATCGTCACCCTCAATTTTCAGGGTAAGCCGGCCTGCTTTTGAACGGTCCGCTGTCATTTGTTCGATGGCGGTCAATTGCGGGAAATGGCGTTGCAGTTGCGTGAGTTGATTCGGTTCAAGTGTCAAAAAAAGCAGCGCCTGCTGTTGAGCCAATTGTTGGCTCAGTTCACGATGCGTAGTGCGAAAATCAGCTTCACGTTCAGCTTGTTGTGTGTTCAGCCCATACCACCCTAACCAGAGTGAGTAGAGAAGGGTCAGCATCAGCCAAACTATGATTTTTATGGCCATCGGTCAGCAGTATCCGCAATAGAGAGGCAAGTGTGGGGACAAAATAACTCCCCAATGCCCATCAAGGGGTGGGGAGCTTCAGGGTTGTCACGATAAAAATTTACTTCACGCGAACACGATCGATGTAAGTCGCAAAAGCGGCAAGTTGACCGGTCAGAAAATCTAATGTTCCTTGCTCGACCAGCTCTTTGGCCTGCTCATCCACTTTAGTTTGAATCACTCCGCCCATAAATTCAGGCTTATTCATCACCATCGCATCGAGGAAAACCAAAATTTGGCGCAGGTGATACTGGCAACGTGCACCGCCAATCGGCCCCATCGAGCTGGTTTGGATTGCAACCGGTTTACCCGCAAGCGGCTGATTCGGTAAACGGGAAAGCCAGTCGATAGCATTCTTCAATCCGCCGGGTACGGAATAGTTATATTCCGGCGTCACAATAATCACACCATCCGCTTGGCGTATTTGGTCAGCAATAGCCTGAACCGCAGCAGGAATACCCTCTTCTTGCTGGACATCAGCATCATAAAGCGGAATGTCGCGAATAGAGGGCAGTGCTTCAATAGTGACACCCGCAGGGGCTAATTTTGGCAGCGCACGGGCCACCATCGCGTTGTAAGAACCACTGCGCAAACTACCCAACAGGGTAACAATTTTAAGGGATTGCTGTGACATGACTTACTCCCATTCAGTAAATGAATAACACTATTTCACACTCAGAGTAGGACAAATTTGCGCGACATAACAATGACTATCTGCCGTGTTACCCCTATAAATTTCACTTAAGCGATCACGACTTGCGTGCTTATTACACAGAAATTGTGATCGCCGGAGAGAAACAGAAAAATCGTTTCAATCCGTTATCAAGTCTCTGCGCGAAATGCCGTTAATAGATCTGGAGCTATCCAGCTCTCTGACATTGAGCGACACGATAATGCTAAAAACCACTCAAGCCCGATTCACCTTACTCGTTAGTGCCTTTTTTATTCTTTTGCTAATAATCACGGTTGTGGTTATTCAGCTTTTTGTGACACCACAACTCAAACAATCTGAGAGCACCATTGTAGGTAACAGTGTTGACCAAATCGCGACGGCCATTACGGCGCAGATGAATAAAGTGGAAGCACAAGCCCGCAGTATTACTCAGGCTGTTGCCATTATGGACAGCAATGCCATTGACTCATTATTACCGGGGTTGGTGGATCAATATGGCGACAGTAATGTCTTCGGTGGCGGTATTTGGCCATTGCCGAATAAACGAGAGCAAGGGGTGACGAAATTCAGCACCTTTTTTGCCCGTAATGGGGAAAATAAGTTAACGGTTAACACCCATTGGAACTCGCCGGAATCACAGAATTATTTTGAACAGCCGTGGTACAAAGATGGCTTAAATGCGCCCAAAGGCTTCTGTGCTTGGGCTAAAGCTTATCAGGATGATGCCAGCCCGCAGCCGAGAACTAACTGCGCTATGGCTATCTATAAAGGCAATGAGATATATGGTGTTTCAACCATTGATGTCACTTTAGGTTTCTTTAACCGCTTAGTGAAAGAGATGGAGCAGAAAGTGAACGGCACTATCTTGATTGTTGAAGCGGATGGCAAGATTGTCGGGAGTAGCGCGTTAGCAGACGGTAAGGCAGAACTAAAAAATCTGTCTGACTTTACTGGCAGTTTGCCAATGGCGGCAGAAACGCAGCGGTTGTTACCGCAAATGAAAGATCTCACCTCGCTGGAAAGCGAGTATGACGTCGATGGCACCTCTCACACCCTGTTTATTCGCCCAATCGCCAATAGCCCTTGGTATTTGGTTACTGACCTGCCCACCAGCCTTTTGGTAAAGCAAAGTCATAGCATCCTGATGCATTTAGGGTTAGTGCAGATCCCTATTATGTTGTTATTGCTGCTATTCCTTGTGTTCTCTATCCGCGTCTTTATGAAGCGTTTAGCGAATCTAAACGAAAATATCACCGCACTGTCTGCGGGCGGGGCTGATTTAACTCAGCGCTTACCAGAAAGCAGTAGTCCGGAGTTCAACGCCATTAACCAGAGCTTCAACGCATTTATCGACTATTTACAGCAAATGATGCGTCAGGTTGGTGAAAGCAGTTTGGCCATTGCCTCGGCGTCACGTCAAATCGCCAGCGGTAACCTGGATTTATCTGCCCGTACTGAAGATCAAGCCAGCTCCATTGAAGAGACGGCGGCGTCGATGGATGAACTCACCAGTACCGTTAAACAAAATGCGGATAACGCCAGCCACGCCAACCAACTGGCAATGGATGCATCGACTGTGGCCGTGAAAGGCAGCACCGTGGTGAAACAGGTGGTGGATACCATGGGTTCCATCAATCACTCCTCGAAGAAAATTGTCGATATCATTAGTGTGATTGACAGTATTGCCTTCCAAACCAACATCTTGGCGCTGAATGCGGCAGTTGAGGCCGCCAGAGCGGGGGAACAAGGCCGTGGTTTTGCCGTCGTGGCGTCAGAGGTGCGTAATTTGGCGCAACGTTCGGCCACCTCTGCCCGCGAGATTAAAAAGCTGATTGAAGACTCGGTGGCTGATATCGCCATTGGTACAGGATTAGTGGCTGATGCGGGGACGACCATGGATGACCTGATGAGCGGTGTTTCCAATGTGGCGGCACTGATGAATGAAATCATGTCGTCCAGTCAGGAGCAAAGTTTGGGTATCGAACAGGTTAATTTGGCGATTAATCAGCTGGATAACTCTACTCAGCAAAATGCGGCGCTGGTGGAACAAGTGGCCGCCGCTGCTCAGGCGATGCAGGATCAAACCTTGCAGCTAGAAAGTGTGATTAGCGGCTTTAAGGTCTAAGTTTTGTTATTGAGATAGATGAATCAAGAAGATAGCTGAAAAAGTGCCCTTTACGGAGAGGGCAAGCAGATCGTAAAGACGCCGTAAAATCATCCCTGATGGCTCGAGCCGCGCCATCCTTGGCGCGGACGCTTTACTCTTCTGCCTGTCCTCACCGTTCCAGATCGCGTCATCGTTGTTTGTTAGCAGCCTGAAAGGGGCCGATCAGATTTGGCCCCTTTCATTATTCACGGCGGATTTTACGCGCAAATAAATTCCCCAGCGATTGGATGAGTTGCACGGTGATAATTAAAACAATGACTGTCGTCACCGTCACAAAAGTATCAAAGCGTTGATAACCGTAGGTAATGGCTAAATCACCGATACCGCCGCCGCCCACAGTTCCCGCCATCGCGGTTGCACCAATGAGACCAATAGTAGCCGTGGTGAGCGCTAATATTAACGATGAGGAGGCTTCAGGTAATAGAAAATACCAAATTGCCTGCAATGGGGTTGCGCCCATCGATTTTGCAGCTTCCAAAATGCCGGGATTCACGTCCAGTAATGAGTTCTCAACCAATCGGCCAATATAGGGGGCGATAAAAATAATCAGTGGCACAATCGCCCCTGGTGTTCCTATCGTGGTATTCACGATAAGGCGCGTTAAAGGAATAATGGCGACCATCAGAATAATAAACGGCAGTGATCGAATGATATTGATCACTGGATTGAGAATATTATAAAAGGCTCGATGATTAATTAAGCCCCCTGGCCGCGTCACAACCAATAAAATACCCAACGGGATACCAATTAGAGAACCGATCATCAATGAAATACTGACCATCACCAGTGTGTCGTGGAGCGCTTGAATAAATTGGTCCAATGTAATGGCCGTTTCTATCATCAACTTATTTCCTGTATATCAATACCGGTGCCTGACAGATAACTGACGGCATCATCTATGGTGTGATTCTCGCCGGTTAATAACAACACCATATGGCCAAGTGTGGTGCTTTGTATCTCTGACATGTTGGCAAAGAGAATATTCACGCCAATGTCATATTGCCTGATGAGCTGATTGATCACGGGTTGTGTGGCTATCGGCCCCATAAATGCCAATCGGAATTGTCGGCCAGCATGGCTGTTATTCAATAGCTTCTTCACGCTGTCCGGTAAGCTATCTTTGATGACGGTGCGGACAAAATTGGCAGTGGTAGGGTGTGTTGGGTGACCAAATACGGTTAAGACCGATCCTTGCTCAATAATCTGGCCACTCTCCATCACTGCGACTTTATTGCATATTTTTTGAATCACTGACATCTCGTGGGTGATCAGCAAAACCGTAATATTGTATTGCTGATTAATTTTCTTCAGTAATAACAATATTTGCGCAGTCGTCTGCGGATCCAATGAGGATGTAGCTTCATCACAAAGTAGAATTGACGGATTGGTTGCCAGTGCGCGCGCAATACCAACGCGCTGTTTCTGTCCACCGGATAATTCGTTTGGGAAGCTCAGGCTTTTATCGCCTAACCCAACAAAATCAAGCAGTTCAGCGACACGTTCCTGAATGAATGCCTTATTTTTCCCCAATAATATGAGCGGCATCGCGACATTTTTAAAAACGGTCTTTGATTCCAATAAATTAAAATTTTGGAAAATCATGCCAATGTTTTTTTTCAGTAGTCTGAGCTGCTCTTGGCTAAAATCACGCAGATTTTTACCATCAATGATCACATTGCCCAATGTCGGGCTTTCTAGCGAGTTAACCATCCGTAATAGGGTGCTTTTCCCTGCACCGCTATAACCGATGATGCCAAATATATCGCCATCTTCGACGGTTAAACTGACATTTTTTAGCGCTTGTAGTTTGATCCCTTTGCGCTCAAATGTTTTAGAAATATGCTGAAGCTCAATCATCAGATTATTCCATTAGTTCAGATAATCAGGCAGCATATAACCCGTATATTTATCATTTTCTAAAATATACTTTTTGAATTCAGGGGAGTGATATCCGGCAATAATATCTTTCGCAAACTCCGCGTCTTTATTCTTACCCGCAACTGTCACCACATTGACAAATTGCGTCGTTGGTTTTTCAAGCTGTAAAGCAGAGGTGAGTTTTATGCCATTAGAAACGGCGAAGTTACCTTGAATAGCGCCAAAATCAACATCCGGCAGCGCCCTGACTTGTTGGGCATTATCCATCTCTTTGATCACCAAATGATAAGGGTTCTCTGCGATGTCTTTTTGTGAGAATGTCGCTGGGTCGATTTTCTCTTTCAGCTTTATCCAGCCAATAGATTGCAGCAAGAGAGCGGCTCGGTATTCATTGGAAGGTTGATTCGGGACTGAAACCCATGCGCCATCTTTGGGCTTATCTTCTTTTTGGTGTTTATTGGAATAGAGTCCCATTGGCGGAGTGGGGACTTGAACAATACCGGTATTATCAATGCGTAGTCGGTCATTTATTGCTTGCAGGTAAATAGGGTGCTGCATGATATTGCCATCTATTTCCCCCGTGCTGACAGCATTGTTGACCTGAATACCATCATTGAAGTCTTTATATTCAATGCTGTAGCCTTTCTTTATCAAATAAGGCGCCACGCCTTTCTCGAATTGTTCTTTATAAGGGCCAGGATTAAACCCT
This sequence comes from Yersinia massiliensis, assembly GCF_003048255.1. Lineage (NCBI taxonomy): Bacteria > Pseudomonadati > Pseudomonadota > Gammaproteobacteria > Enterobacterales > Yersiniaceae > Yersinia > Yersinia massiliensis. The sequence continues at coordinate 4,977,508 of NZ_CP028487.1, forward strand.
AACTTAATTAATTTCTTCTCATCACTGTGCGCGTTCAGCGAAGTTAAAATCATTAAGCTAAAAAGTGGTATTGCCAGTGAACGCGTTTTCATCATTATTTCCCTGCGGAATCAAGATTAATGCAGTGCCTAAAGGCGAATTGATTCACAAGGTTGCAGGCGATCGCGTTGTCCGTAAACGAAGAATATAGACTTAGCTTATGCAATATAAAGATATAGCGCTGATGGGGAGTATAAGGGGCCTGAAGCCCAACCGTACGAAAACGTACGCTAAGCGCATTTTTTAATCATCTCCTAATGTACAGGCCGGCGAAGTTATTTTCACAAAGGTTCTGCTTGGAGACGCTCAGTGGTGGGTACATACTCAGAAAAAGATACTGCCAATTTTTGGCAGTATCTGGTCAAAAGCTGGCTAATTGTATTCTGAGAGATGTCGTCATATGTCACGAGTTCAACGCTTACTTGATTTAATGCAGATTTTGCGCAGCCATCGGTTTCCTGTTACCGGGGCACATTTGGCTTCGGAGCTTGGGATAAGTCTTCGCACGCTCTACCGTGATATAGGAATATTACAAAAGCAAGGTGCGAGCATTGATGGAGAGCCAGGCCTTGGCTACGTCTTGCGGCCTGGCTTCATGCTTCCCCCACTTATGTTTTCGGAGGACGAAATCGAGGCGCTCGTTCTGGGATCTCGTTGGGTTACCGATCGCGGTGATGTTAAGCTCAGTGCCGCTGCTCGAAGTGCTCTCACCAAGATAGCGGCTGTTCTACCTAATGATTTATGCAATGTACTCGATGCAACTGCCCTGCTTGTTGGGCCCGGGGCTAGTGTCACGGCAGGAGATGAGGAGATACTTCAAATTCGTCGGGCCATTCGTGCCGAGTGCAAGCTTGAGGTCAGCTATTGCAACCTCAACAGTGTTGAATCCACGCGAACAATCTGGCCTTTTGCACTCGGCTATTTTGATCATGTCCGCGTTCTTGTTGCATGGTGCGAGCTGCGTCAGGAATTCCGACACTTTCGCACTGACAGAATTTCATCTTTAAAAATTACGGAACAGCGTTATCCGCGACGGCGGCAGGTTCTTTTAAAAGAGTGGCGCGAAATCGAAGGTATTTCTCCGCAGTAGTCTCTCACTACTGACATATTCTGGCAGTAGTCCAGTTTAGTATTGAATTGTGGTCTGTATCAGCCCATTTAATTCAACAATGCGGAGCAATATTATGACTGATCCTAATTTTATCATTTTGTATGTAGACAGCCCAGCGAACAGCACCGTTTTCTATGAAGACCTCCTTGGGAAAAGACCAATCGAAGAATCACCTACTTTTGCCATGTTCGCCCTTAGTTCAGGCGTTATGCTTGGGTTGTGGTCGAAGCATACTGTTGAGCCGGCGGCGATAGCAACCGCTGGCTGTGGTGAACTGGCCTTTGCCGTTGCCAGCAACGATATGGTCAATACCATGCATGCTGACTGGAGTGGTCGTGGTCTGACTACCTTGCAAACACCGACTGATATGGATTTTGGTTATACATTTGTTGCGCTTGACCCCGATGGTCATCGTCTCCGTGTTTTTGCGCCGTCTGCACGATGAGTAACAACTGGATTGCCGTGGCCTCAGCAGAGCATGTTCGAATTGGCAGAGTTGGCGGTTTTATGCAGGTCTGTCATGGCAAGGCGACCCCATTGCGACGTGTTAAACCGGGGGACCGTATTGCTTACTACTCTCCAACGCTTAAGTTTGGTAGCAACAAAAAACTACAGATTTTCACTGCTATCGGTATTGTCAAATCGGGAGAACCCTACCAGTTCGATATGGGGGATGGATTTTGTCCTTTCCGACGTGATGTGTCATGGCTCCATGCTAATGAATCGCCTATTCGGCCAATCTTGGATGTTCTGGAATTTTCAGCAGGTAATAGAAACTGGGGATACCAACTTCGATTTGGTATTTTTCAGATTAGCGATCATGACTTCAAAGTCATAGCCGCTGAGATGAACGCGGAACTAAGGATGTGATTAGTCTGTAATAACAATAATATCTCGACCGTCAGGTTGGCCTATACCCTAACCTGACGTCAGGCCAGATAATGAGAACTGTCAGAATACTCCGGTATGCAGGCGGCACTGGCACATTTACGTGATGAGGGTGAAGCCATAAATGAAGACGATGAATCCCGGCTGTCACCACTGCGCCATGCACATATTAATATGCTGGGTCACTACACATTCACGCTGGCAGAACAGGTAACTAAAGGACAGCTAAGGACACTTAAGCAAGCGGAAGAGAGCGATGAATGGCCTTTATAATTATCTTTCGTCATGGCAGCGAAAGCACCAGTTTGGTTAAAAAACATACTTAGCGTACATTTTCGTACGGTTGGGCTTCAGACCCCTATAAGGGGAAGTGGAATGAAACCCGCGACGCCGTGATATTGCAGCGCAGCGGGTTTTATCGCGATAAATCTGAGCTTAGCCCTGAATCAGATTAGGGATTTTCACATCAGGGTTCACGTCGGCGTCATAGTCAACACCGTCGATGGAGAAGCCAAACAGATTAAGGAACTCTGTTTTATAGCCAACAAAATCAGTCAGTTGATAGATATTGTCGTTGGTGACTTGGTCCCACAATTGCTGTACTTCATTTTGAACCGCTGGATCCAGCTCTTTATAGTCAGCACGCAGGCGGCCTTCTTGGTCCATATGCGGCGTGTTGCCACACAGACTGTCTTTATACAGCGAATAGACCTGCTCGATACAACCTTCGTGCGTGCCTTTCTCTTTCATCACTTTGAATAACAGTGACAAATACAGTGGCATCATTGGAATGGCCGAGCTGGCTTGGGTGACAACCGCTTTCAGTACTGATACGCGAGCATCGCCGCCGCCGTGGGCTGACAAGCTATTACGGATAGCCAGAACTTTTTGGTCCAGATCCTTTTTGGCTGCGCCAATAGAACCGTTCCAATAGATATCATGGGTGATTTTTTCGCCTAAGTAGGTGAAAGCGGTAGTTTGCGCGCCTTCAGCCAGTACACCCGCTTCCAGTAATGCATCCATCCACATCTGCCAGTCTTCGCCGCCCATAACCGCAACCGTGTTGTCGATCTCTTCTTGGGTGGCGGGTTGCAGTACGGCTTCTTTGATCACTTCTTTGTCGGTATCAAGGCCACGGAACTTAACTTCATGACCAATTGGTTTTAGTGTGGAGTTAAACACTTCACCGGTTTTTGGGTGTGTACGACGTGGCGAAGCCAAGCTGTAAATGACCTGATCCACCTGACCTAAGTCTTGTTTGATCGTTTCGATGGTCAGTTGCTTAATCTTATCGGAGAAAGCATCGCCATTGATGCTCTTCGCGTACAGACCTTTTTGCTCAGCAAATTTATGGAATGCCGCGCTATTGTACCAACCAGACGTACCAGGTTTGCCCTCTTCGCCAGGACGTTCGAAGAAAACACCCAACGTATCGGCACCACAACCAAATGCTGCTGTAATGCGAGCGGCCAGTCCGTATCCAGTCGATGCACCAATGACTAATACTCTTTTTGGGCCGTTAGCAATTGCGCCTTCTGCGGTGACATAGTCGATTTGCTTTTTGACGTTAGCTTCGCAACCAGTCGGGTGAGCAGTCACACAGATAAAGCCGCGTACACGTGGTTTTATAATCATGGATACCTCAAATTTATGGATACAGTTAAGTGTTCGAGCCACTGGCATTACCGGTTATCATCACTCAGGTAAGCTGCACAGTTCAGACACATAGAGCAAGATTATCAAAATTAACGGCAATCTGCTCCAGCGCGATGGCACTACACTCATTTTCCGATACAAAAACTGGAGAAAATACGCCCCAGTAAGTCATCTGAGCTAAATTCACCGGTAATTTCACTCAATGACTGTTGTGCTAAACGTAATTCTTCTGCCAATAGCTCACCAGCGTAAGCACTTACTAACTGTTCATGGCCCTGTACCAAATGCTGTGCGGCAGTTTCCAATGCCTGCAAATGGCGACGGCGTGCCAGAAAACCGCCTTCGGTGTTACTGGTAAAGCCCATACTCTGTTTCAAATGGTCTCGTAGCAGGTCAATGCCTTCACCTGTGCGCGCCGATAAGCGAATAAGTGAGTGACCATTCACTTCTGTTAGTCCCAGCGTCTCGCCGGTGACATCGGCCTTATTACGCACGACAGTAATCGGGAGTGATGAAGGCAAGCGCGCCATAAATTCAGGCCAAATCGCCGCCGGTTCAGTCGCCTCTGTTGTGGTGCCATCGACCATAAACAGCACTCGGTCAGCTTGTTCTATCTCATTCCAAGCACGTTCAATACCAATGCGCTCAACTTCGTCACTGGCTTCACGTAAACCTGCGGTATCGATGATATGCAGTGGCATCCCATCGATATGAATATGTTCGCGTAGTACATCACGGGTGGTCCCTGCGATATCGGTGACAATCGCCGCTTCACGGCCTGCTAACGCATTGAGTAAACTGGATTTACCGGCATTAGGTCGGCCCGCAATCACCACTTTCATCCCTTCGCGCAGCAAGCTGCCTTGGCGAGCTTCAGTACGCACCTGCTCCAAGTCAGCCATCACACCGTTCAACTGGCCTTCAATCTTACCATCTGAAAGGAAGTCGATTTCCTCATCAGGGAAGTCAATGGCTGCTTCGACGTAGATTCGCAGGTGAGTAAGTGCTTCCACCAATTGGTGGATACGCGTTGAAAATGCGCCCTGTAATGAGTTTACTGCCGAACGCGCAGCTTGCTCTGAACTGGCATCGATCAGGTCAGCAATGGCCTCTGCTTGTGCCAAATCCAGTTTATCGTTGAGGAATGCACGCTCAGAGAACTCCCCTGGACGGGCAATACGCAGCCCTGGCAGGGCCAGAATACGCTTTAATAGCAAATCGAGTATGACTGGGCCGCCGTGACCTTGCAGCTCCAGCACGTCCTCGCCCGTGAAAGAATTCGGACCAGGGAAGTAGAGAGCAATGCCTTGATCCAACGTACTGCCATCGACATCTTTAAACGGCAGATAGTCGGCATAACGTGGTTTGGGCAATTTTCCTAAAACCGCTTGCGCAACGACAGCAGCGGCACGACCCGAAACACGTAAAATACCCACGCCACCACGGCCTGGCGGCGTTGCTTGTGCGACGATAGTATCAGTGGCGCTCATGGTCATATCTCTCTTTAACTTATTGTTTTTGCACAAGCCTGAAACACGAAAATCAGGCTTCTGTAAAAAGAATAAGGCGGTCATATTGACCGCCTCTATACCCGCCTTACTTGACGTTACCGCGTTGTGAGCTGCCTCTCACTCAAATCAGTTTTCGACCGATTTGTTGCTGATTGGCAACCTAACGGCAACGCCAATAAATTTGGGTACTCATCCTATTAAGACTGTTTTTTCTTATCGCGGCTGTGTAAGCCACGTTTTTCCAGACCACGATAAATCAACTGTTGTTGCAGGATGGTCACCAAGTTACTGACGATATAGTACAGTACCAGACCAGCCGGGAACCACAGGAAGAACACAGTGAAGATAACTGGCATGAATGTCATGATCTTCTGCTGCATCGGGTCAGTCACCGTTGTCGGTGACATCTTCTGAATGAAGTACATGGTGATACCCATCAGAATTGGCAGAATGTAGTACGGGTCTTGTGCTGACAGGTCATGGATCCACAAGATGAATGGCGCATGACGCAATTCAACCGAGCTCATCAACATGTAGTACAACGCCAAGAAGATCGGCATCTGAATGATCAGCGGTAAGCAGCCACCCAGTGGATTCACTTTCTCAGCTTTGTACAGCGCCATCATTTCCTGACTCATACGCTGCTTATCGTCACCGATTCGCTCACGCATGGCGGCCAGTTTAGGCTGCAGTAAACGCATTTTCGCCATCGAGGTGTATTGCGCCTTCGTCAGCGGGTACATGATACCGCGCACGATAAAGGTGATAACAATGATGGAGAAGCCCCAGTTACCGACAAAGCTGTGAATGAATTTCAGCAGTTTGAACAGTGGCTGAGAAATAAACCACAACCAACCATAATCAACAGTCAGGTCCAAATGTGGCGCGATAGCCGCCATTTTGTCCTGAATTTCTGGACCCACCCACAGGGTGGCACTCAGTTGTTTCTGCTCGCCCGGTTGAATAACGACTGGCGCACCCTTGAAGCCGATAGCCGCTAAACCATTACCTAAATCAGCAGAGTAGAAGGTGTTAGTTTCGTTAGCCGTTGGAATCCACGCTGTTGCGAAATACTGCTGCAACATCGCCACCCAACCACCTTTAGTGCTGACATCTAGGTTTTTATCTTCGATATCACTAAAGCTGTATTTCTTGTATTTAGTTTCATCAGAAGAGTAAGCCGCACCACGGTAAGTATGCAGCGCAAAGTTATTGCTGCCGGTATCACGGTGTTTAGGCAGATTGATACTTTGTTTTAATTGGCCAAACAGCGTCAGCTCCAGCGGGGCAGCAGAGGCGTTCTTAACGTGATAATCCACGCCAATGGCGTAGTCATTACGTTTCAGCACAAAAGTCTTGATGAAAACAGAGCCGTCTTTACCGGTAAAGGTCAATGGAATACGCAGTTCGTCCTGACCATCTGCTAATACAAAGCTGGTCTGTGGCGCTTCAAACAGCGGGCGCTCACCATTAGCTGGATTATCTGGGCCGTTTTTACCTGTCAGGCCACTTTGCGCCTGATAAATGAAAGCGGGGGTCGTTTCCAGTAATTCAAAAGTCTTATCTGAACCCAGAGCATCCGGGTAAGCCAGCAGGTTAGCCTGCTCGATGTCACCGCCACGGGTATTAATGGTCAGAGACAGGACATCTGTTTTTACCGTGATCAGTTGACCCTGACCACTGGCTGGCACAGCCTGGCTTGCTTTATCACCGGTTGCAGTATTCGTCGTCTGTTGCGTGGTCTGGGCTGTTGGTTGTGGATTGTTATCCACTTGCCAAGCTTGCCAGATCATGAAAGACACGAACAGCAGAGCGATGAGGAGAAGATTGCGTTGCGAATCCATCGTTAGTGTTCTCTGTTATCGTCGGGTTTCGGCGGCACGGGATCATCGCCACCTGGGTTCAAGGGGTGGCATTTTAATACGCGTTTCAGTGTTAACCAACTGCCTTTTATCATGCCAAACCGGTGCAATGCCTCAATTCCGTAATGAGAGCACGTGGGATGGAAACGACAACGCGGCCCCAACAGCGGACTTATCACGAGCTGATAGCCCCTGATTAGCCCGATCAGGATGCGGGAGCCTGGCGACAGTGGCGACGCCATAATTTTTCCAAAGCTTCCGTCAACGCACGGTTATCGAGGTCAGCCACACCTTTTTTCACCAAAACGACAAAATCCATAGACGGCAACGTGTGCTGATGCAAACGGAAGCTTTCGCGAGTGAGGCGTTTTATCCGATTACGTTCGTGGGCACGTTTGACATGTTTTTTGGCGACGGTAAGACCGATGCGGGGATGCCCCAGCTCGTTCAGGCGGCCGAGGATGGTGATTTGCGGCGTGCCAGCCCGTAGTGGTTGCTGGAAGACGAAAGTGAAATGACTGGGAGTTAACAAACGTAACTCCCTAGGAAATGCTAGCTTAACCATTGAGATGGTTAGCTTTTATTACTTAGAAACAGTCAGACGAGAACGGCTTTTCGCACGACGGCGAGCCAGAACTAGACGACCATTTTTGGTGGCCATACGAGCACGGAAACCGTGGCTACGGTTGCGCTTCAATACGGACGGTTGGAAAGTGCGTTTCATAGCGATTTCTACCTAAACTTAAAATAATTACTGATTCAGTAAACGCGTTTGGCTGCTCGGAGTGAAGACACCGACGCCTCAATCGCAACATATAAAGAAGCGGGATTGTAATAATTGTACAGTCCTGAGTCAATTGACATTGCGCACGCCCGCGCAGAAGTTTTCTGTTCGGGAGTTTACCAAGAGCCTGTCCGTGTTTACTGCTGGTATCTTTTTGACCAAGGCCATCGAGAAAACAGTCATCACACGTAGGGCTGAGGATTATACGGACTCCCACATAAATCGCAAGGATCGCCGTGAGATCCTTCGCGGAATAATAAGGATCAGTTGCCGGAAAAGGGGAAGGTAATACCAGTATAATCCGAAATATTTCGGGATTACTGATGATGAGGGGCACGAAAAGCTGTGCGCTGGGTTACACTCTGAGGAGAAGTTATGGCCTGTGGATAAAAAGGATCTAATCTGTGAGGAAGGGGAGGATCTATTGCTCCTTTTGCGCTATGATCCGCCATTCCGATCGCATCTATTGCTCTGGGATCACTACTCCAGGATCTCGGGGAGATGTAAGTCGCAAAAACAACCGAAAAACGGTTCGCATGTCATCCTGGCTTGCTACAGGTCTGATTGGCGTGTGTCAAAAACGATGAGTTGCAAAAAATTCTGATTTCTTTCTTTTATTGATCTTGTTCGAGTGGAGTCCGCC